>NZ_RYDM01000002.1:0-463026 GCF_003984825.1 Flavobacterium sp. RSP46
CTATTGAAGAATTTAACAATCAAATTAATTACAAAAATGTAGCTTAACTTAATGTGCAGTTTTTATTTGCATATCCATTCCGCTAATACAGAACCTCATTCCTTATTACAGGAGAAAACACCAAATAGTCATTACCTCATTAACCTGCACAAAATCCTCGTTTAGTCCACAAGCATCCCATTAACTTTTGTGTACCCAGTTGAAGAAGTTTTACACTCGAACAAAGTGAACTAACAAAGCATCCCTCAAATTTTGTTGTTATTGGTACATATTTTATTCTTTTTGAAGATATTTTGTTCTTTTCTTACGTTAATATATTACTTTTGTTCACAAATAAAACCAGTTCACGTTTCCGTGAACATTAAAAATAAGTGAACAATGAACCCGCAAGAGATAATTCACAACGCATTAAATAACATCCAAACAAAAGCAAATATCATTGGTAAATGGGAGGATGCGGTAGGTCAAGACAGGATTGATGGGGAACTAAAACTAGAAATAGAGAACCAGACAATTCATCTTTTTACGAATATAAAAACCGAAATAAGAACTATTCATCTCGAGAAAATAGAAGAACTGGCCAAGGAATATCATCCGTTTATTGTGGTGGCGCAAAGAATATTCCCTAAAATAAAAGATGAACTCCGCAATAGAAATATTGCCTATTTAGAAGCGAATGGAAATATTTACTTGAAAGAGAAAGGGATATTTTTATGGATAGAAGCTAATAATCCCATTGAAATCAAAGATAAAACAACGAATAGAGCCTTTACAAAAACAGGTTTAAAAGTGGTATATCAATTCCTGATAAACGAAGATTGGATTAATTATACCTACAGACAAATTGCTGAAGAAACCAATACCGGAATTGGAAATGTAAATAACATCTTTACAGGCTTGAAACAGGAAGGATACCTATTGCAGCTAAACAAAGAGCAATATAAATTGGAGAATAAAAAGAAGCTGCTAGAAAAATGGATAATGGAATATGAAAAACGCCTAAAACCAACACTAACAATTGGAACATTTCGTTTTCTAAAAGAAGATGATTTCTATAATTGGAAAAAGTTGCAACTACAAAATGGTAAAACGTGGTGGGGAGGAGAACCAGCAGGTGATGTATTTACAAATTATTTACGCCCTGAAGAATTGACAATCTATACAACAGAAACCAGAGGCGATTTAATGAAAAATTATCGTCTAGTTCCTGATATAAATGGAAATGTAAAAATTTTTAAAAAGTTCTGGGAAAATGAAGATGTAAATAATAATGTAGTTCATCCATTATTAGCATATACAGATTTAATAAATAAAGGAGATAGAAGATGCACCGAAACAGCTCAAAAAATATACGATGAGTACCTACAAAATAAATTTTAAACAATTACGCCAGCAACCTCAACTTTCTGAAATGCTTTCAGCATTAGAAAGAGGTTTAAACAAATTCGATATTGACTTCTATTTGGTTGGTGCAGTAGCTCGAGATCTTTGGATGAGTGCCATTAATGATATTCCACCTAGTAGAATCACGGGAGATATTGATTTTGCCGTTTTTATTGATGACAAAGGAACCTATGATAATTTGAAAATGTACCTAATAGAAGTGGAAGGTTTTTCACCATATAAGGGGAATGCTTTTGTCTTGGTTTGGAAAGGTTTCATACAAGTAGATTTACTTCCGTTCGGTGAAATTGAAGACAAGAATGATGGGGTTACCATTGAAGGTAGTGGGTTGACAAGTCTCAATATGCCCGGATTCAAAGAAATCTATGATGAGGGTTTGCCAATAGTTGAACTGGAAGAAATACACAAATTCAAATTCTGTACACTTCCCGGAATAGTGATTTTAAAATTAGTTGCTTGGCAAGACCGACCTGAAATCAGGAGGGATGACATAAAAGATGTGAGTAATATCTTAAAACATTTTTTCGATATGTACGCAGAGGAAATTTTTGAGAACCACAATGACCTTTTTGGCGACAATGCTTTCGAATTACATTTAATCGCCGCTAGAGTAATGGGAAGAGAGATTAACAAAATTGCTAAACGCAATGAAATACTGCACAATAGATTGAAGGATTTATTGGAAGTCAGTACAAATAATAAGGATATTGAAATTGCAAAAATTATGGTAGAATTTTATGAGAACACCATCGAAGATAATTTAGTCCTATTAGAACAGATAAAAATTGGATATTTAGAATAAACCATTCCATTATAAACATCACGGGCAAACAAGCGGTCTCACTTTGGTCGTTCTCTTTGTTTCGTTCGGCTGTTCCAGTCGGTCGTGCCTTCCTCCATTCCACAGACACTTCACAGCACAAAAAAATAAGGCAGCCAAAAAATGGGCAACCTTATTTTTTCCGCTGTTCGTTCCTCATCTTCACACGTTCTCTTCCTGCGTTCGGCAGGGCTAGTACATCCACAATACCGCTTCATTCCGTTACACTCCGCAGGCTCCGTTACACTGCATTCCAGCAGTATTATGTCTGTCGCCCTTTATTTTTTCAGCGGTTGCTCCTTCGCACAGCCTTCGGGGTTGGCGCCGCTTACCTCAATATATTTTTAAGAAACTCTCTTAGTTGATTTACAAATCACTTTGATGAGGTCGCTTTGATGAGGTCGCTTTGCCCTAAATCAAGGAACGCCAAAGGCTGACTTATATTTTTTCCCCGCCGTTTCACGCTGCTATCCCTTCTCTACACTATGTAAACTTCGTTCCGTTCTCGGTCTAGCGTAGCTGTTCGATTGCCGCAACCCCGCCACTGCGCTCCTCATTCATTCCGCTATAATTCCGCTATCGCTTCATTTTAGCTCCATTCCTTGCGGTGCTTGGGGGTGTTAAAATCTTCAACAAGAACCTTAGTGCATTTTCTCGAAAAGAAAGAGAAAAAAAACCAGCAAATTTAGCATCCATTCCTCACTTCCAGTCGGTCGTTCCTTCCTCCGTTCCCGTTCGTCATTGCTGCTCTTTTTATGGCTTTCTTTTTTTCTCTTTTTTCTTTTCGAGTAATGATAATTCTTCGCATCCAAAAAGAAAATGAAACTGCGAAAAATGATGTTTAATTTTTTAAACCAACGACACTATGCCAAATTTCATCATCAAGACCCACCAAAAAGACACTGCCTACAAGGGAAACCAAATCTTTATCCTCAACAAAGGAATGAATAGTGGCAAATGGAGCGTAGCGGAATTCACCAATACAAAAAAAACAATATTAACGCATTGGTAATCCCCAAAAAGAACCCTTTACCAACAGCTTCGTAATCATCTGTCCAGACGAAAAGGATGCTGAAACGGTCTACTGGCTTGCTTATAGCCTTTGGAAATCCAATTTCTGGTACCAATTTTTAATCGGGTCCGTAATTTCATTTTTACGCATAAACGATTTCAAGAAAGATTTTGATTTTAAAGTCAATGAAATGATGCAGGAACACGAGCTGCATCAAAAACAAGTCCAGGCGTTGAGATTGCTGGAACAGAAAGAGGATCAATTGCATAAAAATATCATACTCATAAACGAAATACGGAGATCCATTTTATCGTGCTACTGTAGAAAATAATTGTATATTTGATAGAAAAAAATCAAAAAAATGTCACAAATTACTAACTGAAAGAATTATGGATAAACCTCATAATTATGAATTTGACAAGTTAACAAATTTAAAATCCATAAAAGAATTTTGTTATTCTCACCTTTTAGATATTGTTACTGGTATACTAAAAACTGAAAACCATTCTGTTAAGGTTCGTTTTATTGACCCAACCAAAAGAAATTTTGAATATACTAGTCTTGGACTATTCTTCTTTGTGGACGACTGTATGTATATAATTACAACTGACAAAAAATATGAAGCTGAACACAACCCTGACATTTTAGGTTTTTATGAAGAACTTGAATTTTTAAGAAATCCTGATGTATTTATTATCAGAGTAATATTTGCAGGTGTCTATACAGGCTTTCGAGACGACAAAGGAACACGAATATTCACAGGAGATGCTGTCAGTGCTAAAATTGTGCTCAACCCTTCAATACCTTCTACAGGAGGCACAAATCGAGCTCGAAATAGTAGCAATGAACTAAATGAAAGTCGTTGTGAAGCTGGAGTTAATGAAATGTCTGGAATCTATGCTATCATACTAGACAATCATAGTGTTCCACTCTCTTGGGCAACTAAACTAAATGTTATTGGTAGTTTATTTTATAATTTAACAATGGGAACAACAGAAGTAAGTATTCAAGGTTTGTGTAATGGTTTTGCACAATCCCAATCAGACAAAGAGGGAGTTAAAAAATTATTAAAAAAATCACCTTATTTTCCGCCTACGACTTGGCAAGAAAAAGTAAGAGATCTATTGTGTGATGAGGATTAAATTAGTTGAAAATGAATAATTGTAGCTACGAAGATTTTAAAAAAAAGATATTAAATAATCCTTGGGATTTTGTTGCTGATTTAGCAATGGAATCGAATGAATACTATTCTAAAAATAAAGAGTTTATATGTAAAGAAGATAAACTAACAATAGATTTATATAATTCGGCAAATAACAGAAAGCAAGAACATAAATTTATTTTGGACATATTACCCGTCCCTTTTGAAGGAAATATATTCAATGCTAAGTTTATAATTCTTACATTAAACCCGGGTTTTGTTGAAGAAGTAAATCACAAACTTTATAGCTTATTAAATGAGGACGCAAAAAAACAAATTACTGATTATCACATTCAAAACTTACGATTGCAATGCAAAGAATTTATTCCTAACGATGCAGTAAGATTTATTGGAGACCGATATTGGTTTAATAAAACACACCAATTTAGAAAAGAAAATAATTTTGAATTATCTGCATTTGCAATTGTACAATATATTGGTTATCAATCTACAAAATTTCTTGAAAACAAAGTTTTAAAAGAACTAAAAAGTGTTGAATTTACCGGACAATTATTAAAATATGTAATAGAAACAAGAAATGATAATTATTGTTTTATTATAGCGAGAAATGAAAAATTTTGGAGAAACGAATTAAGCAAATATGCCTCACAGGATAAATTAATAAATCATATTGTTGTGCTTAAAAACTATCTTAATACATCAATAAGCCTAAACAACATTAAAGATGAATGTAGACCAATAATTTATCGAATAACCGAACAACAGAAAAATAATAATTAATTACATAGCCATATTATTTTGTAATTAAAAAAAGCCTGGTCTTGCGACTAGGCTTCCTTAGGTAATCCGGAAAAGGTTACCAATCATAACCGGGCTATTTATTTTTAGATTTTGTCAACCATTTTAAGAGGAGCGAAACCATAAAACTGGCAGTGGCTCCCACGACCGCTAAGATAATTGTTTTTGCAATATCTTCCGAAAGAATATTGGGCAAAACGCTCAAAAATGTTCCGGATGCAGTTCCAGCTCGGAGGGATAAATTAGTCTCCATCTCTCGATTTATTTTGGTTCTCCTCTTCTTCCTTTGTTCCCCCTTTGGGGATTAGGGGGCTTACTGTCATTTGACTTACTGCCGAAATCACTCCACCGGCCACAGCCATATAACCTGCAACAGCGACCACTGTTGCGGGTAAAATAATAGGTGCAGCCACAATTGTTCCACTAATGGCCAACAAAGCCAAACCTATACTTCTCAAAACCTTAAAAAACTTGGGTGTGGGTGCTTTTATTCTTTCAACTATTTTCATAATTTATTTACTTTTTTTGTTCCTTGTCATCCTGAGCGGAGTCGAAGGATTAGACTGGATACTAATTTTTATTTCTTCTTTAGGTTCTAAAGCTGCATAAACTAGAGCTTTCAACTTTTCCAATGCTTTTCGGGAATTACTGCCCTTTCCAATTCCAGTGTGTTTAGATACAGGAGCAATGCAGCCCATCAACTCTTTTCTGGCGTCATTGGCGGGATGGATTAAAATCAAATCTCTTCCCGGAACATTCATCAAATGCAAGTGCCATTTGAATTTTGGACTAAACCGCTTCTGTAAGATATATTCTCCCTCGGGAATGCAAGAAATCCGCTTTTGGTTTCCCAACCAGGGCAATTCGATGGTATAACAAACTAAAGTGCCGTTCCATTCCAAAACTCCTTGCGTTCCCTTGGGAAAATACGTCCTTTTCAACACTAAAACCATCTTAAAGCCCGCTTACCTGAACCAAAGCCAATGGATTAAAAGATCCATTTTTCAATGGATACATTCTTCCATTTACCTCTTGATAAAATTCAATTCCTAAAGCCAAAAACAATGGTTTTGTGCTGCCCGGAGTTACTGGATTGACATGATTGATAGCAACGGTTTGATTCGAATCCCAAGGTAGAATATCCGTTTCTGAAGTGGTAACTACAAAGGTTTCTGCTTCAAAATCAATTTCCGCACCTGCTGATATGATTTTGAAATGAGTAGTTCCACTAGCAGCCGCAATCATGTTCGCAGGAACAAACGGCAACAAATCAACCATAATATCACCCGTAGCACGGTCAATCGTCCCCACAAAAGGAGCAAATAAAGCAGTGCCCAGCTTTCCTCTAATGTTGAATTCGAAACCGGCAAGCAATTCTGCCTCACCATCAATCACATTTCGCAATCCACGCTCACTTACCATATCCGCCTGAATGACTTTAATCATAGATTGAGTCAATCGGCTTACCATTCTGCTATCAGCAGAATTAATGAGCAAAGTTCGCATTGCAGTTCGTAACGTTTTACCCGCCTTTCCAGCTCTTCCAAATTCGGCTCCATTCTCACGCGTTCTCTGGAACGCAGGATCGCTCGCAATTCTGCTTGCATCAATGCCGCCTTTTTCGCGCGCTAAATGACCATCTTTGGTTTTGTAAAAAGTAATATCGCCAATAGTACCCTTCAACTTAATTATGCCTTTTTGCCTTGCCATAATTTCTAAAATTTTAAATTAATAATTGTTTCAAATTCCCTCAATCATCATCCTGTTGCAACACCTTTCGATTGATTTCTAAACAAAGATTACACTTAAACAAATAATTTAGAACACAGCTATATTCCATATGTCCTACAGTGGTATAAATGTCATTTATAAACATAAATGTCACTCTGCATCGAAAATAGAACCAAACAATATTTATATGCTTTTACATATAAATACATTTTATTTAACAGATTATATGCTTTTGCATATAATTTACTATATTTGCTTAAAATCAATGCAAAAGCATATAATTATGAACACACTAGCCGATTTTGTAAAAGAGAAAAGAAACGAAGTAAAACTCACTCAGGAAGCCTTTGCGGAACGCGCTGGAGTAGCACTTACCGTCATTCGAAAAATAGAACAAGGAAAGGAAAACCTCAACCTCGAAAAAGTAAACCAAGTGCTCAAAATGTTTGGGCATACCTTGGCACCGGTAAATGCAAGGGAATTATCCAAAATTGAATACTAAATAATATGAGAAAAGCAGCCGTATATTATAAAGAGTTTCTGGCCGGCATCCTCACGGAAACGGACGACGGGGACTACATCTTCGAATACGACCAAAATTATGCAATGGAACATCCCAAAGAAGGAATCACCTTAACGATGCCGGTCAGGTCAAAAAGCTATACAGACAAACGATTATTTCCTTTTTTCGAAGGATTGATCCCAGAAGGCTGGCTTTTGGATATTGCATCTAAAAACTGGAAAATAAATCCAAACGACCGAATGGGCTTGCTCTTGGCTTGTTGCCAGAATTGCATCGGAGCGGTTAGTATTCAACCAATACCAAACGAAAATGAGTAAGAAGTGTCTATATTGCTACAAACCATTGGAGGACAAAAGTGTTGGTGATTTCCACGAACAGTGCAGCCTAGAGTTTTTCGGCACCAGACAACCACCAGTATTCGAACATTCACTGAAACAAATGGCAGAATTGGCTAAAAACGTGGTGGAACGGAGTGTGGCAGTTCCAGGTGTACAACCAAAACTATCCCTATCCATCGTGAATGACTCTCTGCAGGACGGAAACAAAGGGCGCCTAACCGTTGTTGGAGCCTTGGGAGGAAATTACATTTTCAAACCACCATCCGACCAGTTTCCGGAAATGCCCGAAAACGAACACCTGACGATGCGCATTGCCGAAGCTTTCGGAATTAACACCGTAAAGTCCAGCTTGATCAGATTGCAATCCGGCGAACTATCCTATATTACAAAACGCATCGACCGAACAGACTCGGGAGAGAAAATCCATATGCTCGATATGTTCCAGATCACGGAGGCTTTTGATAAATACAAAAGCTCAATGGAAAAAGTAGGCAAAGCCATAAATGAATATTCGGACAACACCCTGCTAGACAAACTGTATTTTCTGGAGTTGGGCATTTTCAGTTACCTCACCGGGAACAATGATATGCACTTGAAAAACTTCTCGATGATCCATTCCTGCGAAATCTGGACATTGGCTCCAGCCTATGATCTATTGAACGTGGCCATAATAAATCCGGACGACACTGAAGAACTGGCCCTAACATTGGAAGGCAAAAAGAAAAAACTCAAATGGGAGAATTTCGAAAGATTGGGCATCAACCTCGGACTTAACGAAAAACAAATAAAAGGAATCGCAAAACGCTTCCAGAAAAACAAGGTCATCGCCTTCCAATGGATCAATAATTCATTCCTATCGGAGGAATACAAGGAGAAATACAAGACCCTATTGGAAGAAAGATACCGTAGCTTGTTTCTGCGGGAATAAACGCATCCTTTTTTTGATTAATTTTACTCCACGAAAGTTTGGTCAAACTGTACTTTACTGTATATCAAAGCCCAATCAAAGCTATAGATAGAGTATGAGAACCGAAAACAAGAGATTGTGTATCTACCCGAAAGACATACAACGCATAACAGGAAAGAGTTATCGCCAAAGTGTGAGATTAATGCTAAAGATAAGAACTGAGCTTAATAAACACGTAAATGAGTTTGTTAGCATCGAAGTGGATATGCAAATAAAACCCGCAGTATTAGTTAAGCAACATTTTTAAAATTATTTTTCTGTTTCCAGAATTCTTCTATTGTTTTGTAATCTAAGGCGGAATGCCTTCTTTTTCTGTTGTACCAGATTTCAATAAATTCAAATATATCGAGTTCCATTTGCTCTTTTGATATAAGTTTATTACCATAAATTTGTTCGGTTTTCAAAGTCTTAAAAAAGCTCTCAGCTACTGCATTATCCCAACAATTCCCTTTTCTACTCATACTCCTTGTAATCATTTTATAGGAATCAATCACATTAGTAAACTTCTTGCTGGCGTATTGAATGCCTCGGTCAGAATGAAATACCAATCCTTTTTCAATGCTTCGGTTTTTAATAGCCATTCTCCTAGCCGCCAAAGAAGTTTCCTCTACACTCATCCCGTTACTTAGACTCCAACCTATAATTTTTCTGTCATAGAGGTCTAAAACGGTTGTTAAATATAAAAACCCTTCTTTTACTCGAATATAAGTAATGTCCGATACCCAAGCTTTTGAAGGTTCTGTAACCGAAAATTCTCTATTTAAAACATTGGGTACAATTAAATACTTATGCTTAGAATTTGTGGTAACCTTGAATTTCTTGCTTAATTTACTTCGTAAACCCAGTTGATTCATATATTTAGCAACTGTAATCCTTGATAATTTATTGCCTAAAGAAGCCAACTCGGCAGTCATTCTTGGACTTCCATATCTTTGTTTTGAATTAAAATAAATGGATGTTATTTTTTCTTTAACAAGCTCAACTCTTTGTTTTCTATCTGAAACAGACCGACTTTTCCATTGATAATAACTTCTTTGACCAACTTGCAATACTTTACACATCTTTTCAATCGGAAATATCTTTTCATTGTTTCTGATGAAAGCATAAATCATCGACCGTTTTTGGAAAAGATGCCAATTGCTTTTTTTAATATATCTCGCTCTAGTTCAGCATCTTTGAGTTTTCTTTCAAGCTCAGAAATTAGCTCCTGTTCTGGCGTTTGCTTTAAATTGCCATTACCTGGAAAACTTCCTTGTCCAAACTCTTCGTACTCTTTTCTCCATTTATACAATTGTGGAGCTGTAACTCCTAATTCTCTGGCCAGTTCTGAGATGTTATGTCTCTCATAACTCAATTGAACGGCTTTCTCTTTAAAAGCTCGGTCATAAATTTTACGCACTTGTTTCATAGGTTAAAATTAAGGTTTTATTCTTAACTTTTTATGCAGGTAAAGTTAGCATGTCCACAGTGATCTGTTTTTGTTTTTTCTCCACATCAGGGGTGCTAATCATTGTAATTACTGAACAAGAGGTATGTAAAAAAGTTTTAGGCCTTTTAAATCAAGAAAGAATCATTTTCTGGGATAAAAATTCGGAAAACAAATTTAAATCCTTTTGTGAAGAATATGTACCGATGGAAATTTTAGATGAAGATGAAGACCAAAACATTCTTAATGAAATAGTCTTTTAAAGTTATTTATTGAGTTTTTCGTTAAAATTAGCTATATTTGTATGACACATCAGTCATTAAATCATAAATAACTACTTTATGAATGATACATCATACATGAACTGGATAGCAATGAGCGATAACGCTTTAGCACAAACCATCGGTGCTTTTGTTAAACACCATCGCTTATCGCAGAACAAAACGCAGGAAGAGGTTGCCGGAGCCGCAAATATAAGCCGTTCTACACTCAGCTTACTAGAAAAAGGGGGAACAATAACAGTCCCAACCTTGCTACAAGTATTAAGAGTATTAGACCTTCTCTATATTATGGAGGTTTTCAAGATACAAGAACAAATAAGTCCTATAGAGTTAGCTAAACTAGATCAGCAAAAAAGACAACGAGCGAGAAACAGTGACAATGATTCTAATAAAAAATCAGATTGGTAATGATAACAACGGCATTTGTTAAAATATGGAATGAAACGGTGGGAGCTGTTGCTTGGAATACAGAAACGGGAGTAGCTAGTTTTGAATATGAGGCAAAATTCTTGGCGAAAAACTGGGATTTAGCCCCATTAAAAATGCCTGCCAATAATGCTCGTGGACGTATTTTTACTTTCACAGAATTAAAAGAAATTAAAACATTTAAAGGACTTCCTGGATTGCTGGCAGATGTATTGCCAGATGATTATGGAAACCAATTAATTAACAGTTGGCTGGCCCAAAATGGTCGACCGGAAAACAGTATGAACCCTGTTGAAATGCTTTGCTTTATAGGAACCCGTGGTATGGGTGCGCTTGAATTTGAACCTTCCCAATTTAATGTCAATAAAAGAGCTTTTGATATAGAAGTGGATAGCTTGGTAGCCATCTCTCAAAAAATGCTGTACAAAAGAGAAGGTTTTACAGCCAATCTAAACCAAAACGAGCAAGAAGCCATGATGAACATCCTTAAAATTGGAACCTCAGCTGGTGGTGCTCGTCCAAAAGCCATTATTGCCTATAACGAAAAAACAGGACAGGTAAAATCCGGACAAACAAATGCCCCAAAAGGATTTGAACATTGGTTAATCAAACTTGATACGGTAAGCGATGTGCAGTTTGGTGCAAGTACTGGCTATGGTAGAATTGAAATGGCCTATTATCTGATGGCAAGAGCAGCCGGAATTGAAATGATGGAATGCCGTTTATACGAAGAAAATGGTAGAGCGCATTTCATGACGAAACGTTTTGACAGAGAAAATGGCGATCAAAAACACCACATACAAACGTTATGCGCAATGCAACACTATGACTTTAACCAAATAACGAGTTTTAGTTACGAACAGTTGTTTCAAACCATGCGTTTATTAAAACTACCGTATCCACAAGCGGAACAGTTATACAGAAGGATGGTGTTTAATGTAATAGCACGCAATTGTGATGACCATACAAAAAACTTTGCATTTCGACTAAAGAAAGAGGGTGATTGGGAACTTTCTCCTGCTTATGATATTTGTTTTGCCTATCGCCCTGATAGTGATTGGGTAAGTCAGCATAACTTAAGTATTAATGGAAAGAGAACCTATATTACCAGAGAAGATTTACTGACAGTAGCAAAATCAATGAATATAAAAAAGGCGAATACTATCATCCAGCAAATTGATCAGGCTGTGAAAAGATGGTACGAATTTGCTGAAGCCGCAAATGTGGAGAATAAAATGAAAGAGAGTATTGCTAGATCACATCTAATTTTATAAGTAAAAAACATGTTTGCAGACAAAGTAATACAAACACTTACAGAATGTGATAAAAATATACTCTTCTATTTTGATGCAGATGGATCAAAAAAAGAAGAATTAACCGCTATTGAAGAAGCCGGTATAAAAGTAATAGAAGTAAATCAAAACTATTTTGAGTTAAAGTACAAACTGGAAATGGTATTGTAAATAATAGCGCTTTGAGGACAAACTAAATAATTGCAATAGTTAAAAAAATAAAACATAAATTAGCATATTGAAAAAAAAAACTAACATAAATACCCTAATAACAGCCATTTAATCGAAAGACTAATCAAGCGTGTAGTATTAAATCATTTTCTAAATAATCCTTAATATGAATAAATTAAAATCTCTTCTTAGAAAAACAGCAGTCCTGCTTTTTGTTTTCACCGGCACAATTGTAATGGCACAAAAAAACTCAAGCAATGCTAAATTCAGCAAATTTCTAGATAATTATTACGAAGAAGGCTTGCTATTAAACCCATTGACAGCTACACAAAGAGGCGACAACAGGTACAACGATTTATTTCCGAACGATATCGCTGAACCCTACCTAAAAAAACAACACGACTTTACCATCGTGTATCAAAAACAGTTAGCATCGTTTGATAGAAACAAGCTGAATTCTTTTGATAAAATTTCTTTCGACATCGTAAGTCTCCAAATAAAGCAAGCCCTGGAAAGAGAAACATTCCATCTTGAATACATTCCCTTTAGCCAGTTTAGGGGCTATCCCAGTTCATTACCTTCTCTTGGTTCAGGAAAAAGTTCTCAACCATTTAAAACAGCGAAAGATTATGAAAACTGGCTCAAACGAATTGATGGTTTTACGATATGGGCCGATACTGCGATAGCTAATTTTAACAAAGGCGTTGCAATGAAAATGGTACTTCCCAAAGCCTTGGTGATTAAAATGATTCCGCAGCTGGAAGCTCAAATTGCGCCAGATACACTCAAAAATATCTTTTATGAACCCGTTCGGAATATGCCAAGCTCCTTTTCTGCAAAAGAAAAGAAAGCGATACGATTGGCCTATCAAAAGGCAATCAACACTAAAATAATCCCTACTTACCGAAAACTGGCCGATTATTTAAAAAATGTTTATTTGCCAAAATCCAGAACCACATCGGGCTACAATGATTTGCCCAATGGAAAAGCAATGTATGAATATTTTGTTGGAGTAAACACCACTACCAATCAAACACCGGATGAAATTTACCAAACGGGACTTCGAGAGGTGGAACAGATTACTAAAGAGATCGATGACCTCAAGATAAAAATTGGCTTTCAGGGAGACCGAACTGCATTTTTCAATCATGCCCTGACTGATCCCTCCTTTTTTCCTTTCACCACTGACGAAGAAATATTGGAAAGTTACAGAGCCATCCTGCCCATCATAGAGCCGAAGCTGAAAAAATTATTCAATATTGTTCCCAAAACAGCCTTCGAGGTGAAGGCAATTGAAAAATTTAAAGCGGCGACGTCGGCAGCCAATTATGAAAGAGGCACAACGGACGGTAGCAGACCCGGTTATTTTAATGTTCCAATCGTTGACGCTACTAAATTCAATAAGTTGGGGATGGACAATCTTTTTATACATGAAGCAATTCCGGGGCACCATTTTCAATTGTCCTTACAGCAAGAGAATCAATCCATGCCTAAAATCAGAAAATTTGCTGGCTATTCCGTTTTTTCTGAAGGCTGGGCTTTGTATGCCGAATCATTGGGTGATGAACTAGGATTGTACACCGATCCTTATCAAAAATTGGCTGCCTACAAATCAGAATTATTTAGAGCGATACGATTAGTGACAGACGTTGGATTGCATACCGGAATAATGACAAGAGAAGAGTCAATCCAATACATGATGGAAAAAGGGGGAAGAGAGCAGCAAGCTTCTGTTTCAGAAACAGAAAGATATATGGCAATGCCAGGACAGGCGCTTTCCTATAAAACAGGGGAATTGAAAATTTCGGAATTGAAAGCCAAATACATCAAAAGCTTAGGCAGCAAGTTTGAAATCAAAAAGTTTCACGATGCCATTTTGCAGGTTGGTTCCGTGCCTTTAAATGTGTTTGAAACTTATATGGATAATTGGGCTTCTGAACAAAGTAACTAAGGAGAATATAAGTATTAATTGGGAAACAATAGTTTTTTTAAAACCTAACGAAGTTATTAAGTTGTCTTGTCCTGAATAACCGATACAGATTATTAGATAAAAATATTTAATTAAACACTTGCAAAAACGTTTTTGTAAGTGTTTTTTGTTTTATATGTCCTCATTTTAATTTGATTTTGTAAATGCATTTTGTTTGGAGTCAGCATGAAATTAGAATAATGAGGTCTTAATTCATTGTATATGCTGATTGATTCTTTTACAATTTGCTTCATAACTTTTAAATCTAGATTGTATTTGTCAATCATAAATTCCTGTTTTAATATTCCATTTATTCTTTCAGCTACAGCATTTTCTTATTTATTTCTAAATCTAGAATTAGGTTTTGATGTTTCCTAAATCAATGATGAGAATTAGTGGTTACATGATAACTTTTATTTAGATAGATGTATTGTTCGCATCACTTTGTAATTGTCTTATTTTTATGTTGAAAGCAGCAAATAATAAAGTCATAAAAGGGCTTAAAAGATTAAAAAAGGCAAAAGGAAGATAGTCTAATGTTGGCACACCTAATGTTCCTGATTGGTACGCTCCGCAGGTATTCCAAGGAATTAATACCGAGGTTACAGTCCCGGCGTCTTCTAATGTTCTACTTAAGTTTTCAGGGGCTAAACCTTTATTTTTATAGGCTTTCGCAAACATTTTACCCGGAACTACAATGGCTAAATATTGATCCGAAGCTGTAATGTTTAATGCCAAACAGCTCCCTACGGTAGACGCAAATAAACCAAAAGTGGTGTGTGCTAATTTTAAGAGGGCTTTACTAATTGTTGCCAATGCGCCAATTGCATCCATAATGCCACCAAAAACCATTGCGCAAAGAATCAACCATATAGTTCCCAGCATTTTTTGCATTCCTCCGGAAGTAAATAAATCCGCAAGGGTTTCATTTGTAGTAGGAATGCTTACTTTAGTTGTTATGGCATCCATTATTCCTCTGTAACCGGATTGTAAAGTCATGTTGTTGACACCAGAAATTTGATTGATGATGTGAGGTTGAAATAGAATTGCAAATACAGCAGCCAGAAGAGTTCCTGCTAAAAGAGCAATTAGCGGTTCTGTTTTTTTTATGATTAATCCAATAACAACAGCGGGAACTATAAATAACCATCCCGAAACAGTAAAAGAACTTTCAATATCATTCAGCAGTGTTTTTATATCCACATCTCCTTTAATATCCACTGTCAAACCCAGAATAATAAACAAAATTAGAGTAATAATATACGTAGGAATTGTTGTTATCATCATATATCTGATGTGCGTAAACAAATCGGTTCCGGCCATAGCAGGGGCGAGGTTTGTTGTGTCTGACATGGGCGATAATTTGTCTCCGAAATAGGCTCCGGAAATAACGGCCCCTGCAACCATTCCTAAATCAAAACCCAATGCGCCACCAACACCAATTAATGCTATACCTACCGTAGCACTGGTGGTCCAGGAGCTTCCGGTAGCAATAGAAATTATAGAACAAATTAGCAATGTAGCAGGCAAAAATACCGTTGGACTCAAAATTTGTAACCCATAATAAATCATCGAAGGAATAATGCCACTTACCAACCAAGTTCCCGCTAATGCTCCAACCATAAGTAAGATCAGGATAGCGCCTACGGTTGATTTGATGTTCTCGGCCACTTCATCAATCATTTTTTGATAGGTAACCTTATTAAAAAAACCTATAATTGCTGCAACAGCTCCACCCAGCAAGAGTACAAATTGATTGCTTCCGCTCAAAGCATCATCACCGTAAACGAATACATTAAAACCTAGCAGCATGATGAGCGCTAGAACAGGAACCAACGCTTGTCCTATTGATAATTCTTTATTTTTGTTGATTTTTATATCCATTCTATAGTGTTTGGATGTGCAATATAGATAAAAAAAAGCCTTATATCCTAAAGTGGCTGCTCTATCAGTTTTGGTTTTTTGTAGATTTTATTAGTAGAACTTTCAAATTAAACCATTCGGGATTTAAAATATTTCGGAATTTATTTTTTGGCTATTTTTCACAATCCGTAGTCCTTTTTAGAGAAAATCAAATATTTTATGAGTCTATTCAATAGTTGATATTTGCACCGGTAGAGCTCCTTTACACTCCATGTTTTCCAGTAATTGGTGTGCTGCTGTTTCTTGAAATTCCGAAAAATCCTGATACACTTGAACGATTCCTGCAGTAGCACTTAAGTTAGGAATTATCTGTAATGCGTACGGGTTTCCAAAGACATATAAAAAACACTTTTTTGAAATAAATAATTTTTCTAAATACTGCAATACAAAATCCTCTATATCAAAATTATTCATTGGTTTGGCTTTTGGAACAAACAAAGCAATAAGAATAGTATCAAAATCTAGTAGCAGTTCATCTAATTCATTCAGGGCTATGGTATCTCCTCTTTCATAGCAAAATTCAGGACAAGGCAATGCGGCCGATAAATTTTTAAAAAAAGAATTTTCAGTGTTTTTATATAGACTTATTTTGGCTAGATTCGCTCTGTTTTTTGCATCAAAAAGTGTAACGGTATTGCGGGTGTCTTTTATTTTAGTAATGCAATTTTGAGCAATTTTTGAGTTTAATTCAGAAGTGGTTTTAAAATCAAAAGCATTCCGGGAAAGATGCAGTAATTTAGAAGTTCCGTCTATAATACCTGCTTTTTGTTTGCATTTCCACAACCGGTTAAAGCTAGCTTCAATCCGTTCCGGAGTTGCGTTTTTTAGGATTTCCTGTATTCCTTCGGGTACGTTTTCGGCAAAGCACAAAATATCATTACCAGCATTAAAAGCTTCCCATTCCAGTTGCCCTTTTTGATCGTATAATTTAGAAACGCTGTGCATATTCAAAGCATCCGAAATCACTAAACCATCATAGCCCAATTGCTTGCGCAAAAGGGTTTCAATCACGGATTTTGACAGCGTTGCCGAAGTGTTTTTTCCTTCGTTCAAAGCAGGAACTGCCAAATGGCCAATCATAATCGAATCGACTTTGTTCTCAATTCCTTTTATAAACGGAACCAGTTCATTGGCTACTAATTCTTCGAGAGTTTCTTTTAAAATAGGTAATCCCAAATGCGAATCAACATTAGTATTTCCGTGTCCGGGAAAATGTTTGAGACAGCCTAAAACACCAGTATCATTAAGTCCTCTGAGATATTCCAGCGCAAAATCAGTTACTTTTTTTTTGTCTTGACCAAAAGAACGGTAGCCAATTACAGGATTATTCGGATTGTTATTGATATCCGCCAATGGCGATAAATTATAATGAATCCCAACTGATTTTAAGTCTAAACCTATTTGTTTGCCCACTTCATAAACCAGATTTTTTTTATTGTCAGGCAAAGCGCCAAGGGTAATCGCATACGGATATTGTGGTGTTTTTTCTACGCGCATAGCCAATCCCCATTCGGCATCAATACTCATTAATAACGGAGTCGTAGCACAATTTTGATATCTGATTATGAGTTCTTTTAAACGCTGAAAACTACCATCATTCAGGACTACTTTTTTTGTAGTTTCATAATTGGTTGCTGCACTGGCACGGCTGTGAAAAAAAGTCAATCCACCTATATTGTGCTCTTTTATTAATCGTTCGGTAGCCTGAATGTTTTCCTCAGTATCATTTATAAAAACGGCTGGGAAGAAAAATTGTCCTATTTTTTGTTCTATTGTCATTATAAAATGAATATGATGTTAATTTTAAACAAATAAGTCACGTAAGTCAAATTACACAGAATAAATAATTATTTAAAAGGGTTGTGAAAAAACAGTTATTTTTAAGAGAGTCTTACTTTCTTAAATAAACTTATATGACTTATATGTTTAAAAAAAAGCTAGTTTGTTTATTCTTGTTCTGTTTTCTTACCGAAATTTGCAGGAAAAATCAAAAAGCGGGATAAAATTAATCCAGGGATGGTTGCCAAAAACACCCAAATAAAGAAATTTCCATAGCCCAAATAGTCTTGAATAAATCCGCTCAACATTCCCGGAAGCATCATTCCTAACGCCATAAATCCGGTTGCAATAGAGTAGTGAGAGGTTTTTGATTCGCCATCAGCCACATAAATCAAGTACATCATGAAAGCCGCAAAACCAAAACCATAACCAAATTGTTCCGCAATCACCGTCGCATAAATATAGAAAACGGAACCGGGATGAAAATGGGATAATAGTATGAATCCTATTATAGGTAAGTGCATGGCTAAAATCATGGGTAACATCCATTTTCCTAATCCATCTCTGGAAATGGCAATACCACCTAAGATGCCGCCCAAAGTAAGCGAAATAACGCCAAAAGTTCCATAGATAACGCCAACATCCTTTGTGGTTAAGCCCATGCCTCCTGCAGTAATAGGATCTATTAAAAAAGGAGTTAACATTTTTAATAACTGAGATTCTCCTAATCTGAATAATAAAATGAAAGCCAAAACTAAACCAATTTGTTTCTTTTGAAAAAAAGTAGCAAAAACAACTCCGAAGCTTTTATTTGGGACTGATTCCGTTTTTGCCTCTGCAATTTTTGTTTCAATTTTTGGAGTCGAAAAATAATTGTAAATGGTAATTACCGTCATAATTAATCCTACAATTACCATGGTGTAGGACCATGCTTTTTGTTTGTCTCCATATTCCTGTTCCAGATAACCAGCAATAACTACAATTAATCCGTTTCCGGTAAGCATAGAAAGTCTGTAAAATGTACTCCGGATTCCAAGGAAAAAGGATTGTTGGTCTTTCTCTAAAGCCAACATGTAAAAGCCATCACTGGCCACATCATTAGAGGCTGATGCAAATGCCGCCATCCAAAAAACAGCTAGACTTAGCATGAAAAAATTATTCATAGGAATGGTCAAACCCACAATCAAAAATGCAACTGCAATCAGTAATTGCATGCTCAAAAACCATTTTCTTTTAGTCGAATAGAGGTCAATAAAAGGGCTCCACAGCGGTTTGATTACCCATGGTAAATATAGTAAACTGGTATATATACCAATATCCTCATTGTTGATTCCTAGGTTTTTATACATTATTACCGAAACCGAAATAATAATAGCATACGGCAAGCCTGAAGCAAAGTTTAAAACGGGAATCCAATACCAAGGTCTATTGTCTGTTTTCATTTAAGGCAAATTATATTCAATTAAAATTATAGTGTAAAATTGACAAAAGCAGCTTCACTTTCATTGCCATAAAAATCGATGAATGTAATGGCGCAGGAATTATTTTTATCTAATTTATAAGTAGGAATTACTATTTCAACTGGGTTTTTCTCATTGAAAGCAATTTTGTTGATGATTTGGCTCGGATCATTCACGTCAATTTGTGTTTCAGATGTAGATCCATAAACCATCACATAACGCACTTGACTATTTTCAGGATAAGGAACATAAAAACTAGAAGAAATCGAATTTTTAACCAGTGCGTTTGCCCTTGGAACAGCGATTACTTTTTTGACAAAATTTGGAACAACGTGAGGAAGTGCAGGATATTTGTATTGGTTGTTTTCCAGTAATCGAGTCACACTTTGATTTTTGTTTAAAAATGATTTGGCACTAAAAAAAGCATTACCCTGAATATTTTTATATGATCTGGTAATGTCTATTTGGTTGGGGATTTCGTATGGATTATTCCATCTTTTGTCAGAGTCGGTATTGATTTTGTATGATCCGTTACCAATATAGATTGCCGTATTTGTTGAATTTTCAGACCACCAACGCAACAATTTCGAATAGGAAGCTTTAGGGTGATCCATACTCCAGTATAGCTGCGGAACAAGGTAATCAATCCACTTGTTTTCCATCCACGCTAACGGATCAGCAAATAAATCATCGTAATTAGTTTGCCCAGATTCCGTTTCGGAACCTCTTGGATCTACTGATTTATTTCTCCAGACACCAAATGGGCTGATGCCAAATTGCACCCACGGTTTGATTTTTTTGATCGATATTGAAACACTTTTTACAAAATCATTCACATTTTTACGTCTCCAATCCGCTAAATCCAATCCATTTCCATATTTTTTGAAAGAATCAGTGTCGTCAAATAATTCGCCTTTTATTTTATACGGATAAAAATAATCATCAAAATGAATGGCATCAATGTCATAATTTGTAACGACTTCTTCAACGACAGCTGTCAAATGATTTTGAACTTCAGGCAAAGCAGGATTGTAATAGTATTTACCACCATATTTTATCATCCATTCGGGATATTTAAAAAAATCGTGTTGTGGACTTAAAAGTGCAGTATTGTAATCCATTGTGGCACGGTATGGATTCATCCAAGCATGAAATTCAAAACCTCTGGCATGCGTTTCAGCAATCATCCACGCTAAGGTGTCAAAATAAGGTTTTGGTGCCTGTCCTTCTTTACCGGTCAAAAATCGGGACCAAGGTGCTAATTGGGTTGGATAAAAAGCATCACCAACACTTCGAATCTGAACAATGACTGCATTATAATTTAATTTTTTATAAGCCTCTAAAATCTCAATATAATCTGCTTTTTGTTTGGCAACATTATCAGTACTCATTTTTGGCCAGTCAATATTCACCACTGTAGCAATCCAAACGGCTCTAAATTCATTTTTGGGATTTGTAGCGGATGTTTGTGCGTTACCAATCGAGAAAGATAGTAAAAAGAATAAAATAAGCAAAAGAGTGTGCTCGCGATTTTTCATTAGAGTATTGTTTATAAAGTATTCAAAAATAGTTTTTTTAGTGAAATTTACTCGATAAAATGGGTTTAAAATTCGACTTTTTTTATCAGCGCAATTTCTTTGCCGTTTTTTCAAAATAACATTAAAGAATACTTTACCTTAAATAATAAAAACCCGTTGGGTTCAATTAATTTTTGATGATAATTTTCGTCAGTTCGAGTGATTTTCGACAGAAAATTATATCGAGAACTAGGAAATTAGTATTAAAAACGGTTCTCGATACATTTTTTGTTCCGTTTTACTACACAAAAAACACTCAAACTGACGTTTTGAATAATTGCACCCAACGGGTTAATAAAAGGATTTGAATATTTCTTATTAGTTTTTAAAGTATACACCACTATATATTTATATTTGTGAAAATAACAGCAATTCACTTCACAATATGTCAATTACGCCTCCGTTACAAGAACTATCTCAATCATTAGAAGGCATTCTTTTATATGATGACCTTCATAAAACATTGTATGCCACTGACGCTTCGGCCTACAGGATCCTGCCGCTTGCTGTAGCGATTCCAAAAACAGAGGAAGATATTGTAAAAATTATTCGCTTTGCAGCAAAAAATAAAATTTCAATTACGCCTAGAACTGCCGGAACTTCATTGGCAGGTCAAACTGTAGGTAGTGGAATAATCGTGGATGTTTCGAAACATTTTACAAAGATTGTTGCTTTTGATTCTATTAAAAAAACCGTTACCGTGCAACCAGGAGTAATTCGGGATGAACTGAATTTATATTTAAAACCGCACGGATTGTTTTTTGGTCCCAATACTTCGACTTCCAATCGTTGTATGATAGGCGGAATGGTAGGCAATAATTCATCTGGAACTACATCAATTCGGTACGGAGTTACCCGAGATAAAATTGTGGAAATTAAAGCAGTTTTGAGTGATGGAAGTTCGGCAGTATTTAAAGAAATGACTTCTGCTGAATTCATTGAAAAAACAAAAGGGAAAACGCTTGAAAGTTCTATTTACAAGACTATTTATGAGGAACTTTCGAACACAGAAAACCAAAAAGAGATTACAAAAGAATTTCCGAAACCTGAAATTCACAGAAGAAACACCGGATATGCAGTTGATTTAGTATTGAAATCGGAACTTTTTGGAGGAACCGAAAGTACTATAAATCTAGGAAAACTCCTTTGTGGAAGCGAAGGAACTTTAGCATTTACCACTGAAATTACGCTAAAAGTAGATCCGCTACCGCCAACAAATAATGTGATGGTAGTGGCCCATTTTCATTCTATTCAGGAAAGTTTAGAAGCTGTGGTTACCGCAATGAAACACCATTTGTACACTTGTGAAATGATGGATGACACCATATTAGATTGTACCAAAACCAACCGGGAACAGGCTAAAAATAGATTTTTCATTCAAGGAGAACCAAAAGCGGTTATCATGCTTGAAGTAGCCTCGTATCACAGTATTGAAGATGCTGAATTACAGGCCAATGCTTTGATTTCCGATTTAGAACGAAATAATTTTGGGTATGCTTTACCAAAAATTTACGGAGCGGATATTGATAAAATAAATGAGTTGCGGAAAGCAGGTCTCGGACTTTTAGGAAGTATTGTTGGTGATAATAAAGCCGCTGATTCTATTGAGGATACCGCTGTAGAGTTGAGCGATTTGCCCAATTATATTGCAGAATTCTCTGCTATGATGGAGCGTCATGGTCAAAGTGCTATTTATTATGCGCATGCCGGTGCAGGAGAATTGCATTTGCGTCCGGTTTTGAATTTGAAAACAAAAGAAGGGATTCACCAATTTAGAAACATCGCAACTGAAGTAGCTATTTTGGTAAAAAAATACAGAGGATCTTTGAGTGGGGAGCACGGCGACGGAATTGTACGAGGCGAGTTTTTACCTTTTATGATTGGGGAACAGAATTATGAATTATTGAAAAGAATCAAACATGCTTTTGACCCCAAAAGCATTATGAATGTTGGTAAAATAGTAGATGCATTCAAAATGGATGAAAACCTTCGGGTGGAAGCGGGGAGAGTAGAACCGGAAATACAAACTATTCAGGATTTCTCTGACAGTATGGGGATTTTGCGTGCTGCGGAAAAATGCAATGGTTCTGGTGATTGCAGAAAATTACCTTCGGCCGGAGGGACTTTGTGTCCTAGCTATCGCGCCACGCGGAATGAAAAAGATACGACGCGCGCCAGAGCCAATGCGCTGCGTGAATATTTGACGCATTCAGAAAAAGACAATAAGTTCGATCATGAAGAATTATATAAAGTATTTGAATTGTGTGTGAGCTGCAAGGCTTGTGCCAGTGAATGTCCCAGTAATGTGGATGTGGCAGCAATGAAATCAGAGTTTCTGTACCACTATCAAAAAGCGAATGGATTTTCATGGCGCAATAAAGTATTTGCTTTTAATGCGAAATTGAATGGACTAGGGAGTATCACTCCAAAGTTTACGAATTTCATGCTGAACTTGCCTTTGGTAAAAAAAACCATGGGAATTGCCTCAAAAAGAGAAGTACCGCCTCTGGCTCCGCAAACCTTTAGAAAATGGTATGAGAAAAATTGGAATCAAGCACCAAGTGATTCTTTTGTAAACGGAAAAGTATGTTTGTTTTGTGATGAATTCACTAATTTTTATGATGTTTCTGTAGGCATTGATGCGTACGAGTTATTGACAGCATTAGGATATGAAGTAATTATGGTGGATCATGAGGAAAGCGGAAGGGCTTTTATCTCTAAAGGTTTTCTGGAAGAAGCCAAAGCAATCGCAAACATAAACGTAGCTGTTTTTTCGGATTATGTTACTACTGATTTTCCGTTGATAGGAATAGAACCTTCAGCGATATTGACCTTTAGAGATGAATACATTCGATTGGCTGACGATAAGGAAGGTGCTGAAAAATTAGCACAACATGTATTTACGATTGAAGAGTTTTTTAAAAATGAGATTACAAAAGGCAAAATTAATCCCGATCAATTTTCTGATGTTGCAAAAACAATAAAAATTCACGGACATTGTCACCAGAAGTCATTGAGTACTATGGAAGCAACTTTTGTAATGTTGAATGTCCCTAAAAATAGTTCAGTTACGATTTATAATTCGGGATGTTGTGGTATGGCTGGCTCTTTTGGTTATGAAAAAGAACATTATGAAATCAGCATGCAAATGGGAGAAGACACCTTGTTCCCAAAAATAAGAGCTACTGATGCAACAGTGGCCATCGCAGCAGCAGGAACTAGTTGCCGCCATCAGATTTTTGATGGTACCAGTAGAAAAGCCTTGCATCCGGTCACGATTCTAAAAAGCTGGTTGAAATAATAATTGCAGCTGTTTTTTAAAATTATTTTTTAATTAGATGAATAGCAAAATTTGACTTATTTACTATAAAAAAAAATTGATTTAACTTTTATAAAAAATAAATAAAAAAATAGTTAGAGAAACTCCATTAATTAAAATTGTTTTATACTTTTGAATTTTGAAGATAATTTGAACTATTTTCATAATTATAGCATACAATTTACAGTTTATTAATTTTTAATGATAAAGTTTAGTTTATGGCATCTTCAAGTTTATTTAGAAAAAAAACAGTACAAGATATTTTAAAACAGGTTGAAAAAAGAGATGCCGATGGCCATAATGCATTAGGAAAACATTTAACGGCGCGTGATTTAACAGCATTTGGTATCGCCGCAATTGTAGGAGCCGGAATTTTCAGTACGATTGGTAAAGCTAGTTCTGATGGAGGGCCTGCAGTTATCTTTTTGTTCTTGTTTACTGCTATAGCCTGTAGTTTTGCTGCTTTTGCGTATGCTGAATTTGCATCGATGGTTCCCGTTTCCGGAAGTGCTTATACGTATTCGTATGTGGCTTTTGGAGAAATAATAGCCTGGATTATTGGTTGGGCGCTGATAATGGAATATTCTGTGGGGAATATAACGGTCGCCATATCGTGGAGTGACTATTTTACGGGTTTACTTGAAAGTGGCGGGCTTCACTTACCACAATGGGTTCAAATGGATTTTTTGTCCGCTTCCAGAGGTTTTGACGATGCCATTGCGCTAATGCAAGGTGGCAAAGAATTTGCAAACTTAAGTCCTGCTTTACAGGATGCTTATACAGCCTGGACGACTTCGCCGGTTATTGGATCGTTTCATTTTGTGGCAGATCTTCCTGCACTACTGATTATTGTTTTGATTACGGCATTGATTTACCGCGGAATGAAAGAATCTCGAAATGCGAGTAATATCATGGTGGTTGTCAAATTATGTATTGTTCTTTTAGTCATAGCGGTTGGTGTTTTCTATGTGGATACTGCAAATTGGGACCCTTTTGCGCCTAATGGTGTTACAGGAGTTTTAAAAGGAGTTTCAGCAGTGTTTTTTGCTTACATTGGGTTTGATGCTATCTCGACAACGGCTGAGGAATGCAAAGATCCACAACGTGATTTGCCTAAAGGAATGATGTGGGCCATAATAATATGTACCGTTTTATATATTGCCATTGCTCTGGTACTTACCGGAATGGTGCGTTATGACCAGTTGAATGTAGGTGATCCCTTGGCTTTTGTATTTGAAAAATTAGACCTAAAATGGATGTCCGGAATCATTGCCGTCAGTGCGGTTGTGGCCATGGCAAGTGTTTTATTGGTTTTTCAAATGGGACAACCGCGTATCTGGATGAGTATGAGTCGTGATGGTTTGTTGCCAAAACGTTTCTCAAAAGTACATCCAAAATACAAAACACCATCGTATGCGACAATTGTTACCGGGTTTGTAGTAGCAGTTCCCGCTTTATTTTTGAATTTAACATTGGTTACGGATTTGTGCAGTATTGGAACGTTATTCGCTTTTGTATTGGTTTGTGCCGGAGTTTTAGTGTTACAAAACAGAACCGATATACCTCGTGGAAAATTTAAAACTCCTTATGTAAATTCAAAATTCATATTGCCAGTTTTGATTATTATGGGATTGGTGTTTGCTTTTGGTTACAATAAAAAAGGAACAATGGATTTTATTACCAATAAAACTCAAATCAACAGTTCATCCGCTATCATCACCTCATTAAACAAAGAAGAAACCCAAAAAGTATACAATTATTTAGTCACTATTGATGCTAAAAACAGCACTGATGAAACGCCGGATTTAGAGCATTTATTGCGCCAATACCAACAAGATGATGCAAAATATGCTGCTGTTATAGCGGGTTTGCCAATTGCTGATGCAGTGAAATATGAAAGCGGTTTTAGTTTATTTAAACACAAAATTCCAATGTGGATTTTCTTGATTGTTTTAGCTGGATTATCCGTTTGGTCTTTTAAATCAAATTTGTCTTTGATACCGCTATTGGGATTGATTTGTTGTTTGTACATGATGGCTGAATTGAGTGTTTGGAACTGGATTTATTTTGGAATATGGCTTTTGATTGGATTGGTCATTTATTTTGGCTTTAGCCGAAAAAACAGCAAATTAAATTAAGAACACGAAAAAATTCTAAAACAGTCAGGGTCTTACTATGCATTTAGATCACTATTAGGAAAAACAAATAAGTCCGCTAAAAGTAATTTTAGAGGACTTATTTGTTTTAGAGGATATCTTAGTTGTCTTTTTTATACAATGAAATTGAAGGAAATGCAATTGCTTTTTCAAAATTGAAACGATTACTGAACGGATTAATTCATAGGGAATAATTGATACCACTATTTTTTACCTTATTTTTATAAAAAATAAACACATGATTTTCACTGTCAAAGCACTTGTATTCGTTAGTTTTCTTTTTTGTATTGTTAGCTGTCAATCCCAAAATTTGATTTCTAAAACGGATGAAAAAAAGAATTCAATTAGCAATGATACGCTATTTGTAAATTTGAAAGAATACAGTCAAGATTTTCTGTATGATATGAAATACGCCACAACAGACAATTTCCTGAACGCAAAAGTATATGATTGCGCAGAATGTTTTTTGCGGTTAAAAACCATTCGTGCACTTGTTGAAGCCAATGAGAAGTTTATGGAAAAGGGCTATAAGATTAAAATTTTTGATTGCTATCGCCCTTTAGATATTCAGAAAAAAATGTGGAAAATTGTACCTAATCCTAAGTACGTGGCTAATCCTTCGAAGGGATCAATTCATAATAGAGGGGGAGCTGTAGACCTTACTTTAGTGAACAGCAGTGGAAAAGAATTAGATATGGGTACTGGTTTTGATTTTTTTGGAGTCGAAGCGAGTCATGATTATCCTACTGTTTCGCACACAGTAAAGGCAAATAGAAACCTGCTGAAAACAACAATGATTAGTAGTGGTTTTAATTCATTTGATTCGGAATGGTGGCATTATAATGTAAAATCAGGGTTGAATGACACTATTTCTAATACTAAATGGGAATGTAAATAAACTATTATTCGATACACTTTATCGTATTTATAAAGTAGGTTTCCGGATAGTAAATTTCGTTGTTTAATTCCGATTTAAATTCCTTTTTTATAATAAAATCCTCTGTATCAGTTAAATATTTGATGCGCATCATAGAAACTGGAGAACTTTTTAATTCTTCAAAACTATCCTTCATAAACATAAATGCTGCAGAATTGATCCGGTTATCATATCCATTGTCATCACGAATCAAAGTGCCACAATCTTCTTGATCAGTGTGTATCAACGTAATTATTTTTCCGTTGTTGAGTTGTAAAAACAATTTTGAATTTTTATCAAAACAATTCGCTTTTATAAATCCCTTGCTTTTTTGGATAAATTGTATGTTTAAGGTTGGTAATCCATCCGTTAAAGCCAGTGAATAGAAAATATAGCTGGAGTTTCCGGCAAATTTTTTTTCACTAATCATATATTCTTTAGTTGATTTATAGGTTCCTATTGAATCAGTAACGTTTTCACTGTAATCACATGGTTTTTGTGCAAAAAGACTCAAACTGAAGAAAAAGAAAGTTAATGTAATTATGAATTTCATTTTTATGATATTTTGGTGCAAATTAAAACTATTTTATGGTTATTTTCATCAGTTGTAAAAAAACTATATATATTTCCTCCGTCTTTTATTTTCCATTTTTTCCGAATACTTTCTACACTGTCCGGAAAATTCCGAGTTGTGATATTGGCTTTACTGTTTTCTAAAAAAAATTTCATCGCTGTTTTGTTGTAGGAAAATGTATTTTGAATTTCAAAAACACGACCCGGAAAGGGAATTAAGTCCATGGAAGTGTATAAGTGAGAATGCTTGTGTAGTTTATTGACTTTGTAAAAGGATCCCACTTCATCAAATCCACCTGATTTCATAATAGCACTATTGGGTTCGTATAAATAGGTTTGAGGTAAGCTGAAATTTGAAAAACTAGCAACTTCATTCCAAATAAAATCAAAAGTTTCATTTTTATCCTTGAGGATATTGACAGTTTTAATGCGTATTGGTCCGGAATAAGCTGCATGAAGTTCCCATAACAATTCCTTAACTTCGTTCTCAACGGCTATAATATGAATTTGTTTCACGTGTTGTAATTCCGTTAGTCCGGCAGTAATATCAAGAATAGGAGCCGTTTTTATGAGAATAGCATTTGTATTTTTAAAATAAAAAGTTAGATTTTCAGGAACATTTGGCAAACAATCTTTAAGCATGAATACCTTTCCTTTGGTATCATTTCTTCTGGAAGGATCAATATAAATCCAGTCCCAGTTTGTTTTTAAAGTGGTTAAGGTTGCCAGACTATCCCCGGTATAACAAGTAATATTAGGAACACGTAATTGCTCAAAATTGTGTTTTACAAGTTGAGATAAATCGGGATTAATTTCGCAATGAACCACTTCTTTTATTTTTTGTGCAAAATAAAAATCATCCACACCAAAACCTCCAGTCAAATCGATTAAGTGATCACCAGTAACAATAGAAGCTTTATAAGAAGCTGTTTTTTCAGAAGACGTTTGTTCTACTGAAAGTTTGCTTGGATAAATGATGTTTTGGGACAAGAACCAATGTGGCAATTTATCTTTTGCTTTTGTCTTAGCGTCTATTTGGTTCAAAATGGTGATCCAATCCACATTAGGAAAGGGATTTTTTTGTAATGCTAATGTTGCTACGTGTGTACCAATGTTAGCATTGATAAATACTTGTACTTCAGGATTTAAAATCATTAAATCCAAAATTAAAGGTCTTTAGTTAATGATTGAATGATCTTATTTTCCGGAAAAAATTCTTTCCCTATCACCTTAATTATTGTATACAATGGAACGGCTACGATCATTCCCAATATTCCAAAAAGAAAACCGGCAATTAAGATAACCAGAAATATTTCTAAGGGATGTGAACTGACACTTTTTGAAAAGATAATAGGTTGGGATAAATTGTTATCAATAATCTGAACGATCCAAAAACCAATAAGAACGTAAATTGTCGTTGGTAAAATATCGGATTGGAAGTCACCGCCTAAATTGCTGATCATAGTCAAAATTGCGGCTAACACCGATGCAATTAATGGACCTATGTAGGGGATAATATTCAATACAGCACATAAAAAAGCAATAACAATTGCATCGGGAATACCAAAAATGACTAAGACTATGAAGTATAAAAGAAACACAATAAATAATTGAAGCAATAATCCAATAAAATAACGCGATAGTAAATGGTTGATCTTTTCCAGTGAATTTAAAATTTGAAATTCGTGACTATTGGGAATTAATTTTTTTACTCCTAAAAGAAACATTAATCGGTCTTTTAAAAAGAAAAAAGTAATAAACAGTACCGAAGCCAGTCCCACAACAAAACTACTGATTGTTCCCAAAATAGCATTTAGAAAATTTGGAATGATATTAAAATTTATTTTAGAGGAAATGTTGGCTTCCTTAAGTATTTGTGAGGAATCAATTTGATGACTTTCCAAAAACACACTGATCTGATTGGCTAACTCAATTATATTTTTTTCAATTTCTGCTGTGTTGAGCAGTGATAAATTTTGTCCTTGGGATAAAATCAAAGGAATAAACATCATTATGAAACCAAATATAATCAGTATAAAAATAAACAAAGTGGTAATAGTAGCAAAGAGATGATTAAATTTTAATCTCCGTTTAAAAAAATCTAAAATAGGATTTCCAATCATTGTGAATATAAAGGATACTACAAGATAAATTATCACCGATTGAATTTGGTAGAAAAAGAACAGCACTAAAGCACCTAGCACTAAGGTAAGTAGCGCACGGATAATGCCGCTAGAAATGGTTTTTGACGTAATCATATCTTTATATTAAGGGCTAAAGATAAAAAAAACTCGCTAACAAGTAGCGAGTTTTAAATTCTAAAAAACTAAAAATTATATTCCGAAACTCGCTCTTGCTCCACCAGAAACAAAAATTGCATCCATTCTTGATTTTTGGCCGTTAGAGAACATGTACATACCTCTATCATCTGTATAATCCATGTAATTCATAGTCATTTCTACAGGAGTACCAGAGCATGTACTGTAATGAGGGTAGGTAGGAACACCATAATTAGCAGTATTGTGCGTAGGCGTGTCAGAAACTAAATCGCTTCCACAAGTAGCATCACCCCAAATGTGACGTAAATTCATCCAGTGTCCTACTTCGTGAGTTGCTGTTCTTCCTAGATTAAATGGCGCTGTTACTGTCCCGGTAGTACCGAATGCATTGTTATCCATTACTACTCCATCGGTAGACGATGCACCTCCAGGAAATTGTGCGTAGCCTAGAATACCGCCACCAAGATTACAAGACCACATGTTTAATACAGTTGTTGGTGTAGTTGGAACGATTCCATTTGTTGATTTTTTCATAGAATCATCTGTAGACCAAGATGTTATAGTAGTAGATCTTCTCTTTACACTTTGTAAGACGAATGTAATTCCAACATTTGCTTTTACTCCTGAAAATGCTGCGGGAACTGAATTATAATCAGAATTTGCAGCATTAAAATCTTTATTCAATACGTCAATTTGGGATTGGATTTGTGCCAGCGAAATATTTTCAGCTGTAGTTCTGTATAAAACGTTTACGACCACTGGGATTTCTACTTTACCGTTAACTAAGCGACCAGATAACATTGCTTTGTCGGTAAAAGCTTCAATTTTATTCATTCGCAAAACTAATGACGGATCAGCTTTCATTTGGGCAGCTAACACCTCTTGAGATGCGCAACCACGTTTTGTAACTGCATCAGCTGATGGAGTAATTTCTGTTGTGTCATTTTGACAAGAAAAAAGCATTAATAATGCTACAGCAGATAAAAGAATTTTTTTCATAATGAATTTGTTATAAATTAATAGATTTGGTTTATTATATCACAATTTTATAACAATTTTTATTTAAAAAAAAATTTTATGATTACTTATTTATAAAATAATTTAAATCTTGCTTTTTGGATAAGAACAGTAAAGACTATTTAAATAAAATTTATGCTGTTAATAGGTTACTTATCGTAATGAAGAAATATAAACACGTAATGCTTATAAATAAAATAGGCGACTTTTTAGGTCGCTTATTTTATAAATATATTTAGGAATTATACTCCAAAACCTGCTCTTGCTCCGCCTGCAACAAAAATTGCAGCCATTCTTGATTTTTGGCCATTAGAGAACATATACATACCCCTATCATCTGTGTAATCCATGTAATTCATAGTCATTTCTACAGGAGTTCCAGAGCATGTGCTGTAATGAGGATAAGCAGGAACGCCATAATTAGCAGTATTGTGTGTAGGTGTGTCAGAAACTAAATCACTTCCACAAGTTGCATCACCCCAGATATGACGTAAATTCATCCAGTGTCCTACTTCGTGAGTTGCTGTTCTTCCTAAGTTATAAGGATAAGCCCCTGATCCAGATAATCCAAAATATTTTGAATCAACTACAACACCATCAGTAGCCGTTGATCCGCCAGGAAATTGCGCATAACCTAAGATACCGCCACCAATAGTACAAGCCCATATATTAAGTGATGTTGTTGGTGAAGTAGGGTCTAAACCGCCTTGTTTTGTTTTTTTCATAGCATCTCTTGTGCCCCATGAAGTTTTAGTAGTAGATTTTCTGTTTATTGTTTCTAAAATGAAAGTAATTCCAACATTTGCAGCAATTGGAGAGAATAAAGCAGGTGTACTGCTGAAATCTGAATTAGTAGCATTAAAATCTTCGTTTAATACATCTATTTGAGATTGAATTTGAGCATCAGTTATGTTTTCTGCCGCAGTTCTGTATAAAACGTTTACAACTACAGGAATTTCTACTTTACCGTTAACTAAGCGACCAGCTAACATTGCTTTTTCAGTAAAAGCTTCAATTTTATTCATTCTCAAAGCTAATGATGGATCAGCTTTCATTTGTGCAGCAAGAACTTCTTGAGTGGCACAACCGCGTTGAGATACAGCGCTTGCTTCCGAAGTTGTTTCTGTTGTATCATTTTGACAAGAGAAAAGCATTAAAAATGCTGCAACAGGTAAAAAAAAATTTTTCATAATCGAGTTTGTTATAAATTAATAGATTTGGTTAATGATTTAACAATTTTATAACAATTATTTCATGAAAAAAAATAAATATCTATTTTTTCATGAAATAAATATCAATTATGACTTTTTAGTAGCCTCTTTCTGCTGTCGTGTTCTTGATTTACCTCTGGTCTTAATAAAATATATTTAGGGAGATTGTAATTAATATTATTCTTATTAAATGATTCTTTAATGCTAATTTTACCTCTGAAAAAAGAAAGTAATGGTGGATTTTTCAAACTATTTATTTTCACAATTAATACTAATCTGTATTTTTTATTTGATTGTTAGCGATGGCTTCTTTCAAAGAAGGATATTAAGAATTATAGCGCTACAGAACTCGAAAGTTCAAAAGTCATAAAGTCAAAAAAAATGTAAAAATAGTATCTTAAAATCAATTTGTTACTTCTTGTTGTCTAATTGTAAAACACGACATTATACGATGATTGTTACTCAAAATAAATTATTGGTAAGCAGTGTTAATTATTAAAAATATAATTGATAATATTTGCCCCCATTTTTAATGCTTTTTCTCGAATCGCTGCTGGATCATTATTGACTTCTGGATCTTCCCATCCATCTCCTAAATCGCATTCATAGGTATAAAGCAGTATTAATTTATTTTTTATAAAAAGTCCAAAAGCTTGGGGTCGTTTACCGTCATGTTCGTGTATTTTGGGTAATCCGTTTGGGAACGAGAATGGTTTTTGAAAAATGGCATGACTCGCTGGAATTTCCACTAGACTATTATTTGGAAATATTTTTTTGATTTCTTTTCGGATGTATTGGTCCATTCCATAATTATCATCAATATGAAGAAATCCTCCAGCCAGCAAATAATTTTTAAGGTTGTTGCTATCAGCAGCACTAAAAACTACATTTCCATGGCCGGTCATATGCACATAAGGGTATGAAAATAAATCAGGACTAGCAGGCTCAACCGTGGCTGGCTTTGTTTTTATTTGGGTATTTATAGTTGCATTGCAGTATTTTATCAAATTGGGTAATGATGTTGGGTTTGCATACCAATCGCCACCACCACTGTATTTTAACAATGCAATTTCCTGCGAAAATGAAACGACCGAAAATAATAAGAGTAAATAAAATATTTTTTTCATAGCCAATTTCTATTATTTGCACCCATTTTGTGCATTGTTTTTTTTGATTGTTCAGCAATCCAAACACGTTTTATTATTATTCATTGACAAAGTGTATGCTGTGACAAGCCACTATTGCTGCCGTTTCTGTTCGTAGCCTTGTATTTCCTAATGAAACCGGAATGTACTTGTTGTCAATTGCCAATGCAATTTCTTTTTCTGAAAAATCACCTTCAGGGCCTATTAGTAGGGTCACATTTTCATTTGGTTTCAAAACGGATTTCAATGATTTTTTATCCGTTTCCTCACAATGGGCAATTAATTTAAGGCCTTCATAGTTGTGTTTTAAAAAATCTTTCATCAATATGGCCTGATTTAATTTCGGCAGGTATAATTCGTTAGATTGCTTCATGGCAGCTAATAAAATTTTATCAAATCGTTCATTATTGATAACTTTTCGCTCTGAGTGATCACAAATAATAGGTGTGATTTCGTGAATGCCTATTTCGGTTGCTTTTTCCAAAAACCATTCGTAACGGTCATTCATTTTAGTTGGCGCTACAGCCAGATGTATGTGAAATTTTGCAACTGGGGCTTTTTCGAACGAAAGGATTTTAACGGTGCATTTACTGTCGGATGCCAGTGTTATTTCTGTTTTAAATAAGTAGCCTGAGCCATTGGTTACAAATAATATATCGGTATCTTTCTTGCGTAATACTTTGATAATGTGTTTGCTTTCTTCTTTATCAAAAGAAAAAATTGTCGTGGATTCTGTAATAGTAGGGTTAAAGAATAATTGCATAATTTATAATTGTATTCTTGCTTTAGAAACAACAGATGAAGTTTCAAATGTTTGGGTTAAAAATTTTTGATATCCTACAATTCCTATCATTGCAGCATTATCAGTAGTGTATTCAAATTTAGGAATAAAGGTTTTCCAACCATATATGTTTTCTGTTTCCTTTAATGTATTTCGGATTCCGGAATTAGCAGAAACGCCTCCGCCGATGGCTATTTGTTTGATCCCGGTTTCTTTTACGGCTAATTTTAATTTGTCCATTAAAATTTCAATAATAGTATGTTGGATTGATGCGCAAATATCATTTAGATTCTCAGCAACAAAGTTTGGATTTTCTAATTTTTTCTTTTGAATAAAATATAAAATAGCAGTTTTCAAACCGGAGAAGCTAAAATTTAATCCTGGAACTTTAGGTTTTGTAAACACAAATGCTTTTGGGTTTCCTAATTGCGCATATTTATCAATTAAGGGGCCACCAGGGTAGGGAAGTCCTAAAATTTTAGCGCTTTTGTCAAAAGCTTCTCCAACTGCGTCATCAGTGGTTTGACCAATTACGGTCATGTCAAAAAAATGATCTACTTTGATGATTTGTGTATGTCCACCGCTTATAGTTAAGGCCAAGAACGGGAAAGTGGGTTTTTCATAGCCCTCTTCCTCTATATAATGTGCCAGGACATGAGCTTGCATGTGATTTACAGCAATCAAAGGAATTTGTAAGGCCAGGGCAAGTGATTTTGCAAACGAACTCCCTACCAGTAGCGAACCCATGAGTCCCGGACCTTGTGTAAATGCAATTGCAGATAACTGTTCTTTTTGTATATTTGCCTTTCGAAGCGCCGCATCGACTACCGGAACTATGTTTTGTTGGTGTGCACGTGAGGCGAGCTCAGGAACTACGCCACCATATTGATTATGAATTAGCTGATTAGCAACAACATTTGACAATACTTTATCGTTGTGTAAAATGGCCGCTGCAGTATCATCACAAGAACTTTCAATGGCAAGAATAAAAACCTCGGGATTTTGCATAAAAAGGCATAAATTTGGAGTTACATTTGATGATTAGTTTACAAAAAACAACAATTTTGTAAAGGCCAAAATTAAAGAATTTTTATTTAAGGCACAGGAGTTTCCAGAGGTAAAATGAAATTTTAGAAAATTTAAATATATAGTAGGTATCAAAAAAATAAAAAAAATAGTATTTCGGTCTCTACTTGGACTAATCCTACTTTTACTTGTACTTGGTATTGCTCTTACCCTACCATTTGTTCAAACTAAAATAGCACAGTATTTCACCCGAAGTCTCAATAAAGACTTTGGAACTAATATTGCTATTGACGGAGTTGTTATATCTGTTTTTGGAGGTGTAAAATTCAAAAAAGTATTGATTCTGGATCACCACAAAGACACTTTAATTTATTCGGATAGAATTGCAACGACTATTTTAGAAGGTAAAAAATTGCTGGACGGTGATCTGATTTTTGGTGATTTGCGGTTGAGTGGTTTAGTATTTAATTTAAAAACGTACAAAAATGAAAAAGAGTCTAATCTCGATAAATTTATAGCCGCTTTTGAAACCGGAAGACCATCAACAAAAAAGTTTCTGCTCACCGTAAAGGAATTAAAAATTTACGATAGTCATTTTATTTTGACAGATCTAAATCGTGAAATTCCAAAAGACCTGGATTTTACTAAACTGAATGCTTCCGTAACGAATTTTAAAATTTACGGTCAGGATGTAACGACTATGATTGATAAAATGTCATTTTTAGATTTTCGGGGTTTGTATGTTAAAAATTTAAACTCAAAATTCAGTTATTCCAGAAAAAACTTAAAACTAGAAAATCTGAATTTGTTGACCAAAGAATCCACCTTAAAAGGGACTGTATTGTTAAATTATAAAATTGAATATTTTTCTAATTTTACCGATAAAGTACTCTTTGATATTAAACTGGATGCTGCCTCAATTGCTTCAAATGATATTCGTTACTTTTATAAAGAAATAGGGAAAAATCAACATTTTTATATCAAAGCATCTATTAAAGGAACGCTTAATGATTTGAAATTCAAAAATTTAAAATTAGTTGATGATCGGAAAACACAGATCAACGGTGCTATTAATTTTAAAAACTTGTTTGCTAAAAAAGGGCAGAAATTTTCGATGTATGCCAGATTTGACAAATTAACCTCTAGCTATGATAATTTGATAGTTATATTACCTAATATTCTTGGAAATAAATTACCCAGTTCTCTAAAAAAATTAGGACGATTTTCAGCTTCCGGAGTTTCAAATGTTTCTACAACTGTTGTCAAAGCTGATTTTTCTATGATAACGGCGTTAGGTAAAGTAATCTCTAATTTAGAAATAAAAAATATAAATGTTATTGATAAGGCTTCTTATATTGGGAACGTTATTTTAGAAAATTTTGATATTGGAACTTTATTGGATCAAAAAGAACTAGGAAAGGTAAGTTTGAATATGGATATCGATGGTAAAGGATTCAAAGAAAAATACCTGGACACAGCTATCAAAGGGAGCATTAGCCAAATAGAGTATAAAAAATACAATTACACGAATATTGATGTCAATGGAGTTCTTAAAAATCCGAATTACAGAGGACAAATTGCCATAAAAGATCCTAATTTAAGTATGAATTTTGAAGGTTTATTGGATTTAAGCAAAAAAGACAATAGATACGATTTTCACATTAATGTTGAAAACGCAGATTTGAATAAATTAAAGTTAATTAAGGATTCTATTGCTGTATTTAGAGGCGATGTGGTAGTTCAGGCGTCAGGAAATACTGTAGAAAATTTTCAAGGAAATGTGTATATCAACGAAACCTCCTATCAAAATGCAAAAGACACGTATAATTTTGATGATTTTACCATAAATTCAACTTTTGATGAAAATAGAGTAAGAACCATGACTGTAAATTCACCAGATATTGTTCAGGGTGAAATTGTGGGTAAATATGAATTTAACCAATTGGAAAACCTGGTAAAGAATTCTTTGGGAAGCCTGTACACGAATTTTAAACCCAACAAGGTAAAGAAAGGACAGTTTCTTAAGTTTAATTTCTCTATATATAATAAAATAATTGAAATATTTTACCCTGATATTTCTATTGCACCCAACACCATTATTAAAGGAAATATAAACTCCGATAATCAGGAATTTAAACTCAATTTTAATTCGCCTCAAATTATAGCTTCAAACAATATACTTGATAATATAAGAGTTTCGGTAGACAATAAAAATCCGCTTTATAATGCCTACATAGAACTGGACAGTATAAAAACAAAATACTATAAAATACGTGATTTTAGTCTGATAAATGTCACAATGAAAGACACACTGTATTTTCGTTCGGAGTTTAAAGGGGGACCAAAAGCAGAAGATTATTTTAATCTGAATTTATACCATACTATTAATCAGGATAACAATAATGTAGTTGGAATTAGTAAATCAGAGGTGAAATTCAAAGATTATTTGTGGTTTTTGAACGAAAAAGAAGCAACTGATAATAAAGTTGTTTTTGATAAATCATTTCAAAATTTCAATATTGATAACATTGTGTTGTCACATGAAGAACAGGAAATTTCTTTAGTGGGCCTTTTTAAAGATACTACAATTAAGGATTTACAACTGAGTTTTAAAGATGTGGATCTAAACAAAATCACGCCTGCTAATGATAAATTTATTGCACATGGAAATATAAATGGAAAAGTAAATTTCAAGCAAAATAAAGATGTTTTTCAGCCTACATCTTCTATAGTTATTGATAATTTGAATTTAAATAAAATAGATTTAGGAACTTTAAATTTTGAAATTGAAGGTGATGAAAATCTTAGCAAGTTTACCATAAATTCTAATTTAGAGAACAAAAATTTTGAATCATTTAATGCGGATGGTAGTTTTGAAATTGTCAATAAAGAAACCATTCTTGATTTGAGGCTAAAATTTGATAAATTTAATATCGCAACCTTGAACTCTTTGGGTGGTGAAGTATTGTCTAATATACGAGGTTCAATAGCCGGTAATGCTACCATAGAAGGAAATCTTAAGAAACCTAGTATAAATGGCAGGCTGTACCTTGACCAAGCAGGAATAACCATACCCTACCTGAATGTGGATTACGGTTTAAGTGATAACACAATTATAGACCTGACCGATGACCGATTCTTGTTTAGAAACAATACCTTGACAGACACAAAATTTGGCACTGTAGGGAAGTTAAACGGAAGTATTGGGCATACTAATTTTTCGGATTGGAAATTAGATTTAACCGTTAATTCAAAAAGGCTTCTAGCATTAGATACTAAGGATACTGAAGATTCAGCTTATTATGGTACTGCATTTATAGATGGAGTTGCCACTATAAAAGGACCAACTAATTCATTGTTTATAAAAGTAGCTGCAAAATCAGAGAAAGGAACAGCCATAAAAATTCCTATTAATAATGCCGAAAGTGTAAGTGATAATATTTTTCTTCATTTCCTGACTGCTAAAGAAAAATACAATGTAAGGAACGGTATTGTAGAAAATACCCGGAATTATAATGGCCTTGAATTGGAGTTTGATTTTGATATTACACCGGATGCCGAAGTAGAGGTAATTCTAGACCGAAACACAGGTCACGGAATGAAGGGGAAAGGTTTTGGCTCTTTGTTGTTTAAAATAAACACGACGGGGAAATTCAATATGTGGGGTGATTTTCAAGCGTATGAAGGGACTTATAATTTTAAATATGGAGGACTGATAGACAAGAAGTTTGAGGTCAAAAAAGGAGGGTCAATTTCCTGGGAAGGGAATCCGATGCGCGCACAGTTAAATCTTGAAGCAGTATACAAAACTACTGCAAATCCTGCAATTTTGTTAGAAAATGCTTCTTTTAATACGAAAGTCCCCGTGGAAGTAGTTATAGGAATTAGAGGCGATTTGACTAGTCCGGAACCCGATTTTAATATTGAATTTCCAACAGTAAGCACGGTGTTAAAATCAGAAATCCAATATAAGTTAAATGATAAGGACGTGAGACAAACTCAAGCATTGTATTTATTATCTTCCGGTGGATTTTTAAGTCCGGAAGGAGTAAGTCAATCTGATTTTTCAGGAAGTTTGTTTGAGACCGCCTCTAGTCTTTTAGGAGGAATAATACAATCTGACGATGAAAAATTCAAAGTGGGTCTGAATTTCATTGGAGCCGACAGAAGAATAGGAAGAGAAACAGATGGACGGTTTGTTGCAACAATTTCATCCAAAATAAACGAAAGAATAACGATCAATGGAAAACTAGGAGTTCCTTTTGGTGGGATTAATGAATCCGCTATCGTAGGAGATGTTGAAGTGCTATATAGGGTTAATGAAGATGGAACACTTAATTTACGATTGTTTAATAAAGAAAATGATATCAATTATATTGGGCAAGGGATTGGTTATACCCAAGGTTTAGGAGTTTCTTACGAAGTAGATTTTGATACTTTCAAAGAGTTAGTCAATAAAATTTTTACGAATCTAAAAATAGACAGAGTGACAGTGCCCGCCGCTGAAGATCAAGATTCTGACTTATCTCCGGATTATATTAATTTTATGAAATCTAAAAAACCCAAAACAGAAAAAACCAAAAATAATCAAGAAGGTTTAGTCCCGGAGGAAAACTAATTTTTTTGTAAACAGGAGGAATCAGAACCAAGAATTCATACAAATGAGAATGAGAATCAGGATCAGGATAGGAGATTAACAATATCTGCTTCAGTACCAATTAAAAGAATTTCAGACTTACCACAAGGACGTTTTTTTTTAATTCCTCATTTGTAAATACGTAATGGATCATTGTCATAAAACAATCATAAAAACGCTTAAATTGTTAATTATCAAATAAAAATTCATTATTTTTTTATTTTGTTAAATAAAATTCGTTTTATTTTGATTTTTCGAAAACTTATTAACGAAAACGTTTGAATTTTGGTTGCTTAACTAATTTATAAAAAACACGGCTCTGTAAGTGCTGAATGTTTGCTAGTTTTACACTTTAATACTTAAATAATGCCAAAAACAATAAAAAAAGTTGGTGTTCTTACTTCGGGAGGAGACTCACCAGGTATGAATGCAGCAATTAGATCCGTTGTTCGGACATGTGCGTATCATGCTATTGAATGTATAGGAATATACAGAGGATATCAGGGAATGATTGAAGGCGACTTCAAAGAAATGGGACCTCGTAGCGTAAACAACATTGTTAATAAAGGAGGGACAATTTTGAAGTCAGCACGTTCTTTAGAATTTAAAACTCCAGAAGGAAGAAAAAAAGCACACGATAACCTGATTAAAGCAGGAATAGATGCTCTAGTAGTAATAGGGGGCGACGGTACTTTTACCGGTGGTTTGTTGTTCAATAATGAATTTGATTTTCCAGTAATGGGAATTCCGGGAACTATTGATAACGATATTTTTGGGACCACCCATACTTTAGGATATGATACCGCTTTGAATACCGTTGTGGATGTCATTGATAAAATTAGAGATACCGCAAGTTCACACAATCGTTTATTCTTTGTAGAAGTGATGGGTAGAGATGCCGGTCACATCGCTTTGAATGCCGGTATTGGTGCCGGTGCCGAAGAAATTCTGATTCCCGAAGAAGATTTAGGATTAGAGCGATTATTAGAATCCCTGCAAAAAAGCAAGGCTTCTGGTAAATCATCCAGCATTGTTGTAATAGCAGAAGGAGATAAAATAGGCAAAAACGTATTTGAATTAAAAGATTACGTAGAAGCTAATTTGCCGGAATATGATGTTAGAGTTTCTGTTCTGGGCCACATGCAACGTGGCGGTTCCCCTTCTTGTTTTGATCGGGTTCTTGCCAGTAGATTGGGCGTAAAAGCAGTTGAATCTTTGCTGGAAGGCAAGTCAAAGTTCATGGTAGGGTTAAAGAACGATACAGTTTCATTGACACCTTTGGAACAAGCCATTAAAGGCAAAACAGAAATTGATAGAGAATTATTAAGAGTTTCAGACATAATGTCTACATAAAGGGATTAAAGTTTATAGTGAGGAAATTAGACTTTAGAGCAAGTTAATATTTAAATAAACAAAAATTAAAGTAAAATGTCAAAAGTTAAATTAGGAATAAACGGTTTTGGAAGAATAGGGAGAATAGTTTTTAGAGAATCGTACAACAGAGATAATGTAGAAGTAGTTGCAATTAACGATTTATTAGATGTAGATCATTTAGCTTACTTATTAAAATACGATTCAGTTCACGGACGTTTCGCCGGAAAAGTAGAAGTGAAAGACGGAAAACTTTTTGTAAACGATAAACACATCAGAATTACTGCAGAAAGAGATCCTGCAAATCTAAAATGGAATGAAGTAGATGTAGATGTTGTAGCGGAATGTACTGGTTTTTTCACTACTATTGAAACGGCAAAAGCACACATCACCGGTGGTGCTAAAAAAGTAATTATTTCTGCACCTTCTGCTGATGCGCCAATGTTTGTAATGGGTGTAAATCATGACAAAGCGTTAGCTTCAGATACAGTGGTTTCTAATGCTTCTTGTACTACAAATTGTTTGGCTCCTTTGGCCAAAGTAATCAATGATAATTTTGGAATTGTTGAAGGTTTGATGACTACTATTCATGCAACAACTTCAACTCAAATGACAAATGACGGACCATCAAGAAAAGATTTCCGTGGCGGTAGATCAGCATTAGTCAACATGATTCCATCTAGTACAGGTGCTGCAAAAGCAGTAGGAAAAGTGATTCCGGAATTGAACGGAAAACTAACAGGGATGTCTATGCGTGTTCCTACTGTAGATGTTTCAGTAGTAGATTTGACTGTTAAATTAGCAAAAGAAACAACCTATGAAGAAATCATGGCTGTTCTAAAAACAGCTTCTGAAACCACTATGAAAGGTGTTTTAGGATATACCGAAGATGCTGTAGTATCACAAGATTTCGTTTCGGATCCCCGTACTTCAATTGTGGATGCTAATGCAGGGATTGGTTTGAATTCTACTTTTTTCAAAATTGTATCTTGGTATGATAATGAATATGGTTATTCAAGCAAATTGATCGATTTATCAGTACATATTGCAGGTTTAAAATAATTAATTATATTTACAAAGTCCCGTTATCTTTATAGTAACGGGACTTTATTTTTTATTCCCTTTTTCATTTATATTTTGTTAATACCTTCCTTTATGAAAGTATTAGGAAATATAACAACAAAACCAAAAACCAGAAAAAAATGAGATTAATAGTTGATAGTGGTTCTACCAAAGCCGATTGGATTGCAATAGATACAAATGGTAAAATATTGTTTACAACTCAAACCTTAGGATTGAATCCTGAAGTACTTGAAGAAGATGAAATTATTGAACGCTTAAATGATCGTTTTGATATTTTGCAAAACAAGAAAAATGCAACCCATTTGTTTTTTTATGGAGCAGGTTGTGGTACTGAAAGAATGAAAATTGCACTGTCTCAGGTTTTTCAAAAGTATTTTCCTAATGCTATTATAGATGTCAAAGAAGATACCTATGCAGCCGTTTATGCAACGACTCCAAAGGGAGAAAAAGCAATTGTTTCTATACTGGGGACCGGATCAAACTGCAGTTATTTTGATGGCAAAGAACTCCATCAAAAAGTACAGTCATTGGGATATATCGCCATGGATGATTGCAGCGGAAATGTTTTTGGAAAAGAATTAATCAGAAAGTACTATTTTAATAAAATGCCAAAAGAACTGGCCGTTGAATTCGAGAAAGAATACAACCTTGATCCAGATGCTATAAAAAGCAAATTGTACAAAGAACCCAATCCAAATGCGTATTTAGCGACTTTTGCGAAGTTCCTGATTCAGCACAAAGAAACGGAGTTCTGCAGAAAAATTATTTTCAAAGGAATGAAATCTTTTGTAAAAAATTACATAAAACAATACGATAACTGCAAAGAAATTCCAGTTCATTTTGTGGGGTCCATAGCCTTTTATCTCAAAGAAGAGCTGCAAGAAATATTTGATAAATATGAGTTGCAATTAGGCAATGTATTGCGACGACCTATTGATGGTTTAATTGCATATCATATTGCAAATAAATAGTTTTTCAGAGTTTATTTTTATCAAAAACCACTGTTAATTTACTTTAGAGCAAGTAAATCAACAGTGGTTTTTAATTTATAACTAATTGATAACGGACATTCTGAAATCGTTTCAACCGTTTTTCTTGTTTTAATAATGAAAGCGGAAAAAAAGCACTAAAGAATAGCGATCATTGAGATTTCAATATTCACATTTTTTGGCAAACAGGCCACTTGAACTGTTTCCCGTGCCGGAGCAGTTTTCTCGTTAAAATAGGAACCATAAACCGTATTTATTTTCCCGAAATTGGTCATATCCATAATAAATATTGTGGTTTTTACTATGTTTTCAAATGTCATTCCGGCGGCTTCCAGAACTGCTTTCATATTTTGCATGACTTGTTCTGTTTCGGCTTCGATTGAATCAAGAACTAACGTTCCAGTTGCCGGATTTATTGCAATTTGACCTGATGCATACAGTGTGTTTCCTTTTAGGACTGCTTGGTTGTACGGGCCAATTGGTGCAGGAGCATTTTCTGTGAAAATTATCTTTTTCATACGTTCTATTTTATGTAATTCAATTTAGTTTAAAAGTCTCCTGGTCTAATTACCGATTTATAGTACTTCGTTTGTCCCATTTGATATCGCTGAGCACGCCTGATTTTATTCCAATGAAGAATCCCCAGTTTGCATTATCACCAAATGGAGACCAGTTAAAATCCATTCTCCAACTTAATAAATCCCTTTCAAAACGAAGCTGAGTAAAGGTAACTCCTTTTTGAACAAAATCGTACCCGGTTGATATTCCTGCTTTCCATTTTGGAGTGATATCAGCATTAGCTGAAATCATTATCGAGTTACCAATTATTTGATTCTCTCTATTATTGTTTCCATAGGTCAAAGAATAGGCAAAGGTCATATCCCATGGTAATTTTGAATTAAAAAACTCAGAAATTTTATCTTCTCCATCATCTTCCTCTTCTTCGTCAAACTGACTTCTCCTGTTGTCTCCTAAGTCCGTATTGGTACCGAACAGATCATCTCCACGGCCCCCATTTCTTCGACTTTGTTCATTTGTGTCTTTTTCTTTTTTATCATTTCCTTTACTGGAAATAGAGTAATTTAAAGTCATATTAGAACTTGTCATTCTAAAAAGGCTGCCGCCGTTGTTAATATTAAAGACATTAATTCGGTTTCCGGAGTTATCAATCGCATAGGGATCTAACGTTGCGCCAAAATTGACATTCATTTTATTTTGAAAAAGTTGGGTACCACCACTAACTCGTATCGGCGCAAAAGCTAATGAATTGACACCATCTGCATCTAAATTATAGCTGGTAGATAGGTTTAAGTTATTCAGCAGCATTATTTTTTTAGGTTCAACCTTGGTACTATCGCTATCAGTAACTTTTGCTTCAAAAGTGTTGCTCAAATCAAATCCTAACGAATTCGAATTATTCAATCCTGGGGCTCCAAAAATCCCGCTTTCAAATCTGGAATATTGTTTTGTCATTGTCCCGGTTGCATCGGATGCGTAGGTGTCATAATATTTTTCGAAACTAGGGGTGTATCCATACGAAACAGATGGTCTCATGACGTGCCGAATTGATTTTATCTTTTTGTTTTCACCAAAGTTAAAAGTTCCATAAATAGTGGTTCCCAGACTTGAAGAGAAGGAATAGGTTCTAAAGGCATCAAAGCCATTAACCGTTTTATCGACTACGGTGCTTTGGTTTTGGTCAAAACTTCTTTCAATTGTTTTGGTATACCAAATTTCTTCATAATTTACGGATGTAGACGCACTGAAATATTTAAATAATTTAAAATTGGTGCTTAACGGAATACTGTGTTGGAAACCAATTTTTGCATCCCGGAACATTTGTGGCTTGAAGAATAAAGAATCGGTAGTAACAATGCTGTTTCGGCCATTCAGATTATATTGTAAATTGATGTTCTTGAAAAATCCTTTTTTTACGCCGTCTTTCCCCACAAAAGGATAAATCCGATCCACACTCAGTTGTAGTGTAGGTAGTGTCATATTGATTTCTGCGGTTTGTGTATTTTGCGAGTGAGTTGCAGTCAATGACATTCTAACTTGTGGAATTGAAGTGAATGTTTTTGAATACGACACAGAAGAACTTAAGGTATTATTTAGATTTGAACCAATATTTATCTGATTGATAGATTGTCGAAAATATTTACTACTTCCAAGATTCACAGAGGCCGAAAAACTAGAATTAGGATTCGATTTAGAGTCTTTGGAATGTGACCATTGTATGTTATAAATATTTTGTTTTAAGTAATCAGGGTAGCCTCTTTCGCTGGTAATTAAGTTTTCAAATCGAATGTTTAAGTTTCCTCTATAATTGTATCTTTTGGCATAACTGGATTCAAAACGCAACCCGTAACTGCCATTAGTATAATAATCGCCTAATACGGTTAAATCATAATTATCACTCAAGGCAAAATAATACCCTAAATTTTGCAACGAAAACCCTCGGTTGTTGGAGTCGTTATAGCTTGGTAAAATTAATCCTGAAATGCTGGTTTCTTGGCTCATTGGAAAAAAAGCAAAAGGCAATGCAATTGGAGTAGGAACATTTGCAATAACCATATTAGTCAATCCCGTAACTACTTTTTTGCCTGGGATGAATTTTACTTTGCTGGTTTGAAAATAATATTCTGGATTGTCTACATCTTTTGAAGTAGTAAAACGGGCTCCTTTTAGAAAATAAACAGAATCATTTTCTTTTTTGGTCTGCGTTGCTTTTATTTTAAATTCGCCTTGATCTGATCGTGAGTTCCAAATTAAAGCTTTTTTTGTTTTAAAATTAAATCGGATAGAATCAGGTTCAATAACATTAGTGCCCTGTTTGAAATTTGGAAACTGTGTATAAGCTCCTGTAGAATCTTTGATGCGACCGGCATATACCTCATTTTTTTCATAATTCATTACAATTATACCAGACTTCAATTCAATGTCTTGATAATACAATTCTGCGTTATTATACAAAGTAATGAGCTTTTTCTTTTGATCAATTTTTGCATATTGATCGGCTTTGTATTTTACCTTTCCGTCCAGAAATGCTTTTTTAGGCTTTGTACTGTCTTTTTGTATTGAATCCTTCTCTTTTGTAGTAGTTGCAACAGTAGGAACCTTTTTGATAGTTCCTAAAGTAGTACTATCTATTTGTTTACTAACGGAAATCGCCGTCTTTTTTTTTGATATATCTTGAGAATATAATTTTCCAGACCCTAAGGATAGGAAGATTGATAATAAAACGATATTAAATAAGTTTGTATGCAAAGGTTTAAATGCTATTTTTGTAAAATTATGGCCTGTTTTTTGAGATGTCAAACTTACATATAAATTTTTGTCAAAAATAGTCAAATAAATAAATTTATACCCTTAGTCTTCTAATTAAATTAACTTATAGCTTTATGCACAACACCTATAAAATTAAAATTACAATAACTTTTTTGATGACGATAATATCGCTATCAGCCTTTTGTCAATCTAATGTTTTTAAGGTAACACTTGATGCGGGGCATGGCGATCATGATTTTGGTGCTGTATATGAAGGACGAATAGAAAAAAACATAGCTTTGGCTGTCGTTCTAAAAGTTGGTAAGTTATTAGAAGCTACTCCACAAATTGATGTGAATTTTACACGAAAAACAGATGTTTTTATTGACTTAATTGAAAGAGCCAATATTGCTAACAGATTTAATGCTAATATTTTTGTGTCAATTCATTGTAATGCCAACAGAAATACCGCTGCCGATGGCACAGAAACCTACGTGATGGGTTTAAGTAAGATAGCCTCTAACCTAGAAGCGGCTAAAAAAGAGAATTCTGTAATCACTCTTGAAAAAGATTACAAACAAAAATATGAAGGATTTGATCCAAACTCTCCGGAAACTATGATTGGGATGACCTTGATGCAGGAAGAATATTTAGACAACAGTATTTCACTGGCCAGTAAGGTAGAAGATGCTTTTGCAGATTTAGGAAAAAAAATACGTGGAGGAGGAGTTAAACAAGCGCCATTTATGGTGCTTCATAAAGCCTACATGCCACGAGTATTGATAGAAATGGGGTTTATTTCTAATCCGACTGAAGGAAATAGATTAAATTCAGAAGAAGGCCAGAACGAAATTGCCAAAGCCATTGCAGGAGCTATAATCGATTATAAAAAAGAATATTTTGGAAGTGGAGAATCGGAAGCATTTGAAGTAAAGCCTTCGCAAAAAATTATTGAAAAACAAGTTAAGGATACTGCAACGCCTTTAAAATCAAAAACAAACCTTCAAGTTATTGAAACTAAAAAAGCAATCGATAATACTAAAATCTCATTCAAAGTGCAACTTTTGGCTAGTATCAAAAAAGTAGCGCTCCTGCCTAGAAATTTTAAAGGATTAAAAAATATCTCTGTTGCCTATGAAAATACAGTATACAAATATATGTATGGAGAAACAACGGATTACGATGAAGCAAGAAAGCAATTAACAGAGGCAAAAGAGAAAGGATATGATACTGCTTTTTTGATCGCTTTTAAAAATGGAGAAAAAATAAGCATTCAAGAAGCGATTAAATAACAAGTGCTACAGTAGTATTGATTAAAAAAATAAGTTTTATTTCGAAAATAATACGAGCGAATTCGCAATTCTAAAAGTATTTTTATTGGTCTTGTTGAACTTTTTTTCTCAGACCGATTTATTTTATTTTAATGCGGTCACGGCGGTAAAAACTCAGTAAATTTGCACAATAGTTTTGTTGAAAAGTAAATGCGCTTACGACAATATTAAAGTTAAAAAAACAGATCTAAAGATGCGTACGACGTTCAAGTAGTCTATCCCAAAACAACATATTTGTTAAACTATAACTGGTTTTATTAAATAAAAAGTTAAAAGCATCTAATTTCAAAGTGTCTGAAGAGCTTCTACTGATAGCGGATGACAGGATCATTAGTATTAGTTATAAATCTAAATATCAGATTATTATTTAGCAAAAAAAATCGATATGGTTAAACCTAAAAAGATACGTCCGGACACTTAATTGCATTTAATGTTGGAGAAAAAATAAGTGTAGAATAAGCTCTTAAATAATAACAACAACTTAAAATATTTTACATTAAATTTGTAAAAAATACTTGAATTTTGAAAATAACACGAGAAATTAAAACTGCTATCTTAGTAATTGCTTCTATTTTATTATTTATTTGGGGCTATAGTTTTTTGAAAGGAAGAGATCTTTTCACAAATTATAAAACATTTTATGTAGAATATAAAAGTGTTGAAGGTCTAGCCACATCCTCACCTGTTACCCTGAACGGTTTGGTGGTTGGTAAAGTAAATAGTATTACCATAAATGAAAACACAGGACTATTATTAGTTGAATTGCAATTGAAAACTGATTTTCCTATTTCTAAATCCAGTAGGGCTTCTATTTATGAGCCAGGATTTATCGGAGGAAAACAAATTGCAATTATCCCTAATTTTAAAGATAAAAGCTTGGCACTTGATGGTCAGAAATTGCAAGGCGGAGTGAAATTAGGACTTACTGATAAAGTAGGGGATCAATTAGCACCTCTTCAGGAAAAACTAGAAAAACTATTGTTAAGCACGGATAAATTAATTTCCGGTTTTAATAACGTTCTGGATCAAAAAGGGCAGCAGGATTTAAAACTCACTCTAGCTGAATTGAGCAAAACCATTGAACAATTTCATAAAGTGTCCTTAAATGTCAATACTTTATTAGAAACGAATAAAGCACAAATCAACGGAGTCGTTAGCAATTTTTCTAAAATATCGGGTAATTTTTCTAAAATATCAGATTCCTTGAATAAAGCCGACCTTGGAAAAACGGTAAAAAATCTCAATGCAACTCTAGGAAGAGTTGATGGTATTATGAGTGGTTTAGAATCTGGGAAAGGTTCTATGGGTAAATTGCTAAACGACGAGGCTTTCTACCAAAACATAAAAAACGCCACAAAAGAATTAGAATTATTATTACAAGATATTAGACTTTATCCCACTCGATATGTCAATATTTCTTTATTTGGAAAGAAAAATAAACCGTATGTAGGTCCTGTAAATGATTCTATATCTAATGCAATAAAATAGCAATTATGAGCTACTTAGACAACATTTTATTTGCCGTTATATTGGTAATTGGTTTTGGTTATTTTTTCAACAGTGTTAAAAAAATCAGACGAAATATCAATCTTGGAACGGATGTAAATCGCTTTGACAATCCAAAAGCGCGCTGGATTAATATGGCCATGATAGCTCTTGGTCAATCAAAAATGGTCAAAAAACCTATCGCTGGAGCATTGCATATTATTGTCTATGTGGGTTTTATTATTATAAATATTGAATTGTTAGAAATTATTATCGACGGACTTTTTGGGACACATCGTGTTTTTGCTTTTTTAGGAACTACGTATGATGTGCTGATTGCTTCTTTCGAAATTTTAGCTTTTTTAGTTTTAGTAGCAGTTTTTGCTTTTTGGAGCAGAAGAAATGCCATCAAATTGAAAAGATTTGTAAGCTCTGATTTAAAAGGCTGGCCAAAAAATGATGCAAACTATATCTTGTATTTTGAGGTGGTTCTTATGACATTATTTTTATTGATGAACGCTTCTGATTTGCATTTACAAAATGTCCCCGGAGGTTTTTCTCATTTTATAAAAGCCGGTTGGTTTCCTATCAGTCAATTTATTGAACCTATCTTTAACGGAATGTCAAATGAATTGGTAATGTTGCTTTCAGAGATATTCTGGTGGTTGCATATTGTGGGTATTTTAATTTTTATGAATTACTTGTATTTTTCAAAACATTTACATATTCTGTTAGCATTCCCAAATACGTATTTTGCAAATCTAAATCCGCAAGGACAATTTGATAATTTAGAATCCGTTACTAAAGAAGTGAAGTTAATGATGGATCCTAATGCTGATCCTTTTGCGGCAGCACCAGTGGATGAGAATGCGGTTCCAAGTAAATTTGGTGCCAGTGATATTCAGGACTTAAACTGGGTTCAATTATTGAATGCGTATACCTGTACAGAATGTGGTCGTTGTACGTCAGCTTGTCCAGCCAATATTACAGGAAAAAAATTGTCTCCACGTAAAATTATGATGGATACCAGAGATCGAATGGAAGAAGTAGGAAGAAATATTGATGCCAATAAAGGTGTTTTTATTCCGGACAACAAAACATTATTAAACGATTACATCACACCAGAAGAGCTTTGGGCATGCACTTCTTGTAATGCGTGCGTGGAAGAATGTCCTGTAAACATTAGCCCGCTTTCAATTATTATGGATATGCGTCGCTATTTAGTAATGGAACAAAGTGCGGCCCCACTGCCAATAAACGCCATGATGACTAATATAGAGAATAACGGTGCGCCATGGCAATACAATCAGCAAGACCGATTGAATTGGAAAAACGAATAGGCGTTAAATCGCGTCACTGTTTAATAGGCTATTTGTATTACGAATAACCGATTTACAAATGAAGATTTTGTCATTAACCAAATAAGCAAATAACCGAATCAACAAGATAGTATGTCAGAGAATTTAATAGTGCCTACCATGGCCGAAATGTTAGCTCAAGGGAAACAACCAGAAGTTTTATTTTGGGTGGGTTGTGCAGGAAGTTTTGACGATAGAGCGAAGAAAATAACGAAGGCTTTTGTTCGGATTTTAAATCGGGCTAATGTTCCTTTTGCCGTTTTAGGTACTGAAGAAAGCTGTACTGGTGATCCTGCCAAAAGAGCTGGTAATGAGTTTTTGTTTCAAATGCAGGCCATGATGAATATTGAGGTTTTGAATGCATACGAAGCTAAAAAAATTGTTACCGCCTGTCCACATTGTTTCAATACACTAAAAAATGAATATCCGGAATTAGGCGGAAAATACGAAGTGGTTCACCACACGGAGTTTTTGAAATCCTTGTTAGATGACGGAAGGCTGACCATTGAAGGTGGACAATTCAAGGGTAAACGAATTACTTTTCACGATCCTTGTTATTTAGGAAGAGCTAATAATGTGTATGAAGCACCAAGAGAATTGATTCTTAAATTGGATGCTGAATTAGTTGAAATGAAGCGTTCTAAAGCTAACGGTTTATGTTGCGGTGCAGGTGGAGCCCAAATGTTTAAAGATGCTGAACCTGGAAATAAGGAAGTCAATATAGAAAGAACCGAGGAGGCATTAGAAACAAAACCAGAAATTATTGCCGCAGGCTGTCCTTTTTGTAATACCATGATGACGGACGGTATTAAAAATAAAGAAAAAGAAGGCGAAGTAAAAGTGATGGATATTGCGGAACTAATTGCTAATGCGCAGGATCTTTAGTGTACAGTGTCTAAGTAATCAGCAATGCTCTATAATTTATTACACCTAACTTCATAAATCTACAATCTAAAATCACAAATCTAAAATCGTATGTACGTTCCATTTGAAAATTTACCCGAAGAATCTAAAATCTGGATTTATCAATCAAACAGAAAATTTTCGGATGCCGAATTTTCTGAAATAGAAAGCGCCTTGCAATCTTTTCTGGAAGGTTGGGCTGCGCATGGTACTAGTCTAGAATCCTCGTACCAATTAAAATACAACCGGTTTATCATTATTGCCGTAAATCAGGATGTACAAGCTGCAACAGGATGCTCTATAGATTCCTCTGTAGAATTTATTCAAAATTTAGAACAAAAATATACCGTAGATTTATTGGATAAAATGAACGTTACCTTCAAACTTGGAGAACATATAGCACACAAGCCGTTGATTGATTTCAAGAAAATGGTAAAAGATAAAGCGGTTACTGAAAATACCATCGTTTTCAATAATTTAGTTAATAATATAGAAGAATACAATGAATCCTGGGAAGTTCCTGCCATTGATAGCTGGCACAGTCGTTTTTTTTAAACAAAATAGTCAGATGAAAAAGATAAGCATCAGAAATAGTTTTTTTTATGTCTTATTTCTTTTTATTGCTGTTGGTTGTGTTGGTACAAAAACAAATAAGAATAAAGTAATTGTAACCAACATTCCGTCCAAAATTGAAAATTTAGACAGTATTGCTTTAAGTAATACGCCCACACTTTTTGAGTTGTCTCCTCAAGGCAACAAATGGGTTGATAGTGTTTACAGCGCAATGACTTTAGAGGAAAAATTTGGACAATTGTTTATGGTTGCCGCTTATTCCAATAAAGATTCGGCGCATATTAAAGCTATTGATACACTCATAACAGATCATAAAATTGGAGGATTAATTTTCTTTCAAGGTGGACCTGTTCGTCAGGCAAAATTAACCAACCGTTTTCAATCCAAGTCAAAAACTCCATTGTTTATTGGTAGTGATGCGGAATGGGGTTTGGGTATGCGATTGGACTCTACCTACAGTTATCCCTGGAATATGACTCTTGGAGCCATCCAAGACATGAAATTATTGGAGAAAGTAGGTATTCAAATAGGACAACAAAGCAAGCGATTGGGATTGCAATTTAACTTTGCTCCAATTCTTGACATCAACTCCAATCCTAAAAATCCTATCATAGGTTTTCGTTCTTTTGGTGAAGATAAATTCAAGGTTACAGCACATGCTATTGCTTTGATGAAAGGGGTGCAAAGTCAAGGCATATTTTCAACAGGAAAGCATTTTCCGGGACATGGCGATACGGATACGGATTCTCATAAAAAATTACCGACCATAAATTCCTCAAAAGAACAATTACAAAACCTAGCGTTTTATCCTTACAAAAAAATGTTTCATGAAGGACTTTCGTCCGTTATGGTAGCCCATTTAAACGTTCCCAGCATAGAACCAAGACCTAATTTTCCTTCCTCAATTTCCTACAATGTGGTTACTGATATTCTTCAGAAAGAATTGGGTTTCAAAGGACTTATTTTTACAGATGCTTTGAATATGAAAAGTGTAAGCGAATTTAAATTACCCAGTGAAATCAATTTTGAAGCTTTTATAGCCGGTAATGATGTGCTGCTGTTTCCTGAAAATGTTCCTGCTGCTATTGAGAAATTTAAATTTGCGTATTCTATAAATTTATTTACGGAGGAACGATTGGCTTTTTCCGTAAAAAAAATTCTGAAATTCAAGTACAAAGCGAATTTGAATAAATTTAAACCAATTGCCACTGAAAATTTATACACCGATTTGAATTCAGTTGAAAATGAAGCTTTACACTATGAGTTGTATGAAAATGCAATTACCGTTCTAAAAAACACGGCTGCTGTTTTGCCGATTAAAAATTTGGACAAACAAAAAATCGCTTATGTAAAAATGGGAGATGACAACAATGATGTTTTTGTTTCAACTTTAAAAAAATACACTGAAGTAACTGTGATTTCAGATGTGAATTTGGATAGTCTTCAGGTGAAATTACACCCTTTTACAACCGTAATCATTGGTTATCACAAATCAGATGTTGCTTTTAGTAATCATGATCTAAGATTGGATGAGTTGGCAAAAATTAAATTTCTAGCCCAAAATAATACTGTAATTCTGGATGTTTTTGCAAAACCATACGCTTTATTACCAATTATAAATTTTGAAGATATTGAAGGTTTAGTTGTTTCTTATCAAAATAGTGCAGTTGCACAGGTCGTTTCGGCAGAACTAATTTTTGGGGCTATTGAAGCCAAAGGGAAACTACCGGTTTCTATTAATACTAGTTTTAATGTAAATGATGGTTTGCCAACAGAAAAATTGAATCGGCTGGGATTCACAACTCCAGAAAATGTTGGGATGAATTCAACGATTTTATCAAAAATTGACAGTATTGCTACTAAGGCAATTGACGCTAAAATGACCCCTGGAATTCAGGTATTGGTAGCCAGAAAAGGAAAAGTTATTTATCAAAAATCATTCGGTTATCATACGTATGATAGAACGATTAAAGTGCAAGACTCCGATATTTATGATGTTGCTTCATTAACGAAAATTATAGCTACATTGCCTAATGTGATGCAGCAATACGATCAGCAAAAAATAAATTTGGAAACAACATTAGGATCAATGTCTCCTATTTTTAAAGATTCCAATAAGGCAAATATTAATTTCAAGGATTTATTGTCGCATTATGCAGGTTTAGTAGCAGGAATACCATTTTACAAGGCTACAATGAATAAATCGCAATCTCCTTCTGATGTTTATTTTAGAAAAATTGCTGAAGAGCAGTTTTCGAAAAAACTAGGAGACAGTCTTTTTATACGAAATGATTTTAGTGACACAATTATGAAAATGATTGTTGAGAGTAAACTGTCATTAAAAAAAGAATACAAATACAGTGATCTTACTTTTATGATTCTGAAGGATTATTTAGAAAAGACAACGGGTAAACCATTAGATGTTTTAATTCAAGAAAATTTCTATCGTTCACTCGGGATGAACAATTCAAGTTTCAATCCATTGACTAAATTTGATAAAAACAGAATTCCGCCAACGGAAACAGATACCTATTTCCGTCGTCAACTTTTACAAGGATATGTCAATGATTTGTCCGCTGCTTTAGAAGGTGGGGTTTCAGGTCACGCAGGTGTTTTTTCGAATGCTATGGATGTGGCTAAAATAATGGAACTTTATTTACAAAAAGGAAATTATGGAAACCGGCAATATTTTTCTGAAAAAACATTTGATGATTTCAATACGTGCTATTTTTGTGCCGCCGGAAATAGGAGAGGAGTGGGCTTTGATAAACCACAATTAGGTGCTGTAGGACCTACGTGCGGTTGTGCTTCAATGACGAGTTTTGGTCACACTGGTTATACAGGTACAATGGCTTGGGCTGATCCTGAAACGCAAATTGTTTATGTGTTTTTATCTAATAGAACTTTCCCAATTGCAAGTGAAAATAGATTATCGAAAGAAAATATTCGGGAAGATATCCAAAGGGTAATTTATGAAGCGATTATAAACTAAGCAAACGTTAACGTAATAATAAAATAGTTCAAATAAAATTATAGTCAATTTCATTTGAACTATTTTTTTTAAAATGATTTTGTTAGAAGTATTTCGTTACAAAGTTCACCTGTATTATAGTATATTTGAGATAAAAACAATAGGATGAAAAATAAGAATACTGTAATTGCAAAAATCAATTTAATTGTATGGCTTTTTTGCATGACTTTTGTAAATGCTCAAAATAATGATATAAATATTCTACGAGATATCAATGTTGATCGAAATAAGAATTTAGATCCTACTTTTAAATTAATAACGAATAGTGCGGTTCCCATCGGTCTTGTTACTCCTATTATTATATATTCGGTTGGTTTATTAAAGAAAGATAATGCCGCCAAGAAACAGGCAATTTTTGTTGGAGAAGCATTCTTAGTAAATGCATTTATTACTACCGCTTTGAAACATACTATAAAAAGACAGCGACCATTTAAAACCTATCCTGATATTGATCAAGCAGCGTCGACCGTGGGTTATTCATTTCCTTCGGGACATACTTCGTCAGCTTTCGCAACGGCAACGTCACTTAGTTTAGCGTATCATAAATGGTATGTTATTGCACCGTCTTTTGTATGGGCAAGTGCCGTGGGATATTCTCGAATGCACTTAGGCGTTCATTATCCAAGCGATGTAGTGGCAGGAGCCGTTTTAGGAAGTGGGTCGGCCTACCTAACCTATAAGGCTAATAAATGGCTTAACAAGAAAAGATCAAGAATGGAAAAATAACGGTTTATACTGTTTACTGTTCTATGAAAACGTAAAATAATTCAAAATGAAAAGATTAAATTATATTTCAAAAACAGTCTGGATAGTATCACTGGTTAGTCTATTTACGGATACAGCGAGCGAAATGCTTTACCCAATAATGCCTATATACCTTAAATCGATTGGGTTCTCGATTGTATTAATTGGTGTTTTAGAAGGCTTTGCCGAGGCTTTAGCTGGATTAAGTAAAGGATATTTTGGTAAGTTATCTGATAGTTCAGGTAAACGTGTTCCATTTGTGCGTCTGGGCTACGGTTTAAGTGCTATTTCAAAACCCATGATGGCGGTATTCGTCTTCCCTCTTTGGATATTTTTTGCCAGAGCAATTGATCGTTTCGGAAAAGGAATTCGTACTGGTGCAAGAGATGCGATTTTATCTGATGAAGCAACTGCTGAAACGAAAGGAAAGATATTTGGATTTCATAGATCAATGGATACGTTTGGTGCCGTTCTAGGACCTGTTATGGCTTTGATTTATCTGCATTTTTATCCACAACAGTATAAAATGCTTTTTTATGTTGCTTTTATTCCAGGTTTACTAGCGGTATTTGCTTCTTTTTTGCTTAACGATAAACTTAAGGTACAGGCAAAGGAGGTAAAACAGATTTCGTTTTTCTCGTTTCTTAGCTATTGGAAAACAAGTCCTGCACAATATCGAAGAGTAGTAACAGGACTATTAGCTTTTGCCTTATTCAATAGTTCCGATGTTTTTTTACTTTTAAAAGCGAAGCAAGCAGGTTTAAATGATACTGTGGTAATAGAGATTTATATTTTTTACAATTTGGTTTATGCTCTTTGTGCATTTCCATTAGGAATTTTTGCTGATAAAATTGGATTGAAGAAAATGTTTACTTTTGGACTTTTTCTATTTGCAATTGTCTATTTTGGAATGGCATTTACTAAAAACAGTTATATTATTGGTGGATTATTTTTAATTTACGGTGTGTATGCTGCTGCAACCGAAGGGATTTCGAAAGCATGGATCAGTAATATTTCTGATAAAAAAGATACTGCGACTGCTATTGGAACTTATTCTGGATTTCAAAGTATTTGCGCCTTATTGGCCAGTTCTTTTGCCGGGGTCCTTTGGTATCAATTTGGTGCGAATACTACATTTTTTATTACTGGGATAACCACATTACTTATTATTATTTATTTTTCGTTTTTCATTAAATATAAAACAATTTAAAATGGCTTCCCAACACAAAACTTTACCTGACAACAAATGTTGCGCAGTAGAAGAAAAAAAAGTAAATAAAGCAGAGCAAGATGCAGGATGTTGTTCCTCTCACAGTGAGTCAGAAAATCACGATGAGGAAGATCACGATCATTCTAACGGAAATGAAAGCACCCTCAGAATGTTTTTACCATCTATAATTAGTTTTATAGGATTGCTGATTGCTTTATTGTTTGATAATTACTTTCCTCAATCTTGGTTTAATGGTTGGTTTCGAATCGTTTGGTATGTTGCAGCTTACATTCCGGTAGGGCTTCCAGTTTTGAAAGAAGCTTACGCTAGTATTGGTAAAGGAGCTATTTTTTCTGAATTTTTTCTAATGGGAATAGCTACATTAGGTGCGTTTGGAATTGGTCAATATGCCGAAGGAGTGGCTGTCATGTTATTTTACTCCATTGGTGAATTATTCCAAATGCTCGCCGTTAAAAGAGCAAAATTAAATATAAAATTATTACTGGATCAAAGACCTGATGTTGCAAACGTTGTAATGGGACAAAATGTGATTGCAATTAAAGCTTCGGAAGTGGCTATTGGAGCTGTCATAGAATTAAAACCCGGAGAAAAATTAGCATTAGATGGAATGTTGCTTTCGGATTATGCCACTTTCAATACTGCTGCATTAACAGGCGAAAGCAAACCGGATTCTAAGTCAAAAGGAGATACAATTCTTGCCGGAATGATCAATGGCACTTCTATTGCTCAAGTAGAAGTGACTACTGCATTTACAGACAGCAAATTATCTAAAATCCTCCAGATGGTGCAGGATGCCACTGCTAAAAAAGCACCAACAGAATTATTTATTAGGAAGTTTGCTAAAATATACACGCCAATAATAGTGTATCTCGCTATTGCTATATGTGTAGTGCCAATCTTATTTGCAGAAACGTATATATTTAAGGAATGGCTGTACAGAGCCTTACTGTTCTTGGTGGTTTCCTGTCCGTGTGCCTTGGTGATTTCCATTCCGTTAGGGTATTTTGGCGGAATTGGCGCCGCAAGTAAAAACGGAATATTGTTTAAAGGATCTACATTTCTGGATACTATGGCAGCTATTCAGGTAGTGGTGATGGATAAAACAGGGACTTTAACCAAAGGCGTTTTTAAAGTTCAGAAAGTAGTGTCGATAGGAATTCTGGAGTCTGATTTAGTTAACTATACTGCAGTAATTGAAGCTAAATCGACGCATCCGGTTGGTTCCGCAATAGTAGAATTTGCCAAAAATCCTAAAAATGAAATTGTTGTTTCTAATTTCACTGAGATTCCAGGCCTTGGCTTGCAAGGTGTTGTAGATGGAAATGAAATCTTGGTGGGAAGTCCTAAACTGATGAAAAAATTCCATATTGATTATGACACGGATCTTGATGCTATTCCGTACACTATTGTTGTAGTTGCCATCAATCAAAAATATACAGGTTATTTTCTTGTTGCCGATGAAATAAAAGAAGATGCAAAAGTGGCTATTGAAAGTTTACATAAAATAAATATCAAAACAATATTACTTTCTGGGGACAATCAAGCGGTAGTTTTGGCTGTAGCCAAAGAATTAAATATTGATGAAGCTTACGGAAATTTGTTGCCAGAAGATAAAGTCAATAAAGTAACCGCACTTTTAAACCAAAAATTAAAAGTTGCATTTGTTGGAGACGGAGTAAATGATGCTCCAGTCATTGCTCTGGCAGATGCGGGAATTGCTATGGGTGGTTTAGGAAGCGATGCTACTATTGAAACGGCTGATATTGTCATTCAAAATGACCAGCCCACTAAGATTTTTACCGCTATCACCATTGGAAAAAAAACAAAACAAATCGTTTGGCAAAATATTGGATTGGCTTTTTCCGTAAAACTAATAGTTCTCATTCTGGGAGCTGCTGGACTTGCCTCTATGTGGGAGGCGGTTTTTGCAGATGTGGGGGTGGCCTTATTGGCGATTTTAAATGCCGTTCGAATTCAGCGAATGAAATTTTAAATTTGTATTGCATTTAACTTAAAATTCCATAAAACACATTCCTATTTTTCTTAATTTCGTTTCATTAAATTACATACATGAAAATTGCAATAGTTTGTTATCCTACCTTTGGAGGTAGTGGTGTTGTCGCTACAGAATTAGGACTGGAATTGGCTCGTCGCGGGCATGAAATACATTTCATAACTTACAGTCAGCCCGTACGTTTGGCACTTTTAAGTCCAAATGTGCATTACCACGAAGTAAATGTGCCTGAATATCCATTGTTTCATTACCAACCGTATGAACTGGCCTTATCGAGCAAATTAGTCGATATGGTAAAATTATATAAAATAGAATTGCTTCATGTACATTATGCTATTCCTCATGCCTATGCGGGCTATATGGCAAAACAAATGCTGAAAGACGAAGGCATTGATATTCCAATGGTGACAACATTACACGGAACAGACATCACCTTGGTAGGGAATCACCCGTTTTATAAGCCAGCAGTCACTTTTAGTATCAATAAATCAGATTTTGTGACCTCAGTATCCCAAAGTTTAAAAGACGATACGCTTAAATTATTCAATATAAAAAATGAAATTGAGGTTATTCCTAATTTTATTGAATTGAATAAAAATACAAATAACCTGAACATTCCTTGTCAACGTTCAGTCATGGCCAAGGAAAATGAACGAATTATAACGCACATCAGTAATTTTAGAAAAGTAAAACGAATTCCGGATGTCATTAAAATTTTCTATAATATTCAAAAAGAGATTCCGGCTAAATTGATGATGGTTGGTGATGGCCCTGAAAAAGAAAAAGCAGAATATTTATGTCAGGAATTGGGTATACTAGACAAGGTAATCTTTTTTGGTAACAGCAACGAAATTGATAAGATTTTGTGCTTAACTGACTTGTTTTTACTCCCATCTGAAACAGAAAGTTTTGGTTTGGCAGCCCTTGAAGCTATGGCGTGTAAAGTTCCTGTTATCTCTAGTAATTCAGGCGGTTTACCCGAAGTTAATTTTGAAGGCATTTCCGGCTATTTAAGTGATGTAGGAAATACAGAGGAAATGGCTCAAAACGCATTGAAAATTCTAAAAGATGATTTGACGCTTGCTAAATTTAAAGAAAACGCATTAGCTGTTGCCAAACAATTTGACATAAAAAATATTTTGCCCCTTTACGAAGAGTTATATCAAAAAGCCATTAATAAATACTTATAGACACACAGGAATTATTTTTGAAATTATTAAATGTAAAAACATAAAAATGAAAAAAGTAATGCTGTCGTTCCTTGCTATAACTGTCGTTTCCTGCGGTAGCGTTTCTTTAAAAAGTACAGATGCCACTACAGCGCTATTTGAAGTTTTGACTCAGCAAACTAATGGTGGAGCTAGTATCCGTTTTTTTGAGATTCTTTCTGAACCAAGCGAAATTAAAATGCTGCAGAATGATGAAAACTTAAAAAATAAGATTAATGCTAATGATATTCTGAATGCTAATTTTGTTGTTTTGAATATGGGAGAGAAAACCACTGGCGGATATGCCATAGGAATTGATAAGGTAATTGAAACGGATAAAAATATAATTATAACAGTTCAAGAAACAAATCCTGAGCCGGGTAGTATGGTGACACAAGCTTTTACGACTCCTTTTTGTATTGTGAAAATTAATTCCAAGAAAGAGATTCTTATAAAATAAAAAATGCCACTATTTCTAGTGGCATTTTTTTTATTCTTTTTGAAATATTAGAATTGGTATTTAAGAGCTAAAGCTACATCAGAACCGTAATTGTTTCTGTAATAGTCGCTACCACCAAACTCTGGTCTGAAATCTAAAGAGATTAACAATGGAATATCAAAATTATATTCGATACCTATATCTCCGGCAACAAATGCGAAAGTTCCATTATTATAATTTCTATTATCATAATAATCTCTATTGTAGTTTCCTACACCACCACCAATACCTGCATACCAGTTGAATCCACCATCAATGTTCCATACCCACTGATACAAACCAGTTAATTTGATGGCATTGTCATCATAATTATCATTGTTATAATTATTTCTGTTTCTCCAACCTAAGTCTAATTCTAAACGATTGTTATCGCCTAAACCTCTTTGATAGGTGATCTCAGTACCAAAACCACCACTGTCACCAAAACGAAGGCCTAGTGCATTTTTTGAAATCTCTTGTGCTTGTGAGGTGAATGCTAATCCAATTAGCATTATAACCGATAAAATAATTTTTTTCATAAGTAATTTTTTATAAATACAAAGATATTACTAACTTTGTGATTAAATTTACAAAATTAATTGTAAATGTTTCATAATTCACACTTTTGATATAAAACCACCATTAATCTAAAATAGTTTTTTTAAAGAAAATAGCAGGTGTAACATACTGAGTACTGATTAAATCCTCCATCTCAAAAAGATTTTCATCTTCAGCATAATTAGTTTCTGAGTAGTGAAATAATTTCCAACGTTTTTTATTGTATTCCAATGCGGTTAAATTCTCCACCCAATCCCCGGAATTCAAATACAAAGTAGCCCCGTTTTTATTCTCTTTTTTGATTATTTTTGGCTCGTGAATATGACCGCAAATTACATAATCGTAGTTGTTTTCGATGGCGAGTTCCGTGGCTGTTTTTTCAAAATCCGAAATGTGCTTTACTGCCTTTTTTACACCAGCCTTTATTTGTTTAGAAAAAGAGTAGGGCTCTTTCCCTATTTTTGATAAGCACCAATTTACAAATCGGTTCAAAAGTATCAGATAATCATATCCTAAACCGCCTAATTTTGCAATCCATTTTGAGTGTTGTACGGAAGCATCAAAGACATCACCGTGAAATATCCAGGCTTTTTTGTCATCAAGATCCAAGACTAACTTGTCCACCAATGCAAAATTACCCATACTCATATCGCTAAACTTTCGGAGCATTTCATCATGATTTCCAGTAATATAATAGACTTTTGTTCCCTTTGAAGCAAAACTGATGATTTTTTGGATAACCTTTAAATGCGCTTTGGGAAAATAGGATTTTCTAAATTGCCATACATCAATAATATCTCCATTTAAGACTAAAATTTTAGGTTTAATTGCAGATAAATAATTATAAAGTTCTTTAGCATGACTTCCATAAGTCCCCAGATGTACATCAGAAATCACCACTAACTCGACTTTTCTTTTTTTCAAGGTGTTTGAATTTGAATTTTATCAAATTAATGGAATTCTACTGAATTGAAATGCGATTAAAGGTTAATAAATAGTTTTCAATATTAATTTAAAGTCAATAAATAGATATTGCTATTCAAAAGTTTAGTGGTTAAAATTTTGAACTTTAAACTAAAATACTACTTTTGTTCAAAACTAATCAGTATGGCAGGAAATAGCTACGGAACACTATTTAGAATAACAACTTTTGGAGAATCTCACGGTGACGCTTTAGGAGGGATAATAGACGGTTGTCCTCCCGGAATAACAATAGATTTAGAAGCAATTCAATTTGAAATGTCCCGCAGAAAGCCAGGCCAATCAGCAATAGTTACTCAACGCAAAGAACCGGATGACGTTCAATTTCTTTCCGGAATCTTTGAAGGTAAAACCACCGGTACACCCATAGGTTTTATTATTCCTAATACCAATCAAAAATCAGATGATTATTCTCATATAAAAGACAATTACAGACCCAGTCATGCGGATTATGTGTATGAAAAAAAATATGGGGTTAGGGATTATCGTGGCGGTGGACGCAGTTCTGCGCGGGAAACTGCCAGTAGAGTTGTGGCGGGAGCTGTAGCAAAACAAATGTTGCCAGACATAAAAATTAATGCATACGTTTCTTCTGTAGGACCTATTTTTTTAGACAAACCCTACCAAGATTTAGATTTTTCGAAAACCGAAAATAATCCGGTTCGTTGCCCAGATGAACAGGCAGCGGTAATCATGGAAGAATATATTCGTGATATCCGAAAACAAGGGGATACTGTGGGCGGAACCGTAACCTGTGTGATTCAAAATGTACCTATTGGTTTAGGAGAGCCCGTTTTTGATAAGCTTCACGCAGAACTTGGCAAAGCAATGCTTTCTATTAATGCCGTAAAAGGATTTGAATTTGGAAGTGGTTTTGAAGGCGCTAAGATGAAAGGAAGTGCGCATAATGATTTATACAATGCTGACGGAACGACAAAAACCAATCTTTCAGGTGGAATTCAAGGAGGAATCAGTAACGGAATGGATATTTATTTTCGCGTGGCTTTCAAACCTGTGGCCACCATTATGCAAAAACAAGAATCACTGGACAATAAAGGCAATATTACAGAAATGACTGGAAAAGGGCGTCATGATCCTTGTGTAGTACCGCGTGCTGTGCCTATTGTTGAGGCAATGGCAGCCATTGTATTAGCTGATTTTTATTTGATAAATAAAACATATCAGTAGTAATTGTTGATACTTTTTATGTTTTTTACAATACCATTTTTTACCTGACTGCGAGTAAAATTTTTTTTATAATCAAGGTTGATCCTACAATCTTATAACCAATTTAATGAATATGAATACAACTAAAAAGCCGTCCTTTTTTTCAGGATTAACAGGGCAAATATTAATAGCTATGGTTTTGGGTGCTATTTTAGGCATTATCATTCATAATTCTATTTCACCGGAAGCAGCTCAAAATTTTAGTAACAAAATCAAAATTCTGGCTACTATTTTTATTCGACTGGTTCAAATGATTATTTCGCCATTGGTATTTACGACGTTGGTGGTAGGAATTGCGAAACTTGGGGATATCAAAGCGGTGGGGAGAATTGGAGGAAAAGCGATGGGATGGTTTTTTACAGCTTCATTTATCTCTTTGTTATTGGGGATGTTTTTTGTAAACATACTAGAACCGGGAGTTGGCCTTAATTTATCAAATGTTGATATGGGATCAGTTTCAGAAGTCACAGCGAAAACACAAAACATATCTTTTGAAAACTTTATTGAGCATATAGTACCTAAAAGTATTTTTGAAGCAATGGCTACTAATGAAATTTTACAAATTGTAATATTTTCGATTTTCTTTGGTCTGGCAGCGGCTGCATTAGGTGATTATGTGAAGCCAGTGACAAATGCTTTGGATAAAATATCTCATATTGTTCTGAAAATGGTAAACTACGTTATGAAGTTTGCCCCAATAGGAGTATTTGGTGCTATAGCAGGTGTATTTGCGGTTAGAGATTTTCAGGAATTGGCAATTACCTATTTCAAGTTCTTTGGTTCTTTCTTAATTGGAATTTCCTCACTTTGGGTCGTGTTGATTGTTGTGGGGTATGTATTTCTAAAAAGCAGAATGACCGTTTTGCTAAAAAGAATTGTAAGTCCATTGATTATTGCTTTTGGAACAACCAGCAGTGAAGCTGTTTTTCCAAAATTGACCGAAGAATTAGAACGTTTTGGAGTCAAGGACAGAATTGTTTCTTTCATGTTGCCGCTCGGGTATTCTTTTAACTTGGATGGAAGTATGATGTACATGACTTTTGCCAGTATTTTTATTGCGCAAGCCTACGGAATTGATTTGGATTTGGGTACGCAAATGACCATGCTTTTAGTTTTGATGCTTACCAGTAAAGGAATTGCAGGAGTACCAAGAGCGAGTTTAGTGGTTGTTGCTGCAACTTGTGGTATGTTTGACATTCCAATCGAAGGAATTGCTTTAATTTTACCTATTGACCATTTTTGTGATATGTTTCGTAGCGCAACCAATGTGTTAGGAAATGCTTTAGCAACATCGGTAGTTGGAAGCTGGGAAAAAGACGAGGATTCCGAACCGGTTTCATTAGACTAAATAATAAAAAACTCCTCAAATAATGAGGAGTTTTTTTTTGTAAAATATCAGTTTGTCTGATTCAAATGAATTTAAAATTATGAAAAAACTTGCTTTACATTGGAAAATTCTTTTAGGAATGATTCTAGGACTCCTTTTTGGATTAGTAATGAAAAACTTAGAACAAAAAGGAATCGTAATTGACTGGATAAAACCTTTTGGAACTATTTTTATAAACTTACTCAAAATGATTGCTGTTCCCTTAATTGTGGTTTCATTGATTGTTGGATTAGCAGATTTAAAAGATATTTCTAAACTTTCTAAATTAGGAGGAAGGACAGTCTTTTTTTACTTATGTTCCACAGTAATAGCAGTCATTATTGGTTTGTTGTTAGCCAATTTAATTAAGCCCGGAACTTACATTAACGAAGAATCCAGAATAAGCTTACTTGAAAATTTTTCGGTTGATGCTTCTCAAAAAATTGAATTGGCGGTAAAAGCTAAAAATAGTGGGCCACTGCAACCTTTGATAGATATTGTACCAGATAATTTTTTTAAAGCTTTAAGTGATAATGGAAGTATGTTGCAAGTCATTTTTTTTGTTATTTTAATTGGGATCGGTCTCATTTTAATTGAAGAAAAAAAATCAAAACCTGTCGTTGATTTCTTTAAGGGATTGAATGATGTAATTCTGAAAATTATTGACATTATCATGCTTTTTTCACCAGTTGGTGTTTTCGCACTGATGGCCGCACTGATGGTCGAAATTCCAGATTTTTCAACATTAGGAGCGCTGGGAATCTATGGATTAACGGTTTTGCTTGGCTTGTTTTTGATGATGTTTGTGTTTTATCCAAGCTTATTAATGATTTTTGCAAAAGTAAATCCAATACAGTTTTTTAACGCCATTGCGCCCGCCCAATTATTGGCTTTTTCAACAAGTTCAAGTGCAGCTGCACTGCCCGTTACCATGGAATGTGTTACCGAGCGTTTAGGAGTTGATGAAGAGGTTTCCAGTTTTGTTTTGCCTCTGGGAGCAACAGTAAACATGGATGGAACTAGCTTGTATCAAGCAGTAGCTGCGATATTTATAGCTCAAGCAATGCTTCCGGAAGCTTTAGACCTCAGTACACAATTGATGATAGTTGTTACTGCAACACTGGCTTCTATAGGATCAGCAGCGGTTCCTAGTGCCGGAATGGTGATGCTTGTTATTGTTCTTGGTCAAGCTGGAATTCCAGAAGCTGGGCTAGCGCTTATTTTTGCTATTGACAGACCTTTGGATATGTGCAGAACTGTAGTCAATGTAACAAGTGATGCAACTATTGCAACTATTGTCGCCAAATCTGTAGGGAAATTAAATAAACCAAAAGAAATTAATTTTTAACTAATAGTTCTTTGTACACCATGAAGTAGATTTAATATATTTGAAATTCATGAGACTTCAAAATAGTTCACTTTTGACACTTAATTGATTAAAATAAATTATTATTTATTGGCGCATAAATTTATATTTAATTAAACTTAATCACTTATGAATCAGGTGTATATTGTGTTATTAATAGTGTTTGTATTTAACTTTTTCAGTGATGACGTACTTGCACAAACGTAAACGGCATGAAACAATGAGATCGTAAAATTAACGGATCATGCGTCACAATACCTGAAGAATGCTGATTTCGAAAAATCCTTGAAAATTTCGAAAATTGCCTTGTACAAAGCCATTACTCAAAAGGATAAATTTTCTATAGTAATTTCTTTAGTACATGACAAAAATAGATAGTATTGAAATTCAAGAAGATTAAGGTCATTTAATTCAAATAATATTTTCATTAAAACGCTTAAAAATAACACGTTAACGATAAATCACTTTTTAACGACAGTTAAAAAGTGATTTATTACAGATGTAAGTCAGTATAACGAATTTAATACCAGCGTTTTTTATTTTGTTTGGAAACCTCTGATTTTCTTGATTTATGAGCTCCACCACTGCGGTTTGAGTTCTTTTGAGTTCCCGCGGGAGCGGTTTCAGGACTTCCTGAATGCCAACCGTATGGGTGATCACTTACGGTTTTTACATCTACTTTTATTAATTTCTGAATGTCTTTCCAATATTGGTGCTCATCTTTGCTACAAAAAGAAATTGCAACACCTTCATTTCCGGCACGACCGGTTCTGCCAATTCGGTGTACATACGTTTCGGGAATATTGGGTAAATCAAAATTAATGACAAATGGTAATTGATCAATATCAATTCCTCTGGCTGCAATATCAGTAGCCACTAAAACATTCACTTCTTTATTCTTGAATCCTTCTAAAACGCGTTGTCTGGCATTTTGAGACTTGTCACCATGAATCGCTTCGGCAGCAATATCGTGTTTGCGCAATGCTTTTACAACGTTGTCAGCTCCGTGTTTTGTTCTTGAAAAAACCAAAACATTAGACAGTTTTTCGTTCTTAATTAAATGATACAGCAAATTTCTTTTTTCTGCTTTTTCAACAAAATATACGCGTTGTTCTACGTTTTCAGCTGTAGAAGAAACAGGAGATACGGTAACTGTTGCAGGATCTTTCAGAAACATTTCGGCTAATTCTCTTATGGCCATTGGCATTGTAGCCGAGAAAAATAAGGTTTGTCTGTTATTAGGGGTCAGTTTTACAATTTTTTTGACATCATTTACAAATCCCATATCCAGCATCTGGTCCGCTTCGTCAAGGACTAAAGTATGCAAATGGTCTAAATCGATGAAACCTTGTTTGACTAAGTCTAGCAAACGTCCTGGAGTAGCAATCAGGATATCAATTCCTTTTTTTAGCATTTCTACCTGTGGCACTTGAGAAACGCCACCAAAAATAGTAAGTTGCACTAAGTTTGTGTATTTTCCATATTGGTCAAAATTTTGTCCAATTTGAACGGCCAATTCTCGGGTTGGGGTGATGACTAAAGCACGGATTGGACTTGCTTTTTTAGAGGACCCTACTATTCTATGCAATTGATGAATAATAGGAATGGCAAATGCGGCCGTTTTTCCGGTACCGGTTTGGGCACAACCAATCATATCTCTACCTGATAATACGATTGGAATGGCTTGTTCTTGTATTGGAGTTGCTTCTAAATAGCCTTGTTCAAATACGGCTTTTTGTATACTTTTTGAAAGTGATAAATCTTCGAATAACATATTTTAAATATTAAATATCATGTATTAAGTACATAGATAGTGCTGCAAAGGTAGTGTTATTTATCGATTAGGTTAATAGGTATTCGTTTAAGCAATTTATCATTTAACCAGTTAGACAATCTGCTGGTTCGATTTAATAAAATCAGTCACCAGATAGCCTATCAGTTTACCTATTAAATGATTGTTTTTTTCTTCGCCTAAATCCGGTGCGCCTTCACAAATGTGTAAATAGGCAGCATTTTTATTTTTGGCAAAATAGTATATAAATTGCCTAAGTTGCTCCACAGAGTATCCACTCATAGTCATGGCACTGCAGGCAATATTAGGAATCGCATCCAAGTCGATCTCTATTCCAAAAAAATCATCATTTATAAATTCCGAAGCGAGCGCCATTTCCTGATCAAAGTTTTTTTCTCTTCTAATACTTACACTATCATAGGTGTTAAAACGAACTCGATCCTCTATTTTCTTAATGATATCCAACACACTTTTTGAAGTGTAGTTTTCATGTAGTCCAAAAATAAAATATTTTTTCAAAAAACCTTCTTCATAAGCATACGAAAAACCATTGCCACTGTGACGTCCTTCTATAATCCTAAAATCAGAATGCGCATCAAAATTGATTGCATTAATAGGTTTGCCTTTGGCGAGTGCAGTTCCTTTTATATTTCCGTATGAATTATTGTGTCCGCCACCAATGATTATTGGAGTTTTACCTGATTTTATAATGTTAAAAATGATATGAGAGACATCTTTGTCTATTTTTTCAACTAATTGGCTTAACTTAAAACGATCATCAATATCATTAAAATCAAGGTGTTCTACTTCCTGCATTTTCTCACTTACGTCTAATTGCCCTAAAACAATTAACTGACTTCCTTTACAAAAACGATTGTGCTGAATATTAGCGATACTTTTTATGGCACTGTCCCAAGCTGAAGCCGCCCCGGGTCGGCCAAAATTAGCTCTTATTCCAATGTCTTCGGGAATACCAAATAATACATATTTAGCCTCACAGGTTGTTAGAAAATCAATTGAATCAACATCTTTTGGGATGGTTATCATTTTTTCTCCAAACTTTATCTCGCCACTTCTGTGGTTCGTAATTTTTGCAAGATCATGAATTGTAAAGCGTATAATTTTTTCCATTAAAAAAAATATTTTTTCCCAAAAATAATATAAATGTATCAACTTGCGTTATTCATTAGTTATATATTGTTAAATTTGTAGAAATTAAATTAATTAAAAGATGGAAAATCAAAAAAGCAGTTCAAGTCTTAAGGCGGTTATAGCAGTGTTGGCTATTTTATTAGTGGGGAGTTTGGTTTACATTTTTAAAATGACTTCCGACGCAGATACCGTTAAAACAGAATTGAAAACTACATTGACCGAAAAAGAATCGGTTATGAAAGATTTGCAGGAATTAAAATCAACGTATGATGCCGCAATTGCTGAAAACACATCCATGTCTGATGAGTTAATTCAAGAAAGAGATAAAGTAGTAAACTTGATGAATGATTTGAGTAAGTCCAAAGGGGATGTAGCTTCATTATCTAAATACAGAACTCAATTCAATGCCTTGCAGGGAAATATGAAAGTTTTAATGGCTGAAAATGAAGGGTTGAAAAAAGAAAACACAACCTTAACTACACAACGAGACAGTACTGTAGTGGTCTTGGGAGAATCTAAAAAATACAACGAAGTATTAGTTGGACAAAACGAAGAATTATCTAAAGCGGTTGAAAAAGGATCTAAATTAACGGTTTTAAATACTAGAGGAACAGCTTTTAAATTAAGAAGTTCTGGAAAACAAATTGAAACAGACAAAGCAAGTAGAGCCGATGTTTTAAGAGTTAATTTTACGATTGCTGAAAATCAAATTGCTATGTCCGGTGACAAAATGTATTACGTACAAGTAATTGACAGCAAAAACAATGTTTTAGGAGACAAGAAAACGGAAAATTTTGGTGAGAATACGTTAACATACAGTTTTGCAACTAATGTGAAATATGAAAACAAAACAATTCTAGTTTCTGAGGATTTAAAAGGGAAAGATTTTGCTAAAGGAACGTATTTTATCAATATTTTTAATAAAGATGTTTTAGTTTCAAAAACAAGTTTTGTGTTGAGATAATCAAAAATTGAAATAATTAGGAAAGAGGAACGTGCTGTTCCTCTTTTTTTATGAAATAATTTCACCTTCAATCAGTACCGTTTCAATTAGAGTACTGCCAAAAGCGTATGGAAGCTGGTAATAGGATGTAATGGGTTTTGTAATAATTAGATTTGCTTTTTTGCCAATAGTAATGCTTCCATGAGTTTCAGAAATTCCCATGGCGTAAGCTCCATTTATTGTGGCAGCATTGATGGCTTCTTCGGGAGTCATTTTCATTTTGATGCATGCCGTTGCTACAACAAAATTCATATTTCCTGAAGGAGTAGAGCCCGGATTGTAATCCGTTGCAAGGGCAATAGGAAGTCCTGCCGCTATCATTGCTCGTGCGGGAGTGTAGGGAATGCTTAAAAAATATGAGCAAGAAGGCAATGCAACAGGCATTGTGTCGGTATTTTTCAACGCTTTGATATCTTCCGGTTTCATAACCTCTAAATGATCTACTGATAACGCGTTGTATTCAATTCCTGCTTGAATTCCGCCAATTGAGTTGAACTGATTGACGTGAATTTTTGGCTTTAAGCCAAATTTAATTCCGGCTTCCATAATTTTTCGGGTTTCTTCAACAGTAAAATAACCCGCTTCACAAAACACATCGATGAAATCTGCCAGTTTGTTTTTGGCAATTTCAGGAAGCATATCGTTGATAATTAAATCGATATAACCTTGATGGTTTGTTGCATATTCCAATGGAAAAGCGTGAGCACCCAGAAAAGTTGCTTTTATAGTAATGGGATAATTTTTTGATAGCCGCTGAACCACGCGAAGCATTTTCAATTCTCCATCCAGCGTCAAGCCATATCCTGATTTGATTTCTACAGCTCCGGTTCCCAGTTGCATGACTTCCTCCAGACGCACCTTGGATTGGTTATAAATTTCATCTTCGGGAGTTTCGTTGAGTTTTGTAGCTGAATTTAAAATTCCACCACCACAATTGGCGATTTCTTCATACGACAAGCCATTAATCCGATCTACAAATTCCTGTTCTCTATTTCCCGCATACACAATGTGCGTGTGACTGTCACACCATGAAGGTAAAACTATTTTGCCAGTGGCATCAATTATTTTGTCAGCATGTAATTCCGGCAAATTATCCATTGATCCAAAATCAGCAATCAGGTTGTCACTAATGACCAAAAAGGCATTTTTGATGGTGGGAAGAATTGCCATTTCAGCACCGGAAACTTTAGCAATAGCAGTTTCCCTAATCTGGAGTAATTCTTTGATATTGATAAGTAGCGTTGTCATTTTATATAAAATTATTCAGAAACTTTGATTTCAAACATTTTATCCCAGTTTTTTCCGGTCACAAAAATGGTTTTGGTTTTTGGGTTGTAGGCAATTCCGTTTAGGACATCTGTATCAGGTAATTGGGTAATTTTTTTCTTCAAATCAGCAAGATTGATAATTGCTTCAACGGCTCCATTTTTAGGATTGATGACTGCAATGGCATCTTTCTGGTACACATTTCCATAAATTTTACCATCAATCCATTCGAGTTCATTGATTGCTTTTATTTTTGTTTCAAAGGAATATACGTTCAAGTAATCTACTTCTTTGAATGTGATTGGATCAATGATCCAAATTTTTTCGGTTCCGTCTGATTGGTATAAATAAGTTCCGTCATTTGTCAATCCCCAACCTTCAATTGATTTGAAATAGGGGAACGTTTTTTCTTTTTTGAAAGTATCAGCATTATACACATATCCTTCATTGTTTTGCCAAGTCAGTTGGTATACTTTGTTGTTGAGAATCGTAATTCCTTCCCCAAAATAATTGTCAGCCAGTTCTACTTTTTTATATACTTCTCCAGTTTTATAGTTTGTTTTTCTTAAACTCGAAATCCCTTTTATTCCAGAACTGTTTCCAGAACCGTTTCCAGTTCCTTCATACAGCGTGTCACGGTAAAACTCTAATCCTTGCGTGTAGGCTTGAATGTCGTGCGGATAGGTATTTACAATGGTATATTTTAATAGTTTTGGTTGAATGCCGGAAACTAATTCTACTCTTCCAGTAGCCTCAGCGGTTTGTCCTTCATAATAAACAAGGGCTTTCAGGTCTTGGTTTCCTAATTTTTGATCTTTTAATTCCAATGATAGTTTATCAAGACCTTTCTTAGAAGCAATTTTTTTATCATTGACGTAGTAAATAATGCTATCTACTTTTTTTGAATTGGGATTCAAAACCGCTAAAGAAAGGACTTCTTGTGGGGTATATAATGCTGAAAATTTAGAATTATCAAAGGTAAATAAAGTGTTTTGGCCTTTTTTTTCCTCGTTGCAACTTGCTAAAGTGATTCCTAATAAAATGATAGATAGGGAGTTATGATTTTTCATTGTTTGAATTTTTGATACCCCAATATAACGTTATTTTTTAATGATTAAAGCTCTTGTAAAAATATAAAAAGATTGTATATTTGCACCGGCAAGTCCTACACGACCAGCTCCTGCAGACTCCCCCAGGATGGGAACATAGCAAGGGTACGTGGTTGAGCGGTGCGATGTAGGTCGCTTGCCATTTTTTTAATCTAAATTTATTTCAGATTCTTTTCTAAATTCACACAAATAAGTAGTCTTCCTTCGGGAGGATTTTTTTATTTTTGGATCTTTTGTACAATAAACATCAATAATCATGAATAAAGTAGTTTTAATAACAGGCGGTTCTTCAGGAATAGGGAAATCTATTGGCGAATTTTTACACCATAAAGGTTTTGTTGTGTACGGAACTAGCAGAAATCCGGAACGAATTTTAAATTCGGTTTTTCCTCTAATTGCTTTAGATGTTCGGGATTCGGATTCGATTCATGCGGCTGTAGCCAAAGTGATTGCGACCTCCGGAAGGCTTGATGTTGTCATTAACAACGCTGGTGTTGGGATTACGGGACCATTGGAAGAAATTCCGATGCATGAAATTAAGAATAATTTTGAGACTAATCTTTTTGGCCCAATTGAAGTAATGAAAGCAGTGTTACCACAAATGCGTACACAAAAATCAGGATTAATCATCAATGTGACTTCTATTGCGGGATATATGGGTTTGCCGTATCGAAGTGTTTATTCTGCTTCAAAGGGTGCCCTTGAACTCATCACTGAAGCGTTGCGAATGGAAGTGAAATCCTTTGGTATTCATATTACGAATGTGGCACCGGGAGATTTTGCGACAAATATTGCTTCGGGACGTTTTCATGCTCCGGTGCTAAAGGGTTCCGCTTACGAAACTCCGTACGGAAACACCTTGAAAACGATGGATGAACATGTGGACAGCGGCAGTAATCCAAATGAAATGGCCGAAGCGGTCTATCAGATTATCCAAACTCCAGAACCTAAAATTCATTATAAAGTGGGCGTTTTTATGCAAAAATTTTCAATTGTTTTGAAAAGAATTTTACCAGATAAAGTATATGAAAAAATGCTGATGAGCCATTATAAGTTGTAATTTTGCACCGAATTTATTAGCGTGAGGGATTACAGTGAAAATCCTTTTATTTTTTCTTTAAAAAATAAAAGATTGAAGCGGAAAGCCCGACCCTTGGGTCACGCCCAAAGAATTAAAACACACAATTAAATTAGATAATATGAAATTTTTTATTGACACGGCTAATTTAGCTCAGATTGAGGAAGCACAGGCGTTGGGCGTTTTGGATGGTGTTACAACTAATCCAACATTAATGGCAAAAGAAGGAATCACAGGAAAAAACAACATTTTGAAACATTATGTTGACATTTGTAATCTTGTTGATGGTGATGTTAGTGCCGAAGTAAATGCTTTGGATTACGACGGAATGGTAAAAGAAGGTGAAGAGTTGGCGGATTTACACGAGCAAATCGTGGTAAAATTGCCGATGACTAAAGAGGGAGTGATGGCTGCTAAATACTTTTCGGATAAAGGTATAAAAACAAATGTAACTTTAGTATTCTCGGCTGGTCAGGCTTTATTGGCTGCTAAAGCGGGAGCTACTTATGTTTCTCCGTTTATTGGTCGTTTAGATGATATTTCTACAGACGGTTTGGCTTTGATCGAAGAAATAAGATTAATTTATGATAACTACGGTTACGAAACTCAAATTCTGGCTGCTTCAGTGCGTCACACGATGCACATTGTAAACTGTGCGAAAATTGGTGCTGATGTGATCACCGGACCACTTTCTGCCATTTACGGCTTATTAAAACACCCATTGACTGATATCGGATTGGCGCAATTTGTGGCTGATTTTGAGAAAGGAAATAAATAAAAAATGCTCGGTGAGCCATTTTGAGTCTCAGCGAATTGAATAAAAAAATCCCATTTCAAATTTGAAATGGGATTTTTTTTATTGGTTTGGTATCAATATGGTTTGGTATTATATTTTTGATTAGTGTCGGCCACCAACTTCTACTTCTTTTCCGATTCCTTGTTTTTCCAAAATTCCAATTACTTTCCATCCGTAGAATGCGATGAATGCGAAACATAAAACAGGAATGAAGTAAGAAGCATGAATTCCTATAATATCTGCTAGTTTTCCTTGTAATGGCGGGATAATACCACCACCCAAAATCATCATCACCAAGAAGGCTGAACCTTGGGAGGTATATTTTCCTAAACCTGCAATTGCTAATGAGAAAATAGAAGGCCACATGATACTTAAGAATAATCCACCGCTCATGAAAGCAAAAATAGCGATTGTACCCGTAGTGAATAAACCAATAAGCATGGCTGTCATTCCCATTAAACCAAAAATCATTAAGGTTCTAGACGGTTGATCTTTTCCTAAAAAGAAACCAGCGATTTGGAACAAAATTACAAATGCATAAGCATATAAAGGTGTTACATCTTGTCCGGAAATAGCGTTAGCGGCTAATACGACTCCAAAAGCTATGTAAGGAACTACGATAAGTAAAATTTTCTTTAGTTGAGATGACGGGTTGAAAACTGTAATGGCTCCTGCCCAACGCCCAATCATTAAGCTTCCCCAATACATAGACATATAGGGCGCTAAAGCAGGTCCAGCTATTGAACCAAAATCAGCAGTCACCAATAATTCACCAAGGTTACTTCCTATAGTTACTTCGACACCTACGTAAGCGAAAAGGGCTAACATTCCCAAAACTAATTGTGGGTATTTCATGGCTCCCCATCCTTCAGGATTTTTTTGAGCCGTTGTATTGGCGAAAAATAATCCAATAACAACTACCAAAAGTGTAGAAACCGTTAAGGCTAATCCTAAGTAATCTTTTTCTTTGTTCTCGATAAAACGAGTAATAAATTCAGCATCTTCATAACGGGAAAAGATATAAGCAAAAATGGCAACCAAAATTACAGTGATCGCAATTAGTGTTTTCATTGCTTTATTCGCCGTTTCAAAAGTAGAATCACTTTTTCCGGCCGGTAACTTTTTAGAAAAATGGAATAAGGCTGCTGCCAATAAAAAGAGTGCACCAACAAATACATAAAGGATTCTCATAGAATCTAATGAATCTGGTTTTTGAGCAAATTCTTCGATATTAACTCCTGCAATAACACCAAACAAGGCGATAGAAACCACTATCGGTCCTATTGTGGTGCCCAATGAGTTGATTCCTCCGGCAAGATTCAGCCTGCTTGATGCTGAATGTGGTTCACCCAGTGAAGCAGCAAACGGCTGTGCCGATGTTTGTTGCAGTGAGAAACCAAGAGCTACAATGAATAATGCACCAAGAATAAACAAATAACTTCCTTGTGTTACCGCTAAAATCATAAGCAGAGCTCCAAACGTACTTATCAATAATCCGTAAATAATTCCTTTTTTGAATCCCCAACCGTTTAAAATATCTTTTTTGGCGATACTGCTAAAAATAAAAAGCAATAAAGCACCGATATAATAAGCCCCATAAAAAGCAAAATCGATAAGTTGACTTTGAAATTGGTCTAAGCCAAATTTAGCTTTGCAAAATGGAATAAAAATTCCGTTTGATGCTCCAATAAAACCCCAAAAGAAAAATACGGTTATGAGCGTGTAAAGCGCGGAATTGTTAGACTTTGTTTGTTCTGAATTCATAAGTATACATTGGTTAATGATTAAAACTAAATACTTTTATAGCTGTAAGACCGTAAATATATTTGTTAAGTAAATTAAAAAAAAATAATTTAGACTAAATATTGTTATAATTATTGAATCACCACGTTTTATTAAAAAATGATGCTTTTTTTTTAACCTTTTTGCTAATTCTAAAACGACGGTAACTTTGAAATTGGGATTAAATGTACTTTATCTATAGAAATAGTTTAAGATTTTCATAATCTCCATTTTTTTGGATACTCGAAGCAATCTGATTTATGGTATTTTTTATTTTCCTTACTCTTTTAAAAAAAACTATCTTTATAATTCAGTATGAAAAACACGATATGAAAAGTGATTTAAGAAGAAAAAAAGATATCAGTTATAAAAGTGCCGGTAAATTCGAAGAAACTAGATTTGAAAAAATTCATAATGAAATTTTCAAAAACTCAACAGAAGCCTCTGTAATTGTAGCGCAGGAAATTGCTGAATTGATTAAATCAAAAGAAAAGCAAAATAAATCTTGTGTTCTTGGTTTGGCTACTGGCTCTTCACCTATTAAAGTGTATGAAGAACTAGTTAGAATGTATAGAGAAGAAGGACTTAGTTTTAGCAATGTAGTCACTTTTAATCTGGATGAATATTATCCGATGACAAAAGAAAATAACCAAAGCTATCATTATTTCATGCACCAGCATCTTTTTAATCATATCGATATTAAGCCTGAAAACATACATATCCCAGATGGAACGATAGCTATTGAAGAACTGAATCAATACTGTATTGATTATGAAATGAATATTAAAAATGCTGGCGGACTTGATTTTCAATTATTAGGAATTGGTCGTACGGGTCACGTTGGGTTCAATGAACCAGGATCCCATATCAACTCGGGCACTCGCATAATTACTTTGGATCACATTACAAGAGTCGATGCCTCATCTGATTTTAATGGGATTGACAATGTTCCTAAAAGAGCAATTACCATGGGAGTTTCTACGATTCTAAGATCTAAAAGAATTGTATTAATGGCCTGGGGCCAAAACAAAGCAGATATAATAAAAAGAACAATTCAAGGCGATATTAGCTCTGAAGTTCCTGCGACATTTTTGCAAAATCATGCTAATGCTACGTTCGTTTTAGATCAATTGGCAGCTTCAGAATTAACCCGTTTTAAAACACCGTGGTTAGTGGGCGAATGTATTTGGACTCAAGAGTTAAAAAGCAAAGCAATTGTTTGGCTGTGTCAAAGTACCAATCAATCTATTTTGAAATTGACCGACAGAGATTACAATAATAATGGAATGTCTGATCTTTTAGCATTAGAAGGTTCAGCTTACGACTTGAATATAAATATGTTCAATGTGTTGCAGCACACCATAACCGGATGGCCAGGAGGTAAACCTAATACTGATGATTCCCATAGACCGGAAAGGGCTAATCCTGATAAGAAAAGAGTGATTCTTTTTAGTCCGCATCCAGATGATGACGTGATTTCCATGGGAGGAACTTTTTCTAAATTAATAAAGCAAGGACATGATGTTCATGTAGTGTATCAAACTTCAGGAAACATCGCTGTTACAGATGACGAAGCCTTAAAATTTGCTGAGGTTTGTACTGATTTCATTGGAGATGCTAAAACTAAAATTGATTTTCAATCCGTTATTGATTTCCTGAGGAACAAGTCAGAAAATCAAATAGATTCTCTTGAAGTTCGGAAACTTAAAGCACTCATCAGACGCAGAGAATCGTATGCAGCCGTTCGATACATTGGGTTAAATGAATCGAATATCCATTTTCTGGATATGCCTTTTTATGAGACGGGACTAATAAAGAAAAACCCAATCCACGCGGATGACATTGCTATTGTAAAAGCGATTATCGAAAAAATAAAACCGCATCAGGTTTTTGCCGCTGGTGATCTTGCGGATCCGCACGGAACGCATGAAGTTTGTCTTAATGCTATTTTTACTGCTATGGCAGCGTTGAAACCACAATCGTTTATGAATGATTGCTGGCTGTGGTTATATCGTGGTGCTTGGCATGAATGGGAAATTCATGAAATAGACATGGCAGTACCATTAAGTCCAGAAGAAGTAATGCTAAAAAGACACGCAATTTTATACCATCAATCGCAAAAAGACCGCGTGATGTTTCAAGGTAATGATTCCAGAGAATTTTGGGTGCGTGCCGAAGACCGCAATAAACATACAGCAAAATTATATGATGATTTAGGACTGGCAGAATATGAAGCCATCGAAGCTTTTAAACGTTTTGACTATTAAAAACATATTGAATACCTATAAACTATGAAATACTTTTTGATCCTATTATTAGTAAGTTTTGTTTCGAATGCACAAATTACCACCGAGCAATTAAACCTGATGCCTTGGCCACAAAATATAAAGTTGACCGCTGGCACTTTTGCTTTAAGCAAAAAATTTAAAGTGAATATTACCGGGAATCCTAATCCTAGAATTTTTATAGGCGCAACCAATTTTCTGCGACGATTAGATGGCAGAACGGGATTGTTTCTCGAACAAAGTTTTTTGACAGAAGTCAACGAAAGTCCGGAAGCTGAATTGCAGATAAATTGTGTTCGCAACGGAAAAATAGAAATTAATGAAGATGAAAGTTACGAATTGAAAATTGCTTCTAATCAAATAACCATTAATGCCACAAGTGATTTAGGGGCTTTGCATGGTTTGGAGACGTTATTACAATTGCTTCAGAATAATAGTACGTCATTTTACTTTCCGGTTGTTGAAATCTCGGATTCGCCACGTTTTACCTGGAGAGGCCTGATGATTGATGCGGCAAGACATTTTCAACCGGTAGATGTTATCAAAAGAAATCTGGACGCTATGGCTTCGATGAAAATGAATGTTTTCCATTGGCATTTAGCCGATGATCAAGGTTGGAGAATTGAATTAAAAAATCATCCAAAATTGACAGAATTAGCCTCAGATGGAAATTTTTATACTCAGGAAGAAATTAAAAATATTGTAAAATATGCTGATGAAAGAGGGATTCTGGTTATTCCTGAAATAGATGTTCCTGGACATGCATCGGCATTGCTGACTGCCTATCCTGAAATAGGAAGTAAAGTAGGTGAGGGGGAAATCACGTATGAAGTACAAAGAAATTCAGGGATTTTCAATGCGACTTTAGACCCTATAAATCCAAAAACCTACGAAGTTTTAAGTTCTATTTTTGATGAAGTGTGCCCGTTATTTCCAAGTAGTTATTTTCATATTGGAGGTGACGAAAACAATGGGAAGGAGTGGAATGCAAATCCTGCTATTCAGCAATTTAAAAAGGATAATAATCTGGCCAGTAATCATGATTTGCAAACTTATTTTAATATGAAGTTGATTCCAATCTTGAAAAAATACAACAAAAAATTAATGGGTTGGGAAGAAATAATGACTGAAAATATGTCTAAAGACGCCATAATTCATGCTTGGCGAGGAACTAACGAAGGGCAAGAAGCCGGTGGAGCATTGATCAAAGCTGCAAAAAGCGGTTACAATACAGTGTTGTCAAATGGATATTATATTGATTTGATGCTTGGTATTGAAAGTCATTATTTGAATGATCCCATACCCAAAAAGATAATTCTTAGTCCAGTGGAAAAAGCAAGGGTTTTAGGAGGAGAAGCAGCGATGTGGAGTGAACTCGTAACGCCATTAAATATAGATTCCAGAATTTGGCCACGAACCGCTGCGATAGCCGAGCGATTATGGTCTGATGAATCTGTTACCGATATGAACAGCTTACGCAAAAGGTTGAAAACAATTTCTTTTCGATTAGAAGAACTCGGAATTACTCACATTAGAAACAAAGAAGTGATTTTAAGAAACATCAGCAACAATCAAGATACGCGTGCATTGAATGATTTTTCAAACCTTTGTGAACCACTGAAAAATTACAAACGTAATGGTGGCGGAAAGAAATACCGCATGCATTCTCCGTTGACCTTATTTGCGGATGCTTGTAATGCGGATGCTTCGGAAGCACTAGATTTTAATGTTGCAGTCAATGTATATTTAGCAAATAAAAGCAAGGAGAATAAAGGGATAGTGACTGACTTTTTTAAGAAGTGGATCGTCCTAAATTCCGATTTAATTGCTTTAAGTGCCAATGCGCCGCTGGTGCAACCTCTTTTGCCCTTGTCTAAAAGTTTGAGTGATGTATCCCAGCAGCTATTGCTTTTAATAGATAAAAAACAAAAAGTAAGTCAAACGGTATTGGAAGATTTATTAGAGAAATGCAATACCAGAAGTCCCGCCGATGTAGAATTAGCAGTTTACGGTAGTTTGAAAAAATTGCTGTAAACAAGAAAAGTAACATTGGCTTTATGAAGTAAGAATTTTGAAATCCTGATAATTTGTGTCAGGATTTTTTTCTGTTAATTGTTGTTCTAATCCGTAAATTAAAACCGTTAAAAATGGATTTTTTTGGAATTCAGTAAATCGTTATTTTTTTCGTATTTTTGCAAAAATTTTATAAAATAAATATTCATGTTAACAGTAAATAATTTATCAGTTCAGTTTGGCAAACGAATTTTGTTTGACGAAGTAAATACTACCTTCACTCACGGTAATATCTACGGAGTTATCGGAGCCAATGGCGCTGGAAAATCTACTTTTCTTAAAATAATCGCCGGTGAAATGGACCCAACTTCGGGACATATTCATTTGGAACCAGGAAAACGTATGTCGGTTTTAAACCAAAACCACAATATGTTTGACGAAAGCACCGTATTGGAGACCGTTATGATGGGGAATAAAACCTTGTATGCGATCAAAAAAGAAATGGATGCTTTATATTTAGATTACAATGATTCAAATGCGGACAGGATAGGCGAGTTACAAGTGCAATTTGAAGAGATGAACGGTTGGAATGCTGATTCCGACGCGGCATCGATGTTGTCAAATCTAGGCATTACAGAGGAACATCATTATACTTTAATGGGAGATCTTGAGGGAAAAATTAAAGTTCGTGTCCTTTTGGCACAAGCGCTTTTTGGAAATCCGGATTTACTTATTATGGATGAGCCTACCAATGATCTGGATTTTGAAACCATTGCCTGGTTAGAGAATTTCTTGGCCAATTATGAAAATACCGTAATTGTAGTTTCTCACGACAGACACTTTTTGGATTCTGTTTGTACGCATATTTCGGATATAGATTTCAGTAAAATAAATCATTATTCCGGAAACTATACATTCTGGTATGAATCAAGTCAATTAGCAGCAAAACAACGCGCGCAACAAAACAAAAAAGCAGAAGAAAAGAAACAGGAATTAGAAGAATTTATTCGTCGTTTTAGTGCGAATGTAGCCAAATCAAAACAAGCTACTTCTCGTAAAAAAATGATTAGCAAGCTGAATATTTCCGAAATAAAACCATCAAGTCGTCGTTATCCGGCAATTATTTTTGACCAAGAGCGTGAGGCAGGAGATCAAATTTTGAATGTGCAAAATTTAAGCGCTTCTGTTGATGGAGATATTTTATTTAAAGGCGTAGATTTGAATATGGCCAAAGGCGATAAAATCGTTCTTTTCTCCAAAGATTCACGTGCCACTACCGCTTTCTACGAAATTCTAAATGGAAATCAAAAAGCGGATTCCGGAACTTATGATTGGGGAGTTACAACAAACCAAGCGTATTTACCAGGAGATAATCATTCGTTTTTCGAAAACGATTATTCTCTTGTAGATTGGTTGCGTCAATGGGTAAAAACTGAAGAGGAGCGTGATGAAGTAAATATTCGTAGTTTTCTTGGAAAAATGATTTTTTCAGGAGAAGAAGCCTTAAAAACCTGCAGAGTATTATCCGGAGGAGAAAAAGTGCGTTGCATGTTGTCTCGAATGATGATGGAACGAGCGAATGTTTTAATGCTGGATGAACCTACCAATCACTTGGATTTAGAGTCCATTACAGCTTTTAATAATTCATTAAAAAACTACAAAGGTTCTGTGATTTTCACCACTCATGATCATGAATTCTCGCAAACGGTTGCTAATAGAGTAATTGAATTAACGCCTAATGGAGCGATTGACCGTTACATGACTTTTGATGATTACCTAGATGATGAAAAAGTTCAGGAATTGAGAGCTAAAATGTATATTGTATAAAAAGTAATTTATATTTAAGATTAAAAATATCCCGCAATTGCGGGATATTTTTATTAAAAGAAGTTTTTAATTGTCAATCTTAATTAAACGATCATTATTTCTTACCGAAAATCTTATTAATGATAAAAATGATAATAACGATAACGGCAACAACTATAAATATACCAACACCTACTCCAGCTTTGAATATTCCTCCTATTATTGAACAACTTGAAAATGATATTAGTACTATAAAAAGCATCAATAATCTGGTGAGTCCTTTTTGCATGATTTTGTGTTTTTTATGTTAAATGTTAAAATGTAAAATTAGGGTATCACTTCTGGTCGCTATTACATAATTTTCATTCTTTCTTGTAAAATTAAGTACTATAAATATACTGTTTTTTTTGAATTATTTGAATTAGCATTTTCTCTCTTTTTAATTATAAAATCATAAATTGGAATTTGTATATTTGCCAAACCAAACTACACAATTACTATGAGTCAAAAAGTATTACTTACTGCAAAAGAAGTTACTATCATATTACATCGTTTGGCCTGTCAATTAATAGAAAAACATTTAGATTTTTCAGATACAATATTAGTTGGAATCCAACCAAGAGGTGTTTTTTTGGCAGAGCGATTGAAACAAATTCTGGAAAAAGAATATCAAACTCCTGAAATTCAATTAGGTTATCTGGATATTACCTTTTTCAGAGATGATTTTAGAAGAACAGATAAGCCATTAGAAGCCAATAAAACCAAGATTAATTTTATTGTTGAAAATAAAAAAGTCATTTTCATAGATGATGTCCTGTTCACCGGACGAAGCATACGTTCAGCTTTGACTGCTATACAATCTTTTGGGCGACCTTCGGAAATTGAACTGCTGGTTTTGATAGACAGACGTTTCAGTCGCAATTTACCCATTCAACCGGATTATAGAGGCAGACAGGTAGACGCAATAAATGATGAAAAAGTAAAAGTGAGCTGGAAAGAAAATGACGGAGAAGATGGTGTGTATTTAATTACAAGTTAGATTTAAAACAAAAGCCACCTATTAAAAACTATAATCGTAAATAAAAATGAAAGAATTAAGCGTAAATCATTTATTAGGGATAAAATACATCAACAAGAATGATATTGACCTGATTTTTGAAACTGCCGATCATTTTAAAGAAGTCATTAATCGACCAATTAAGAAAGTGCCTTCGTTACGAGATATTACCATTGCCAATATTTTCTTCGAAAACAGTACCAGAACAAAACTTTCTTTTGAATTAGCACAAAAACGGTTGTCTGCAGATGTTATTAGCTTTTCGGCAGCACAATCTTCTGTCAAAAAGGGAGAAACATTAATAGATACCGTAAACAATATCCTTTCGATGAAAGTAGATATGGTGGTGATGCGGCACGCGAATCCAGGCGCTGCTTATTTCTTGTCCAAAAACGTAAAAGCCAGCATCGTCAACGCAGGAGATGGTGCACACGAACATCCTACACAAGCGTTGTTAGACAGCTATTCCATTCGAGAAAAACTAGGTGAAGTAGCCGGAAAGAAAGTGGTCATTGTAGGTGATGTTTTGCATTCCAGAGTCGCTTTGTCCAACATCTATGCGTTGCAAATGCAAGGCGCTGAGGTCAAAGTTTGCGGCCCTAAAACACTTATTCCAAGACATATTGAATCGCTTGGCGTTACTGTGGAACCTAATTTAAGAAAAGCATTAGAATGGTGTGATGTTGCCAATATGTTACGTGTGCAAAATGAACGTATGGATGTCAATTATTTTCCATCCACAAGGGAATATGCACAACTATATGGAGTTGATAAACCACTTTTGGATTCTCTTAATAAAGAAATTATAATTATGCATCCCGGACCTATTAATCGCGGTGTAGAGATTACAAGTGAAGTGGCTGATTCCCATCAATCCGTGATTTTGAACCAAGTAGAAAATGGTGTAGCAATTAGAATGGCGGTTATTTATCTTTTGGCTTCAAAAATTCAATAAACTAATTTAAAACTTTGTAAATTAGCTACTTATAAACCATACTGCTATTAAAGATGCAGTCTCTGAAATTTAATACAATGAAAGTAGATCAAAAAGGACATACGATAACGATTAGGGATACTCAGGGTGATTTTACTTCTTTTTTAATGAAGGTTACCCATCAATATAAAACATTCGAAAAACACAACATAATAATTGATCTTTTGTTGCATAACGATTTGTCAACAAATGATGTTAAATTATTTATGCCATTGTCAAAACAACATAAAAAAGCTAAAAAATCTTTTGTAATTGTCACTTCTGATTTTGATTACAATGCCATTCCTGAGAAATTAACTGTGGTGCCTTCACTATTAGAGTCTCATGATATTATTGAAATGGAGGAGATTGAAAGAGATTTAGGTTTTTAAGTTAGAACACTCGGTTACTTTTTAACCGCCAAATTTATTTAAACAAATATGAAATAACGATTAAACAGTTAACCAAATAACCGAATAAATTAAACTTGAAACTAACAATCCTCGGTTGCTATGCAGCCACTCCACGAACCTTTACCAATCCTACTTCCCAGATTTTAGACATAAAAAACAGACTTTTTTTGATTGATTGCGGAGAAGGAACCCAAGTGCAATTGCGGAAGAATAAAATACGATTTTCTAAAATAAACCATGTTTTTATTTCCCATTTGCACGGAGACCACTTCTTTGGATTAGTGGGTTTAGTATCCACATTTACTTTGCTCAACAGAACTACGGATTTGCATATTTATGGTCCAAAGGGCATCAAAGAAATTATCAAGTTGCAATTGCGATTGTCTAATTCTTGGACCAATTACGGTTTGTTCTTTCATGAATTGGAATCGCTGGAAAGCGAAATTATTTTTGAAGACGACAAGGTTTTGGTGAAAACCATTCCATTAAAACACCGCGTGTATACAAATGGTTTTTTGTTCCAAGAAAAATTAGGAGACCGAAAACTGAATTTGGATGCCGTTCAAAATTATGAAATAGAGAGCTGCTATTACCAAAAAATAAAAAATGGGAAAGACATCGCGTTGGAAGACGGAAGAATCATAGCAAACGACAAATTGACATTTGATCCTATTCCGGCAAAGAATTATGCATTTTGCTCAGATACTGCTTACAATGAGGAGATACTTCCTATAATTGAAAATATAGATGTGTTGTACCATGAATCTACTTTCCTTCAATCGGAGGAAAATCTGGCAAAAAAAACATTACATTCTACAGCTAAAGAAGCTGCAACCATAGCTTTGAAAGCAAATGCTAAACAATTAGTTTTAGGACATTATTCCACCCGATATGAAAATATCGGATTGTTTAAAGAAGAAGCCGAAACTATTTTCCCCTCAGTACTCTTAGCAGATGATGGAAAAAGCTTTGAGTTTTAAATACAGAAATCAATTTAGAGTATAAAATAGTATTTGGATTTTTTGATAATTTTTATCAAATCATTCAACAATCAAACTTTTTTAAAACAATGAAATATGAACGACTTAAGTAATTACAGAAAATCATACGAAAAGAGTGAATTATTAGAATCGAATATTCCGGAAGACCCAATAAATTTGTTTAATCGCTGGTTTCATGAAGTAGAAGATTATGGTGGCGAAAGCGAAGTAAATGCTATGACGGTTGCTACAATAGGTTTAGATGGTTTTCCCAAGTCTAGAGTTGTTTTATTGAAAAAATTTACTGAAGAAGGTTTTATTTTTTATACCAATTACAATTCAGAAAAAGGTAAGGCTATTGCTGAAAATCCTAATGTGTGCCTGTCTTTTTTTTGGCATACTATGGAGCGTCAGGTAATCATTAAAGGAATTGCAAAAAAAACATCGGAAATGACTTCTGATAGTTATTTTGAATCCAGACCTGATGGCAGTAAATTAGGCGCAATAGTTTCTAACCAAAGTGAAGTGATTCCTTCCAGAGGCTATTTAGAGGAAAACCTGAAGCAGTTAGAAAAAGATTTTGAGAGTGTTGTAATTCCGAGACCCAAACACTGGGGCGGATTTTTAGTAACTCCTTTAGAAGTAGAGTTTTGGCAAGGAAGGCCCAATCGATTACATGATAGAATTCGTTATACAAGTCAACACGATTATTCTTGGAAAATGGACAGGCTCTCTCCTTAAAGTAGGAAATATACATATATAAATATCTTTATAATGTAGTTAGTCGATTATTTTTGGTAGTTTAACGATAAAAGATGTAATTTTAATTAATAATAAAAAGCATCTATTAATTATTCTTAAAGTTTTTTGTCCCACAATTTACTTTACACTTAAACTACTACTCTTATGAAGCTAAAATTACTTCGTGCGTTATTGCTCGTGACTGTAATATGCACTATGAATTCCTGTTCTTCAGACTCTTCTGATACTCAAACAGCTGATGCCGTAGCAAAGAAAGTAACTGTTTATTCATACAATTCGATCGAAATAGAAACGATGAATTTGATTAATGCTCACAGAGTTCGCAAGGGTTTAACACCTTTAGAAAAAATTAATCACATGTCTTACAAATCAGAAGAACATGATCATTATATGATTGCAAATAATGTAGTGAATCATAATGATTTTGTGGCTCGTTCCGAAAATATAATGAAAACATTAGGAGCCACATCCGTGAGCGAAAATATTGCTTATAATTACAATACACCACAAGCGGCTTTAAATGCTTGGTTAGCCAGTCCTAGTCATAAAGAAAATATAGAGGGTAATTTTACCCATTTTGGAATTGCAATAAAAGAGGATCCTGCAACGGGTAAAAAATATTACACAAATATCTTCGCAAAAATTTAAGTTGAGTATTTTTTTATAATTAAAAGGCTGTCTTCCCCCAAAAGACGGCCTTTTATTTTTTATGAATAGCCAATTATTTTTAAAAAGGTTTAGTGCTATTTTTTTATTTACAAAAAGTCCAATGAATCTACTTTCATTGGACTTTTTGTATTTGTGTAATCTTACGGAATTTTTATTCGTTTATAAAAAAAACAACTAATTTTATTCTAAAGTAGCTCTTTCATTTTTGGTTTACGTCCACTGATGAGTAAAAGATACTAAATAGTCGGCAGTACAACTCATAATGAAACAACGGAAAGTGATGCTTCTGGAAAACCAAAAAACCTCGGATTCGGGCTTTGTTTTTTTGTGGACGGTTTCTTAATTTACTATTTTCAAACTTCGTACCTTTGCACTTTAGAAATTGAAAGAAAATGATTGAAATAGGAAAATACAATACGCTTACCATATTACGCGATACCAAAGTGGGTTTGTTTCTAGGTAATCCAGAAAAAGATCCCGAAGGAATTCACGACATTCTGTTGCCTAACAAATATGTACCAAACGAATTTGAAATAGGCGAGGAGTTGATTGTTTTTGTGTATTTAGACCACGAAGAAAGACCCGTAGCCACCACATTAGAACCGTATATATTATTGAATGAATTTGCGCTTTTGCGTGTGAATTATACCAATCAGATTGGTGCTTTTATGGATTGGGGAATGGAAAAAGATATTTTGGTTCCGTTCAAAGAGCAGGCGCGTCCTATGGAAAAAGGCAAACGCTACTTGGTTTATCTTTATATGGACGAAAAAACCAATCGTTTGGTGGCTTCCAGTAAAACCAACCAATTTCTAAAAAATGAGGAGCTAACGGTTGAAAAAGGAGAAGAAGTGGATTTGATTGTTTCGCACATTACTGAAATAGGAATTAACGTAATTATCAACGAGAAACATAAAGGTTTGTTGTACAAAGATGAAGTGTATGATGATGCAATTCGAACAGGAGACCGCATGCGCGGCTACATTAAGACGATTCGCCCTGATAATAAAATTGATGTGGCATTGCAGGTTCAGGGGTACCAAAGTATCGAGCCCAATGCAGATAAAATTCTAGATGAGTTAAGAGCCAGCAGAGGTTTTTTGCGTTTGACGGACAATTCACACCCGGAAGACATTAAAACAGTTTTGAAAATGAGCAAGAAAACCTTCAAGAAAGCCATTGGTGCTTTATACCGAGAGAAATTAATCGAAATCAAGGAAGACGGAATTTACTTAATTAAGGAGTAAAATAATACCAACACTATTTTTATGTTTTATCGTTTTCAACCATTAAAAAATTTAGGAAGTTTAGTCAAGGAGCATATTCTTACTGTAGATTAATTTCTAAATGATTTAGAAAAAATATAAAATGTTTAAACAATGTTCAATGTAAATTAAAAAAAGAAAGACTAATCGGTATGATTAGTCTTTCTCTTTTTAATATTGTTTTAGAATAATAAATTCTGACAACATTAAAATAAATTGGATGTCCAAAGTAACTTTATCCACCTCTAACACTATAGTATTCAGGATACTATTTTTAAAACAATAACGTAAGCATAAAGTACTTTAAAGAATAGTTTGTCTTTAAATGTCCAGTCAGTTGCGTAGCATTTTTGAAAATAATTTCACAATAAAGCCACTGGTTTTATATATATTGGAAGATAATTTTCTAAACAATTGTTTATTAATGTCTCACTTATGCAAGAACAAGAAAAATAGCTCTTTAGTTAACCGTGGGTGTTACTTTTATTTTTACTGCTGAAGCAAATGATTTTCTCATAAACTCGTTAATCAGGGCTTTTGAAATAGTGTTATAAGTTATTACCGTAGAAAAACGAGTGACAACATTTTTAATGATATTCAATACATTCTTTTTTTAGGTTAATAAATCAGTGAAAAATCAATAATTAAATGAGATAAATAATTCGTATTTATCTGATTAGCTGATTATAAAGTTAGAAATAATTTGGATTCCCAACTGTTAAAACGCTATTTTTTGGTCGTTTTTTAACATTACAAAGCCTTTAATGAGAGAAATATTACCATAAGCTTGTCTAAATAGAATAGATAAAATGTAAAAAATGATTTATTTTTACACTATAATAATTAAAATCAATTGTAATGGATTGGATTACTGCTAAAGAATACGAAGATATCACTTATAAGAAATGCAATGGCGTTGCCAGAATTGCTTTTAACAGGCCGGATGTGCGCAATGCATTTCGTCCAAAAACGACAGCTGAATTGTATAATGCCTTTTATGATGCGCAGGAAGATACTTCAATTGGAGTAGTTTTACTTTCTGCCGAAGGACCTTCTTCTAAGGATGGCGTATATTCTTTTTGTAGCGGAGGCGATCAAAACGCACGTGGTCATCAAGGATATGTAGGCGATGACGGACAGCATCGTTTGAACATCTTAGAAGTACAACGCTTAATCCGATTCATGCCAAAAGTAGTTATCGCCGTAGTTCCTGGATGGGCTGTAGGCGGCGGACATAGTTTACATGTGGTCTGTGATTTGACTTTGGCAAGTAAAGAACACGCTATTTTCAAACAAACTGATGCCGATGTAACCAGTTTTGATGGTGGATATGGTTCAGCTTATTTAGCTAAAATGGTGGGACAGAAAAAAGCACGTGAAATTTTCTTTTTGGGACGCAATTATTCTGCTCAGGATGCTATGGATATGGGAATGGTGAACGCTGTGATTCCTCACGCTGAATTAGAAAATACGGCTTACGAATGGGCGCAGGAAATCTTGCAAAAATCTCCAATGGCTATTAAAATGCTAAAATTTGCGATGAATCTTACGGATGATGGAATGGTGGGACAACAGGTTTTTGCCGGTGAGGCCACTAGACTTGCCTATATGACCGAAGAAGCTAAAGAAGGCAGGAATGCATTCTTGGAAAAAAGAAAACCGAATTTTGAGAAAAAATGGTTGCCGTAATTGAGTATTCAGTTATAAGTGTTCAGTAGTAGGTCGCCATCAAGAACGCAGTCGTAATTTGTCATTTCGACGAAGAAGAAATCTCATTAACAGTTTCAGTAATCAGACTCAAAAGACTCAAATAAAAACGTCGCGCCTTAGTGGTCTTTGTGGCAAAAAAGAAAGCCTCTTTTTGGCAAAAAAAACTAAAATTTACAAATGGAAAATTTCACAAACGAAACAATTGATACGGGCCAACTTCCAAAATTTGAGAAAGTCACTTTTATGAATTTACATCCTAAATATATTAGGGTAGTATTGATTAATTTGGCGTTATTTATTGGCATACTTATTCTTGTTCCAATATTGATTTCAACATTTAAACCGGAACTGTTTTCAGGAAGAGTCTGGTTGATTATAGGAGCTGTTATTCCCGTATTCTCAGCTTTGTTGGTAGTGTTTTCTATTATTGGATTCCATAAAAAAGGATTTGCATTCAGGGAACACGATGTGCTTTTCAGACACGGAATAATTGCTACAAATACGATTGTAATTCCTTATAACAGAGTGCAACATGTGGCATTGCATGAAGGACTGATTTCACGTTATTTTGGTTTGGCCAAAATTGAAATTTTTACTGCTGGCGGAAATTCCAGTGATATTGAAATTCCCGGAATTGAAAAAGAACAAGCCGAAAATATCAAACAGTTGTTGATGGGTAAAATACAAAAGCAATTGTAATGGGAGCCGATTTTAGTCAGCCACAGAGGCAATCTTCAATAGGGATTTTAGTGATGTTTTTTTACACGCTTCAGTATTACGCCAGAGCGTTGTGGCCTATGATTGTGATTTGGATTTTCAAGTTTGATGAGGTTAATAAATTGTATTTTTTCTTTGGGATGCTTGCCCTCTTTGTGAGTGTTGGAGTTGTTTCTTATTTGAAATACCTGAATTTCACTTTCTTTTTGGATGCCGAAAATCAGGAATTTATAATTACAGAGGGCGTTTTCAATAAAACCAAAACCGCGATTCAGCTGCGTAAAATCCAACAGGTAAATATCAATCAGTCTTTTATTCAAAAATTAATTGGAGTTTATGAATTGGATGTAGACACAGCCGGAAGCAATAAAAAAGAAGGCGCTATTCAAGCGATTTCGCAAGAACTGGCTTTGGAATTGAAATTTCGTTTGTTAGAAAATGAAGATATAAAGAATGAAATTGGCGCTGAAGAAACTGTATTGGAGGAAACCGAGCAAAAACTATTTGAAGCTGCGCATCCTTTTATTAAAATCAGTTTTTTGAGTTTGCTGAAAGTTGGAATTACATCTAATTATGGCAGAAGTATCGCTCTATTGGTAATTTTTTTTAGTACTATATATGAGAATTTTCAAAATTTTGGAGAAGAAAGCAATGCTTATAAGGAGAAAGTAGGATTATACATTGATAAAAATGCAGTGTTGCAAACTATTTTAATATCAATACTGTTGTTGTTTGTTGTGGTTCTGGTAGTAAATGTGATCCGTACGGTTTTTAAATATTATGATTATAGAATAGCGAGACAAAAAGGATCTTTGTTGTTGTCTTTTGGCTTGTTGAATACGAAAAGCACTATCATCAAACCTGAAAAAGTTCAGATCACGTCCGTTACCAGAAATTATTTCCAAAAAAAAATGGGAATTTTAGAACTACAAATCAAACAAGCTACCGGGGGTGAAAAGGAAGAACGGAAATCAATAATAGAAATTCCGGGATGCAGTGAAGCCGAAAGAGATTCCATATTGAAGTTATTATTTCATCAAATTCCTGAAAAGGGACTAATGCTTCAGCCTAATTTTCGTAAACTTGTTTTTTCTGTTATTCTTTCAATAGGATTACCTTTGTTTGGTTTTATGGCAGTTGGTCATTGGATTGAACCTATAATTTTTGAATATAATTATGTGGTGCCAATTTATGTGATTTTTATTGGAGCAATCCAGTATTTTAAATTCAAAAATGACCGATTGTTTATCCACGAGAATTTTATAATAAAGCAAAGTGGCGCTTGGGATGTGAGCAATGATATTATTGAACCCAGTAAAATACAAGCGATTACAACGTCGCAGCTTTTTTGGCATAAAAAGTTGGATATTGGTTCCATAACATTGCATACCGCAGGAGGAAATATCGCTTTTCAATTAGGGAATTATTCAGTACTACAACAACAAGTTAATTTTTGGTTGTACGAAATAGAAACTTCCGATAGCAATTGGATGTAAATAAAATGGTTTAAAGTTTAAGGTTTAAAGTTGTTTTTTACAATAAAGCTTAAGTTTTAAACTTCAAACTTTTAAATAAAAAAATATGAAACATTGGATTGAAGCCGCACGACTGCGCACCTTGCCTTTATCGGTTTCTGGAATAATAGTTGGAAGTATGTACGCTTTGGCAAACCCAACAGATAACATATTAACGCCTACGGAAGTCTTTAACTGGCGATTGTTTGGTTTTGCAATATTGACAACATTAGGATTGCAAATATTGTCCAATTTTGCCAATGATTACGGTGACGGAATGAAAGGAACGGACAATGAAGATCGGGTAGGACCAAAACGAGCCATACAAAGCGGTGTGATTACTCCGCAAGCCATGAAACGCGCCATGATCATAACATCAGCTTTGACGTTGCTTTCAGCGATGCTATTGATTTATTATGCGTTTAGAGATACAAATTTATGGTTTTCCTTGTTTTATTTGGTTTTGGGAATTTTGGCAATTGTATCAGCCATTCGATATACAGTTGGAAATACGGCGTACGGATACCGTGGATTTGGCGATGTGTTTGTCTTTGTATTTTTTGGGTTGGTGAGTACTTTAGGAGTGAATTTTTTATATTCTAAACAATTGGATGCGTTGTTGGTTTTACCTGCAATAGCCATTGGATTATTGAGTGTAGGTGTTTTAAATCTGAATAATATGCGAGACGAAGCATCAGATAAAAAATCAAATAAAAACACGATTGTCGTAAAAATTGGCGGTGCCAAAGCTAAAATATACCATTATATTCTGATTGTAACCGCGATGGTTTTAGTATTGATTTTTGCAATTACAGATGATTTTCACTTTGATCAATACTTGTTTTTATTGTCGTATATCCCTTTGACTAAACATTTAATTACCGTCTATAAAAACCAAAATCCTAAGGAATTAGATCCTGAATTAAAAAAACTGGCATTGAGTACTTTTGCACTTTCAATTTTATTGTCATTAGGTATGATTTATTTCTTTTCGGATATAATTGTAAACACTTTTTTAGGGGGGAGATAAAATAATAATCTAAATACGGAATCCTTTAATCATTCTATTTTTAAATTTAAAAAGATGAAAATAACATTTTACGGTCACGGGGCATTAGGGATAGAAGTTGGCGGCAAACATATTATTGTAGATCCGTACATTTCTGCAAATCCCAATGCAGCTCACATTGACATTGATACGTTAAAAGCCGATTATATTTTAGTGACACATGCTCACGGAGACCATATTCTGGATGTCGATGCGATAGCTAAAAGAACGAATGCGGTAATTGTTTCTAACGCTGAAATTGCCGGTTATTATGGTGCAAAAGGCTTTCAATCGCATCCTATGAATCACGGTGGAAGCTGGAATTTCGATTTTGGAAAACTGAAATATGTAAATGCCATTCATTCCAGTTCGTTTCCTGATGGCAGTTATGGAGGAAATCCTGGCGGTTTTGTCATTGAAGGGGAACATAAAAACATCTATATTGCTGGTGATACAGCGCTTACTATGGATATGAAACTCATTCCTATGCGGACCAAACTCGATTTAGCCATTCTGCCCATAGGTGATAATTTTACCATGGATGTTGAAGATGCTATTGTCGCTTCTGATTTCTTGGATTGCGATAAAATTCTGGGGTATCATTACGACACTTTCGGTTATATCGAAATTGATCATGAAGATGCTATTCGTAAATTTTTCAATAAAGGAAAAGATCTCATGTTGTTAGAGATAGGAAGTTCCATAGAGTTGTAATTTTTTTATTTGAAGCTAATCCAGCTATCCGTTGCAATCTTTTATCACCCTGTCAGGGTTTCAAACCCTGACAGGGTGATAAAAGGATTTTTACTTCTATCTGGGCTAGGGTTTGCCGGTACCAAACTTCGTAGTTAATTTTACTAAAACGTTGTTCGCTCTGGTGTTTAAATTTTATATCAATCATGCAAAAAAAGAATTTCATTTTTTTATTTCTGTTTCTAATTTCAACAAATACTATTTTTTCTCAGAAAGATGGCTATTGGGATAAAACCCGTGCTACAACCGAAGAAATTACAGTTTCCGCCAGAGATAGAATCGTTATAAAAACTCAAGATTTCCCTGAAGGAACTACCGAGGTCGTATACAGAATAACGCTTTTGGATAAAAATCAGCAAATGGTGGGCAGTTTAGTTTCGGTTTTAAAAGCTATTCCAGACCCAACAGGAATCAGTCAAGGTTCAGCAGGAGCAGTTTTTATCTTGTCGAAAATATCAGGTGATGATAAATGCAAGTATGCTGTTTTCTCTAGCGATGAATTAGCCATGCAATATAAAGAAAGTGGCAAAACGGATGATGCTTGTTTGGTTCAAGACACGCCGGTGAGTAAAGATGCCAAACGACTTTCTACTGAGAAATCTACTTGTATGCGATCGAATTCGGGAAATTTATGGTTTGGTTTCGAAAGTAAAAACTGGATCATGAACCAAAAAATCATTCTCGAAGTGGTGCCGTGGGTTGATAATAAACTCAGTCGCGGATGGACTTTAGCAAACAGAAAAGCAATAATTGAACAATGCAAAACATCTAATTTGGCTCAAAAAATGACCAATTCAGATGATTTTTGTGTTTGTATTCTCGATAAAATCCAAACCAAGTACAAGTTTAAGGAATTCCAGAAATTATTAGCTGTAGAGCGCACTAAGGCGTTCAGGGATTTTGGTAATAGTTGTTTTGGTGAAAGTAGTCTTTCAAAAAGTGTGTATGACAATTTGCGTAAGCAAGCCGCTATGTTGGCTAAACAAGGAATGCAAGGTGAGGCAATCACGAAATTGACAACGATTATCAATGATGGAAAAGCAACTGCTTTGGATTATAATGCGATAGGTAGCAGTTATGTTTTGACGAAGCAATACGGCAAAGCAATTAAATTCCTGAAAGAAGGTGAGAAAATAGACGATACAGAGTTATTGATAAAGCTGAATTTAGCACACGCGTATTTATTGAATGATAATTTTTCGTCTGCAAAAGCCATTTATAAAGAGTATCAATCGCAAAACGTAACGGATAGTTTGAGTTGGACTCAAAAAGTAAAACAAGATTTCGCAGCTTTTAAGAAAGTTGGGATTAAAAATGATGATTTTGAAAGAGTTTTGAAGTTAATGGATAAATAAATCGAACTTTAAAGCTTATATGCCTTATATGTTTTAAAGAAGCAACAATTCTTTTTACCATGTTAGGCATCTAAATTTTAATAAAATAATTCAGATATAAGTTTACTAGATTGAAATAACTCATAATTCATAATTTCTTGAAAGCAACCTACCACAAATATATTCTTAATTTCAAACGTCCATCAGGAACTTCTCGTGGCGTTATGACCGAAAAAGAAACTTGGTTTATTGTTTTGGAACAAGACGGTAAAAAGGGAATAGGAGAGTGCGGAATCCTTCGCGGATTGAGTATTGATGACCGACCGGATTATGAAGAAAAATTGCAGTGGACTTGCGATAATATTCACTTAGGAAAAGATCAGCTTTGGGAAGCGTTATTAGAGTTTCCTTCGATACAATTTGGAGTGGAAATGGCGTTCCGATCTTTGGAGAGTGAAAACCCTTTTTTCCTCTTTCCATCTGAATTCACAAACGGTACAAAATCCATCCTGATAAACGGTTTAGTTTGGATGGGTGAAGAGGCGTTTATGAAGCAGCAAATCGAGGAAAAATTAGCGCAGGGTTTTAGATGCATCAAACTCAAAATTGGAGCAATAGATTTTGATAAAGAACTACAGTTATTAAGGTTTATTCGGGAACATTTTACTCCGGAACAAGTCGAAATTCGGGTGGATGCGAACGGTGCTTTTGATGTAACTTTAGCTTTAAATAAATTAATTCAACTATCTGAATTTAAATTACATAGTATAGAGCAACCGATACAAAAAAACCATACTGACAGGATGGCAGATCTGTGTAAAAAAGCTCCTTTTCCTATTGCTTTGGATGAAGAGCTGATCGGTGTGTTTACTTTGGCAGAGAAAAAGCAATTACTGACAAAAATCAAGCCGCAATACATCATTTTGAAGCCTAGTTTTGTAGGTGGTTTTCGAGGCACGCAAGAATGGATTTCATTGGCTGAAAAGCATAAAATCGGGTGGTGGATTACCTCTGCTTTGGAGAGTAATATTGGACTAAATGCGATTGCGCAATGGACTTTTTTGCAACACAATGCAATGCCTCAGGGATTAGGAACCGGAGCGCTTTATACGAATAATTTTGACTGTCCGCTGGAAGTTTCACAAGGGCAATTGTGGTATAAAAAGGAGTTGGACTGGGCGTTTGATTTTGCTCTTTTGAAATAGATTATCTCGTCTTTTTTTGTTCGCCCTCTCCTAACAAAACGGATAATGTCTTCTAACTAGGAGTGCGGTCCGCTATCAATTTTATAATAAATAAATAACGGGACCTGCCAAAAGTGAGGTTCTAAAATACAAATAAAGATAGCTAATCCTTTTTGTATTCCTTTTTTTCAATCCACTTACAAACAGGATATAGAATAAAACTAATGAGTAAAGCAAAACATAACGGAATAAATAGTGTTTTTCTAAAATAGAATATTAATGCGGACAACGTTAAGTAAGTCGAAAGTTTAAAAGTCGTAAAGTCAAAAGAATTAACTTTAAGTAAAATATCTTTAAATCAGATTGTTACATAATTTTATCCTGATTTTAAAATACGACATTATACCATGGTTATTACTTATAAACTGAAGAATTTCTAAAACAGAATATTTTTTAGTGGACTGAACCGGGATGGGAGTTTTAGAGGATTGGATATCAATATTACATTATAGTCGTTATCTCTTATTCGTATTTTATATTTATTTGCGAGTAAGATGTTTGTTATAACTAATCGAATTACAGTAAATTGAATATTGTGGGAAATATTTAAGCGTCCAATAATCGCCTGTGGTAATTAATTTGTCCCAAATGATAGGCAAGGTGCGTGGTCAAATGGAGGAGTATGAACTCAGTTGAAGTTTTGTTCTTTAAAACTAAAAGTGGATATTCCATTTTCAAATCTTCTTCTGAGAGGGTATTAAGTGCATTGACAAGGATAACTATCGTTTCTTCGATTTTTGATAATAATTCTGCTCTTGAAATATCTTTCAGTGAAAATTCTAATGGTCTGTTTCTTATATAACCCGTCTTTCCATATTGGGCTCCAATATATGTGTTGAGATTTCCTATAATATGCAAGCATAGATTTCCGGCTGAATTAGCGATTCCTTTTTGTGTTTTCCAAATATCACTTTCGTTTTCATACGATTCAATTTCGGATTTCAGAATGTTTAAATCTCTAATGAAAAGCATTTTCAGGGTGTCAATCAGCATGTTGAGTTTCTTTATATTTTTTTAATGATAAAAGGGCTTGCTCTTGAATTTTTTTATGAAAAAAACCAGTCCAGCCTAGTAGGTATCCGGTGATTCCAAAAGCTTGTTTGGACCATTTAAAAATATCAAAATCATCGGTGTGTTTTATAATTAATCCGTCTTTAAACTGAAATTGTGCCTGAATACGATTTACTACTTTTCTATTAGTCTTACTGAAATTGTAGGTAGCTATAAATTGTACGGAGCCAATATAGTCATCAGCCTTGACCGCAGAGAATTTAATTGTAATATTCCCTTTGCTTTTTTCGAGGAGCATTTTCCACATTAGGCAAACATCATTTCCCTTTAATAGACCAAAAACTGGATCACGAAATTGAATACTGGAATCATAACAGTTACACATTGTTGGTGAATCTGCATTTGCAATAGCACTATAGAATTTGGTAAGGATTTTCTCGTTTTCGGTCATGTTTTTAAATAAAGTGAAAAGTAAAAATACTAAAATTTTTACGAAAAGTAAGTGTTTAAAATCAAAATTGGAAGGGGATTACGTCTAATTTACCTTTACTTTGTAAAATTATAAGATTCAGAACTAATAAATTAATTCAAAAAAATTGGTATTAATTTGGGACTAAAATAGTAATAAAGATCTTCATTTCTTTCCATAGATTTCACAGATTTGCATAGATTAATGCGCTTCATAGCTTTAAAATATTTTTAATCAGCCCAATCTGTTGCAAAAATTTTCTTTAATAATTGCGAGAATATATCTTTCTTGCTACTTAATTATGAAAATGAATTTCTATTCATGATATCTGAAATAAATTTCAGCACAAAAAAAGAGGATAGAACTTTGCGTTTCTACCCTCTTTGTCAATTTATAATACGTGCATTTTACTTATTTAATAGCGGGCATTATATCAATTATGACGGTACGGTTGTAAAAACGTTCTTCAGGGGTTTTGTTTTCAAAAGGAGAATTATTTTCATTCTCGCCCTCTCCGGTTACTTCAAATTTTACGTCATTCCTACCGGCTTTAGATAACCCTTTTTCAAGGATCCCTTTCACATCGTTAGCACGGGCTAAAGACAAGTTTTGATTGTAGGTTTTTTCACCAATACTATCAGTATGACCGTGAATTAGTACTGTTGCGCCAACAGGTATTTGTGGGGTTACTACTTCGCTAAGGTATTTTTCATAGATACCAATTGCTTTAGATTTATTAAATTCATAAATAATACTATATCTGGTGCCTTCCTCCATTTTTGCAGGAGTCCAAAGTACCATGTGAACAGGAGTTTCTTTTTCTACAATTTTACCACTTTTAGTTTGACCAATCATTTTTACGGTGTAATCACCTTCTGGACGGCTCCCTAAAATTGCTTTTCCAGGAATTTTAACTTCGTCTTGAGTATATGGTCCAAAATTTTGAACCGTACCTTGCTCATCAGTAATTTGTAATGACCATGAAGATAAGGCTTCACCGGCTCCTTTATTGTTGAAGCTAACATAGCTTTCAATAGGAGCTTCTTGTAGTGCTATTATTTGTACAGGTTTTAATTGCGCATCAGGTCCACTTTGAAATTCCATTAGTAAATCCGGTGAATTACTTTCGATAGAAACTCTGCGATCGCCTTCACGAAGTAAGACTAGTTCTTGAGTTCCGCCTGGTTGTTCAGAAGGTATAGTTGGTTTGTCTTGACCTTTAGTCATGATTCTAGACGGATCAATAGCAAATATATATACTAGATAAGTCTTGATTGATGCTGCCATTACTAAACCCTCTTGGGATCCTTTTTCTGACGAACCTACCAAGATAATTGTAGCTGTAGGATTTTTTTGCATTCGATCACCCAGAATGTTCAATACATTATAATACACAGTCATTTGACGTTTAGAACGATCAGACAATTTTTTTGGAACAAAAACTTCCAGTTGGTCTTCTTTGAAGTCTTTTACTTGGTCTTTCGTTAATACAACATAACGACTTGGAATTTCAGTAGATCCTTGATTAAAAAACACATAGTTTCTAAGTGGGAAAATCTCTGTCATTCTTCTTTCTCCCGGAACATTACTAGGAGAATTTACGGAGAACTGTACTTCACGGTCCTTAGCCAGATCTGTTGCTTCCTGAATATTTTTCCCTTGTCCAAATTTGAGCGCAACACCAGCTCTGACAGTAGTATTGTTCCATGTTTCTGTAGCACGTGGATCTTGACCAAAATAGGGTTGGAAAGCGACAAAAGGCGACAATATAAATTGTGTTTTGTTGCTGTCTGAAGATAGCGGAATGTCATATCCAGCTCCAATTTGAAGAGATAAAATTGTTTTGTTAATGGCACTAAAATCACCTCTTACTTCAGGAGAAGGCTCTTGATCCGGAAATGCCGTATTAGTGCCCAATTGATAGGTAAATGATTTGTCTAAGTTGAAAGCTAAACGCGGGCCTCCATACACATAGAAATTAGATTTGAACGGAGCAAAACGTACGCTGGGTTCCACGGTGATGTAACTAAGATCAGTAGATAAATCTGCAGGACAGTCACATGCGGTAGTAACGGGGTCAAAAGAACCTTTACGGCTGTCATAACCTGCTTGAAACATGATGCCCCATCTGGAATCAGCAGGCCTGTATTCTACAAGCGGCGCAATGAAAAGTCCAATACCGTCTCCCTCATGGAAAGTAGCGGGTGGTGTGAAATTAGCATTCAACTGATTTGTTGAACCGCGATAAAAATTAAAATTGGCACCAGCTGCAGCTCCAAAAAGCCAAGTAGGTTTTGCATATTTTACTACTAGTGTTTCTTGTGCCTGAACTTGGGTTTGAATGCTCCACCATGTCAAAGCAACTATCGCAACACTTTTGAAATTCAGATTATTAGGGGACCATGCAGCGCATGATCCCATTTTGAAATTATTTTTAGTTTTCATTTTTTACGGTTTAGAGATTATATTTGTGTGCGTCATTACTACTGCTCCATTTCGAGCAAGCATTCTGCCATTTGCAGTTGAATATGCTCCCATTGTTATAGATTGCAAGGCTAATATATTCCCTTCAAATTTTGTGTAGTTTCCAATAGTTGCAGAACTTCCCGTTTGCCAATACACATTCTTAGCAAGTGCTCCACCACTAAGTTTTATATTTCCACCTGCACCACCAACAGTAGTAAAAGCAGATGCGACTTGGAAGATCCAAACGTCAGTTGCAGAACCGGTAAGAGTCAAATCTCCATTTTGTACTAAAAGTGTGGATGTTGATTTGTATATACCTGCAACAAGTGTTTTTCCGCCCTGATCACCGGATACAGTTATTGGCGCACTATAAGAAGCTCCTTCTGCAAAAAGATATGCATTAGTCAGGTCTAGTTTTGCTTGTGTTAGCAGGGCAGCAATCCCTACAGGGGCAGTATCATCAGAAGCATAAATAGCACCATTTATTATAACTGCGGGAGGAAAGCCTGTTATTGAAGAACGAACACCAGGACTGATACCCACATCCATATTATTAATTACACTGAAACCTGCATTATTACTTACTCCAACACCGGATAAAATTCCAAATCTTTCTGCTGATCCAAGATTTACTGTATTTCCAACCAAGTTTGAACTAGTACTAAAGTTCCAAACGTAATCGTTTGCCAGAGGAGTACCCGCTAAATTTTTAGCAGCTGTACTAATTGTTGCGGTATAAGTAGTCCCTGCTGTAAGTGGGCTTGTAGGAATAAAGGAAAGTGTAGTCCCTGAATAGGAAATAGCTCCTGCTACCGCTGTAGTACCATTTTTTAAAGTAAAGGTAGAATTACTAATAGTAGTAGGATCCATTTCTACACTAAAACCAGCAGTAATAGTTTTATTCAGAGCAACACCAGAAGAATTATTTTCAGGATCTGTTGTGACTACTGAAGGTCCACTAGTGGCGCCTGTGGTAAATGTCCAAACAAAGTTATTTGTAAGTGATGTTCCTTGTATATTTTTGACTCCAGTTGTGATCGTACTTGTATAGACGGTATTGACAGTTAAAGGAATACTAGGTACAAAATAAGCTTTTGTTCCGTTATAAGTAACCGTACCAGCAACGGAATTAGCGCCTTGTTTTAAGGTGAAATTGGTAGCGTTTACAGTCGCTTGATTCATTGGCATATTGAACTCTGCCGCAACCACTTTATTCAGAAATACATTGGTGGCATTGTTCAACGGATCTGTTTCTATTACCATTGGAGTAACTGTAGATCCGGTACTAAATGTCCAAACATAGTCTACTTGTAATGCATTTCCCATTACATCTTTAACGGATGTTTTAATTTTACCGGTATAGGTTGTGTTCGCAGATAATGGGGATGTAGGATCAAGTGTAGCAGTTGTTCCACTGAATGAAACAGTTCCTGTAACTAAAGTGGAGCCTTGTAAAGTAAAAGAGGATTGGTTAAAAGTTGATGCGTTCATCTCCTCATTGAAAATAACGGTAATCGATTTGTCTAGTGCTACATTAATAGCTCCATTTTCAGGGCTTGTCGAGATAACTTCTGGACAAACACCATCAATTTCTTGAAAGTCATCCTTAGCGCAACCAGAAATTAATGCAATAAATAGTATTGCAAAAGTTACTAATAAATTTTTAATTTTCATTTTTTGTTTATTTAGGGGATTAAGTTATATGCAGACAAAGGTGAGTTTATTAAAGTAGGAATATGTTATGGAATTAGCGAAATTACTTGCAAGATTTACTCTTGTAAATTGTCATCTTTACTTTTATGTATTAAAAATCAATTAGTTATATTTTGTGTTTGCTTAACGCAATATTAAAAGAGAATAGTGGCCTTTTACAGGATCTCTTTACAGTTTAAAAGCTTTTTTGTAGTTTTATATCGATGTTCAATTTTAAGTTCAAAAAAGTAAATAGCGTAAAACGCAAAAATTAATTTTAAAAAAAGACATAAAAAAAATCAAGAATTTTCATTCTTGATTTGTAAATAATACGAATATAATCTGTTTATGTCTTTTTTTTCTTTTTACCTTTTTTTTCTAATGCAAAAATAAATGTTGTCAATTCGTTTGTAAAAATATCCAGCGCTATGGTAGATTGTTTTATGTACTCTGAAAATTCCTTTAATTCATTTGGGGAATTTATAGATTCCTCAAGTAAATTGGCTAACCCAATGATATTGGCAATAGGTTGCCTCACTCTATGCGAGGTCATGAAGATCATTTCTTCAAGACCTTTTATATATTCTTTATGGTTTCTTTTGCTTTTTTAAAAAGCATTTATACTGTAGTTACATTGTTTTCCACACTGAAAATTGGAACAAATTGATATTGAGAATCTTTTTGTAACTGTAATTTAAAAATTTTAAATTTTAAATTCCTTTTTAGCTTCTACAAATTTAGTTTCTCCCTTGCCAATTAAATTTTCGCCTTCGTTCCAAATTTTCTCATACTTTTGAGTTATTGTCCCTAATAAAGAGTCTAATTTGCCTTTTAGTTCATCAGCATAATCATTGCTTTTGTCCATGATTTTTCTTCTTGTTTTGTCTCCTTTTTCAGGCGCAAACAAGACTCCTAATAATGCTCCTACGGCAACTCCTCCTAATACTCCTAATATAATTTTATCTGCTTTCATAATGTTTATTTTTAATAACAATGAATTTAAATTCCTCGGCCTTTTATCAGTCTCAATATCACTGCTATTACAGCTATAACCAAAAGGATGTGAATAATTGATCCCGCGCTGTATGCGAAGAACCCAACCGCCCAAAAGATAATTAAAATTACGGCTATGGTATATAATAGATTGCTCATGATTTTAGTTTTTAATGATTAATATTTTAATTTCTAGTTAAGTCTAAGTCCCACATATACGCTCAATACGCTATTTTTTGCATCAGGATAAGTGTAATTAGTACCGGAATAATTTCTTTCTTTTCCTACTTTGGTTAAACCATAATTATATCGTACTCCAAAGTTTGCAACATCTAAATCGATACCAATACCTCCGGAGATACCGGCGTCAAACTTATTGAAATCATTGGTGTCTAATTCACTTTCGGAACTAAATAAGTTAGAATCATTGGTTGTTTTACCACTTACCATATAAGCGGCATAAGGCCCAACATGGACATTAAAATTATCGGTAAGATTCATTACCAATAAGACTGGTACTTCAATATAATTGACATTGAATTTAGCTGTTCCGTTAGCAAAAGAATTGTTGTACACCAGTTCTGCTCCTTTTGTGGTATAGTTAATCTCAGGCTGAATAGCAATAGCATTAGTAATGGGAAGCTTAGCATATAAACCGGCATTAAAACCTGTTAATACATTATTGTCATCTACATTATCCGTGTAAAGATTTGAGAAATTTAATCCTCCTTTAAAACCAAAAGAAGCTGTTTTTTCTTGTGCTTCAATAGTTGTAAAAGTGATAAGGCTTACAAATAGTGAAGCTAAAATAATTGATTTTGATTTTTTCATTTGTTTAATTTTTTAATTAAAAAATTGTTCTTTGCAAAGATGCAACTGTTTCAAAATAATTATGTTACAATACTTTTTGATAAGTTTATATTATTCACACTTTTTTCAATCTCCAAATTTTTCTTTTGATTTTTATTTTTGTCTTTCCAATTTCCTTTTAAATCTGATTCATTCCGCTTTATTGATAATTACCTGTGAAAGAATTGTCACTTTACAAAGTTCAGCTCTTTATGTACAGTTTAAACCGGAATAGGGTGTTCAGTTTGCTCTGGAATATCCACTTTATACCTAAAAACGATTACATAACTTTTAGGATTAGTTACATTATTCACGGGTTACAGACTAAGGCTTAGAGCCACATGTATTTTGCCTCATTCATTTCATATACCGGAATTGATTAATTGGCAGTTCTAGGGTGATTAATAGTGTATTCTTTAAGGATATTTTCTAAAGACTTGTAGTAATTTGTTAATGTTTGGATATTTATTTCAGGATTTGAAATAATTGGAACAGTGATGGGAATCTCCGCTAGGTATTTAGATAACTCAGGATACTGGTCGTGTATTTTTATCGTAATTTCAAGAATAGATTCGCTAAGTTGTTTTTCTGTTTTCATACTAAAATAGTTTAAGGTAACCTTTATTTTTTTTAAAAAGATGCAATCAAATTCACGAATTTCATCTTTAATAATTAGAATAAATACTTGATAAAGTAGTGGTTATAAAGTAAATTTATTCAAAATACGGTTGTTTATTCCAGAGTAAGAATTGTTATTGCGGGTTTCATGTTCTAAGGTTTTTTTGGATTATTGCTATTCCAAAAAAAGAAAAGGTAACTTTTTAAAAATAAAACCTACCAGGTATGGATTCATATCAGGTAGGTTTTATAAATTTAAAATTGGTTGGTAGACAAAATCATCTGCATCCCCGGATATTGAATATCTCCGTCATCTTCAGCAGTTATAAATATTTTTGACGGCTTGTAGGCTGTAACTGTTTCAAAAGTTGCTCTAAGTTTTGAGGACAAAAATCCGCTATTGCTTTTTATTTGACCAATATTTCTTACAATATCCCCGTCTGTTTCCATCCAGACAACGTAAACATTTTTTGAAGGCTGTAATCTGTTTACTTCGGCTAAATCTGATATTTTTATTTTTATCAAATAATTTTTGTTACTGTCTTTTGTGACATTTACCGAGCCATTTGCTGCGGGGACCACAATAGAATTTTGAAAAGCAATGTTTTTACCACATGAAGAAATCGAAAGCAGCATCAGCATTGCTAAACCACCCATAAATATTTTTTTTAAATCAGCACTTATTTTCATTTTAGTTTTATTTTAAGAGTATATATAATACAAATTTAAGTTTTTTTATTAAATTAGTTGTTGAATAACTTTTATTTAAACTTGTAATATTCACAGATTAATAAAAAATTTATTCTTTGTAATTAATTACTTTGTTTCTTGTCTTTCATAATTAAAACAACTCCTCCAATAGCAAGTACAGCACCTATAATGGGGGACCATTTTATTGGATGGTTTACTTTTTTATTTATTTGTATTGGGCCTATATCAACAATTTTTTCAGTGGTTACATAGTTAAAGCTGTTGTAAAGTAACAGAATTACTCCTAAAAAAATCATCGCGATTCCAATGGTTCTTGTTTTCATTTTTTTTTATTTAAAAGTGATTGTATGGAGATGCGTTTATGCTTTTGAAAAATATTCTTTTACAAAGGTATGTTGCTGATTTGGTGTCATCTGATTGGGATGTTTGATTTCGAATTTTATTTTAAAAAATGTTCATCCTCACTCAAGAAATTAAACAGTTCCAGTGGGTGTGCTTGAGCAAATGGCTTTTAAAGTACAGCTATAGAGTTGTCAATTTGGTATAAAACAATTTAAATTATAAGATAATTCCGTTCTATTTATGGAGTGTTGTTTTGACAGTTGTGCAGAGTGAAGATATTTTATTATTCATCTTTTGTTGTACGAATCAGACTAATACCTGAAGCGAAAAATACGGCACCTAATATGCCATAAATAAGGAGGGATTTAATGTCACTCATATCGTCTGAGGCACTAGAAAATAATACCGCAGTATAGATTAGACCGCTAATTCCAAGAAAAGTAAGTACAGTTCCAAAGATTCTTTTAAGATTCATATTTCTTTTTTTTAAATGGATTGCTATAGTTTTAGTAATTTCTCGTGAAAGTCTAATTAGAAACAAATACACAAAATAAAAATATCTTCAAACAGCTGTAAATAATGGTATTACAATACAAATGTATTCCGATTAGACTTTACGAGTGTTATATAATTGTCTATAAAAGTTACATCATTCACACTTAAAAAAAAGGGATTTAGTATCACATTCTATCCATGAACCAATTCAATTCCTTTGTCATTTTTTGATATTTAAAAATAGTTTTGATATTTTTATTTAACCGAATAAAGGCAGTTTCACTTTTTACTACATAATCAAATGCTTTGTGATGCATACAGTTTACTGCAATTTCAATCTTATCCTGTGAGGACAACATGATCACTGGAATATCTGGATTGAAAGCTTTAATTTGATCTAAAGTTTTAATTCCGTTTATGGCATTTTTCTCAATACCATCAAGTTGGTAATCTAAAATGATCACATCTGGATTATTGGATATATTTGCCAAGCAGTGTTCACCGGTAGAGAAGGTTTCAACGATAAAATCAGTATTTGTGGTAAATTCAATTTCTAAAGATTTTAAAAATAATGCATCATCATCTACTAAGAAGATTTTTATTTTATTTTCGTTTTTCACTATTATGTGTTTTTAATTATATTAAGTTCTTCCTCTAGTTCAATACAGGCTTGCAGACAAATTTTTTCTAGTTGTAATACTAAATCATATATTCCCTCTGATTGATCTTGTGTAATTGCAAAGTTCTGAATTTTTTTTGCCATATTTTCAAAATCACTGTTAATACCCATTATGGCAAATGAAGGGATCATTTTATGAGCAGCAGCGCCTAATAATTTCCAGTTTTTGTCCTCTAAACTTTGCTTTATAGTATTCATTAAAGGCGGTGTTTGTACTAAATACAGGGATATCATTTCCATCATTAAGGTTGGATTTGATTTTGTTTTTTGATTCAAATAAATCAAATCAATACATTTTATTTTTTTCTCTTTACTATTGTTTTCCTTTAAACCGTTATTAAGTTTTTCACTCAGTTTTTCCAGTTTTGGTTTTTTTAATATTCCAACAATTTTGCTGTACAGCAGTCTTTCGTCAACTGGTTTTGCAAGGTGGTCATTCATTCCTACCGATTTGCATTTAGCTAAATCAACTGTGGTGACATCAGCAGTTAAAGCAATAATTGGGACTTTTGAATTCATTTTCTTACGGATATACTCTGTAGCTTCAAATCCGTTCATCTCTGGCATTTGTAAATCCATTAGAATAATATCGTACTCTTTCGCTTTTAGTTTTTCGATAGCTATTTTCCCGTTTTCGGCAATATCGCACTCAAATCCAAAATCGTCTAATAATGTCTTCATTAGCAATTGATTGAGCGGAATATCTTCAACTACTAAGACTTTAATATTCTTGATTTCGGTATCTAATTCGATTAACTCATTTTCTAATTCAACATCGGCATTTGTTTTCTGAAAACTTAAAGTAAAACTAAATGTAGAACCTTCATTTAGGGTACTTCTTACCCTTATAGTCCCGCCTTGTGGCTCTATCAGCTGTTTGACAATTGCCAGACCTAGTCCCGTTCCTCCGTACAATCGTGAAGTTCCACTGGAAGCTTGTTGAAAATTTTCAAATATTTTGTCTATTTTTTCTTCTGGGATACCAATTCCGGTATCAGTAACGGCAAATTCAATAATGACTCGATCTTCGTCTTCATGTATCAAATGTACGCTTACTGTAATGTTTCCTTTTGATGTAAACTTTACGGCATTGCTCACGAGGTTTAAAATAATCTGATGCAAACGCACCGGGTCTCCCACAAGTACATTTGGTATTTTACTGTCGTATTGCTTTATTAATCGTAAGTTTTTTTCTTGAATTTTTGTTTCAAATAAATGCAGCATAGCTGATATGGATGATTTCATTTTGAAAGGTTTTTTTTCAAATGTCATCTTTCCTGCGTCAACTTTTGCTAGATCGAGTATGTCGTTGATCAGCACAATTAGGGCATCACCACTCATCTTAATCGCACTGATGTATTCTTTTTGTTTGGGTGTCAATTCTGTTTTCAAAACCACTTTTGTAAATCCAATGATGGCATTCATTGGGGTACGTATTTCGTGACTCATATTTGATAAGAATTGTTGTTTTGCTTTTACGGCATTCTCTGCTATAATAGTGGCGCTTTCAGCATTTTTTTTAGCTTCTTCAGCAATTTCTGTAGTTAACTCAGCAAAAACTCTGGCCTCAATCAACTCTGTCGCAATTCTTTTTTGCTCAGTAACATCTCTGGCAACAATTACTACACCAAGGATGTTTCCTTTGTCATCTTTGTATACGGATCCGTTGAATAATACATCTGTTAGTTTGCCGTCTTTATGCCGTAGTGTAAGTGGTGAATCTGCAACAGATCCTTTCTCAAATACTTCCTGATATACTTCTCTTGCGTTTTGTTGTTCCGTAAAATAATCAAAAAAATCAGAATCAGTAAGTTCCTCTCGAGGGATTCCTGTGATATTTACTAAGGCTTCATTCATGTCAGTAATTTTTCCTTTGGTATTAATTGTAACCAATGGATCACGACTCGCTTCAATTAAACTGAGTGAATACTGATACGCTAATTTTGCGTTGTACGTAAGTTCCTCTAGTTTTTTATTTACAATTTCTCGTTTTTCTTTTTCTTTACTTTGAAATAAAAGCTCCTTATTGGCAATAACTAATTCATCCGCGCGTTTTTCTTTTTCATTGTTTTGAAAAGCCAATTCTTCATTGGCAATAACTAATTCAGCAGCTCGTTTTTCTTTGATCTTGTTTTGAAAAGCAAGTTCATTGTTTGCAATTTTTAAATCTAGCGCCCATTTTTGTTTTGCACTATCTCTAGCAACAATTAGTACGCCTATTATAGTTCCTAAATTATCTTTGTATACAAAGGCATTAAACAATACATCCGTAAAACTGCCATTCTTATTTTGAATTGTAAGCGGAAAATCAGACACAGCCCCTTTCTGGAGAACTTCATGATAGATGTCTTGTATTTTTTGTTTTTCTGTAAAATAATCAAAAAAGTCAGAATCAATTAAAAAATCGCGAGTAAATCCCGTTATTTGTATTGTCGCTTGATTTATATCCGTAATTTTCCCTTCCGTATTTATTGCAATTATGGGATCCAGACTGGCTTCTATTAAACTTCTTGCGTATTGTGATTCTTGATTTTTAATGATTTCTGTTTTATTTATGAAGGTAGATAAATAAGGTGTTGATTGTTCTAATTTAAATTCCCGATTTCTTCAATTGGGCTTCGTCTTTTATCTTTTAATTTTTTAAAGTGAGAAGGGGAAAGTCCGGTTACTTTTTTGAACTGACTTGATAAATGGGCAACACTGCTGTAATTCATTTTCCAAGCGATCTCAGTTATATTTAATTCGCCGTAAATAATTAATTCTTTGATCCGTTCTGTTTTATGTGAAATTATAAATTGTTCAATTGTGGTTCCCTGCACTTCTGAAAACAAGTTAGATAAATAGGTGTAGTCGTGATTTAAGAGTTGGCTCAAATAATCGGAAAAATTGATCTTAATATTTTCAGTTGAATGGTGCACCATTTCGATAATTATATTTTTAATTTTTTCAATAAGCATTGACTTTTTGTCATCCATCAATTCAAGTCCAGAATCTAAAAGTGCAATTTTTAATTGTTGTCGTTGCTCCAAAGTAATATTTTCCATAATTTCAACTTCTCCTAAATCGACAACCATAAAGTGAAGGTTTAGTTTTTTTAGCTCTTCTTTCACTGCAATTTTACAGCGATTGCTTACCATGTATTTTATATATAGTTTCAAAAATATTTCTTTTACAGTTTAGACAAAAATAGCTTCTAGTAATAAAGGTACATTATATAATTTAACTTATAAGTTATATAATTAAAGGTATTCTATTTTTAATAGGATATTAATCCGAAATATTCAATTGAATTATAGTAATTAATTTTTTACAATTAGTAAATTTCGTTAAATATTTTTCACCAGTAATATTCTAGCAATTTTAAAATAATTGGCATTAAAACTATTTTTGGAATTTAGTATTTCTATTCTGTTTTGCAACAACTATTCCTGAAGAAAAAATGCATTGCTATTTTTTAAAAAATTATTTCATCAAAAATGAATTTACCCAATCTAATGATTTAATAGAAGAAACTTTATTTTCTTCATTCATTGTAACTCGAAGTTCCTTGTTGGCTACTTTTTTAGTATATGATGCCTTGTATCTGAAAAGAGTACTTCCGTCAAAATTGTTTTTATATACCTCAACTAACTGAAGATCAATAAAAGTTCCATAATATTGGCGAAAACGCGTACAGGTCTTTGTCAGTCTTTCTTCGGTGGTGTTTTTTATTACTGACGTTGTGGCTTCATTGAGGTTAAAAGGCTTGAATTTTGAAGTATTACAGGTCATCAAAACTCGCTTTCCTAACTCATACGCTTTGGCTTTTTGATCCGCATCGATTGCTGTTAAGTCCAGCTTCACAATTTTAGCGTTCTCAAATTCGGGTTCTGGGGCAATTACAATAGTTTTTGATTTGCATCCAATAAGTAAAAGAATGCTAAATACAATAATTATTTTTTTCATGATTTATTTAATTTTTAATAGGATATTAGGATCCGGACAATTTTTCAAATAGTAGCTCAAATCATTTTTGCTGCAGACACCCGGATAATCACCAAGGATTTTTGCTATTTTTTTTATAATCTGAAAATGCAAATGTGGGGCATAATCACCATTGACAGTAGAATCGCCTAATGTAGCCAGCTGACTTCCTTTTTCGTACACATCACCAATATTAATGTTACTAATGCTTTCAAGGGACAAATGACCGTATAAAGTATAGAATTTTTGATTTTCTATTTTATGTTCCAGAATAATAGTGGGGCCATAATCACCCACACCAGTATTGTAATTGAAGCTGTGGATAAATCCGTCTAATGCTGCCAGAACTGGCGTTCCTGCCTTGATCCATAAGTCTAGACCAATGTGAATGTTTCTTTCATCGGTTTTCGTATCATTAAAAATTTCACTCCGTTTGTATAAATTTCTAATTTCATTATATCCTCCAAACGCAACTTTTGCATTATTTTGAGCTAAATAATCCTCAATATATTCTTCAAAGGCAACTGCGGTATGTATATTTCGTTTTGATAAGATTTCATTTGTATTGGATAAATCTAATGGCAGGTAGCTGTTGTAATCAATTGTTTGATCTATAACTTTAACATTTTGAATGTTGTGTAAGATAGTTTCTAGTTTTGTCATTTATTGGGTTTTAAAAAGCTTAAATTTAAATAAAAAAAGGCTGTATAAAAATTTTACGCCCGCTTTATAACTTTTAATTAGCAGATAGAACCTTTTAATTTGAGTGTACAAGTATAATTTTTAACTCCTAATTTTAAGAATTTATTTATAAATAGGTACCGAGTTTAGCAGCTGAATTTTTCTTTTAAAACGTCATCAACTTTTCATGCTCATCCGTTAAATGGGATAAACAATCTAATAATGGATTATCTAATGACTGTTTAGAAATGAGTTTATGTATTTTTTCTATCAAAAAAAATCCCAATCGTTTCCAATTGGGATTCTAATTTATGAATTGGATCTTAGTATAAATTTGGATATTTTGATGGATTTACTTCATTCATCATACCATACACTTTTTCAAAAATATCTTCTATTGAAGGTTTAGAGAAATAATCACCATCTGTTCCGTAAGCAGGTCGATGTGCTTTTGCTGTTAGCGTTTGAGGTTTGCTGTCTAAATAATTATAACCATCTTGATGCTCAATAATTTGTTGTAAAACATAAGCTGAAGCACCACCAGGAACATCCTCATCAATTACTAAAAGACGATTTGTTTTAGCAATACTTTTTACAACATCTTGATTAATGTCAAACGGAAGCAAAGATTGTAGGTCGATAATCTCGCAATCTATACCTATTTCAAGGAGTTCCTTGGCAGCTTGCTGTACTAATCGCAAAGTAGAACCATAGGAAACGAGTGTAATGTCTGTTCCTTGTTTTAAGGTTTCAACTACTCCAATTGGTGTTTTAAATTCGCCATAGTTTAAAGGCATTTTTTCTTTCAATCGATAACCGTTCAGGCACTCAATGACTAAAGCAGGTTCGTCACATTCTAATAAACTATTATAAAAACCGGCTGCTTGAGTCATGTTTCTAGGAACTAAAACGTGAATTCCTCTAATGGCATTTATAATCATTCCCATAGGAGAACCAGAATGCCAGATGCCTTCTAAACGATGACCACGAGTACGGATAATTAATGGTGCTTTTTGTTTTCCTACGGTTCTATAGCGCAACGTAGCTAAATCATCACTCATGATTTGAATTGCATACAATAAATAATCTAAATATTGAATTTCGGCAATAGGGCGAAGACCTCTTAAAGCCATTCCAATCCCTTGACCTAAAATGGTTGCTTCACGAATTCCTACATCGGCAACGCGGAGTTCTCCGTATTTTTCTTGCATTCCTTCTAAACCTTGATTGACATCACCAATAGCTCCGGCATCCTCACCAAAAATTAATGTTTCAGGATATTTAGTAAAAATCGCATCAAAATTATCGCGCAAAATCATACGTCCATCTGTATCTTCCTTGGCATCTTCAGCATAAATAGGCAAAACTTTTTTGACAGAGAACACATTTAAATCCGTTTCCGAAAATAAGTTGCTGCTAAAATTCTTTTGTGTTTTAGCAGTGTAGGTTTTTATCCAAAGTGACAGTTCAGTTTTGCTATTTTCATTTAGGATTAAACGCAATACTTTTCGTGCTGTCACCAGAATTTCCTTTTTCAAAGGAGATTTGATACTGCTTAAATCAACGATATGTTTTAATATTGCTTCTTTGTTTTTGCTGCTTTCGGCTATTTTTTGTAATAGAGCGACTATTTCTTTTTGCTCTTCAATTATGGGTTCTAAAAATGCATTCCAGGCCGCTTTCTTGCCTTCTAAAACATCTTTTTTGGCTTGTGTATCAATGGCTTCAATTTCTTCAGGAGAAGCAATATTGATAGCAATCATCCATAATCTCATTTGACGGATGCAATCATAGTCTTTTTCCCAGGCCAATCGGTCCGTATTTTTGTAGCGCTCATGAGAACCAGAACTGGAATGTCCTTGCGGTTGTGTCAATTCATTTACGTGTATCAAAACAGGAGTATGATTTTCTCGGGCTATAGTGGCAGCTTTTTCATACGTGGCAATCAGGTCTGCATAATCCCACCCTTTTACTCTTAAAATTTCAAAGCCATTTGTGTTTTTGTCTTTTTGGTATCCTTTTAAAATTTCAGAAATATTTTCTTTTGTGGTTTGATGTCTTGCATGAACAGAAATCCCATATTCATCATCCCAAATACTCATTACCATTGGTACTTGTAAAACACCCGCTGCATTGATAGTTTCAAAAAATAAGCCTTCTGAAGTACTTGCGTTTCCTATGGTGCCCCAGGCAATCTCATTTCCTTGATTAGAAAAATTAGCTGCATTTGGTATTCCGGAGACTTGTCTGTAAATTTTTGATGCTTGAGCCAGTCCTAATAAACGTGGCATTTGTCCGGCAGTTGGGGAAATGTCAGCGCTAGAGTTTTTTTGTTTTGTTAAGTTTTTCCAACTTCCATCTTCATTTAGACTATGGGTAGCAAAGTGACCGCCCATTTGCCTTCCTGCTGACATTGGTTCTTGTTCGATATCATTATGACCATATAATCCGGCAAAAAATTGTTGGATACTAAGTTCACCAATAGCCATCATAAACGTTTGATCCCGATAGTAGCCAGAACGGAAATCTCCATTTTGGAATGCTTTCGCCATTGCCAGTTGTGGTACTTCTTTTCCATCTCCAAAAATCCCAAATTTAGCTTTTCCAGTTAATACTTCCTTACGTCCTAAAAGACTGCATTCTCTGCTTAATATGGCTATTTTATAGTCATTTAATACTTCGATTTTGAAATCTTCAAATGTCAATGTAGTATTGGTTTTTTCTTTTATCATAATTGAAAAGTATAACTTTGAGGTGCAAATTTACTTAAAAAGTAGCTAGATTCATAATTCATTGAAATAAATATAATTAAATTATTGTAATTTATTCTAATAAAAAGTATCTTATTTTTTTAGTATATGTAATTTTAAAATCAATTCACTAAGAATAGTTTAATAATTAATGAGAATCTTATTGGATTAGAACCATTTTCGATTAAAAAGATTGATTAATGTTTTAGGTGAAAAAGTTACGATGAAGCGTATTTTTTCATTGTAATTGTTTTGGGCAATTTCCCATCCATTTGTAGAATAGACCGGAAAATATAATTCAAAATAATCTGTGACTAAATTTAGGCGTATACCACTGTCATAGACAAATCTTTCTTTTACATTTTTATTTTTGATTAAACCAATGTCACCATATACTTCAATCCAGTTCCAGATACTATAACTGGCATTAAAGCTGGTAAGCCATCGATTGGCATAAGGCGTAGCAATTTTTGATTTAAAACCGCCTTCGGCCAATACATATTGTTGACTAAAAATCCCTGTACTTTCAGACCTTCCAAAATAATTGTAATCAAAAAGGTAATCCGTTGGCCGGTCTAATGCGAAGCTGAAAAAATCGGATTGCGTTTTATTATACAAAAAACTTCCCGCATACAACCGTAAATTAATTTGCCGGTTGTTTTCAAAGAGTTTTCGGTATTCAATTTCACCTGTAATTTTTCCGAATTTACCAGAAATTTGTAGATCCGTAGTAAAATTAAAATGGTTGGTAACTTCTGTTTTGGTATTAATATATCTCGCATCAAAAACAGAATAATTTTCGGGGGAGTTGTCAAGTACCAGGATACTTTTTTCTTTATTGACAATTACTTGTCGGAATAAGAAAAGCTGTTTCCTATTATCTCTGAAGTTGGGCTCTCGGATACGCAATTGCACCGTTGGATTTAGTCTAAGATACGCTGCATCCTGTGCATAATGAAAATAGGATCCACTTACTGAATATCGGGCATTATACAGCGTTGTGTTTCTGAAATTTTGGTTGACCACAAAAAATGCTGAACCAGATACGTTATTTGATTTAGTAGAATAAGATGGATTGACATCAAAAACAAAAGGCTTTTCCAGAATGGTTTTGTTATGCAATCTGATGCCGGGAGTTAAACCATCGTATAAATTGTAATATATTGACGGAACATACAGTACTTGATTGTAATAAGGATCCTCTAAGTCTTTCATGAAAACAAACTTTACAGGACGATTATTAGGGAGAAACCCTTCTAATTTCTTCCAGTTATTTCTTAAGTTATATTCTGGAACTTCATTTTTTAGATTTAAAATAATTTTGTCAGCATTATTTCTGGGTATCGTGAAAGTAGTATCGGTTTCATTAATATCCAGCCATTGCTTAAAAACAATTTGACCTTTTTTAGTACCATAAACTGGAATGGGAATAAGAGTTCCAGTTCTGTTTTTAATTGAAAAAGTGATACTGTCTTGGGTTTTTAAGACGCTTGAAAATTTATAATCAATGATGTCTCTTGAATTAATGATTGTATTAAAAAACCAACTGATATCTTTAGTTGTATTTGATTTTAATAAAATTTCAAAATCGGATCTCGATACTTGTTCCAACTGATTTTTTTTATAAAATTGTTGAATACTGGTCTTTACAGCATCATTTAACAAATAATCATCCAGAAACCGAATGCTTAATCCCGCACGGTATTTACTGGCAATTTGTTCATTGAATTTTATTAAAGTGTTCTTTGGATCGCCTAATGGCTGATCCAGATTTTTGCGAGCCATCAACATATAGAAATAACTGTATTGTCCATTAAAGTCAATATTGGTCAGATTGAAACTTTTTAGCAATCGGATGTTTGATGCACTGCCCATCATTTTAGCTTTGGGATGATTTTCATCCATATATTTCATCATCGCATAAACTTGAATACCATCATAAATCCAATTGTCTTTTCTAGGATCCAGATGTAAACTCTTTTTTAAATATTCATTTAAATAGGCTTTTAGAAATTTGATTTCGAAAATAAATTCATCAGAAAAAGGACTTATAAATGAGGGAAGCTGATTCAATCCATAAAACGGATTTTTCTCATAATCCGTTTGGGAAACTACAATTCTTTCGTAAGGATATTTCCCAATCAAATCACTTGCAAAATTCACAATTCGGTCAATTGCAATTGCTTTTTGAATGTTGTCTAATTTGTTGCTTTTCATATCCGTCAGTACTTCAACTGAACTGTTTTTGTAACTCTCAAAATTCAATTTAGGCTCAATGATCAGACTGAAATCAGTTCTGTTATTCCCCCACAATTTGTAGTTTGAAAAGCCATTATTATCAGTTGTTTTCTCACTGTTTAAATCGGATGTTGCTTCTAAAGTAGTGGGTATTTTAAGATCAATTTCAAAGTTAGAAATAGCATTGGCAATATCATCCAGATTATTATTACTATTTTTGATAAAAGCATGGTTTTCATAACGCGCAGGAGTAAGGTACCAGTTTTTAAGGTTTACAGTTCCATTGTTGTGGTAACCAAATTTTGTAAATTTTTCGCTGGGGATTTTAGTAATGTACGAGAGATTTAAATTGATTTTCTGGTTTGGAAGTAGCGGATTTTTTAATTGGACAACTACATAATCAGGATTTTTCTCTGTCCTTTGCCAAGACAAAAACTGCTGAGTGGCATCTGTAATAATTAAATTTATTGTGCTACCACGCTCTTCTTCTTTGGCTAAATGAAATCCTCTATAAAATTCATCCGAAAATCGTTTGGCTAAAGGCGTATTTTTATTGGAAAAGGCATGATTCCAGTCATTCAAAACAATAGATGTCAACGTATCATCGGACTGATTATTAAAAATGATTTCCTGCTTAATATCCAATGTCTTTTTTTCAATATTTAACACTACAGAGATGGTAGAGTGCTGCTGTGCATATTGATTCAATGTAGCTAATAAAAAAAGAATGTAACAGAATATTTTAAGGTATGATTTCAAATTCAGATATTGATTTATTAAAAAAATAAATGTACTTATAATTAGATAGTATTCTTACTAGGGATCTTAAAATAAAACAAAAAAAAGAAGCTGTTTTGAAGCAACTTCTTTTTTTGTTTAAAAATTTGGAGATAAATCGTATTTCTTGTAAAAGGCATTCAGGACGTCAACCACTTCATCTTCTGTATCTACAATTTTAAATAAATTCAAATCTTCGGCATGAACTGTACCTTCTTTTTCCACTAAAACCGTTTTTATCCATTCAATTAATCCTGCCCAAAAGCTGGAACCAACAAGTATAATTGGGAATCGAGCAATTTTTTTGGTTTGTATTAAAGTCATCGCTTCAAATAATTCATCCATCGTTCCAAAACCTCCCGGCATCACTACAAAACCTTGAGAATATTTGACAAACATCACTTTGCGAACAAAGAAATAATCAAAATTAAGGTTTTTATCACTGTCAATATATGGGTTGAAATGTTGCTCAAAAGGCAGTTCAATATTCAATCCTACTGATGTTCCACCACCCAAATGTGCACCTTTGTTTCCTGCCTCCATAATTCCTGGACCACCGCCAGTGATTACACCATAACCGGCCTTACTGATTTTATAGGCAATCTTTTCAGCAAGCAAATAGTAGGGGTCTTCAGGCTTTGTTCTGGCAGAACCAAAAATGGTTACGCACGGACCTATGCGTCCCATGCTCTCATAACCATTAACAAATTCGGCCATGATTTTAAAAATCGCCCAACTATCATTGGTCCTAATTTCGTTCCAAGTCTTTCTTTTCAGTCGGTCTTGGATTACTCTATCTTCGTCGTTATCAAAATCTTCTAATCTCATTTTCAAAAATATATTTTAATTTCTCTTTTTTTTGGAGCTATTTCCTGCTATCCATTTCAATCTTTATTGTTTTAAAGAAAAACAATAAAGGATTTTCATTGCTATCAGGGCTAAGCAAATTTAATACGTTTGCTCTTCAATGGATTTTGTTATTTTAGATATAACTTTACCAGTATGTTCAGTAGTTTTTGATTCTATCAGCATTATTAAACAGTCGTCAGTTGACGAAACTCTGTGGTTTATACCTTTTTTTACCACAAATAAATCTCCTTTTTTCATAGTGAATTTAGGTTCGTTTTCAATTTCCATTAAAAGTTCTCCTTCTACAATGTAAAATAATTCATCTTCATTTTCATGATTATGCCATGGTAAATCTTGGCCTTTGATTTTTGCCACTTTAATAAATTGATCATTAACTTCACCAATTATTTTAGGTGAAAAATAGTTTTCGACACTACTGAACGCTTCTTTTAAATTCATAATTTCCAAAAATTATTTTTTTATTTTTTATGTATACTAAAGTAATTCTTTTTTCAAGAATTGCGCCGTATAGCTTTTCTTATTTTTAATAATTTCTTCCGGAGTTCCTTTGGCAATGAGTTGTCCGCCGCCTTTTCCGCCTTCAGGACCAATATCTATAATATAATCCGCAAGTTTAATCACGTCCATATTGTGTTCGATAATCAAAATCGTATTTCCTTTGTCAACCAGTTTATTGATCACTTCCATCAACACTCGAATGTCTTCAAAATGCAAACCAGTTGTGGGTTCATCCAGAATATAAAACGTGTTCCCAGTATCTTTTTTAGATAATTCTCCCGCCAGCTTAATGCGCTGTGCCTCACCGCCGGAGAGTGTAGTGCTTTGTTGTCCAAGGGTAATATATCCTAATCCAACATCCTGAATAGTTTTTACTTTTCTATAAATCTTCGGAATCATTTCAAAGAACGGAACCGCTTCATCTACTGTCATATTCAACACATCCGAAATGGATTTTCCTTTGTATCGAATCTCCAAAGTTTCTCTGTTAAAACGCTTTCCTTGGCAGGTTTCACATTCTACATATACATCAGGTAAAAAATTCATTTCAATCGTTCGCACTCCAGAACCTTGGCAGGTTTCACAACGTCCGCCTTTGACATTAAAACTAAAACGTCCGGCTTTATATCCCCGAATCAGACTTTCAGAAGTCATCGTAAACAGATTTCTGATTTCGGTAAACACTTCGGTATAAGTTGCAGGATTAGAGCGTGGCGTTCTGCCAATCGGACTTTGGTCAATATCAATCACTTTATCAATATGTTCCAGTCCTTCAATTTTTTTATACGGTTTTGGTTTTTTGACACCATTAAAATAATACGCGTTCAAAATAGGGTAGAGCGTTTCATTAATTAACGTAGATTTACCACTTCCGGAAACTCCAGTCACGCAAATCATTTTGCCCAAAGGCAATTCTATCGAAACATTTTTCAAGTTATTTCCGGTTGCTCCGGTCAGTTTTAGGAATTTCCCATTTCCCTCCCGACGTTTTGCTGGAACCTCAATTTTCATCTTCCCATTGAGATATTGTGCCGTAATGGTATTTGAGGCCATTGTTTCTGTAGGAGTTCCAATGCTAATGATTTCTCCTCCGTATTTTCCTGCTTTTGGTCCAATATCAATTACATAATCTGCACGTTCAATCATGTCTTTATCGTGTTCCACCACAATTACAGAGTTTCCAATATCGCGTAATTGTTCCAGGGAATGAATCAATTTATCATTATCTCTTTGGTGTAAACCAATACTTGGCTCATCCAAGATATATAAAACACCTACAAGTTGCGAACCAATTTGAGTCGCTAATCGAATGCGTTGTGCTTCACCACCCGAAAGTGATTTAGAGCTTCGGCTTAAAGCCAAATAATCCAAGCCTACATTCATTAAGAAGTTCAATCGATCCTTAATCTCTTTGATGACTTCGGTAGCGATGCGTTTTTGTTTGTCGGATAAATGATTTTCTAAGTCATTAAACCAAACCGTTAGATCCGAAATATCCATATCGCACAATTCGGTACTATTCTTTTCATTGATTTTAAAGAACATCGCTTCTTTTTTCAAACGGGAACCGTCACAAACCGGACATTTTATTTCATCCATAAATTCCTTTGCCCAGCGCTTGATTGATGTAGAGCCGCTTTCATCATGTTGGTTTTTTATGAAATGTGAAATCCCTTCAAAATCAATTTTGTATTCTCGGGCAACGCCTAAATCTTTTGAGTTGATGGTGAATTTTTCTTTGCCGCCATTCAAAATCATTTCCATCGCTTCCTGCGGAATGGTTTCTATGGCATCCGTCAATTTGAAACTATATTTTTCGCCTATGATTTCAAGTTGCTTAAAAATCCAAGATGACTTGTATTCGCCCAAAGGCGCAAAACCGCCATTTTTTATGGATAATTTTGGATTTGGAATAATCTTTTTTTGGTTAATTTCATTGACTGTTCCTAAGCCATTGCAATGATCACAAGCGCCTTTTGGGGAATTGAAAGAAAATAAATTGGGTTCGGGATTCTGATAGGAAATTCCAGTAGTAGGACACATCAAATTCCGGCTAAAAAATCGTACTTCATTGGAATCTTGATCCAAAACTATCAAGACGTTCTCCCCATGATGCATGGCTGTATTGATGCTTTCCGACAAACGTTTCTCGTTATCTGGGGTGGCTTCAATCACCATTCGATCCACAACAATTTCGATGTCGTGTGTTTTATAACGGTCTAATTTCATTCCCAAAGTAATATCCAATACATCGCCGTTTACGCGTACTTTAAGAAAACCTTGCTTGGCAATTTGTTGAAAAAGCTCCGCATAATGTCCTTTGCGAGACCGAATAACTGGCGCTAAAATATTGATTCGCTTTCCGGTAAAATCTTGAATAATCAAATCTTTGATTTGCTCATCAGAATAAGAAACCATTTTCTCGCCGGTGTTGTAACTGTATGCATCAGCTGCACGAGCATAAAGCAAACGTAGGAAATCATAAATTTCAGTGATAGTTCCCACGGTGGAACGCGGACTTTTACTGGTCGTTTTTTGTTCAATAGCAATTACAGGAGAAAGTCCGTCAATTTTATCCACATCGGGACGTTCCAAGCCACCAAGAAACTGGCGTGCATAAGCCGAAAAAGTTTCTACATAACGGCGTTGCCCTTCGGCATAAATAGTATCAAAAGCTAAGGAGGATTTTCCAGAACCTGAGAGACCGGTAATTACAACCAGTTTTTCCCGAGGAATAGAAACATCTATATTTTTTAAGTTGTGAACGCGAGCGCCTTGAACTTCGATGGTATTGTCTTTGTCTAACATAATTTTTCGCAGATTCCGAATTTTTCGGAAACAAAGTTACTATTTTGATTTATTCTTTCGATAGAACACTTTAGAAGTTTGTGTTAAAAGTAATTACGAAATTATTCTATCGTCATCGATTTTAGTTTAGTTCTGTAAGCCTCAAGCGCAATAGATTTAGAAATAAAACCATAATATTTGTCGTTTTTGAGTACTGGCAAAAAGGCTACTTTAGATTTTTCAAATTTATTCATGACGGTTTCCATACTGTCATCCGGAGTGACTGTTTCCAAAGGTTTTATCATAATATCTTTGACCAAAGTATATTTAACTCTATAGGTATTGAATATTATTTCCCGAATAGTATTAAAATGAACCATTCCTAGAAGTTGATTTTCTGGATCTACTACAGCAAAAATTACTTGATTAGAATGTGATATCAAATCTACTAATTTTTCTAAATTTTCATTTGGCGTGACCGTTAAAAAATCCGTTTGAATAATAGAATTTGTTTCTAATGTGGAAAGAACATTAGTGTCTTTATTGCTGGTAAATGCATGTCCTTTTTGAATAAGATTTTTTACATCCATAGAATGTTTTTCAAAACGCTTTGAAATAGCAAAACTGATAGAAGAAACAATCATAAGTGGAATCATTAAATTATAACCTCCTGTAATTTCAGCAATTAAGAAAATCGCAGTCAATGGCGCATGAAACAAGCCACTCAATATTCCGGCCATGCCAACCAAAGTGAAATTGCTGATAGGAAGTTTCGTTAATCCGGTTAAATTTAAAAATTTAGCAAAGAAAAAACCAACATAAGACCCCAGAAATAGGGAAGGTGCAAAATTACCTCCATTACCACCACTACTCAAGGTTATTCCTGTAGCAAAAACCTTTATCATCATGGTGCAACCTACAAACAATAAAAGCGCCCAACTATTATTTCTAAAACTACTGAATAAAGTGTTCTCCAATAATTTTCCGGGATCATTTTCGGATAATGTTTTGATACTTTCATATCCTTCTCCAAAAAGTGTTGGAAAAATAAAAATAAGAATGGCCAAAATAGAAGAACCAAATAAGGCTTTTTTATAAGGCGATAATTTAAGTCTGGCAAAAAAATGTTCTACCCTTTGAAAGTTACGGGAATAATAAACGGAAACAAACCCGGTAAACAAGCCTAAAAGTACGTAAAAAAAAAGGTTGTGATAATCAAAACTTTGCTGTTGCTTAAAGGACAGTAAGATGGCTTCGTCCAAGGCAATGACGGATACTAATGCGCCTGTTGCCGCTGCAATCATAATGGGTGTAAATGCCGCAATACTCACATCAACTAATAACACTTCAATAGCAAATAAAACCCCAGCAATTGGCGCATTAAAAGCAGCGGCAATACCTGCGGCAACACCACAACCGATTAGAAGCGTTCGGTCTTTATAACTCAGTTTATATTTTTGGGCATAATTAGACCCAAAAGCAGCTCCTGTAATAACAATAGGGCTCTCCAGACCTGCAGACCCTCCTAATCCAACTGTTAGTGAGCTGGTAACAATTTGGGAATACATTTGTTTTTTTGGAATAATACTTGCTTTTTTGGCAACAGCATATAAAATTTGCGAAGTTCCTTTTTGTATGGTTCCTCCCAAAACTCTTTTGACTACAAAAACAGTAAGCAGAATACCAATTATAGGCAAGATACTATTAAGAAAACCTAATTTTAATATTCCACTGACATACGTGGCAAAAGAAAAAACCCAATGGGCAAAAGTTTTTAAAACGATTACGGCAAATGCAGAAGAGATACCAACTAAAACAGCAGATAAAAATATAAACTGTTTTGGAGTCAATAAAGACTGTGCTATGGCAATTATTACTTCTAATTTGGTGATCAACTTTTTGAACATTATATTTTTTTTAAAGGGGATGCAAAACTACTATTATTTTAATCCTAACAAATGTTTTTTAAAGCTTCTTTTGTGCTTAAGGGGTTTAAATTACAATTTGCGACAAACTGCTGCACAGCTTTTGGATCTATTTTGTGTAAAAGCGTTTTCTAAGGCGAGTGCAAAATTCATAAAAAAGTAAATTTGTCATCATTCCGAGCACAATCAACGGACTAAAAACCAACCGCTGTATCGTCACCTCTAAAATCAGCACCACCCTCTAATTTTTTAGTTGGTAAAACCAAAATCGCATCTACTTTTCCTATTACAGGTGTTGTTTTTTCATTGATGATGTATCCTCGGGACTTTAAGGTTTCAAAAGTTTTAGCATCGAAAGTATTAGGCTCAAAAGTGATTAAATCCGGTAACCATTGATGATGAAAACGAGGTGCGTTTACTGCTTGTTGCATGCTGAAATTATACTCAGAAACATTTAAAATCGTTTGCAATACGGATGTAATAATTGTCGAGCCTCCGGGAGAACCCACAACCATGAATAATTTGCCGTTTCTCTCCACAATTGTTGGCGTCATGGAACTCAGCATTCGTTTTTGTGGCGCAATACTATTAGCTTCATTTCCTACCAATCCAAACATATTAGGCACACCTGGTTTAGCACTGAAATCATCCATTTCGTTGTTGAGGAAAAATCCCAATTCATCACAATAGTATTTAGACCCGTAACCGTCGTTTAATGTTGTTGTTGCCGAAACAGCATTCCCAAACTGATCTACAATAGAATAATGAGTAGTTTCTGTACTCTCATTATAATTTACTTTTCCTTCTTTTATATCCGATGATAAGGTGGCTTTTTCAAAACTAAAATTCGACATTCTTTGTTTCAAATACGCATCTGCCATTAAGGCTTTTAAAGGAATTTTTACAAAATCAGGATCGCCCAGATAATAACTTCTGTCTGCGTAAGCCCTTCTTTCGGCTTCAACAATAACTTGAATGGCTTCGGTTGAGTTATGTCCCATTTTAGCCAGGTCGAAAGGCGCTATCATTTTGAATATTTCAGCGAGACATATTCCGCCACTGCTGGGTGGAGGCATCGAGATTATCTTTAAATCCTTGTAATCAAAAGTGAGTGGCGTCCTCCATTTGGCTTCGTATTGAGCCAGATCTTCTAAGGTGATGATAGCTCCTTTTTCTTGAAGGTATTTCACTAATATTTCAGCAGTTTTCCCTTTGTAAAATTCAGCTCTGCCATTTTTTGAAATCCTTTTCAACGTAGCTGCCAGCGCAGGATATTGTATTACATCATTTTCTTTGAAAGCAGTTGCAAATAACGTTTTGTTCCCATTTACTTTTATAATTCTATCTCGATAAGCAGCTAGTCGGTCTTCTTGTTTTTTGGTAACAATAACCCCTTTTTCGGCTAATGCAATTACAGGTTTCAGGATGTCTGCAATCGGTAATGAACCTAGTTTTTCATGAACTGCAAAAACACCGGCAATTGTTCCAGGAACTCCAATAGCCAGCGGAGACTCAGTACTTTTTCCTTTTATGACATTTCCTTTTTCGTCCAGAAACATGTTTTTCGTGGCTGCTATCGGCGCTTTTTCACGGTAATCTAACGAACCAATTTCACCGTTCGCTTTTCGGTACACCATAAAACCGCCACCGCCAAGATTTCCTGCAAAAGGGTAGGCTACTGCCAAAGCCAATTCGGTTGCCACCATCGCATCAAAAGCATTACCCCCTTTTCGCATGATTTCAACTCCAATTTTGGAAGCTTCTACCCGTGCCGAAACGACCATTGCTTTATCAGCAACCAATCCTGTGGGCTGAACCATTATATTTTGGGTTTTACACCCAATAGAAAGCATACATAGTAGAATACTAATTTTTTTCATTTGAATGTATAAATTTAAAAACCAACGGCTTTATTATCACCTCTTTTGTCTGCTCCACCTTCTAATTTTCCATTTGGCAAAACCAAAATTGCATCAACTTCACCAATGATTTCTTTGTTTTTTTCATTGATGAAATAGCTTTTTTTCTTCAGATTATTCAATAATTCTGTATCGAATGAATTGGGTTCAAAAGTAATTTCATCTGGTAACCATTGATGGTGAAAACGTGGGGCGTTTACCGCTTCTTGCATGCTCATATCAAATTCATACACATTTAATATCGTTTGTAACACCGATGTGATAATGGTGGAGCCTCCCGGCGTACCTACAACCATAAAAAGTGTACCGTTTTTTTCGACAATCGTGGGTGTCATGGAACTTAACATTCTTTTTCCGGGAGCAATACTGTTGGCTTCACTTCCAGTGAGTCCGTATAAGTTGGGAACACCCGGTTTGGCACTGAAATCATCCATTTGATTATTCAAAAAGAAACCCAATTCGTCGCAATATATTTTGGAACCATAGTTATCATTTAAAGTAGTTGTTGCTGAAACTGCATTCCCAGCGGCATCAACAATAGAGTAATGTGTGGTTTGGTTGCTTTCATATCCCTTTATTGCTCCGTGGGCAATATCCGAAGATTTAGAAGCTTTATCAAATGAAAAATCAGCCATTCTTTTTTCTAAATAGGATGGACTTACTAATTCTTTTACCGGAAGTTTTACAAAATCAGGATCACCCAAGAAATAATTCCTGTCCGCATAGGCTCTTCGTTCTGCTTCAGTAATGACTTGAATCGTTTTTAGGCTGTTGTGTCCCATTTGCGAGAGGTTGAAGGGCTCAATCATTTTCATGATTTGATTCAAACAAATTCCACCACTGCTGGGAGGCGACATCGAGGTGATTTTTAAATTTTTATATTGAAAAGTAATTGGAGTTCGCCACTTGGCTTTATAACTATTAAAATCTTCAATGGTGGTATTTCCACCTTTTTCAGCAAGAAAAGCAACTAACTTTTGAGCAGTTTCTCCTTTGTAAAATTCATCTCGTCCGTTTTTAGCAATTCGTTTTAATGTTGCTGCCAAAGCGATGTATTTTATAGTATCATTTTCTTTATATACTTTAGAAAACAAACTGTTCTTACCATTACTATTTATAAAGGAGGCTCTGTGATACGCCAAACTTTCGGCTTGAAATTTAGTGACAATAACACCTCTTTCTGCCAAAGCAATTACAGGTTTGAGAATTTCACTGATGGGTAAAGAGCCATATTTTTTGTGTACTTCAAATATTCCTGCAATGGTACCCGGAATTCCAGATGCCAAAGCAGTCGCAGTACTTTTTCCTTCAATTACATTTCCTTTTTTGTCTAGAAACATATCTTTAGATGCTGCCAAAGGTGCTTTTTCTCTGTAATCGATAGCGCCTGTTTCACCATTGGCTTTTCTGAAAACCATGAAACCGCCACCACCAATATTTCCCGCCTGAGGATGTGAAACCGCCAAAGCCAGTTCCATGGCAACCATAGCATCAAAAGCATTACCGCCTTTTTTCATGATTTCAACTCCAATTTGCGACGCTTCTTCACGAGCGGAAACGACCATCGCTTTAGAAGTCACTAAACCTGTTGGTTCGACTGTTTTTTCATTTGATTTGCAACCTAAAACGGCAAAGGCAAGTAGGAATAGTATTTTTTTCATTGTATAATATATTTTGGTTTTAGGTGTATTGTTTTGGTTGTTTTATATTGTAATACTTTAAATGGTTTGACCACATAGAGACATAGAATTTTAGTTTGTGTGTAAAAAAACTTCGCTTAAAATTAGATTGTTACATAATTTTATCCTGATTTTAAAATACGACATTATACCATGGTTATTACTTATGTTTGAAAATTATTTTCTAATCTGTCTCTACAAAAAACAAACTTATGTTTCTATGTGGTAAAAAAAATCATTAATCAATTCTTTTTTGTTTTGCAAAAGCGTTCAATTCTTCAAAGAATTCCGTGAACTCCTTTTCAAATTCCGAATAAAATTCTGAAAGCTCATTGGTAGCAAACCGCATTTTAGATTCATTTTTGGTGCGATGGTCCATTTGAGTCAAAATATGCTCAATTCCTTCAACTGTTTGATAACTCACCAGCCAATTTTCTTTCATCATGGTAGGCATTAGTCCTTTGGTTCGTTCTGACAACATCTCATAATTATAATACAAGGATTGGTAAAATCGTATCACAAAGTCCTCTAGTTTTTCATCGGAATACTTCGTCCAGTTTTTAGCCAAAAAATGGTCGTAAAAAACATCAACAATTACACCTGCATAATGATGATAATGCTCATGCAGGCGTTTGGTACTTTTTCTAAAAACAAGATGTGCATCAGTAAAAGTGTCAATGGCACGATGCAGAACAATTCCTTTTTGAATTTCTAAAGGAAAGCTTTCAAAATGTTTTCCCCGAATTCCATCGGCCATGAAATTGCCAATTTTGATTAAATCATTATCACCGGAAAGATAGATGTGTGCTAGAAAATTCATTCGCCTAATTTAGGAATTTAAATGGTTAATTTTGAATTCTAAATGACTTTTATAAAGCGTCAATTATTATATTTGTGAGCAATTTAAAATTTATAATTCAAAATTTAAAATAATTAATCAATGACTTTAATAAAATCAATATCGGGAATACGTGGGACAATAGGAGGTAAAGTAGGAGATAACCTGACACCTGTTGATGCGGTTAAATTTGCCGCGGCGTACGGAACTTGGTTAAAAAAATATATCGGGAAGGAAAAAATCACTGTTGTTGTAGGTCGTGACGCCCGTATTTCGGGACCAATGATTCACAATTTGGTGGTAAATACTTTAATTGGTTTAGGAATTGACGTGATTGATTTAGGTCTATCAACAACCCCAACGGTTGAAGTTGCTGTTCCGTTAGAAAAAGCTGAAGGTGGCATTATCCTTACCGCTTCTCACAATCCAAAAGAATGGAATGCCTTGAAATTATTGAATGAAAAAGGAGAATTCCTGAATGGAGAAGAAGGCTTGAAAATTCTTGAAATTGCTGAAGCGGAAGCTTTCGATTTCTCAGATGTGGATAATTTGGGAGAAATTATGATTAACGACGCCTACATGGATATTCATATTGATGAAGTGTTGAATTTACCTTTGGTAGATGTTGATGCAGTAAAAGCAGCTAAATTTAAAGTGGTTGTGGATGGTGTAAATTCTTCTGGAGGAATTATTATTCCAAGATTATTGGAATTAATGGGCGTTGAAGTAGTCGAATTATACTGTGAACCAAATGGTCATTTTCCTCATAATCCCGAACCGTTGAAAGAACATTTGACCGATATTTCAGAATTGGTTGTCAAAGAAAAAGCAGATTTAGGAATCGTGGTAGATCCTGATGTGGATCGTTTGGCTTTCATTTGTGAAGACGGAGAGATGTTTGGTGAAGAATATACTTTGGTGGCTTGCGCCGATTATGTATTGAGTAAAACACCAGGAAATACGGTTTCGAATATGTCGTCTTCCCGTGCGTTGCGTGATGTAACTAATTTGCATAACGGAAGCTATGAAGCCAGTGCGGTGGGTGAGGTAAATGTAGTCGAGTTGATGAAAAAGAATAATGCTGTAATAGGTGGTGAAGGAAATGGCGGAATCATTTATCCGGAACTGCATTACGGTCGTGATAGTTTAGTGGGAGTAGCGCTGTTTTTAACGCATTTGGCTAACAAAAAAATGACAGTTTCGGCTTTGCGTGCTTCGTATCCGGAATATTATATGAGCAAAAACAAAATCGAATTGACGCCACAAATTGATGTAGATGCGATTCTTGTTGCCATGACGGAAAAATACAAAAACGAAGATAGTACAACCATTGACGGTGTAAAAATTGACTTTGCTGAAAATTGGGTTCACCTAAGAAAATCGAATACGGAGCCTATAATTCGTATTTATACCGAAGCAGCTTCGCAGGAAAAAGCAGATGCTTTGGCACTTAGAATCATTGACGAAATAAAAACAGTGGCTGGATTGTAATTCCGCATTTTATATATAAAAAAACCTTTCAAATGCTATTTTGAAAGGGTTTTGTCTTTATGATACTGTACAAAATGAAATTAAAAATTTACTCTGAAACTTATATTTGGCGTTAAGCCAAGTGACTTATTGTCTACTTGAATGGCATCATTAGTATCATTTGGATTGACTTTGTAATAGCGATTGATGACATTGTCCTGATTGGAAGCATTGATTACACCGGCTGTAAACGAAGCTTTAATTGATTCAGACAGGTTGAAATTATACTGTAAGGAAGCGTCTAAACGCATGAAATTATCTAAATTTTCATTGTTGGGGGAATCGTAGTTGACCATTGTGGCATTTCCGTCTTGTATGGTTTCATTTCCTGGAATGGGTTTTGTGTACGGTTGCCCGTTTCGCCATACTCCACCAACAGATACTTTTAGATTTTTGATTATATCATAATAAAACCCAATAGAAAAAGAATGTCTTATATCCGCATTATTAGGAAAAATAGAAGGCGTAAAAACAGCAAATTCATAATCGTTTATGCTATAGGTGTAACTGAACCAAGCACTATATTTAAGAGCTGTTTTATTGGCTAGAAACTCAATTCCTTTTGCTGTATAGCTGCCGTTGGCATTAATAAACTGAAAACTATTATAGAAACCTTGATTAGAAGCCGTTATGCCCTCTACCAATTTATAAAATCCAGTAAGCTCAATATTTAATTTTTTTTGGTTGAATTCTATTCCAAAAGAGCTTTGTTTACTTGTTGCAATCGGGATATCTTGATTGTTTACTAAAACCCAACGTCTTTTTTCAACACCAAGAAAATCATCTTCAAAATCAATTATTTGTGCAGTAGTTTGATTTTTAAATTCTCCTTCTAGTTTCAGAGCAAAAGTAGTTGATAATTTTTGTCGGATATTTATTCTTGGTTCAATCAAAAATTTATTAAATTTTTGAAAATAATTTATACGCATACCAACTCTTAAATAAGTGTTTGCATTGTTGTATTCCGCTTCCGAAAATAGGGAATGATTTAACAAAACATCTTTTTTAGTTCGTTTATATGACGGAGCGCTAACGGTAGTTTCGTTTAACATTCCTGTTTCATTAAACTGGTACCCGGATAAAAGGCTTAGGTGCTTATTTACTTTATAATGGGTATTTAGTTTCACGCCAGTTTCCAGAACTTCATTGGTTTCTGTGAGTCGTTGGTCAGTTTCTATCCTATAATCAGTGGCGTCGATATTGTATTTTGAAAAATAGGTAATCAGGTTGGTACTCCATTTTGAGGTCCATTGTGCTTTCCAGTTTCCGCCGTAACCAATATTATTTTGAGAAAGTGTACTTGCTTTTGTTTCAGTATTGTTCGTATTAGCGTTGCTCTCAGAATAGGCCAAAGCATTATTTATTCCAATAATATTGGCTCTAAACTGATGTTTTTCATTTAAATCAAAAAGTAATTTGGCGGTAAAATCGTAAAAGTAAAAATCAGAATTAGTATTCTTGTCTGAGCTATCGGCATTGATTTCGCTGTCCTGAAAACTTCTTTCAAAATAATTAGTATAAGTTGGTGTATTGAAAAGATCTGTGATAGAACGGCGTCCTGAGAGGTGAAGTTCCAGATCCTTAGCTAACGGAATGGCAAGAAAAGCATCGGCACTGATGAGATTGACACCGGCTCCACCGGAAAATTTGTTCGTCACTACGTCTTTGGTTTGCATGTTTATGGTGCTGGAAACTCCATCACTGTACTCCGCACTCGTTCCGTTTTTGCTGACAGTCACTTTTTCGGTAAGATTTGGATTATAGGCAGAAATCAATCCGAAGAAATGACCGGAATGGTACATTTTGATATTATCCCAAATGACCAGGTTCTGATCGTTAGTACCACCACGAACATTGATGTTTGCAATGCTTTCATTGGTACTTTCAATTCCGGGAAGTATTTGTATGGATTGTAAAATATCAGGTTCAATAAGTCCAGGAAGAATCCCGAAATTTTTTGTGTTTAAAACGGTACTGCCGTCTAAAAACTTTTGCAAACCAGGTGTCAAATATACATTAATTAACACTTGGTTCAGCGTTTCGCTTTTTGCTGTAAGAGTGATTTCCAGACAATTAGTACCGGATAAAAACAGTTCTTTTGCAGGGATCTCTTTAATTTCATATCCTAAATACGAGAGCGTAATTGTTGAATTCAGAGGTATATTTTGTAATTTAAAGATGCCGTTTTCAGTTGTAACGGTGCTTCTGGAAGTATTCTTTACCAGTACGGAAGCACCGGAAAGTGGCCTCTTATTTTCCTGGTCAAAGACAGTTCCGCAAACAGCTATCGTTTTATTGATAACCGAAACGGTAATGTACCGCTTGTCTAAAACTTTAAAATTCAGTACTGTTTTAGCATTAAGATAATCTATAACCTGAGGTAATGTGAGTGTAGTTTCAGGTTTTTCTATTGAAACAGCGACTACATCTTCTACAGCATACGAAAATTTAATATTAAATTGTTTCTCTATAGAAAGGATAAGAGCCGTTAGTGGAATTTTTTTTGGAGAATTTTGTCCGTAACACAAGCTTCCAAAACAAAGTAATAGCAAAATCAGCCCTTTATTTTTCATCATAATTATAAAATATAACGGTTTTGCCTTCCATTTTATAACTTAATTTAAGCGGAATTGTAATCGCCTGAAGGGCTATATTTTGATCTTTATGTGTAAAACTACCTGTAAATAATTTAGTTGTATCCAGATTTTGTGTTTTAATTTTTAGATCATATTGACGCTCCAGTTCTGCAATAACCTGATTAAAAGGAACACGATCAAAACTAGATTCTTCTTGAATCCACGAAGGGTTTTTTGTATTTAAGTCTTGAACTCCTTCTCTGGCATCATTTATAATTCGGAATGTTTTGCCAGGAGGCAATTTAACGATTTGATTTTTGTAGGACACGCTAACTAAGCCTTCATAGCAATTTACTTCAAAATATTTGTTCCGTTTTTTTACATTAAATTGTGTTCCTAAGACAGTAATAATTCCGGCATCTGTTCGCACACTAAAAGTTTTTCCTTTTTTGACTTTAAAAAAGGCTTCTCCGTCTAAAGTTAAATTTCTTTGATCATCCCATTTTTTGTCGTTAAAAGTTATTTTTGAATCAGAATTTAAGATTACTTCAGAATCATCAGGAAGGTTAAAGGTTTTTGTTTGTGCTATTTGGGTCTCAAATGTCTGAATGTTATTAAAAAACAAAAAATAAGACGACGTCAATAAAACCACTAAAACTGCAGCTACTTTAAACCCTGTTTTAAAATTTAGGGTTCTGACTTTTGTTTCCTTTTTAGACTGATTTCTAGCTGTAAATGCTGCAAAAGCTTCCTGAGCATCTACTTGTGGAGCTTCCATTTTAGAGGCATAATAAGCAATTTTATCAAGTGTTTGCAAGCTATCAGATTGTTTTAAATCCTCAATTTCTGTACTTGAAAGCGCATCGTCTAACCATTTTAATATTTCTTTTTCGTTTTTCATTTTAATATCGCTATGTTTATTAGACAACTAACTTTTAAATTACCCTACGGTAAAATGGTTATTTATAGGTTTTCTATCTGGGATTTTAAAAGTTGCAGTGCTGCCGACATTCTTTTTTCTACGGTTTTTTGAGAAATGTCGAGTATTTCAGCTATTTCTCGGTACTTTTTGCCATCGATTCGATTCATCAAAAATACTTCTCGTTGCGCTTCACTTAAGGATGCAATTGCTTTAGTAAGTTTTTGTTTGAATTCTTCTTCTTCAAATAAATATTCTGGATTTTGATTATTGGTGTCTAAATTTGGTGTTTCTTTCGCATACTGCAATACTACTTTGTGGTGTTTTATAGTATTTAGAAATAAATTTGATATCGTTGTAAATAAATAAGTTTTTACTTTACTGAAATCAATTTTGGCACAATTCTCCCAAATTTTAGTAAAAGCATCTTGAACTAAATCTAAAGCAGTATCAGTATTACCACATTTATAATAGGCAAAATTAGTTGCTGATTGTACTTGCTTTAAGTAAAAGTCTCTAAAGTGTTTTTCTTCGCAAAGTGTACTCTTTTGGTCGTCCATTTAAAAGGGATTCATTTTTTGTAGATTGTAAATGTAATTTTTTTTTCAAAAAGCAGTCAGGTTAATTCGAATTGATTTTTACTTAAAAAAAATATAAAATCGTATAGCACTGTTATATAGTTATTTATGAATTTTTTAATAAAAATTTATATTTTTTTTAAAAATAAAATAGGGTAAAACGGAACGTAGTTGTCTTACTAAAAGAAAGGCGTCAAAAACAGCGCCTCTACAAACAAAAATATATTAAATTTGAACGTTATGAAAAAATTAAAAACGATTACTGGAATAGCATTAATGACTCTATTCGGATTTGCATCTTGTCAAAGTGAAGTGGATAACGAGCAAGGACAAAATCCAAATACAAATGCGGCAAACTCAACTACAGCAAACAATCTGAAACGTACCTCTATGTATGACGGATCATCGGATGATTTTTTAGACGGCACCTCTTGTTCTTCTATTATCCTGCCAGCTTCAGCTAGAGTAAATGGAACGCAAGTTACTCTTTTTAGCCAAGTCAATTATCAACAAGTCATTTCTATCCTTGGACAGTATAATAATGATCAGGATTCTGTAGTATTACAATTTCCTTTAAAAGTTAAATTAAGTAATTATACAGAGGTTAATGTAAGTAACCAAACAGAGTATAATGCTATAATTAATGCTTGTTCCTCCGCACAATCATCTGGTCAGAATGCTATTTCGTCAGTAAATATTAGTTTTCCAATTACTATTTTGACCTATAATTTAAGTGTTCAACAAACGGGAAGCGTTGTTATCACATCCGAACAGCAATTATATACGTATATGACTAATATTAGTAGTACGGAATTGTTTTCAGTAAATTATCCAATGTCAGTTACAACCAGTGATGGTTCAAAAACTACAATTTCTAGTGATGCAGAATTGCAAGCTACTATTGTGGCGTCTCTTAAAACAGAAGCAACTAAAGACGAAGCAGCTCAAAATTCAAAAAAATTAGAAACCATTATGGTAAACGGCAAATTCAAAGTAGAATCATTTGTAAGTTCTGGAGTAAATTCAGCAACTAATTACAAAGATTTTACAATAGATTTTGCAAATGATTGGAGTGTAAAAGCGGTAAATAATTTAAATTCAACTGTAAATGGTACGTACGCTGTAAGCTCACAAATAGAAGTCTTTCTTAAATTAAATTTTACAAGTAACGCTTCTTTTAGCTTATTGAATAATGATTGGAAAGTAACTTCTTTTAATGCAACAACGATATCATTACAAAGTTCAACTAATGCAGCGGCGACATTAGTTTTGAAACAAATATAAATTAGACTTTTAAGTTGGGTTTAATTTTTTTAATTTCTCAAAAAACAGTTGTCTTTTTAGGCAGCTGTTTTTTAATAATAAACTTTAATATAAATAGATAATAATGAAAAAAGTACTTGTAATCCTGTGCGTAGGTTTTGCCTTATTGGTATCCTGTTCAAAAGAAAATGATGTAACAGAAGAAATTGAGACTGTTGATCCCATTACTAATAAACAGTCCACAGGTAGTTCTGCAAACGATTTATTATCAGATAAAAAGTTTAAAAGTATGGTTATTGAAGTGGTTTATGTTGCTGGTTTTCAGCCAACCAGTATAGCAATAAATAATTTTGTAGCTTTTCTGGAAGCACGAACACATAAGCCCAATGGGATTAATATTGTATTGAGATCGATCCCGTCACCAGGGACTTCTCCGTATACCAATGAGGAAATTGTAGCAATTGAAGAAACAAACCGAACAAAATACAATACCTCAAATGAAATTGCCGTTTGGGCCTTTTTTGCAGATGGAGAATCAGCTAGAAATACAAGCAGCGGAGTTGTTTTAGGAACGGCGTATAGAAATACTTCATTTGTTATTTATGAACAAACAATTCATGGGTTAAGCAACAGCACTTTTAAACCCAGCAGAAGCGTATTAGAAACAACTATCATCACCCACGAATTTGGACATATTTTTGGCTTAACAAACTTAGGAACGGCAATGCAAAGCAACCATGAAGATGGGGAACACCCAAAGCATTGTAATGTAAAAACGTGTTTAATGTTTTGGTCTGCAGAAACAGGCAGTGGTATTGGAGAGATGGTCTCAGGAGGTACAGCACCACAATTAGATGCACAATGTATTGCAGATCTTAGAGCGAACGGGGGAAAATAATAGAATACATTAAAAAACACTTATCGATGAAAAAACAAAAATTAATACTCGTAATGCTTTTTGGTATGACCCTCGCTGTGAATGCCCAAAACAAATCGAATAATAAATCCTTTGGAGGAATAAAAGGAGGGTATAGTTTATCCTCAGTACAATTTGACGGAAATGCTGAAACAGCTCAACGTCATAGCTTTCATGTGGGGGTTTATGGAGAGTCGTTTATAAGCAATAGTTTTTCTGTTCAGCCAGAATTGTTGTATTCCCAACAAGGATATATAATTACGAATAGTAGCGGGACATTTACACAAAAGCTAAATTATATCAACCTGCCATTGATGCTTAAAGCCTATCCTTCTAGAAATTTCTTTTTAGAAGTGGGGCCTCAAATTGGATTGGCTATTTCTCATAGAGAGGAGTTTAACAGTGGGTTTAGTTTATTTGATACCAATCAAGAATTTGAACCTAATAATTTTGACTGGGGAGTCAATTTTGGAGCAGGTTTTAAAACGGATTCCGGAATAAGTTTAGGAGTACGCTATCACTTAGGCAAGGGCGATATCTATGAGGAAGGAAAAGCACAAAATCGAGTACTGCAGTTTTCGTTAGGATTTGATTTATAATTAAAAAAAAACAGTTGAAATGCCCAATAGATATTGGGCATTTTTTGTTTATTTTACTCTGAATAAATTTCACGAAAAGGGCTTTACTACACCTGTTTTTAGAACAAAACTTTGTAGATGAGTCCGGCGGTAAAACCTCTTGTAAGTCCATCGGGTCTTACTTCCCGAATTACAAAAGGGGCAGCCAATGATAATTCGATACTATTTTTAGCATCAATAGTATAAGAACCAATCAAATTTCCATTGATGGTGAGTCCATCAGAATTTTGTATGGTTTCTCTTTTTCCAAAAGCATTTTCAAAACTATCCTCGCCTAAATGATAAAGAAATAATACATTAGGTTTGAAGGTAAATTTAGTATTAGCGGGCTGAATGGTGTAGGTAGTTCTAAATAAAGCATCTGATTTTCTTTCAAATAAATTAGTAGACGGGAAATCATCCGTGTCTGAAAACTCCTTAAAATAAGAATTTTTGTTGTTATTAAAAACAGGAATCTGTATCCCGGTATTGAAATCCCATTTTTTATAAGTAAGATTCAAACCCAAAATAAGGTCAAAAGTTCCCAGACTGGATTGGTAGTCTAACGGAAGCGAAAATTCATTTATTTTTAGATTGGAACTCGTAAAAGGTATTTTAAAACCCATAAGAGTGCTCCATTTTGCGGTAGTTTTAGTTTTCCAGTTATAGTTGCCTATGAAATAGCCATCACCAAAAGCACCACGTTGTCCAAAACTGCCGTTTGCTACAGAATAAGTGATTTTAGAACTGAGTGAAAAGCGTTCGTTTATTGTTCTGGTATAGGTAAGATAGGATGAAAAATAAGTTAGATCTGCTTCCCCGGTGCCAAAAATATTTCCTATTTCTATACCGTTTTTGAAATCAGTTTTTGAGTTTTGAAAGCTGTTTCCTATCGAACAAATCCCTGCGTCACTGCATCCTTGAGAATAAGAACTAAAGCCTGAAAACAGCCCAACGAGTACAATTATTATTGTTTTTTTCATGGATATAAATTTAATTTTGAGACAATTGCGCTACTGCAAAAAGATGACTGTATTGCTGACAATGAATCAGCACATATTTATAATCACTAATATTTACTTGAGGAGGAATTGCATATACTGTTGACGAGGTTAAATTTCCTAAATTCACAAAATCTGAAGGGGCAGCGGTTTTAGATAAATATACTTTTAAATCCGGGCCATTGGAAATACTAAAATTGTCCAAGCGTACTTCATTTTGATTGGTATTCAAATACACTTTGGCTGAACCTGAAACCTTAATGCCTGATGTAGGCATAAAATCTCCAGTAAATGCAGATGTACTATTTTCAGGAAGTGAGGCTTGTATAGCTGGATCACGCGTCAAATCTCCTTCCACTTCGCAGGAGAGCAGTAAAATAAATAGTGGGAGTATAAAAATTTTTTTCATAATCAGGATTGGTTATTGATTATTCAAATGTATAAGGAATGTAAATTAAACTTTGTCAGCTACTTTACATTTAAGAGAAGATTAAAAACACTAGAATCCACTTTCCATAAACTGAAAATATTTTTTCTGCAAAAAAATAATACCTTTGAACTCAAATCAGGAATTCTATGATAACTAAAGAAGTACCCACCCAATTAGAACAATATTTTCAACAGTTTCGTAAAAATATAATTGGAATTGATCAAGAATTTGAGTCACCTTACGGACCAAAAAAAATTATATACACGGATTGGACCGCCAGTGGTCGTTTGTATCGTCCTATTGAAGAAAAATTAATGAATGATTTTGGCCCTTTTGTAGCCAATACTCATACTGAAACTACCGTTTCGGGAACTGCCATGACTAAAGCATACCATCAAGCGCGCCATATTATCAAACACCATGTGCATGCCGGCAGTGATGATATTTTGATTACTGATGGAACAGGAATGACAGGTGTAGTCAATAAATTTCAACGAATTCTAGGTTTGAAAGTACCCGAAAACCTGAAAGATTTTATTACCATCCCACCCGAAAAAAGACCAGTTGTTTTTATTTCTCACATGGAACACCATTCCAATCAAACGTCTTGGCTAGAAACTATTGCTGATGTTGTAGTAATTCCCTCTACTGAAGACGGATTGTTCAGTATGGAGAATTTAGAAATAGCATTGAAAAAGTACAAAGAGCGACCTTTCAAAATAGCGTCAATAACTTCTTGTTCAAACGTAACGGGAATTAAAACACCGTATCATGAAGTGGCAAAAAGAATGCATCAAAACAACGGACTTTGTTTTGTTGATTTTGCTTGTTCTGGACCATATGTAAAAATTGATATGCATCCGGAAGACATTGAAAATCAATTGGATGCCATTTTTTTTTCGCCTCATAAATTTTTGGGAGGACCTGGAACCTCCGGGGTGTTAATTTTTAATAAAAAGCTATATCAAAATTTAATACCTGATAATCCTGGAGGAGGAACGGTAAGCTGGACCAATCCTTGGGGAGAGCACAAGTATATTGATAATATTGAAGATAGAGAAGATGGAGGAACTCCTGGTTTTCTTCAGGTTATAAAAATTGCACTGGCGGTTCAATTGAAAGAGCAAATGGGAATTGAGAATATCTTGAAGAGAGAGCATGAAATTGTGGATTATATTTTCTCAGAGATAGGAGCGGTTTCTAATATTAAAATCCTTGCAGGGCAGCATCACGACAGGTTAGGGGTTATTTCTTTTTTTATAGAAGAATTACATTTTAATTTAGGGGTAAAGTTATTGAATGATAAATTTGGAATACAAACCCGTGGCGGGTGTAGTTGTGCCGGAACATACGGACATTTTTTATTGCATGTGGATCAGGAAACCTCACACAAATTAATTGACGAAATTACTTTGGGGGATTTAATCAGAAAACCAGGTTGGATCAGAATGTCTATTCATCCTACAACTACAAATGCCGAAATTGAATTTGTGTGTAACGCAATAAAAGCATTGGCTGAAAAGCATAAAATTTGGGCTTTGGATTATGATTATAATTCGGCTACAAATGAGTTTATAAATAAAAATACACGCCATTTAGAAGATGAATTGGTAAAAAACTGGTTTTCTTTATAGAAGTTGCTGTTTTAAGAAACTAAAAAAATCACATATCATAAACGCTATTGTTTCTAATGTGTGATTTTTTTCTGAATACGAATTACTACCGTCTGTGTTTCCATCGTTTATGCGTCCAAAAATAATATTCAGGAGCTTCCAGAATTTGTTTTTCTACTTCCCGTAAAAAAGTATTGGTGATTTCAAAATCGGGAATGGATTTTGGATCATCTGTTATAGGGACAAAAGTAGCTTCATAAAATCCTCTTTTTACTTTTTTTACTTTTACAAAAAGGACATTGAGATCGTATCGTTTGGCCAGCATTTCAGCTCCGGTATGCACTGGAACTTCAATGCCCATAAATGTATCCCAGTGAAAGGCTCGATCTAGTTTTGGGGATTGGTCGCTGGCTAAGCCATACATGAATAATATTTCTTTTTGTTGATTTTCTGCCATCAACGGGATCGCTCTTTTTGTTTCGACTAATTCTGCATTGTATTTGGATCGAATATCTCGTAGTAATTTATCAAAGTATTTATTGGCAATTTTTTTATAAACGCCTATTCCTTTAAATATTGTTTTTTCATTTACAGATAATAACCATTCCCAACTTGCATAATGGGAGGCTAATAATACAGTGCTTTTCCCTTTATCCTCATATTCTTTAACCAGTTCAATATTTGTTATTACAAATCGTCGGTTCATTTCAGCAGCTGAAATAGTCATGGTTTTTATCATTTCCAGGAACATATCACACAAATGGTGATAGGATTTTTTTTCGATAATAAGACGCTCCTTGAAACTCAGATTAGGAAAAGTAAGGGCTAAATTTTCTCTAACTGTTTTTTTTCGATACCCTATAATATAATATACAATCAAATAGATACAATCCGAAAACCAGTATAAAATCCGAAAAGGAAGAATAGAAATGACCCACAAAAAGGGAATGATTAAGATGAAAATAAGAAATTGCATGCCGTATTTTTTTTGACAAATATAAGGCAAAAATATAGATTGATATAAATTTGGACTGCATACAAGATGGTATTTGAGAAAGACTATCTTTACAATTCACAATAAACATACTTTATGAATACCATTTTAATAGCAATAATTGTTGTAAATGTTTTGATTAGTTACAAAGGTTTTAATGACCTTTCTTTTTTTAGAAAATATGAATTCCATATTGGAAGTATTCGTGCAGGCGAACAAATACGGTTGTTATCGTCTGGTTTTCTTCACGCAGATATGACTCATTTGATTTTTAATATGCTGACACTGTGGTTTTTTGCACCGGTAGTCATCAGTTATTTAGGGAGTTTTTCATTTATACTGGTGTATTTTGGAAGTTTAATTTTTGGAAGTTTATTGACGGTATTGTTTCATAAAAATGATTACGGGTATAGAGCTGTAGGTGCTTCTGGAGCCGTAACAGGGGTTTTATATTCGGCCATATTGTTACAGCCAGACATGATGTTGGGAATCTTCTTTATTATCCCAATGCCTGCTTATATCTTTGGAATCCTTTATTTATTGTATTCAATCTACGGAATGAAAGCTAAGAATGATAATATAGGTCATACCGCCCATTTTGGAGGCGCTGTTGGCGGTTATTTGATTACACTTGTCAACGAGCCACAGTTATTAGTGGATCATGCTTTAATGGCAGTTTTATTAGCCATTCCTATAATTATCCTGTTCGTAATGGCAAAAATGGGAAAATTATAATGGCACAACTTTTGAAAAGAAGTTAACACAAACAATTAAATGATAAAAAAATGAAAAAAGCACTATTAATCTTGTCTATTTTATTTATTTCAGTGTCCTACGGGCAAGAAATCAAACAAGTTCCTCAAATAAGCGTAAGTGGCGAAGGAAAAGTAAAGGTTGTTCCGGATCAAGCAAGTATAACGGTGACTGTTGAAACAAAAGGGAATAATGCCAAAGACGTCAAAAAGCAAAATGATCAAAAGATTGAAGCTGTGCTTAAGTTCATCAAAAAAATGAACTTGGCTCCTGCAGATTATAAAACGCAACGTGTTTCGTTGAACCCACAATACGATTACGAAAAAAAGAAACACAGCTATAATGCAACACAAACAATCGAAATTGTATTGAAGGATTTATCAAAATATGATGAATTGATGGAAGGTTTAGTTGACGAAGGGATTAATAGAATTGATACTGTTGTGTTTGAATCTTCTAAGTTGGCCCAATATCAATCTGAGGCTAGAAAATTAGCGATGAAAGAGGCTAAATTAAAAGCAGAAGATTATGTTTCAGTATTAGGACAAAAAGTAGGACGTGCTATGATCATATCAGATAATTCACAAAATTATAGCCCACAACCAATGTATGCTGCCATGAAAATGGAAATGAGCGATACTAGAGTTTCAAGAGAAACGATGGCGGTAGGCGAAATCAACATTACGGCTAATGTAACGGTAAGTTTTATTTTAGAATAGAAGAAGCTGCAAGTATTAAAAAATTCCGTTCAAAATATCAATTTGCTAGGATTTTTTTTGGATTAATTCACAACAGTAGTATGCAAAAAAAAACTCTTCAATCGCTTGAAGAGTTTTGTGGGGAGAGCAGGATTCGAACCTGCGAAGTTTACACAGCAGATTTACAGTCTGCCCTCGTTGGCCGCTTGAGTATCTCCCCAAGACTCAATAAGCAGTGCTTATTGTGCTAACCGGATGCAAATATAAAAACTGTTTTCAAGTTTCCAAACTATATTAGTACTTAATTTTACTATTATTTTTAAAGCATTGGTATTGAATAAAATAAAAAAATCTCCACTAGGGAGATTTTTTTTATTTGTACGATATAAGGTGTTTATTGTTCTAAAAGCTCAATTATTTTGGCTCTAAGGGCATCTCCTCTTAAATCTTTAGCCACAACATTTCCGGATGCATCCAGGATAAAAGTGGCAGGTATAGATTCTACTTTATACAAAGCAGCAATTGGTTCGTCCCAAAATTTCAAATTTGAAACCTGATTCCAGGTCAACTTGTCTTTAGCAATGGCTTCTTTCCAGGCTTTGGCATCTTTATCTAAAGAAACACCAATAATATTAAGACCCTTACTGTGTAACTCTTTATAGATGGCCACAACATTTGGATTTTCTTGACGACACGGCCCACACCATGATGCCCAAAAATCAACTATTGTTACTTTTCCTAAACTTTCTTTCAGAGAAATTATTTTCCCTTGAGGATTAGGGCCTGAAAAATCTGCTCTTCATTTACCATCAGTAGTTGGAGCAGTAGCTGGAGCGGTAGCGCCTACAGCAGCCGGTGATTTCATTTCAGCTAGTCTGGTTTTGATAGCAATTCCAGGCTTTGTTTTTTTCAATGCTTCTTCTAAACTGTTGTATAACTTTTCAGATTTTGCAACATCAGCACTAGGATCGTTTAACATTCCTTGGATTATTAGCGCTGAAATAAAAGATTTAGGATGTGTTTCAGCATACGCTAAATACTTTGCTTTTGAAGCAATACCAACTTCTTCTTGAAGTTTAGAAAATTCCTGCATCAAATTATTGATCACAGCCGTGTCCTTGCTTTGTTGAGCAGCTTCCATTGCTTGCATGTTTTTGTTTTGGAAATCCATTAGTTTCTTTTGAACTTTAGTGATTTCCTCGTTGAAGGTTGCGTATTCATCATTGTTATACGTTCCTGAAACTTTAGATTTTTGAATACTGTCTTTATTTATAGCGATTGTTACTTCTCCATTTTCTAATATGAAAGGTATTTTAGCCTGAGCCCCTTCTAATTGGATTGTATAAAACGATGGCTCTGTAATAATTCCTTTCATCTCAAATTTACCGTTTTCAACTTTTACGGTATCCTTAGCAATAAGTCCCATGCCATTTGCATCTTGTGTTTCTAAGATAATTGTTTTACCATTTTCAATTCCTGTTGCAGTCCCTGAAATAATGTATTCATCTTTGCCAACTTTGCTACAAGATAGTAAAACAACAGCAGCCGAAAGTAATAAAATTATTTTTTTCATTATTAATTAGTTAAGTTAAGAGTGCAAAAGTATTTAAATTTTTAATTGATATATAATTTTACAACCTAAATTTTTGTTATTATTTTTCATTCTTAATTAGGATTTAGCATTTATTTTACAAGTAGTTATTTTACTTCCTTCTTTGAATATAAAACCTTTTAATCATGATGTGTTTTGGGACAATCAATTTTTTTTCAATTAAGATTTATAAAAAAATAGCGAATAATGGGATTTAAAACACTTTCTAGACGAGTTATTTAGGTTTTGCAAGCAGGCGTTTGTATATTGCTATTTCAGAACGGGACAAGTCCAAAATAAAAAAACATCCTTTTTTTGAAGGATGCTTTTTTATTTTGGACTTAAAAAAAATTAATCTTGATTGATTGTTTTTCTCCAAGTAAAGGAATTCAGGATGTGTCTTTTTGCAAATCTTCCAGGAGATTCAGCATTTACCATTTTTACGTAAGTAGCTTTAGGCACACTAATGTATTCGTAAACACTTCCATTTGAAAAATTGATGATCAATCGTCCTTCTACGAACTTATAGTCTGAAATTTTTGCAGTTGCAATAGTTTCAGTGTATTCCGGTAAGTTTTGTTTTAGAGTTTCAGGATTGATACTCACTAAGAAATGATAAGCTTCAATAATTTTTTTACTGTTTTCTTCAGCTGCTTTTAAACCAGTTTCATCTCCTTGAAATTTATCAGGATGCGCTTCTTTCATCGCATTACGATATATCGTTTTCAAATCTTTCAGCTCTGCAGTTTTGTCTACATTTAGCAGTTTGCGGTATTCAACTATTTTTTTCATAAATAAGGTAACTACTTGTCTTTTACTATAAAACCAATGTGATTTGATTTCAAAAAGCGACAAATTTTTTGCAAAGGTACACTTTTTTTTATTTTTTTGGTTTCAGACCAATAAATTTTCCGAAAAAAGTATTCTGAAACAATAGATTTAAGGAATAAAAAACTGAAAAAGTTTTATTGTTGGGGCTTATTGTTTGCTTTATCGAAATTTTTGGATTTTTTTGGATATTTATTATAACTGATATCACTCGGATTTTCGATGATTGATTTTATCGTAATCCAATCTCCAATACTGTGTTTTTGAGCCATTTTATAGTCCAGAAGATAGGCACCACAAAAAAAATTGTTATTTTCATCTTTTTCCATAATTCCTGTATAAACTCCTTTTTGCAGCATTTGTTCTTGTGAAGACTTTGTCATATCAATTTGATTTTAAATAATTCTATTTGGCAAAGTTAATCAATTATTAAATGTATTGCTACAATTTAGCTTGGCTCAATTGGTTTTAGTATTCTGGTTTTTTATTCCAATTTTGTTCCATTTCAAACTTTAACTTTTGTTTCATTTAATAATGAACTGATTTTATCAAAAAAAAACTAATTTAGGATTTTAATTGAATGCATCTATTTCCAGATAGTATTCAATGTTAACGAAATTAATAGTATATAAATATTTATTTGGCAATCTATGAAAAGAAGATCTTTTTTAACTACAGCAACACTTGCTTCCGCAGGTTTAACTACACTTTTGATTACAGGCTGTACCTCCGGTACCAAAAAAAATGAAGATTCAGTATCTGTTGAAGATTTCAATGCCGTTTTTGAACTAGACGAAGAAACCATCAGCAGTGTAAGGGAGAAATTAACTTCTGGCAAATATACTTCGGAACAATTAGTACAATTATACTTAAAACGGATTGAAGCTATTGATACCAATGGGCCTCAATTGCATTCCGTCATCGAAGTCAATCCAGATGCACTGGCTATCGCTGTTGCACTGGATAAAGAGTTAAAAGCTGGTAAAAGCAGAGGTCCTTTGCATGGAATCCCCGTTTTAATAAAAGACAACATAGACACAGCGGATAAAATGCTAACCACGGCTGGATCTCTGGCAATGGCAGGAAATAGTGCTTCAAAAGATGCTTTTGTCGTTAAAAAACTCAGAGAAGCCGGTGCAGTAATCATTGGAAAAACAAATTTGAGTGAATGGGCTAATTTTCGTTCGACCCAATCCTGTTCCGGTTGGAGCAGTAGAGGCGGTCAGACTAAAAACCCCTATATTTTAGATCATAATCCGTGCGGTTCCAGTGCTGGTTCAGGAGCAGCAGTCTCAGCCAATCTTTGTGTTGTTGCTGTTGGGACAGAAACGGATGGTTCTATTGTTTGTCCAGCTTCGGTAAACGGAGTTGTAGGGATTAAACCTACTGTAGGTCTGGTTAGTCGATCTGGGATTATTCCAATTTCAAAAACACAAGATACGGCTGGTCCAATGGCCAGAACCGTAACGGATGCTGCTATTTTATTAGGCGTAATTGCTGCTGTAGACCAAGATGATACTGTAACCATTGAAAGTAAAGGGAAAGCACAGAAGGATTATACAACTTTTTTAGATAAAAATGCTTTGAAAGGTAAGCGTATTGGTATTGAAAAAAAGCCACAAGGAAATAATAAATACATTAATGCACTTTTAGATGCTGCTGTCAACCTGCTAAAAAAACAAGGGGCTATTATTATCGAAATTGACTATTTGGAGAAAATTAATGCTTTGGGTCAGGCCGAATTCGAAGTTTTACAATATGAATTTAAAGATGGATTGAATACCTATTTGGCTACAGCCAATGCAAAAGTAAAAAGTTTGAAAGATGTTATCGATTTTAATACTGCTAATGAAGATAAAGCAATGCCGTATTTTAAGCAAGAAACATTAGAAAGTTCTAATGCTAAAAAAGGATTAGAGGACAAAAAATATCTGGAAGCATTAACCGTAAGTTTCGAAGGAAGTAAAAGTGTGCTAAATACAGTTTTTAAAGAAAATAAATTAGACGCTATTTGTGGAATCACCATGGGACCTGCTTGCAGTATTGATATGATCTACGGAGATCGTTGGGGAGGATATTCTTTAACTTCTCCTGCTGCAGCAAGTGGCTATCCACATATTACAGTTCCTTGCGGACTGGCTTATGATTTGCCGGTTGGTTTATCATTTTTTGGTATGCCGTATACAGAAGGGAAATTAATAGGATTGGGCTATGCGTATGAACAAGTATCTAAAAAGAGAATAAAACCGGGACTTAAACCTTCTTTTTTATAATATTTTATAGGTATTTAAAAGGGTAAAAGGGTGAATTACTTTTTACCCTTTTATTTTTTTTATAATACTGACAAATGGAATTAATCGGTTATTCCGGACATTTGGGCTGAGGCTTAGAAATTTCTCTTCCTCAAAAGGAAATAGCCATCCTAATTTCGCCCCAAATTTCTTTTGGTAAAACTTGCAAGAGTTGTTTCTCAGCTTTGATTCCGTATTCGGATTCTGGGATTAATCAAATTCTGGGCACTACTCTAACTCCAACGGATGTTTTTTGCCTATATAAGTAAGTCGAAAGTTTAAAAGTCGTAAAGTCAAAAGAATTAACTTTAAGTAAAACAGCTTTAAATCAGATTGTTACGTAATTTTATCCTGATTTTAAAATACGACATTATACCATGGTTATTACTTATTTGTTATAATGATTCTAAATTTTTATCCCATTCCGTTGCATTTTCAAATAAATCCGTATCACTATTCTTTGAAGTCCACTGATAAAGAATTCACGCAATAGCGTTGTCCGGTTTTTGTAGGTCCGTCATCAAAAACGTGTCCTAAATGGCTGCCACAATTAGCACAAAGGATTTCAGTGCGTTTCATACCAAGTGTTACATCAGAAATATATTCTACTTTTCCAGGAATGGATTCGTCAAATGAAGGCCAACCGCAATGGGCATCAAATTTAGAGTTGCTTTCGAACAAAGATTCACCGCAGGCACCACAGCAATAGGTTCCTTTTTCGTAATGTAAGTTATAAGTTCCAGTATGTGGGTATTCAGTTCCTTTTTGTCGAAGAATTCTATACCGTTCTGCTCCTAATTTTTCTTTCCATTCTTGTTCTGTTTTTTCTAAAGGATATTTCATGATTATTTTTTTATTAATTGTATAGTGTTGTATTTCAATTATTTATTTTGGATGAATTGAACTGTTTTTTCAATTACTTTAAGGTTGCCTAGAATCTTTCTATGTCCTAATCCGTCTGTTAATAGTAACTCTCCATTTTTTAAATATTTATGAATGTGAATTCCAGCCTTTACGGGAACTTCAGGATCAAGGTTATCATGTATTACTAAAATAGGAATCGCTGTTTCTTTTGCAGCCAAAAAAGCAGAATAACTATTCATTTTTTCTCCGTATTTTTTTTCGAAATGCAAACGCAAAAGAGTACTTACACTTGGTTTTAATTGTAATTTTGCCACAAAATCATCTATAATATCTTCTACAACATCACCACTGCCAATCACTACGGCATGATTTACTTTTAAACCTTTTTTTATGGCGTTCAAAACGGACATTCCTCCTAATGAATGACCAATAGCTGCTTCAAAGGGCCCAAATTGCTTCTCTATTTCTAAAATTGTATCAATAAAGTCGACCATAATAGTCGTTTTTCCAGGTGATTTTCCATGTGCAGGAGCATCAAAACTGATCGTAGAATATCCGGCTTTAAGCAATTCATCCGCTATTTTGAATAATTGAGTTCCACGTCCTGACCAACCATGAACTAATAAAATTTTCTTGTCACTTTTTCCATATTCATACACAACAACTTCTTTGCCAATTGCCGGAATTGAAATTAATTTTTGTATACTATTTCGATCCATTTCTAACTCTCTTTTTGGAATCTTATGTTTTATGGGTGTAGTAAACAGTTTAGCTGCAAATAATGTAATTAGTTTTGGTGAAATAAAAGAGATTAATTTACTGGTTAATAAAATAATTTTAGGAATTTTCAATGATTGGGTATGATTAGAAGACTTTTTTGTCATTTTAATAAATTTTCAAGCAGGTTATTATATTATAATTTTTTTAGTAAATTTAGAAAAACATAAAAGTAGTATTTTTTAGAAAGTTTTCAGGCGTATTTATATAAAAGACTAAAATAGGGGTTAAAATTAATTAAAAATATCAAAAGTTCATACATGGAAATATTTCATATCAGTGCAGAGTGTTATCCTGTTGCAAAAGTAGGAGGTTTAGCTGATGTAGTTGGCGCATTACCAAAATATCAAAACAATGCAGAGCATCGTGTAAGGGTTGTAATACCTTGTTATGATACAAAGTTTAAAAAAGAAAATGAGTTTGAATGTGTTCATTGGAGTTCTGTAAAACTTGGAAATTTTAATTTTCCGTATAGTATTCTAAAAGAAAAAACAGACCAACTAGGATTTGAATTGTATTTGGTTGACATTCCGGATTTATTCAACAGGAAAGACGTGTATGGTTACGAAGATGATATTGAACGTTTTTTGTCTTTCCAGATCGCCACTTTGGATTGGATTACAGGCAGAAGCGAAGTTGCTGATGTCATTAATTGTCACGATCATCATACAGGTATGATTCCATTTATGATGTTGTATTGTCACAAATACGAAAAATTACGAAATATTCCTTCCATGATTACCATTCATAATGGTTTATACCAAGGGCAGTTTGGGTTTAATAAATTATATTATTTACCCGAATTTGATTTGGCTCACGTAAATATTTTAGAATGGGATAATTGCATTAATTCATTGGCAGTAGCCATAAAATGTGCTTGGGCTGTTACCACAGTTTCTCCAAATTATCTAAATGAAATCAACTATTCAGCAAATGGTCTGGAATCACTATTTAATTTGGTTCGGTATAAGTCTAAAGGGATTTTGAACGGAATTGATATTGAAGTTTGGGATCCGGAAAAAGACGCGATGATAGAAAAAAACTATTCGATTAAAAATTTTGAAAAAGGAAAACAGGAAAATAAAGAAAAATTATGCAAACTCTTTAATTTAGATCCAACAAAACCACTTTTTAGTTTTATTGGAAGATTATTAGAAGAAAAAGGAGGGGATTTATTACCACCAGCCGCAGCTCTTGCTTTATCTGAGAATTATCAACAAATTAATATTTTGATTTTAGGATCCGGAAGTACAATTATTGAAAAACAATTGAATACTTTGCTACAAGATTACAAAGGAAATTACAATACGTTTATTGGTTATAATGAAGAATTAGCACACTTGATTTACGCCGGTTCTGATTTTTTATTAATGCCTTCCAGAGTAGAGCCTTGCGGTTTAAACCAAATGTATTCGTTGCGCTACGGAACAATTCCCATTGTGAGACGAACTGGTGGGTTAAGAGACACAGTTGTTGATTTTGGCGATGACGGAAACGGAATTTGCCACGATCAGGCCACAGTTGGTGATGTTTGTTATTCTATTCAAAGAGCCGTCAATTTATATGATGATAAAGAACATCTGAACAAAATTAGAAAAATAGGAATGAACACAGACCATTCATGGGAGCGTGTTTGTCAGGAATATATAGAAATGTACAAACTAATAAGCAACAAGAAATGAAACCCAAAAAGAAAAATGTTATTGCAATTATTTTAGGTGGAGGACAAGGTTCAAGATTGTATCCCTTGACAGAATCACGATCAAAACCAGCTGTACCAATAGGAGGAAAATACCGATTGGTTGATATTCCTATTTCAAATTGTATGAATTCAGATATTTACAGAATGTTTGTATTGACACAATTTAATTCGGCTTCCCTGAATGCACACATAAAAAACACCTATAACTTTAGTATTTTTAGCCATGCCTTTGTTGATATTCTTGCTGCTGAACAAACTCCTGATAATCCAACCTGGTTTCAAGGGACTGCCGATGCCGTAAGACAATGTATGCCTCATTTCTTAAACCATGATTTCGATTATGCGTTGATACTTTCCGGAGATCAGTTGTACCAAATGGATTTCAACGATATGTTAGAAGAACACATTAAGAACGAAGCTGATATCTCTATTGCTACTTTGCCAGTAAATGCTAAAGATGCGCCTGAATTTGGGATATTAAAAACAAACTCCGAAAGCTGTATTGAATCCTTTATCGAAAAACCAGCGAAGGAATTATTACCGGATTGGGAATCGGATGTGAGTGAACAAATGAAAAGTGAAGGAAAAAATTACTTGGCTTCGATGGGAATCTACATTTTTAACAAAAAACTGTTGGTCGATATCATGTCCAATAAAGAAACCAAAGATTTTGGCAAAGAAATTATTCCGCAAGCGGTAGGCCACAGAAAGATTTTAAGTTATCAATATGAAGGATACTGGACGGATATTGGTAATATAGATTCCTTTTTTGAAGCGAATATTGGACTTACGGATGACTTGCCAAAATTTAATTTATTTGATGATACTAATAAAATTTATACCAGACCAAGATTATTGCCGCCATCAAAATTCCAAAAAACAATGGTTGATAAATCATTGATTTCAGAAGGTTGCATTTTGAATGCCAAAGAAATTAATCGTTCTGTAATTGGTATTCGATCCAGAATAGGGGAGGGAACTATCATTCAAAACAGCTACGTAATGGGTAATGATTTCTATCAGAATATTGATGATATGAATGAAGATCTTAAAAGCGACAGACAATTGGTTGGAATTGGGGAAAGATGTTTTATAAGTAATGCTCTCGTGGATAAAAACTGCAGAATTGGTAATGATGTATATATCAATGGTGGAAACCATCTAGAAGATTTTTCTAATGAGTTGTATGCCATAAAAGATGGAATTGTTGTTATCAAAAAAGGAGCAGTTATACCAGATAATTACATTATTAAGTAACCCTAAAAACTGTTTTTCTTACACTAATATTCTGATTTTTACACAAAGCAGAAGCATACAATTGTTATATGAGCAAAGTTATCTCGCATTCCCTTTTTACCGATTTCGATATTGAATTATTCAAATCAGGGAAACATTTTCGTCTGTATGAAAAACTAGGTGCACATCTTCTTTCAGTTGATGGAACAGACGGTGTTTATTTTGCGGTTTGGGCGCCAACAGCTCAGTCTGTTTCTGTAGTTGGGGATTTCAATTTCTGGACACAAGGTAAACATCTGTTGGAAGTTCGCTGGGACTCCTCTGGCATTTGGGAAGGATTTATTCCAAACATCAAAAAAGGGACAACCTATAAATATAAAATACAATCTAATAATGGTGGAATCATAACAGAGAAAGCGGATCCGTTTGCTTTTTATTGTGAAAAACCACCACACACTGCCTCAGTAGTTTGGGATTTAGAGTATCAATGGAAAGACAAAAACTGGATGAAAACGCGTCAGAACCACAATGGTTTAGACAAGCCTTATTCAGTATATGAAGTCCATTTAGGATCCTGGAAACGGCATGCAGAAGATAATCGCTTTCTGACGTATCTAGAATTTGCCGAAGATTTAGTACATTATATAAAAGAAACTGGATTTACGCACGTGGAGTTCATGCCCATCATGGAATATCCATACGATCCGTCTTGGGGCTATCAATTAGTGGGGTATTTTGCACCAACTTCCCGTTTTGGGAATCCGCAGGAATTCATGCATTTAGTAGATAAATTGCACGAAGCAGGAATTGGGGTAATCCTGGATTGGGTACCCTCTCATTTTCCAGATGATGCACATGGTTTAGGATTTTTTGACGGTTCCAATCTTTTTGAACATCCAGATCGTAAAAAAGGCTATCATCCAGATTGGAAAAGTTTAGTTTTCAATTATGGACGAAATGAGGTTCGCTCTTTTTTGATTAGTAATGCGTTATTTTGGTTGCAACATTACCATGCGGATGCTTTGCGGGTAGATGCCGTCGCCTCGATGTTGTATCTGGATTATTCCAGAAAAGAAGGCGAATGGGAACCTAATATTTACGGTGGAAGAGAAAATCTAGATACTATTAGTTTCCTGAAAGAATTTAATGAAGCCGTGTATCTAAATTATGAAGGCGTTCAAACCATAGCTGAGGAAAGTACCTCGTTCCCAATGGTTTCGAGACCAACATCTATCGGAGGTTTGGGTTTTGGAATGAAATGGATGATGGGTTGGATGCACGATACTTTGGAATATTTTCAAAAAGACACGGTGTACAGAAAGTACCATCAAAATGATTTGACTTTCTCAATGACCTATACTTTTTCGGAAAATTTTATGTTGCCGCTTTCGCATGACGAAGTGGTGTACGGAAAAAAATCTATAGCAGGAAGAATGCCGGGAGATGAATGGCAGAAATTTGCGAATTTAAGATTACTTTATGGTTACATGTTTATGCATCCCGGAACTAAATTATTGTTCATGGGAAGTGAATTTGGACAAAGCAACGAATGGAATTTTGAAGGAAGTTTAGATTGGCATTTATTGCAATATCCCTATCATGAAGGCGTAAAAAAATTAATTACAGATTTGAATAAATTGTATAAAACACAACCTGGATTATATGAAAAACAATTCAGTCCGGAAGGTTTTGAATGGATTAATTATTCGGATCATCAAAATGCGGTGATGTCTTTCATTCGAAAAGGAAATGATCTAAAAAACGATATAATTGTAGTGTGTAATTTCACGCAAGTGGTGCGCCCTGATTATCGAATTGGTTTACCTAAAAAAGGAAAATTGACAGAAATTTTTAACAGTGATGCTTCAAATTATGGAGGAAGCGGCGTTTCTAATACTACAAAAATAGCAATTGAGTCATTGCCTTATGATGGAAGAGATTATTCTGCTGAATTGCTATTGCCGCCGTTAAGTGTTATTGTTTTTAAAATCGGATAATTTTTAACAAAACGATTTAGAGGTTAAGAGAACTTCAGATTACAATGAGAATTAGAGATTAAGAGTATTTAAAGCTTAATTATGTAGGTGTAACAACTAATTTAAATTTAGTGTTGATTTATCGTTTTTTTTGATTTTAACTCCTAATCTCTTACCTTCTTTGTTTTAAAAAACACACCTATTTATCTCTAAATTTAACTGTCTAAAAACTATAACGTTTTCGTTAATAAACCCCACACATATAACTGTTTACAAAGTAATTTCGTAAGTTTGAATGCTAGAAAAAGATTAAAATTAATACCATAAAACATGATTACAAATACAGAATTAGAATATAAGGGAGATTTATATCCCACAAAAATAATTTCTTTTGAACAGGAAGTTGATTCAATCTATTTTCATACCGATAATAGTGTCATCTTGAAAGTAACCATATTAAGAGATAGTTTAATCCGATTTAGATTTACAACAAAAGGGTATTTTAGCAATGATTTTTCTTATGCAATTGATAAAAGTCATTCTCATGGTTATAATTTTCTGGAAGTTTCTGAAGCAGAAGAGTATTATCAGATAAAAACCAGTAAAGTACAATGCAGGATTCAAAAAATAGACATGAGAGTATCTATTTATGATCTAGAAGAAAATATTATTTTAGAAGATGAGCTTGGATTTCATTGGGAAGAAAGCTATGAATATGGCGGTAACATTGTCAAAATGAGTAAGGCTTCAAAAGACGGGGAATGTTTTTACGGACTTGGCGACAAAGCAACCCAAATGAATTTGAAGGGAAAAAGACTGGAAAATTTTGCAACAGATCAATATGCTTTTCAAAAAGATCAAGAGCCCTTATACAAAGTTGTTCCATTTTATATTGGATTACGAAACAAGAAATCCTATGGTATTTTCTTTGATAATACCTTTAGAACCTATTTTGATTTTTGTCACGAAAGAAGAAATGTAACCAGTTATTGGGCTGAAGGTGGAGAAATGAATTATTATTTCATTTACGGACCCCAAATGCAAGATGTGGTTACAACGTATACTGATTTGACCGGTAAGCCAGAATTGCCGCCACTTTGGGCACTTGGATACCACCAATGCAAATGGAGTTATTATCCGGAAAGCAATTTAAAAGAAGTTGCAGCTAAATTTAGAGAGTTGAAAATTCCATGTGACGCACTGTATTTGGATATTGATTATATGGAAGGTTTTCGATGTTTTACTTGGAACAAAGAATATTTTCCGGATCCAAAAAGAATGGTGGCTGAATTAGCCGAAGATGGTTTCAAAACAGTTGTAATTATCGATCCGGGAATAAAAATTGACAAAGAATATTCGGTATATCAAGAAGCTTTAGAAAAAGATTATTTCTGCAAAAGAGCTGACGGTCCATATATGAAAGGAAAAGTATGGCCGGGAGAATGTAATTTTCCGGATTATACAAACCCTGCGGTACGGGAGTGGTGGGCTGGATTGTTCAAAGAATTAATTTCGGAAATTGGAGTAAAAGGAGTGTGGAATGACATGAATGAACCCGCAGTAATGGAGGTTCCTAATAAGACATTTCCAATGGATGTGCGCCATGATTACGACGGAAACCCTTGCAGTCATAGAAAAGCACATAATATTTATGGTACACAAATGGCCAGAGCAACCTATCATGGTGTGAAACGATTTGCATATCCAAAAAGACCCTTTGTAATAACAAGATCAGCATACGCAGGAGCACAACGGTACACGTCTTCTTGGACTGGAGATAATGTAGCCACTTGGGAACATTTATGGATTGCAAATATCCAGGTGCAACGCATGTCTCTATCTGGTATGGGTTTTACAGGATCAGATATTGGTGGATTTGCAGAACAACCATCAGGCGAATTGTATGCCCGTTGGATTCAATTGGGTGTTTTTCATCCTTTTTGCAGAACTCATTCTTCAGGAGATCACGGCGATCAGGAACCATGGGCTTTTGATGAAGAAGTGATCAATATCACTAGAAAGTTCGTGAATTTAAGATACCAATTATTACCTTATTTATATACCATGTTTTGGCAATATATTGAGGAAGGAATTCCTATGTTGAAGCCATTAGTGTATTATGATCAGGAAGATATTCAAACGCATTATAGAAATGACGAATTTGTTTTTGGAAATCAAATTCTTGTTTGTCCTATTTTAGAACCTAATTCAGTAGGAAGGCGCATGTATATTCCTCGTGGACAATGGTATAATTATTGGACCAACGAATTGGTCAATGGCGGAAAAGAAATATGGGTAGGTACTAAGTTTGATGAAATTCCAATTTTTGTAAAAGCAGGAGCAATCATTCCTAAATATCCGGTTCAACAATATGTTGGCGAACTGGAGTTTGATGAGTTAACACTGGATATTTATTATCACGAAGGAAAAGAAAAATCAGTAGTGTATGAAGATGCGCAAGATGGATATGATTATAAAAAAGGACGGTATAGCTTTTTGTCTTTTCAAGCAACCGGAAAAGAGAAGGAACTGATCATTCAGTTGCATAAAGAAGGAAAATACGACACTAATTATTCTAAGTATAAATTAAATTTGATTGGACTTCCTTTTAAAGTCAAAACAATAGAAATTGATAACGTTGAAGTTGTATTTGATAAAATTACTTTGGATAATGAAGGCTATTTGATTGTTGGTAAGGGATTTACAGCTTTGTATATTATTGGAGAATAACAAAAAAATGATACTTTTAAATTTAATTTTATAAATTAAGTTAATTACTTTTCTATGTTTGAAATACCTACGGGTTATCTATAACTATCTTAAATAATGTCAATTAAGTGGGAAGTTTCCATATGAATTTTACAAAGCTTGAACCTATAATTCCTACTCCATCGATACTTAATCTGTTTTTAGCTGATAAATCGCCATATTTTGCTTTTAAGTCCGTTCTGGGTAAAGCATTTAAGGAATACTCAAAAGCAAATTTATCATTAACATCCCATCTAAAAGATAGATTTGTACCAATTGATAAATGAGAAGAAGGTTCGTTAAAACTTATTCCTCCTCCCCATGTACCCCATCTGTTTATTAGAGTGGGTTCTATACTGGGAATAAAGGTAGTTTTGATACTTCTTTGAAAAGCATATAAATATAATGGGAAATGGTACCCTAAGCCTATAAAATATTTATCAAATTGTATTTTATTGAAACTTTCATAACCAACAGATACTTCTACATTTCGATCAACCATCGAAAATTGTAAATTATAATTTATGGCTGATTTATCATTAGTTGGATCACTCCCAATAATTGCATTTCTTAAATCTAATCCTCCTGAAAAAGAGATATAGTTATCTTTTTCGGTTTGAGAATATGAATTACACGTTGCTAGTATTACTGCTAATATTATTACTGTTTTGCTCAATTTATTTTTTTTCATTCATTCATTTTATTCACATAATCTAATGCCTCTTTTAATTTCTTCATCACTCATTTCAGTAATTATTATTACTTTTTTTAGATCTTCAATAGTGTACATTTTCCAGTTTTTTGTTGTGTTTAGCTTAAAATTTTAACTTAAAAAATTGTAATTTCTATAAAATTAAATTATTAAATTTTTTCTTTTTTACTCTGGGTAATAAGTGTTTTGTTTTGTGTTGTAAGTGAAAAAAAATTATGACTGATTTTATTATTTGTAATGAATAGAGCGTTGAATGAAAGTGTATTGTTCTTCAGAATTATTTTAATAATTACGTATTTTAAATGTAGAAATATTTCCAAAAAAAATAATCCGCAACACAAAATAGTTGTGAAATTAATGAAATAATTAAAATGTTTTTCCAGTAATTATTCGGTCGAATTTTAAATAGAAGAAATTATTTTGAAATTTTTGGGACATGAATTTTGTCGAAATATGAATTGTAACAGCTAGGATAGTCTGGATTTAATTGTGATTTCACATATTTCTCAAAAATAATCACTTATTACTTGGTAGTGTGTTTTTTACTTTTTTTAATATAAAATTTGAGTTAAATTTTAACGTAGTAAATGATGAAAAAAAAATTACTAGTACTGTTGTTTGGTTTTGGAACAGCAACGTATGCACAGGTTGGAGTAGGAACACTTGCTCCTAACGCATCTACAATGCTAGATGTGGTTGCAAATAATAAAGGAGTTATGATTTCTAGAGTCCCTTTGAAGGGAACCAATGATAGTACAACTATTTCAAATGGTAATGTAGAAAGTTTATTGGTTTACAATACACAGCTAATTGCTGATGTTAAGCCTGGTTATTATTATTGGCTTAATAATAAATGGAATAGAATAGTGAATACTGATGATGTAACAAAGGCATTGTCAATTTCTTCAATTGTGACAAAAACTAGTAGTTACGATGCTTTAACTACTGACGAGACCATCTTAGTAGATGCAACTTCCAATGCAGTGACGGTAACCTTGCCTTCAGCGGTATTGTCATTAGGAAAAAAATTTAACATTAAAAAAATTGATACTTCTAATAATAATGTGATCATAAAATCAGCTGCTGGAGCAATCGATACGATGACCTCCATTTCAGGAGGATTATGGTTGCAAACTTGGGTACTTCAATCGGATGGTACAAATTGGTTTGTGATAAGCAGTAACTAAGTTTTTTTTTACGTTTTGTAAGATACCTTTCTCTCTTATAATACCATAAAAGAAAAGTAGTGTTTAGAAAAAAAGAAGTTTCCTTTTTTAATAAAAAACAGAAAAATGAAAAAAAATATTTTAATAGCATTGCTATTTTTGAGTTGTTTTATGGCAAAAGCACAAATAGGTATTGGTACACCAATGCCTGATCCTTCAGCAGTACTGGAATTAAAAAGTACTACTAGAGGTTTTTTGCCCCCTAGTTTAACGACCGTTCAACGTGATGCGATTATATCTCCAAAGGTAGGTTTAATGATTTATAATACCAGTAGAAGATGTTTAGAATGGTACAATGGTACTTTTTGGTATAACGGCTGTGGTATCGATAGCTCTTCGGGAGGAAGTGCTGTTATCTCGGGGTATAGTAGTGTTACTGCATCATCAGGGACTTTAACTGTTGGAAATTCTGCATCAGGGGTTACTCAAACCATAACGGCTTTAGTGGGTAAGGTTGGTAGTTATGATATTTCGGTAACTGTCAATGGCGTAACATTTACAGCTTCTGGTATTTTTACCGGAACAGGACCCCAGAACATTGTGCTTACCGCTTCAGGTACTCCCTTAAAAGGAGAAACCTCAAATTTTGTTTTAAACACTACCCCCAGCATTAGTTTTCCTAGAACAATTGTAGCAGTAGGTGTTGAAGGGTCTTCAAATGGTACTGCTGTAGTTTCGGGGTATAACCCTTCTACGACATCAACAGGTACTTTAACCGCTGGTACTCCTGCATCAGGGGTAACCCAAACGATAACGGCTACTGTAGGCAGTATTGGTACTTATAATATTTTGACTATAGCCAATGGTGTAACGTATACCGGTTCCGGAACTTTTACAGGAACAGGACAACAGAATATTGTACTTACGGCTACAGGAATACCTTTAAAAGTACAGACCTCAAATTTTGTTTTAAATACAACCCCTAGCATTAGTTTTCCCCGTACAACTGTAGCTGCAATCGTTGGTACTAGTGTATCTTCAGGTGGTAGTGCTATTGTTTCGGCATACACGGGTGCTACGGCATCTACAGGAACTTTAACTGCTGGTACACCTGCAACTGGAGTAACCCAAACCATAACGGCTACAGTAGGCAGTGTAGGTACTTATAGTATTACAAAAACCATTAATGGTGTAACTTTTACAGGTTCTGGCACTTTTTCAGGAACAGGGCAACAGGATATTGTGCTTACAGCTACAGGTACTCCTGTAGTAGCAGGTGTTTCTAATTTTGTATTAGACACAACTCCTGCAGTTAGTTTTTCTAGAACAATTTTAGATGCTGGTTCAAATGGATCTTCGGGAGGTACAGGTATTGTTTCGGCATACGCGGGTGCTACGGCATCTACAGGAACTTTAACTGCTGGTACACCTGCAACTGGAGTAACCCAAACCATAACGGCTACAGTAGGGAGTGTTGGTACTTATACTATCACGAAAACCATTAATGGTGTAACTTTTACAGGTTCTGGCACTTTTTCAGGAACAGGGCAACAGGATATTGTGCTTACAGCTACAGGTACTCCTGTAGTAGCAGGTGTTTCTAATTTTGTATTAGACACAACTCCATCCGTTAGTTTTTTTAGAACAATTTTAGATGCTGGTTCAAATGGATCTTCGGGAGGTACAGGTATTGTTTCGGCATACACGGGTGCTACGACATCTACAGGTACTTTAATTGCTGGTACTCCTGCGTCTGGGGTAACCCAAACCATAACGGCTACTGTAGGCAGTGTAGGTACTTATAATATCACGAAAACCATTAATGGCATAACGTATTCCGGTTCAGGTACTTTTACAGGAACAGGACAACAGGATATTGTACTTACAGCTACAGGTACTCCTATAGTAGCAGGAACTTCCAATTTTGTATTAGACACAACTCCATCCGTTAGTTTTTCTAGAACAATTTTAGCAGCTGGTTCAAATGGATCTTCAGGAGGTACAGGTATTGTTTCGGGCTATACTGGTGCTACGGCATCTACAGGAACTTTAACTGCTGGTACTGCTGTATCTGGAGTAACCCAAACCATAACGGCTACTGTAGGCAGTGTAGGTACATATAGTATTACAAAAACAATTAATGGCGTAACTTTTACGGGATCTGGCACTTTTTCAGGAACAGGGCAACAGGATATTATACTTACAGCTACGGGTACACCTGTAGTAGCGGGTATTACTAATTTTACATTAGACACAACTCCTGCAGTTAGTTTTTCTAGAACAATTTTAGATGCTGGTTCAAATGGATCTTCGGGAGGTACAGCAGTTGTGACAAGTTATACTAATAAATCATCATCAGGAACTTTAACTGCTGGTACTCCTGCGTCTGGGGTAACCCAAACCATAACAGCTACTATAGGAAGTGTAGGTACGTATAATATTACTACTATTACTAATGGCGTAACTTTTACGGGTTCTGGAACTTTTACCGGAACAGGGCAACAGGATATTGTGCTTACAGCTACAGGTACACCTGTAGCGTCTGGTATTACTAATTTTACATTAGACACAACTCCTACGCTTAGTTTTTCTAGGGTAATTGTCAGTGCAACTTCAGGTGGTACTGCTGTTGTGACAAGTTATAGTAATAAATCATCAGCAGGAACTTTAACTGCGGGTACCACTGTGTCTGGGGTAACCCAAACGATAACGGCTACAGTAGGAGGTGTAGGTACGTATACTATCACTACCATTAGTAATGGCGTAACTTTTACGGGATCTGGCACTTTTTCAGGAACAGGGCAACAAGATATTGTGCTTACCTCTACAGGTACACCTGTAGTTGCAGGAACTTCCAATTTTATATTAGACACAACTCCATCCGTTAGTTTTTCTAGAACAATTTTAGATGCTGGTTCAAATGGATCTTCGGGAGGTACAGCTGTTGTTTCGGCATACACGGGTGCTACGGCATCAACAGGTACTTTAACCGCTGGTACTCCTGCATCTGGGGTGACTCAAACCATAACGGCTACAGTAGGCAGTATAGGTACTTATAATATCACGAAAACCATTAATGGTGTAACTTTTACAGGTTCTGGCACTTTTTCAGGAACAGGGCAACAAGATATTGTGCTTACCGCTACAGGTACACCTGTAGTTGCAGGAACTTCCAATTTTATATTAGACACAACTCCATCCGTTAGTTTTTCTAGAACAATTTTAGATGCTGGTTCAAATGGATCTTCGGGAGGTACAGCAGTTGTGACAAGTTATAGTAATAAATCATCATCAGGTACTTTAACTGCTGGTACTCCTGCGTCTGGGGTAACCCAAACCATAACAGCAACTGTAGGAAGTGTAGGTACGTATAATATCACTACCATTAGTAATGGAGTAACTTTTACAGGTTCTGGCACTTTTTCAGGAACAGGGCAACAAGATATTGTGCTTACCGCTACAGGTACACCTGTAGCGTCGGGTATTACTAATTTTACATTAGACACAACTCCTACACTTAGTTTTCCTAGGATAATTGTCAGTGCAACTTCAGGTGGTACTGCTGTTGTGACAAGTTATAGTAATAAATCATCAGCAGGAACTTTAAATGCTGGTACTGCTGTGTCTGGGGTAACCCAAACGATAACGGCTACTGTAGGAAGTGTTGGTACGTATTCTATTACCGCTATTGCTAATGGGGTAACTTTTACGGGTTCTGGCACTTTTACAGGAACAGGATCACAAGATATCGTGCTTATTGCTACAGGTACTCCTGTAGTAGTTGAGACTTCAAATTTTGTTTTAAACACTACTCCTACACTTAGTTTTACTAGGGTAGTAGGCTCTCCTGTCAGTGCAACTTCGGGAGGTACTGCTGTTGTGACAGGTTATATTAGTACGGCATCTTCAGGAACTTTAACTGCTGGCACCGCTGCATTTTGGGTTTACCAAACGATAACGGCTACAGTAGGCAGCTTAGGTACATATAATATTACCACCATTTCTAATGGTGTAACTTTTAGAGCTTCTGGCACTTTTACAGGAACAGGATCACAGAATATATTGTTTACGGCTACAGGTACTCCTGTAGTAGTAGGGACTTCTAATTTTGCATTAAACACGACTCCATCCATTAGTTTTACTAGGGTAATTGTCAGTGCAACTTCAGGAGGTACTGCTATTGTGACAAGTTATAGTAGTAAATCATCATCAGGTACTTTAAATGCTGGTACTCCTGCAACTGGGGTAACGCAAACGATAACAGCTACAGTAGGCAGTGTTGGTACGTATTCTATTACAGCTATTGCTAATGGGGTAACTTTTACGGGTTCTGGCACTTTTTTCGGAACAGGATTACAGGATATTGTACTTATTGCTACAGGAACTCCTATAGCAGTAGGAACTTTTAATTTCGTTTTAAACACAACTCCTACAGTTAGTTTTCCTAGGGTAATTGTCAGTGCAACTTCAGGAGGTTCTGCTGTTGTGACAAGTTATATTAGTACGGTATCCTCAGGAACTTTAACTGCCGGTACCGCTGTGTCTGGGGTGACCCAAACGATAAGAGCTACTGTAGGCAGTGTTGGTACCTATTCTATTACCGCTATTGCTAATGGTGTAACTTTTACAGGTTCTGGCACTTTTTCAGGAACAGGGCAACAGGATATTATACTTACCGCTACAGGTACTCCTGTAGTAGTTGAGATCTCGAATTTTGCATTAGACACAACTCCTACTGTTAGTTTTCCTAGAACAATTTTAGCGACTGGTTCAAATGCATCTTCAGGAGGTACGGCTGTTGTTTCGGCATACATAGGTACTACAGCATCAACAGGTACTTTAACTGTTGGTATTCCTGTATCTGGTGTAACCCAAACGATAACGGCTACAGTAGATAGTATTGGTACATACACTATCACCACTTTTATTAATGGCGTAGCTTTTACCGGTTCTGGAACTTTTACAGGAACAGGACAACAGGATATCGTGCTTACTGCTGCGGGGACACCTGCGGTAGCAGGCGTTAATAATTTTACATTAGAAACTACACCATCTGCTAATTTTCCTAGAGTTGTTATAGCAGCAGGTCCTGTTGGAGGTTATGCAATATGTGATGGGTCTGCACCTACTACAGTGGTAGATATTCTTTCGAGTACAGGAAAGACCTGGATGGACAGGAATTTAGGTGCCAGTCGGGCTGCAACTTACGAGAAGGATTTTCTGGCTTATGGGTGTTTGTATCAATGGGGTCGAGGTAATGACGGTCATGCGGGTATGAATTGGTCTAATTCTGCAAATGGAAGTCCGCTTCAATCAATAACGCATGATAAATCATTAACTGATAGTCCAGTTAATAAATTATTCATATTGGGTGATAGTTTGAATGGAAACTGGCGTTCAACACCAAACTCCAATTTATGGCAGGGTGTTTCCGGTATCAATAATCCTTGTCCTTCAGGATATAGAATACCCACAGATACTGAATTCACGGCAGAGATAAATGAGTATCATATTTCAGGAAGCTATAGGGCTTATGTTTCAATTCATAAGTTTGTTCTTTCAGGTTATCGGAATTCTAGAGATGGTAGGTTAGACAATAATGCTGGTAATAACGCTGTATATTGGACTAGTAATTCAATTTTTAATTCCGCAAAGATGTTTTATATGGAGTATATGCAGTCTAATGCATATGTTGGGAATAACTTTGATACTTCTTATGGTGCTTCCGTTCGTTGTATCAAAGACTAATTTTTTTAATTTCTTCCTGCCTTTAAGGCAGGAAGTTTTAAATATTTAGTTTTACGGTTTTTAAGTTAAATAATTTTTAAAAAAAAATAAAAAATGATGAAAAATATTTTAATAGCAATGCTATCGCTGAGTTGTTTTATGGCAAAAGCGCAAATAGGTATTGGTACACCTATGCCTGACCCTTCGGCAGTACTGGAATTAAAAAGTACTACCAAAGGTTTTTTGCCCCCTGGTTTAACTACGGTTCAACGTGATGTGATTGCGTCGCCAATGGCGGGTTTAGTGATTTATAATACGACCAAAAATTGTTTAGAGTGGTTTGATGGGACTACCTGGTATAACGGTTGTGGGGTTCAGGAATCCTCGGGAGCTACTGCTGTTGTCACGGCGTATAGCTGTTCTACTAATTCAGTGGGTACCTTAACTGTGGGTACTCCTGTGTCTGGGGTAACCCAAACCATAACGGCAACGGTTGATAGAGTGGGTACCTATAGTATTTCGGCTAGTGCTAATGGGGTGACTTTTACGGGTTCTGGCTCTTTTGCAGGAACTGGATCTCAGGATATTGTACTTACTGCTTCAGGGACTCCCTTAGTAGTTGCCAACTCAAATTTTGTTTTAGATAGAAGTGTATCGTGTAATTTTAGCCGAAATACGCTTTAATGCTACTGGAGCCACAGCTACATTGAAGTAGTTATGTGAGTGGTGCTGATGTGCTTTTTAGCTTCTTTACAAATAATGCAAAGGCTGGAATTTATTACATGCGTTAATTCGGTAATAGTGTTCGTTGTATCAAAGACTAAATTGTTATTTTTTCTTCCTGTCCTTTGAGGCAGGAAGTTTTAAATATTTAGGTTTTACGTTTTTTTAAACCCTAGATTCAAGTTACAAAAACAAAAAAAGGATAAAAAATAACATGACTTTCCGTTCGGACTACCAGTCAATTTTTGCTGCCACAACATGAGGAACTCGATCTGGCGAAGCAATTATCCTGAATTTCTATTTTAATCTTTTAAAAAAAAACGGTAAAAATCAGTGTAATTTTTATCATTTTTTTTTAGAAATACTGCTCTTTTGTAAATTTAGTCCGCTTATCGAACAGTACTAAAAAATATTTTGAAAGCGTTGTTATTTCTCAATTGTTTGAATACTGCATTAGCATTCAAATAAGATATTTCTATAATATTTTATTTACCGTACTAGCTTTATCGACACTTTTAGGAGGTCCAGTTAATGATAATTCAGTGGTTAAGTAATTGTGTTTTGAACTTTATTGTGATGAAGAATTGATATAAGTTGTGTTGCGGAAGTTAATGTGTACAATTTTGAAGCATAATCTAGCTTATTTTTATAAATATAATTTTTATTTTTCTATTCTGTCTATTTTTAAAAACAAGTATTTTTTGTGTTTATATTTTTTACACACCTACTTTTCAGGTATTTAACCGCTAAAATTGTTAAAAATATTTTTAATTATATTGGTTGTAAATAATCGCATATTTGGACTTTTTTTTTGTTAGTGTTAATAATATATGCGAATCAAGGGTTAAAAAAGAAAGAAATATCTGTTTAAAAATCAGATTAATAAGCTGATAATCAGTATATTTATAGTGTATCTAACGCACATTTAAATATATGATTAATCAGCTTAAAGCCCTAAAATTAATAAAAATCTACTCAATAATCTGCGACAGATTTGAAAAAGATTTAAAATATACTTGCGAACGTTTTAGCAACAACGATAAGCAAGATTTAACAGACCAAGAAATTATGACCATTTATCTATTCGCAGTTCAAGAAGAACAACGCTTTAGCATCAAACAAATTCACAAATATGCTTGTGATTATTTGATTGGTTGGTTTCCAAAACTCGGTTCATATACTGCTTTTTCTAATCGGCTTAACCAATTGTCGGAAGCTTTTAGACGTTTTACATCTTCGTTGTTTGAAGATTTTATACCCTCTGACTGTTTTGCTGATCAAAGTTTACTGGATTCAATGCCTATAATCACTTGTTCTGGAAAGCGTAATGCAAAAGTAGCTAAAGAACTGACCGACAAAGGATATTGCTCTACTAAAAGCTTGTATTATTATGGTGTGAAATTACACGCATTGGCTTTTAGACGCTTAGATAAAATCCCTTTTCCTGAGGAAATTCAAATAACTCCTGCCTCAGTAAATGATTTAACTGTATTCAAAGAAGCTTGGTCTGAGAAAACTAACAGGAATTTTTTTGGAGATAAAATATACAATAATCTAGATTTTTTTACTGAATTAGAGCAAAAGAAAAATTCGATTATGATGACTCCAATCAAAGGAATTAAAGGGCAATGTCAAGAAATCAAAAATAGAGATAAAGCTGCAAATGATTTGTTTTCGACAGCAGTATCAAGAGTTAGACAACCTATAGAAGCATTTTTTAGTTGGCTAATTCAAAGAACAGATATTCAAAGAGCTAGTAAAGTGAGGTCTGCCAAAGGACTGTTGATTCATATCTTCGGCAAAATCGCTTCCGCTTTTATAAACTTAACATTTTAACCCTTGATTCGCATAATATAATAGAAGAGAATCTAACTATTAGTTTTAATATGTTGTAGTTTCGCTTTTTTTAATGTCCCTTTTACCTGATTCTAATAGTATGTTGTTATTTTTCTTTTTAGCTTTTTCTTTTTCGGGAATATTATGTGCTTTTATTCTTTTAATTTTAAATAGGGTTGATGTATTTGCAAATCGGTTATTAGCGATGGGTTTGTTTAATATTTCTGTTGTTATTGTTTTGAACGGTTTAACGTATGTTGATGGTTTTTATCTTTCTTACCCACATTTGTATCGATTAGGTGTTTTTTCACAATATTTGCTGGCGCCTTTTTTTTATTTATATGTGCGAGCGACTATTAATAGAGAAGTTCGCTTTCGCAAATGGGACTGGCTTCATTTTATGCCGGCCCTGTTGCATTTTATTGAGTTTATTCCTTTTTATTTTATGCCAACAGATGAAAAAATAGCGTATTTAAAAATTGCTTTTTCTCATGTCGAAATACTTTCTGAGCAAAAAGAAGGTTTATTGCCAGCGAACCTTCATCCCCTTCTTAAAACAGGAACCGGTATTGTGTATGAGTTTTTTCAGGTACGTTTATTGTTTTTTTTCTACAAAAATGACTATAAATGGTCGAAAAAAAATAAAAGAGTTTGGAATTGGCTAATTTGTCTCACTTTTTTCCATAGCTTAACCTATCTTTTTGTTTTTGTTTTGTCTATTTTTCATATTGGAAGCGATATAAGAATATATGCGATTTTAACACTAAGTGTGGTTCAGTTTTTTTGTGTAATTACTTTAGTGTTTAATCCAAGAGTGTTGTATGGTATGAAAGAAACTTTGAATATGAATACAGCTATAGATGCGGACGATCAAACAGAATCAAGTTCAAAAAAATTTATTCTTTCTTCCGATAAAAAGAAGCTGTATAAGGTAGCATTGGAGTCTTTTATTGAGAGTCAAAAACCGTATTTAAAAAAAAATTATTCGATACGAGAATTTGCGATTGATTGTAATATCCCTGTTCATCATTTGTCTATTGTTATTAATGGGGAGTATGGTTGTAACTACACTGATTTTATTAATAGTTACCGTATCAATTATATTATTGTTCATCGGTATGATGAAAACTGGAGTTCCTTTTCATTCGAAGGGCTATCTTCTGAGGCTGGTTTTAATTCACGGAGCTCTTTTCTTAATGCATTTAAGAAAGTAACCGGTCAAACACCTTCGGATTATTTTGCGCAAAAAAAGCATAATAGTATAAAAAGTATTAAACCGATTTCTTTTCTGTAAAAACGGATCATCGATACATCTCCTTTAGCTACGCTGTAGACACAAGTTTAAAATAGAACACAGATAACACAGATTAACGTAGTTTTTTCTTTTTTTCGTAAAAATAAAACCTATCTGGATTCGACTTTACGTGAATTAATTTGTGATAATTTATGAAAGTTGAGTCTGATTTTTTTTTAATATTGGTGTCCAGACGGTAGCTAAAGGAGAAGGGGGTGTAATAAGGCTATCTTATTTATGTCTTTGGTATAACTTCTTGAATTTGAAATTTCTAATACTTTATTTTTTCCTCATAAAAGCAATTTTTAAGTTTAGTATCTTCCTTTGTATTGAATATTTGCATAATGACTAGTGCTGTAATCGTTTAAATTATTTTGACTCGTAAAGCAGACTGAGTAAATTTCCTTTTAGCCTCAGATTTAAAATATTTTCACTGTTTGTTTTCTAATAAACGGTTCTTTTTGCTGTATTCCGGTAAAATCCGTATAATCCTGGACGGAAATAAGCAACTGGTATTAGTAACGGATAGTCATAAAAGATCAGACTCCAAATTCCCGGATCACAATGGGGAAGCATTTTTTATTGTTTCTCAGTTTGGTCAAGAGTATAAATACCGTCCGCAATTAGTGGGACATTCGAAGTTGTCGTTATTGTATATAAGCACAATCTTTTTTAACTAGTATAATTTTTGGACTTCTCTCAAGAGAGGTATAAGTAATTAGAAAGATACAGTGTCGTAATATAAAATACGAGACCAATTAGTAAAAAGAGTTTTTGCCAATAATTTTAAGAATTAAAGAGATTTTTGGGCTAGCTGGCAAATTAATCTGCGGCAAAGAATATATTTAGGGCTCCATTACACTAAGATATTAAATTTTAGCCATTACTGAATTGGCATTAGGGAAAATTTTGGCATATGAAATGGTAACTAGAATGGACCATTTTTTTACATTAGATTCTGAGCTGTTTGTTGTAGAATTAAGTACCACAGTAGCCTAAATTATAATGGATTTTGTTTCAGTGCTTGTGACAGGTGTCCTTCATGCAAGCGATTAATTTTAAAAAATTTGTAAAACGGACTAAATAACCACTCATAATTGCTTCGTTTCGCCAAACAAGGCAGCAAATTCGCATCGTTTGACGAAATGAGGCAACAAATGCAGCAATGTAGTATTGGGGAATATTATTTACGTTTTACTTTTGGATCATATTTATGGCACTCGCAAATGTGTTGTGTTTGTCATTTATACTTTAAAAAGTAACAATTATAATCTGTCAGTTACAATTGTTGCTTTTGAGATTTGGTTTAAAAATGCCTGTTTGGGGTTTTTAAAAGACTAGACTTAATTCTTATACTTTAGACTCGAAATTTGAGGATATTTTTTTTAAAATAAAACTAATTAAAAATAATTACTATGAATGCACATTACAATATCACGATAATTGACGACGACTTTATTGATGTTTTAGCTTTAAAAAAAATAATTTCAGCGTATTGTATCAATATTAATTCAGTCATTCATATAGCCACTATCCAGGAGGCAATTATTGAACTTAACGAGAATAAGCCTGATATCGTTTTTATGGATGTTATATTTAAAGATTCAATTATTTTTGATTTTTTAGATGAGTTTAGTTTAGAGGATGTTCCGGTAGTGTTTATTTCTTCAGAAAAAGCGTATGCGGTAAATGCTTTCGAAAATAATGCTGTTGATTTTATTCTAAAACCATTTAAAGTAGAGAATGTAATTTTGGCAATCAATAAAGCAGTAAAGAGAATCAAGATGAATAACTTGTATTTGCAAGCTGATTTTTCTGTAGAAAATAGAAATACTCATAATGATTATTTAGCTATTTCATCTTTAAATAAAATTGATTTTATAAAAAAAGAGGATGTTATGTTTTGTATGGCTGATGGTAAGTACACTACTTTTTTCTTATTAGGGGGTAAAAAAATTGTATCAAGTAAAAATTTAGGAGAGTATGAGAAAGTCTTGGATAGTTCCTATTTCTATAGGATTCATCACGGATATATTATAAATATCAGATTTTTAATAAGTATTATCAAAAAAGACGGTGTTTATTGTGAACTAGCGAATAAAATTACCATACCAGTTTCCAAAAGGAGACAGGAAAGCTTTAACAAATTCATTAAGCTTAAAAACTAAATGAATATAGTAGTATTGAGGTCGGTATTTAAGCACATATCATTTCTTGATGAGTAATATTCTCTGATTTCACCATTCTTTTGATTAAATTGTTAAAGATTGTGTCTTTGTTTTGAGAACGATTAATTAGGTAACAAAATTCAGCAAAATATCTGTTAATATTATTCTCACTTACCCAAGAATAAGTTGTTCTTATCCAAGATTTCACTGGATGAATCATAATATGTAATGCTTTAAAATTAGACCCTTTATCACTTAATATTTGTGTTAGGTCATAATCCTTAGCAATAGGATTGTATCCTTTCCATTTGTCGGTCGTTATTCTTGCGTGTAAATCTATATGTTTTTCGAACATTTTTCTTAAAGATTTAGCGGAGTAATCGAGGATTTGAAAGGTATAAAAACGTTTTGCTTTTCCGTTATCTGTAAGTTCCAAAGCACATATGGCTTTTTTCTTTGTACTGTCATAACTTCGTCCGTGTTTACCTTCTTCATAGCCACCTACGACATATTCATCAACATTAATTACGCCAGTCATAGGGAAATTTCCACTTGATTTCATAGCCTCACGCACTTTATGCATAAATAACCTAGCGGTTCTTTGGTGAACGCCAAAACGAACTGCAGTTTGAGAAGCGGAAAGACTTTTTGTACTAGTTGACATTTCAAAACAAATAAAAAATGCTTTTTTCAAACCAAATTTTACTTTGTGGAATAAAGCGTTAGCCATTGCCGATTCAGTATCGCTACAAATATTACAAGTTCTCGCAAAATCTTTGCGGACTTGACTTTTTGTATAACCACACTTACTACAAACACAGTGCTCTGACCATTTTATTTCTGAAAGATATTCTCTACAATCTTGGTCTGTTTTGAATCGTTCAGCAAACTCTATGAGATTTTGTCCTTTAAAAATTTCCATTTTTTATATGTTTTACTAGACTTTAAAGGTGTGAATTTAAATGCCGACCTCAATAGTAGTATATTTTAGCCATGTGATTTCTGGAGGGGTTAACTTTAAATTTTCAATATAAATATAGAGCGATCATATGAATAGCCTATTTAATAAAAGATTGTGGATGTAGTTGCGGGAGAGTTCTTTACTTTCATATTTGGGCAATTATACTCCTTTTATTTACACTTGTTACTTTTAGATAGGAGTTATTATTGAAAATAGTAATATTTGAAAAAAATAGTTGTCATGCCACCTTTTTATCCATTTGAGTTTGGAACGTGTGTACAAAAGTTTTTTGTTTTTTGAAAAATGTCTGAGAGTACTTTTCGTTAAAGTTTTTTTTTATCAAGTTACAGGGGTAGTAGGTACTTCAATTTTTTTGGTTTGTTTACTTGAAAAAATGCAACATTTTTTTCTATCCTGTACGATGTTATTTTTTTGATAAACAAGCTTGGATTAAGTAGTATTTCAATTTAAGTATTTTAAATATTTTAGCAATGAAGAAGATAATTAAATATGTTATTAGTGCGGATGGAATTCCGATTTTGTTTAGTTGTGATATATTACATGCTGATGTGTTGCAAAGCAGTTCTATATCCGCAGGTTTTTTGATTCTGAGGTATGATGTTGCAAAGGCTGCTTTTTTAGTAAAATGTTTTGGAGAAAGTAGCTCTTTAAAAGTGAAATCAAAACTTGAAGTTGATGAAAAAATAATCGAAGATTTTTTTAATTTTTAGTTTAGGATTAGAAAAAAACGTATTTAGATTATTGGGATATTTAGCGCATTTAATGCAGCAGTAATTGATGGAATTTAGGGGTAACTAGCTCAGATGGTTTAAGGAAATGAATAGAAGAGGGCATTAAGTAATCAGCATTTTTTTAGGTTTTCGGATCACGTTCTAAAATTAATAATTGTTTACGATAGGCCAGGAAATAATGGTTTGCTAAGAAGCAAAAAAAATAAGTATGTGTGAAAAATAAACTCCTGATTTATGACTTTTCAAACGGTTGTAAATTCATTATTAAAAAAAATGAATTTGATTTCAAGAGCTTTTTTGAATACATAAGGGAGGAAGTTATTGATTATAATGATTTTGTTGCAGTGATTTTTATTGTCAACTATAGACTGTAGAACTTTTGGATATGATGCGGATTTATAAATAGGAGTGCTGATTTTTTTAAGGACTCGGATAATGCAAATCAGTAATGCTTTAGAAGAGTTAGAGGATACTATTTTTCTTGATTTACAACTAAGTCGTCAGGAAATGATAGATTATATAAAGTTTAATTTGAGGCTTTCCGGGGCTTCTAAGGTAGGTTAAACAACAAGATAAAAACACATTGTAATCCCTCTATTTATTGAGTTGTAAAGAGTTTTTTTATGTACAATTCTTATTTTAATTTGTTGGACTACCAATGTTGTTCGTTAATTAGTCCAATTGGGAGTTCAAGCGCAATGTTAGTAAGGTAAGGTTTATTTTGTCATTGTGAGGAAAGAAGTAATTACATCTGTTGCTCTAGTTAGGAGTTTTCATTTAAATGTCAGTTCGAGTGATTTTATAAATTATCGATAGCAGTTTATAAAATTGTATCGAGAACCGTTGTTTACTAAATAGCTTCTCGATACATTTTGACTTATTACGTTGCTGTTTTCTACCACAATCCTACAAGTCAAAATCCCGAAGTCTCGGGACGAAGTGACGTTGCTTGAAGATGCATACAGTCTGCTCAGCGTTTTTAGATTCAAAATCCTGTTTTAATTTTGATTAGCATGCGGCACATGATTTCAGTTCGCTTTTTATAAAAAACGTGTTATGTTTTTTTGAGATTGAATAATGCCGATATTGATACGGTTATTCCCTGAAAAGTGCACTTGTTTATTTAGGATGGTATTTTCACAAGAAAATGATTTTATTTGAGGTCATTATTACTGTAAAACTTAAAAACGTATGAAAAAATTTTTATTTATCATTGTGTTGTTCATGGGATTGTCGAGCTATGCGCAAGTAGGGGTTGGAACTTCTAATCCGGATACATCAGCTCAACTCGATGTGGTTTCGACAAATAAAGGAATTTTGATTCCTCGAATGAAATTAACGGGAACCTCGGATGTTAGTACTATAGCCAACCCAAAAGAAAGTTTGTTAATTTATAACACGGCAACTGCTGGAGATGTTGTTCCAGGATTTTATTACTGGAATTCGCTTAAGTGGGTTACTTTAGCAGGAGGTCTTTCAGGGAATGTTGCAATAAGTAGTGGAGGAACAGGGGCGACTACTGCTCCGGCTGCTTTGGCTAGCTTAGGAGCGCAGTCAATCGCTAATATTACTACAGTATTAGGAACTACCTTGGATCATTATCCTTCAGAAAGTGCGGTGACAACGTACGTCGATACCGAAGCCACTAGAGCTGCTACTGTTGAGTCGGGATTGCAAAATCAGATTTTTTCCGAAGTAAGTAGAGCTACTACTGCCGAATCGGGATTGCAAACTGCAGTTGGTTTAAAAGCATCAACGGCTAATGTAACTGCTGCGGTAGCTACTGAAACTACAAGAGCCACTGCTGCCGAAGTTGCATTGCAAGCGAACATAGATACTGAAGCAACAACGGCTAGAGCAGCAGAATTATTAAATTCTACAGCAATAACTAATGAAGCAACCACAGCTAGAGCAGCAGAATTATCAAATTCTACAGCAATAACTACTGAAGCAGCTACAGCTAGAGCAGCAGAATTATCAAATTCTACAGCAATAACTAATGAAGCAACCACAGCTAGAGCAGCAGAATTATCAAATTCTACAGCAATAACTACGGAAGCAACCACATCTAGAGCAGCAGAATTATTAAATTCTACAGCAATAACTACGGAAGCTGCTACAGCTAGAGCAGCAGAATTATTAAATTCTACAGCAATAACTAATGAAGCAGCTACAGCTAGAGCAGCAGAATTATTAAATTCTACAGCAATAACTACTGAAGCAGCTACAGCTAGAGCAGCAGAATTATTAGACTACAGCTAGAGCAGCAGAATTATTAAATTCTACAGCAATAACTACTGAAGCAGCTACAGCTAGAGCAGCAGAATTATTAAATTCTACAGCAATAACTACTGAAGCAGCTACAGCTAGAGCAGCAGAATTATCAAAAGAAGATAAAATTAACAAGACTATTGTTATTGACGCTACTGCTAATGATACAAAATATCCTAGTGCATTAGCTGTAAAAACGTATGTTAATGCTGTTCCTTCTTTTTATAATGCTGATGGTACTTTAACTGGAGCAAGAACAGTAACGCAGAATAATAATAACTTAACCTTTACTACAGGGACTGCACAACTAGTTATTGATGGTGCTTTGAAATTGAATGCGGCTGTTATACATAATTTTGTAACGACTACAGCTAATGCATATACTATTCCTGATAATGCAAATACGGTTTTATATAATGGTGTAGGGGCCTCTATTTTAACTTTGCCGACACCTTCTGCTGCAAATACGGGTATGGAAATTAAAATCATTAATGCCTCTGCTTCCGCAATTAATTGTACTGGATCTATTAGTGCTGCTTTTGTTCTTAATATTCAAGGAGGTACAGTTTGTCATGCTTTTTGTGATGGTACTTCATGGTTATTATATCAAAGTTCATTATAATAATTAAATTACCTAAAGGATGATACAGAAAATTTTTATAGTTATGTGTTGTTTGTTGTTGGTTCAAATTGGTTTTAGTCAAATAAAGATAAATACTAATATTGGTACTACAACTATGAATACGAACTCTGCTTTTTTGGATGCTTCTAGTTCACCTAGTTGGAATAATATTACTAATACTAATTTAGCTAAGGGGTTAGTTTTTCCAAGAGTCGATTTGACAACTATGGCGAATATGGCTCAGGCGGGAACTACGGGGCCTACTAATAATCCAAATCGTTTTGATGGGATGTTAGTGTATAATACCGCCACAGGAACATCAGGTATTGGATTAGTTGCGGTAAAACCCGGGTTTTATTATTACAGCAATAAATCAGTTACTCTAAACGGGGGGACCTGGCTTGCAGTTGTGTCTAAGGATGCTGCTGTGGCTACAAGTGTGGTAACTAAAACGGCCTCTTATGTAATTGTCGATAGCGACTCTACGGTATTGTGTAATGCTACTGGGGGTGGGTTTACGGTGTCATTACCTGATGCTGCCATTAATTCCGGGAAAACCTTTATAATTAGTAAAACAGATACCAGTGATAATGCACTAACGTTCTCTCCCTCCCTAAAATTTGCCGAGGGAGTTCTAGTCAGTGTTTTAAATTATACAAAAACACTAAAAGTGCAAAGCGATGGCACTAGTTGGGTTGTTGTCAATTAAGTAACAATTCGTAAAATAAATGGAATATTCTTAAATAACAATTAATAAATAACACATTATGAACAACAAGTACACAAAAGCATTAGCGATTTTATTATTCGCAGCTGCAGGAATTACAACGGCATCAGCACAAGTTTCTCAAAAGATAGGAGCAAACCCTTTTGCTCTTACAAAAAGTGCCGCTCTGGAGATCGAGAGTACTACAAAAGGTTTTTTGCCTCCTCGTATGACACCAGCACAACGTGATCTTATTGCTACCCCGGCAACGGGATTAACGATTTATAATATCACTGATAATTTATTGCAAGTGAATACAGGAACAACAGCGTTACCAGTGTGGAGTGCCGCTACAGTTACTGCAACTACACTTCTGGCAAAAGTTCTTGATTATACCGTACTTGGTACTGATGCTACCGTTTTGTTTGATGTTTCTGCTGCATCAGCAGGGCTAACCGTAACATTACCGGATGTTCTTGCTAACAAAGGTAAAATTTTCACCATCATTAAAATAGATGCATCAGAAAATAAATTAAAATTTGTCCCAGCATTAGTTTTTAATATAGAATATCCTGCGGTTAGTGAATTGAACTATGCTAAGGCGGTTAGAATTCAAAGTGACGGTTCAAAATGGAATGTTATTAATTAATATTTTTCATTTATGAAATTAAGGTTAACTGGGTTTATCCCAAAAACTAACTAACAATTTGAATCAAGGGTTGCGTTTATACTTTTTTTGGGGGGTAAGTCACGGTCCTCATCCGTTTTTAAAGCGGGTGGGGTCTATTCCTCAAGAATAGCGGTATTTTATTTTAACCCTCTATAAACATTAATAAAGAATACCATTCTGACTATAAAACACTTAAAATCAGCTACTAATTAATCAAATCAATGGAGTACACCATTTTTTTTAACATTAATTTTCACCCAAAAATTACAGTAAGAATTTTGAATGATTATTTGTCTATCAGGGTTCAAAGTGACAGAACAAACAGGAATGTTGATGATTACTTTTTAGGGCATTAATGCTAGTGGGTTATTTATTTATTTTAATAGCCTTTATGTATTATGCTTAGAATGGGTTTATAGTCTCTTAATGCAGCATACAATAATTTATTTGCCATAACGGTATAGAATGCAAACAACAACAACAAAAGGAGCAATTAATGTGATTTCTCCAATTGTACAATGCTATATTAATTTTAAAAATTAATAGATCATTAAAATTTTACCCCAGCCCTCAATGTAATAAATTGGTAATTAAGTAATTGTTGAATAACATTCTCGGTTGCTTAATTTTAATTTTTAATCTCTATATTATTATGTATTCAAAAATAACAAAAATAGGTTTATTTTTTCTTTTCATTTGTTGCTGCATAAACAACGCATCGGCGCAAACGGTTCAGAAAATTGGAGGTACTCCTTTTAACGTAACCAAAAGTGCCGTCTTCGAACTAGAAAGTACAACCAAAGGATTTTTACCACCCCGAATGACGACCCTTCAGCGTAATGGTATTATAACTCCAGCTGTAGGATTGACTATTTTTAATATTGATACTATTGCATTAGAGATAAATACAGGAACGACACTACAACCGGTATGGAGTTCAGTGAAAGGCTATTTGCCTTTGGCAGGAGGAACGATGACGGGAGCTGTAGGTGTTAATGGGGCAACATTGACTTTAAATACGGATACTGCTGTTGACAATACAAATACCACTACCATAGGAGGTGGGCTTGGCACAGGAACTATCACCCTTGGAGGTACAGCAACTCAAGCGATAAATATTGGTACTGGAGCCACTGGTACAAGTGTAAAAACAGTTACTATAGGGAGTACAAATGATGCTAGTGCTACGACTATTCAGTCGGGTACAGGGGCAATTAGTTTGGGATTTTCCACTAAACCACAAAAAGTCTATATAGCTACGGGAAATAGTACATCTGATATTTTCATTGGAAATGGTATAGGTGTCTCTAAGACCTATATTGCTACAAATGATACTAACGAAAACACAGTTATATTAGGAGGGGCTAATTCAAGAATCAGTGTAGGAAACGGCTCGTCAAGTTCTAGTGCTGCCTTAGAGGTAAATTCAATTACCAAAGGTTTCTTGCCACCCCGATTGACTGATGTTCAGCGAACAACACTTAATGGTACATCACCAGCGACAGGATTGACTATTTTTAATACAACTAATAATGCATTAGAGGTAAATACAGGAACTCCAGCTGTTCCGGCATGGACCGGTTTATCTAATTCGTATTTGCCTTTGGCAGGAGGAACGATGACGGGTACACTTGGTATCAGCGGAACAGCATTAAATTTAAATAATAATGCTTCTACAAATGCTACTAGTATAGGAGGTGGTAATACCACAGGAGCTATAACCCTTGGAGGTACAGGAACACAAATTATAAATATTGGTACTGGAACAGGGACAAAAACAGTTTCTTTAGGGAGTGATGCCAGTACGAGTGCCACAACGATCAAGTCCGGTTCAGCAGCATTAACGTTAACACCAGCCGCAGACCTAGCAGGAACAATAGTTATAGGGAATGCAGCAGGACTGGGACCTATCACTTTAGGATCGTCTACTGCAGCTCAAACTACTAATATAGGAACTGGAACGGGTGTATCTACGGTTAATGTTGGTACAGGAGGTACGGGTGCAAACTTAGTTACTTTAGGGAGCACTACTTCACAAGTTAGTATAGGTGGAATTTCATCAAGTACTACAGCGGCCTTAGATATAAATTCGACTACAAAAGGTTTCTTGCCACCCCGATTGACTGATGTTCAGAGAACAACACTTGATGGTACATCACCAGCGACAGGATTGACTATTTTTAATACAACTAATAATGCATTAGAGGTAAATACAGGAACTCCAGCTGTTCCGGCATGGAAATCAGCTACTAGTAATCCGTCTATAAGAATTCAAACGCTTAGTACTCCTCAACTTACATCAGCAGATTCGACTGTTTTGTTTGATACTACAAGTGCTAGCTTGACTGCAACTTTGCCAACTGTTACTACTGCATTAACCGGAAAGATATTTTTTATACGTAAAAATGATAATTCAACAAATACGTTGACTATTTCACCAGCATTAAAATTATCGGGAGTTACAACAACTGTTGTTTTAAATTATGCCAAAACTATCAAAGTGCAATGTGATGGTACTAATTGGATAATCATTGATTAATTTTTAGATATTAGAAGCAAAACTTAAGTGGGCAGGGAAGGCCTTCGAGTACAAAAAATAAGTTTACTCTTTGGGTTACTACAGCAGGAAAAATATAAAGTCTCTAGGTTCCGGTACACAAAGTGTATCGACTAGAGGAGTCTTACGGTTTTTGAGGGGCAATTGCTTGTAAGAATTTATTCGCTTTATTTTCCTGTTCGTGGTGGCCATCAACCGAGAGAGACGCTGTTTAAAATAAAACAACATTGTAATTGTAAAGAAAGAAACTGGATACTGGTACCACCGGATAGCGATTACATATAGTATGAATAAAAAAAGTAGGGTATAAATAGAGTAACTGATATTGATTATGTATAACAAACAATTAAAAAAAATTGTGTTGCTTCTTTTGATAGGAAGTTTCGCTGGAACGGTCTCTGCTCAGACTGCGTTAAAGCTGGGAAAGAATCCCTATCTGATCAATGCCAAAGCAGCACTTGAGGTAGAGAGTATTACCAAGGGTTTTTTGCCACCGCGCATGACTAAGGAAAAACGCGATGCGATTACCGCTCCACCTGCCGGATTACAATTGTGGTGTACGAATTGTAAAGATGCTGCACGTCCTGTAGTAGGTCAGCTTTGTGTTTATACAGGTACAAGTTGGATTGCGCTACCCACGATAACAATTCCTATTGTGACTACAATAGGTGTTGTTAAATCTAATGGAAATACTACTGCTACCATTACTGGTAAATTAGTAGACACATTTGGTAATAGTTCGCTTGAATCTGGGGTTGTATATAGAGTGTACACTTCAGATACTGATTTGCCAACTCTTGTAGCGGCTACAGGAGCAGCTACTGCACCTAATATAAAAATTATTTATCCAGGAGTGTTACCAGATATATCAGTAATAGTAAATGGCTTAAATGCCTCAACGATTTATTATTGGAGAACTTTTGTAAGGACTGCTGATGGTATTGGGTATGGTGATGCTAAGATGTTATAGCTTGCATACCTAATTTTGGTATAAATAATCCGTTGGATACAAGGAATAAAAATTTCGATTCATCGCGTAAATAAAAAATGAAACCACATAGAAACATAGAAAAAAGTGTTGGAGGGATATCCCAATTTTTGGTTTCACAGCGCTGTTGTTTTCTTGAAGTAGCGTCAAATGTCTTTCGAAATAAATGAAATCTATGGCTCTATGTGGTTAAAAAAGGAAACAAATTAAAGTACAACCAACGGGTTATATAAATTAATCAATAGAGTAACTGATACGGATTATGTATAATAAACAATTTAAAAAAATTGCATTGCTTCTTATAATAGGAAGTTTTGCAGGCACCGCCGTTGCGCAGGCACCAACTGATGTTCAGACTTTGCTAAAGCTGGGAAATAATCCCTATACAATTAATGACTATGCAGCGCTTGATGTAGAGAGTACTACCAAGGGGTTTTTGCCACCGCGTATGACTCGGTTACAACGTAATAATATTGTATCCCCAGTTGCGGGCTTACAGATCTGGTGTACCGATTGTAATGGTGCATCAGGATTACCCTATATCTATACGGGGACTGCTTGGGCTACTATTGCTTCAAGTGTCGCGACGAGTACGCTGACTACCGGAAAAAAATCAGACTCGAATTTTCCTACAATTTCTGATTGGAATGTTGTTACAATTAATGGTGTTTTGGTTCAACCTTCTCAGGCTTTGCCCACTGAAACTGGTTTTGTCTGGAAAGAGATTGTAAATGATGACTTTACTAGCTTACCTTATCTAGATGCTACTGGTACCGCTTCTGTCCCTGTTTATAAAAAAACCTCTACTACAACGCCAGTGACTACGGCAGGTAGTGCATTTACATCAGGAAACATTACTTTAACAACTCTATCATCCTGGATGAGCCCCTTTTATTTTAATACCTATGCAAAGACACCTTTAGGTATTGACTATGGGAATCCAATAGTTTTGAGCAATTGGCCAACTGCACCTCCTAATCCAACAGTTACGTTTGAGAACGGCAGCTCTTTGATGCCTGTATTTGATGGAATGCTTACTATAAATGCAGGAACGCCTTTAGGTAAAGTAAAAGAGTATGGTTATATATGCAGTACAAATTCTGGTGAATCACCAACAACAGCAACGGCAGATACAAAAGGGGTGCTTTCTACACCTACTTCTCTTACTAATTTGGAAACCTATCTTTCAAGTGATACTTTTACAGCAAACTATAAGATAACACTTCCTACAACTAAATTTTTTGTTCCTGCTGTGGGTACTTACTATTTTAAATATTATATAATTGTTACAGTAGCAAACGTAGATCGAGTTGTGTATAGTGCTACCCCATATTCCTGGTACGCTGCTGCAGATCCTGTTACGGGCGGTAGTGCAGTAGCAACCTATGTTTCTGTAGGGGCTTTGACGCCAGCGCTTAACTTAGGTGTGCCTGCGTCTGCTGATTGTAGTTTTCCGGTTGTTTTTAATGTTAAAAAGACAGGGAGTTATTTAGGTTTTCAGTTTTATAATGCCACAAAAAGTGGTGCTACAACAGGTTTGAGTACTAGCAATGGTCCTAGTGGTACTTTTGAAGCTCCTCTTGGAAATAAAACTATTAATTTTAAGGTGATCGGTACTCCAAAAACCTCGTTGGTAGGAAATACTTTTGGTAGTATTGATAGGTTACCAGCAGCAGTGATTTTTGATACAGGCAAAATGCCTGAGGCTAAGGCCGTTTGTGATGGAACATCACCAACACCAATTGTTGAAGTTACTGGGCCCTCAGGAAGAATTTGGATGGACAGGAATTTAGGAGCCACTGCTGCTGCTGAGGCTTTTGGCGATATTAGGGGTTTTGGGTGTTTGTTTCAGTGGGGTCGAGGCAATGATGGTCATGCCAATGTTACTTGGGGTGGAACAGGGGTTCTTACTAATGGCACCACTACAACATTATCCCCTACACTTACTCCGGGGCATAATAAATTCATAACTCCTTTAAGTAGTCCTTATGACTGGATGGCAACGAAGACTGATTTTCCTTTGAATTATATTAACAATCCATGCCCTTCAGGATTTAGATTACCTAGTAGCAATGAAGCTATTACCGATTTTGGTAACTTCAGTTCTGGGGATTCCAACAACGGTTATGTAAAGCTTAAGCTTGTTGCTTCATCTAATGTGGATTATAATGGTAATTCTACTGGGGGATATGAACAGCAGTCGCAATATTATACTTTAGATTGGGGAGGGGATCCGTATGGTATAAAAATACTTTTATATAATGGGTATAAAAATAATGGTGCTGAGTGGCGCGCTACTGGACTTCCAGTGCGCTGTATCAAAAATACGGGTTTTTTACCAACAGTTTCCACAGGAAAAAGATCAGATCCTACGAATGCACCTGTTTATGTATCTGAAAGCAAGGCGACTATAAAAGGAACTTTGCTTACTCTTCCGGGTAGCGATAGTGATGTCAATATAAGAGAAAGTGGAATTATCTGGAGAGAGATTACAAATGACTTTACTGCATATCCTGTGCTGCCAGCTAGAGGGCTTGTTGCTCTCCCGGTTTATAAGAGTGCTACTTCGTCTACAGTGAGTACGGTTAATGGATCAATAGAGGTAACGACACCATCTACTTATAACGGTATTCCTTATGTTTTAAACGCTAATCCTTATTATTACAGAGCCTATGTAATTAGTTTGAATGGTAATGTTGGTTATGGAGATCCGGTAATTTTTAATGTTGCACCTCCTAAATTTACAATCCCAACGGTTACCCCAGGAACTACAAAACCTACATTGGCAGGAACACTAACCGTTAATGCGGGTACAGCTCAAAATGTAGTAACGGAGTATGGTTATTGTGTAAGTACAACAAATCTGCCAACAAATAAGGTGCTGCTTTCTACAGCTGCTACTATTACTGGTCTTAATAGTTCACTTTCGGCAGAAACCTTTACGGCTAATCCCGTTATAAATCTGCCTGTAAGCAGTTATACCGTTACGCCTAATGTTACCAATTATTTTAGGTATTATGTTGTTGCAAGGGGAGTTACTACTTACAGTGATACTGTTTCCTTTATCCCAACGGGGTTATGATACAGTTGTACAAGGTGTAGTCATTGTTTACTATACTACAAATTATAGTTTAGATTTTCCCTTAGCAGGATTTATTTACTGCTAAGGGATTTTTTTTATTGCAGCGTGATGATTGCTGAATCAGTGGACTAAAAATTTCCCCGCATATTTCGCAGATGGAGCTGATTTGTGTTTGTAAAAAAAGGGTTCTGTAGGCCATGGATTATTTTAAGTTTTAGGACCGTAAGCTAAGCGGACTAACGATTAAATACTCGTACACGGATGACACTGATTTATATATAAAAAATCCGTTTTTAATCCGTTTAAATCCATGTCCTCCATGTACCATTTTCAACATTGGTACAAGTAACGGATTGTCAGAGTAAGTTTTAAAAGAATCGGTAAAAATTGGTGTAATTGCTTCGCCTGTTCGTTCGGGTCGTGGCTAACATTTTTTAAATAATTGGTCAAGAATTCGAAATAGTAGTAAGGACTATAAAATCACTGAATCTGAGCTCTAAATAGCTTCTCGATACATTTTGACTTAAGAAATTTGGTCTTTCTAACACAATCCTGCAAGTCAAAACACTCGAAGAGACGTTGCTTGAAGAGCGTTATGAGCTAATAATATTTTTTACTTGATGTCTCCTTGTTGTGGACACGCAAAGTATTTTTGCACTGTCGTTGCGTTGAGATCCGTTTTGGGGAATGGCGATGCACTGTAATCTATAATTTCGTATCAGTTATCCGTTGTAACAGACCAGTTGTTTATTTACAATTCTAGTTGGTTTGGTTTAGGTTATTTTTGTTTTTAAATCAGCATTTTAATGTTGCTATGTTTTTTTTTTAATAAACCACACATAATTTTATAAAAAAATCGAATGTGCTAAAAATCCGAATCGAAAATGAATTGGACCCAACACGTAAATAAATAAATCCAGTAACTAATACGGAACATGTATAATAAACAATTAAAAAAAATAGCATTACTTCTTATAATAGGAAGTTTTGCAGTAACGAGTTCTGCGCAGGAGGGGCTTGTGACCTTGTTAAAGATTGGGGAAAATCCTTATACAATCAATGATAAAGCGGCGCTTGAAGTAGAGAGTACTACCAAGGGTTTTCTGCTCCCTCGCATGACTAAACAACAACGTGATGCTATTGCTACTACTCCGCCTGTAGGTTTGCAGGTATGGTGTTTGGATTGTGATGGTACTACAGTGCCTGCATCGGGGCAGCTATGTGTTTATATGGGTACCTACTGGGCTCCTATTAAATTAGTTGTTCCATCCTGTAGTCTCACTACCGGAAATATATCAAGCGCGAGTAACTCTCCTGCCCCTGTAAGGGTGTCTGCTACTTCTGCCACAATCAGTGGGAAATTGGAAGAAGTGTCTAGTAATTTACCAACAGAAACAGGAATTGTTTGGAAAGAAATTATAGGAACCGACTTTGCTTCGTTGCCCTTTCTGGATGCTCTGGGTGCCGCTACTGTTCCTGTTTACAAAACTCAGGGTTCGACTGTGACTACGGTTGCTACTGTATTTTCAGTAAATATACCTACATTAACCTCTACAACATCAAATAAAAGTCCTTATTATTTTAGAACCTATGCCAAGACTGCCGCAGGCATTGAATATGGTAATCCCATAGTTTTTAGTTGTGATGCATATCCTGTTATGTCAGATCCAGTAGTTACTAGAGGAACGACTGCAAATCCTACGTTTGCAGGTACACTTACTGTTAATGCAGGTACACCTCAATCTTCAATAACCGAATATGGCTATTATAGCGGTGGAACTAGTTCACCAATAACAAATAAGGTGGTGCTTGGTTTTGGAACCTCTTTTGCGGCACTTAATGCGGATGCCTTTACGGCTAATCCTAAATTGAATATTGCTGTAAATAATTATGTTAATTCTGGTGGTGGTACTGTTTTTTTTAGGTTTTATGCTGTTGTATCCGGAACTCCTGTATATAGCAGTACTGTTAGTATTGCTCTAGAAGCTAATGCAATTTGTGATGGAACAGCTTCAACTTTTTTTTTACCTGTTACTTCTCCCACAACAGCTAAGATTTGGATGGACAGGAATTTAGGAGCTAGCCGTGTTGCAACTGCTATCAACGATAATTACGCTTATGGGTGTTTGTATCAATGGGGTAGAGGTAATGATGGTCATGCCAGTATTGCCTGGACTTCTAGTACCGCAGGAACTGCTAGTGCAACTACAACTACAGTGGCAACAACAGACACTCCTGGAAATGCCTCTTTTATACTTTCAAGTGACGACTGGGTTTCTCCTTTAAATAATAATTTATGGCAAGGGATTAGCGGGGTTAATAATCCCTGTCCTTCAGAGTATAGAATTCCTACTTCCGCAGAGTTTACCGCTGAGACTGCTATTACGAATAGTACAACAGCTTATAGTTCTGTCTTTAAGCTCCCGGCTCCAGGAGGACGCATGAGTTCTAGTGGGTCGCTATATAATACAAGTTCTAATGGAATTTATAGGACTAGTACCAGTACTGCGAGCACTTCGGGTGGTGGTATTACGGCATATTTTCTAAATATTGCTTCAGGTTCTGCTGTTCTTCAAGCTAATGGTGGGCGTGCTTATGGATATTCTGTTCGTTGTATTAAAAACTAAAGCTTTTATTTTCTGTTCTTGGGGCAGAAAGTTTTAACCCGTATTGTGAAAAAAAAGGGGGTTTAAGACCATAAAAAAAGTCAAATCAAGTTTGTAATGGGTATAAACCTATTGGTATAGATTTTCCCTTAGCATGATTTTTTTCCTGCTAAGGGATTTTTTTATTGTAGCGTGATGATTGCTGAATCAGCGGGCTAAAAATTTTCCCGCAGATTTTGCAGATCCAGTAGAATGGTGATAGTAAATAATTATGTATCGAATTTACTAGTCTCGTAAATCTGCAATCAAATGGATTAAGTCAAAACCTAGTGAATCTCTGCCTTTAATGGCTTCTCGACACATTTTTACTTATTACATTTCTGCTTTCAAACATATTCCTGCAAGTCAAAACACTCGAAGCGACGAATTCCTGACTTAATGACATTATCCCATTTTTGCGATACGGTACAGAAGTGTCACCCTGAGGGAACTCGAAGGCTTTTACGGTGAACGTACCTTTGTACACTTAACAAGACTATTTAGATTCCCCCCACTGGCTTCAGTACGAATATTGCCTGTAATTTGCGGCAAATAAAGGGGCTCTTGAGGTCTTTCAGTCAGATCGCTAAAATGATGAGTTTTAATTGCATCGTGGGAGGTAGGATTGTGACAGGGCTGACTCAGTTATCATAAAACGTAATCTCTGGTGATTACTGTAATTTAAAATACCGCATCAGTTATTCTATATAACCTATCAGTTGTTTATTTTATAATTCTAGTTGGTCTGGTTTAGGTTTATTTTTGTCTTAGAAATCATCAATTTTTTTGTTTTAATGTTTTTTACGAATTATAAAAGCATTTTTTATTAAACGTATTGTATTGATTTAAACGGGATATATATATACTACTATGCAAATGAGAACAATTTCTTTTATTCTTTTTTTTCTTTCGGTTAGCGCTTTTTCTATTGCGCAATCACAACGCACTATTGTGGGGTTTTTACCTCAGGCAGTCGATAAAGAAATTATAATCAGGGGTTTTAATGTTGAAGGTGATAGTGAGTTAGCTACGGCTAAGACAGATGCACAGGGTAAGTTTAAGCTCGTGTATCCGTCGAGTTATGTTGGGGCTGCTTTGTTTGAAATTAAAGGGGCTAAAAGTGTTATTATATTATTGAATAACGAGGATTTTGAAATTAATTGGGGTAATCTTGAGGATTTTTCTAGCTTAAAGTTTATGCACTCTACAGAGAACAGTGATTTGTCTCGCGGCTTGCAATTGTATCAAAACATTGAAGGAAAAAAAGCCGGATTGATTTATTTAATTCCGCTTTATGTACTCGAGCCTTCTAGTCAGGCATTTTTTCAAAAAGAATTAAAAGTACAGGAGCAATTGTTTCGGGCTTTTTTAGAAGTGCTTCCTAAGAATTCGTATGCTGCATATTATATAAAATTGCGAAAACTGATTTCAGATATGCCGTTGACGGCAAGCAGGTATATGGATCGATTTCCGGAAAACGAAAAAGAATTTAATGCTTTGGATTTTGGAGATGCAAGAATGGAGCATTCCGGTTTATATAAAGATTTATTTGAGGGGTACGTTCAGCTAATGGAAAGTTTTGCAGGCGCTGATATGAATGCGTTAAATACGCATCTTAATGCAAGTATTGATGTGGCTCTTAAAAGTTTGAAAGATAAGCCATTGTTGTTGCAGGATATGAGTCAAAATTTATTTAACCTGTTAGAGAAACGCAGTTTGTTTTCGTCCGCAGAGCATTTGGCGCTGGCCATGTTAGACGAGAGCAGTTGTCAAATTGATGAAAAGCATCAGGCTTTGTTTGAGCAATACCGTAAAATGGCAATAGGTAAAATAGCACCTGATATTGTATTTCCGGAAGAGGTGAAAGGATATGATAAATTATCAGCGATAAAATCAAAATATAAGTTGGTCGTTTTTGGGGCGAGCTGGTGTGCAAAATGTACAGAGGAGTTACCTAAACTGAAGCCTTTGTATGAAAAATGGAAAAAGGAAGGGGTAGAAGTTGTTTTTGTTTCGCTGGATACTGACAAGACTGCTTTTGCTAGTTTCACAAAAGACTTCCCCTGGGTTTCCAGTTGCAATTATCAATCCTGGGATGGGCAGGCGGTTCGGGATTACTGCGTGTTTGCAACACCTACAATGTATTTGTTGGATGGTACTCAAAAGATCATGGCAAAACCATTATCGGCAGATCATCTGGAGGCTATTCTAGAAAGTTATAAACGGGATGTAGCAAAATAACAGGAGGTGTTTTACCACTTATATAGTGTGATGAACCACTTGTAACCTCTTGGCTTGTTTGAGTTGCGCAGGATGGTATATTTACTTTAATAAAGGGAGAACTAATATGTTTCGAATCTGTTTAAAGTAGGTAGGAGGAAAATAATATAAATAGAAATTAATACTTAATTGATTATGGTAAAAAAAGAAAAAAGTAGAGTTAGTCTGTTGTCTCTTATAGCATTGGTACCTTGTTTGTGTCTTTCACAGTCTGCAGTTAACGACGCAAGTATTACAAGTAATATGGGTGTTGTTAGTGTAAAGGCTAATACAATTTTGAGTACGGTTTATTCGTTAAAAAATAATTTAGGGGCTGAGCTTATCAATGATGGGGAGTTGTTCGTATATGCTGACTTTAAGAATGATGGTAAGGTAGGATTTTCTCCTGGTCTGTCTTCTGGAATAACACGGTTTCATGGACAAAAATCTGAGGATCAGTTAATTTCGGGATTAGAAACAGCAGCTGTTTATAATGTGGAGTTTAATGGGCAGTCTGGTTTTAAAATGTCAAATGGATTGAATGTTTTTGGTAAGGCAGATTTTCAAAATGGGATTGTTAATTACGAGGCTTTGGCTTCGGGTATGGGGTGGCTTAATCAGTTGTCTTTTGAAAAAGGCGCAACTGCAGTAAATGCTGATGATGTCAGTTATGTTAATGGTGGTGTTATCAAGAAAGGAAATACCGCGTTTAGTTATCCAATTGGGGGTGGGGGTAAATACAGGCCAACTACTATTTCTGCTCCAAATGAATTAAATGCTGCTTTTGTATCAAAATATGTTTTTGAGAATCCAAATACTGTGGATCCCTTAGCGGCTAATTTAGATCCTTCATTGAGTTTAATTGATAATACTGAATATTGGGTGATTTTGAGAACGGATCCTGGTACCAGTAATGTTTTTGTGACTTTAAAATGGGATGAAGCAACGACTCCTTCCGCTGTATTTGCTGATCCTGTTGAAGATATTCATGTTGTGAGATGGGATAATGTAAAAAAGCTCTGGATAGATGAAGGAGGGGTAGTGGATTTCTCTAAAAAAGAAGTGGTTACCGTTTCACAGACGTTGGGTAATTACGGCGTGTTTACCCTGGCAAGAGTTGCGCCAATTGTAGCGCCCGAAAATATAGTTTTGTCTCATCCTGGTATTTCTCCTAATGGTGACGGTGTTAATGACGAGCTGGTAATTCAAGGTTTAGAATCTCACTCAGATAATAGAGTAACTGTTTTTGATCGTTTTGGTAAAATTATTTTTGATACCACTTCATACAATACGAAAGGAAATGTTTTTAAGGGATATTTAAATGAAAATAGCAATACAATTTTACCGTTAGGGGTTTATTTCTATACTGTTGATTATCTGAATGAATCTACTGGACTTAGGGTTAAAAAATCGAATTATTTATATATAAATTTAAGGTAATGATGAATTTTACATACATAAAAAACAAGGTTACTTTTTTTTTATTTTTAATTGGTATTTTTGTCGTAAATGCTCAAGAGAATGAGCGATATACGCAATATTTATACAATCCAATAGGTATAAATCCTGCTGCTGCTGGAGCAAGTGAGATGAATACTTTATTTACTTCTTATCGTACACAGTGGGTAGGGGTTGCTGGCGCTCCGGAGACTATGGCGCTATCATTTAATGGTGCTACTAAAAATGAAAATGTGGGCTTGGGAATATCTGTAATGAATGACCAGATAGGTCCGTCTGTCCAGAGTGCTTTAGCGGTAGATTTTGCTTACAGTTTGAGATTGAATCCAAATTATAAGTTAGCTTTTGGGTTAAAAGCATCTGCTAACTTACTCAATGTAGATTTTACTAAGTTGTATTTAAAGGATGGTACAGAGTCTGTTTTTGAAAATAATATTGATAATAAATTTTCTCCAAATATTGGAGTTGGTTTGTATCTGCATTCTGACAAAACTTCTATTGGTTTATCTGTTCCTAATCTGTTGGCAACAAAATTTTATGATAAATACTCCAGTAATGCAAGTAGCAGTAGTATTGCTACAGATAATTTGAATATTTTTCTTACAGCGAATCATTTATTTGAGTTAGATTATAATTTAAAATTTAAGCCGGCATTACTGGTTAAAATAGTTCAAGAAGGTCACGTGCAAACGTATGCATCAGCAACTTTTTTAGTCAATGATGTATTCACCTTCGGGACGTCATATCGTTTTGGTGGAACCATAAATAGTCTTGTAGGGTTTCAGATTAATAATAGAGTTTTTATTGGGTATGGATATGATTTAGAAACAAGAAGTATGCGCAATTATAATACTGCTTCGCATGAAATTTTTATTAAGTTTAATTTATTTTCTAAAAATCAAATGACATCGATGTAGGTTCTTTTTTTTAATTGAGATTACGTTAACATTAAATTGAATGAATTAGTTTAGTGTTTGTTGGGTAGGTTGATAGGACCATTGAGATTTTTTTAAAAGTTTAGTTTTCTTTATTTTCTACCTAAAAATTAAATTCACTAATGTAATACTTGTTAGTTAATGAGTTAACAAGACCTAAAGTTTTTTGAATTAAATTTGTTTTTTATTTTGAGTCTGTCTTTTTTATTTTGAAAACGCATTTTTTGTGTTCAAAATATAAATAAGTCAGGCTCATTTTATTTTTAAGTGTTTTTTTGTAAGCTGTTGTGTTCATAAGGTAAAAAGAATAACGAGTCAATTATCGGACAGAATAAAATATTTTTGATACTCATTTTTTTCTTCATGATACAATTTTATCTGAAAAATGACCGCCACTTACGTATTTATAATGATAATTGTTTTGAGTTTTTTGACAGGTCTTTAGTGTCGTGACATAGTGTTTATATAGCGAGTTATTAATGTGCTTTTTATTGGTCTCAAATTATAGTTTGTAACGATATTATTAGCATAAAAATCAGATATAGGCAACAGATACCACCTACATTCCTATTGCAAAAGGATTTATGTATTTGACTGCGATTATAGATTTGAACACAAGATTTGTTTTGAACTGTAGTGTAAGCAACACAATGAGTGCCGACTGATGCGCCTTAAATTTTCAATACAGATTATAGTAGTCAATACACCAGTAAGGTTGACACCAACGTATTCTTCAGAATTAAACCTGATAGAAATTCTATGGCGTAGAATAAAATATCAACGGTTAGTTTTGATGCTTATAAGAAATACCAAAGCCTCAAAGAAAAATTATACTTTGTACTGAATAATTTTGAAAAAAAATACGACATTAAATTTTAACTATTACTTAGATACCAAGCGATTTGTAAAAATAATAATTTGTTAGCTCTTTGCCAATTTATTTAAAATTCGCAAAATTCAATTAATCCTTTTATGAAAAAATTCCTACCACTACTATTTTTATTCTGTTATGTCGCTTGTTTTTCTCAATCAGTAACGATCAACACAACTAATTATTCGGTCGAACAATTGATTAATCAAATTTTAATTAATTCTCCTTGTGTATCCGGAACTAACGTTAAATACAAAACAGGTTCGCAGTATGGCTCAACAAATGGTATTGGATATTTTGAAAACACCAATGCTAATTTTCCCTTTTCTAATGGTGTTGTTTTGTCCACCGGTGATGTTACAAAAATTGTAAGTCCAAATAACACTATTTTAATCGACGGAAATGCTGCTTGGACTGGTGATACAGATTTAGAGGCTAATTTACTATCACAATCAGGAATAACTATGAACTCTGTTAATGCGAGTTATATTGAATTTGATTTCAAACCAAAATCTCCAAATTTCGATTTCTCCTTTCTTTTTGCTTCGGAAGAGTATGGTACTTCGCAATGTAATTTCTCAGATGCATTTGCATTTCTTTTGAAAGATGTTACTGCTGGTGGCTCAAATGTAAATTTAGCTGTAATACCAAATACCACAATACCTGTTTCAGTGGAAACGATAAGAGATAATGCTTATAATACCAATTGCCTTTCTGCAAATCCAAGCTATTTTGGAGCTTTTAACGGCAGTGGATTTGGTCCTGCGATTAATTTCAATGGACAAACAATTCCGATGATAGCCTCAGCAACTGGTTTAAACACGAGCCACATTTACCGTATTAAATTAGTTATTGCTGATGGTGGAAATAATACGGCTTATGATTCTGCAATATTTATTAAAGCAAATAGTCTTAACATTGGACAAAATGTTTTGGGATTAGACTATACCGATGCTAACAAAAGTACAATTTGTCCCGGAAGCATTTTACCAATATTATCTGCTGCCAGTTTAGGAACCGGAACTACATTTGTATGGGAAAAAGAAGGAGTTGCCTTTTCACCAGCTCAAACGGGAGCTATTTTAAATCTCAATACTATTACTCCGTTAATAAGTTCTGGGAATCATACCTTTAGTGTCACTTACAAGGAGCCAGGTTGCACTGAAATAACTGATGAAATAACGATCAAAATTTATCCTACTATCGGAGCTATTGCAACTGTCCCTAATATTTACATCTGTGATACAGGAGCTGCTATTTATGATTTTGATTTAACAAAAAATACCTCTATTATAGTAGCGGGCAATAACAAATCAACTAATGCAGTTGGTGTTTTAGATGATTTACCTGCTGGAACAATTATCTCTTATCATCTTACAAATGCAGATGCAAATGCTGGGACTGAACTAATTGCAAGTCCTTTTACTGTTTTGAGTTCTGAAAGCGGAAAAAAAATTTATGTCAGAATACAAAATCCTACTACATTATGTTATGAAATACGCTCTTTTCAACTCCAGATTGTTCCACCTCCAACAATTGCAACTATTCCCGATAATATAACGGTATGCGCCAGAAACATAACGGATATACCTCTAAAAGCAAACTTCGACTTAGCGCCACAAAAATCTTCAATATTTGGATTGCAAAATACCACTTACAATATAATCTCTTATCATTCCTCTTTTGCGGGAGCCAATAATAATACAAATATAATAAATACTGGCGGTAGTACTATTTTACTGTCTTCTAGTACTACAATATGGGCTAGGCTCCAAAATATTTCAAATGATAACTGTTTTGTGGTTACCAGTTTTCAAATTACCGTAAGTCCACTACCGCTAGTCGATATTTTAAAAGATGTATTTGTTTGTACTTCGTATACTTTGCCAACATTAATAAATGTGGGAGCTGAATACTGGACAGATAAAAATGGAAGTGGTACACAACTTTTTGCTGGAAGTAGTATCGATGCCACTAGTGATATTTATGTTTTTAACCAATCTGGAATTTGTTCGAATCAAGATTCTTTTAAAGTTACCGTTGTTGATTTGGATGAAATAACCTCTAGATCATTTGTATATTTGACAGAATATAGACTCCCAGGATTACCTTATGGAAAATATTTCACACAGAGTGGTGGTACGACTACTCCAGGAAATACGGTATTAGCAGCTGGAACAATTATTAATACATCCGGAATAAACACCATATATGTCAGGTTTGAAGACAATACAGTCACACCACCATGTATAAAAGAAACTTCTTTTGTCATAACGATAATTCCAATCGCACTACTACCGGATTATACAAATCAATTTGGCTGTAGTTCATACACATTACCTAGTGATCCAAATGGAGGAATTTATTATTCGGGACCAAATAAAGGTCTTCCTATAATGGAAGCAGGTACTGTTATTAACTTGACCAAGACGATATACGTTTATAAAGATTTCTTGACCTTTTCTTCTGAAAAAACATTCACAGTTTATATTGGCCTTTCTGCTATTAATCCTCCATCGGATATTAATTCCTGTTCTGCTTATATTTTACCTTTATTAATAGTTGGTGATTATAGAACCAATTCAGGAGGAGATGGTTCACTTGTCGCTGCAGGAACATCAATTGATGCAACAACGACACTTTGGTACTATGTCAACGAAGAAAGTTGTATTACTGATTTACCATTTACGGTTACCATAAACACAGTACCATTACCAATTATGATTGATACAACTCCTCAATGTGATGTCTATTATTTACCGCCAGTAGCACATTCTGGTAATTATTTTACAGGCCCTTTAGGAACTGGAAAGATGTGTCCTGTAGGATTCCCTGTCACTACTACACAAACCATGTATTTTTATGATAAGGCTGTAACTCAAACTTGTTATTTAGAAGAAAAGTTTCTCATTACCATTAGTCCTTCACCATTGATTGATGCAAGGCCGGTAGAAGTTCTAAAATGTGGAGAAAATTATGTACTAGATGATTTAATAAATGGAGAATATTATGAATTTTCGGGAGGTCCTTCGCCTACAAATCCGATATTACCTCCTGGTTACACCATTTCATCTTCAAAAACAATATATGTTTACGCTCCTGCAGTTGCACCAAATACTTGTATCTCTGAATATAGTATATTACTTTTGATAAATCAAGTGGTAAATATTCAAAATCAATACGCATGCAATACGTATGATTTACCGGTAATAATTGGTCCTGGTGATTACTATACGGATACCAATGGTCCTCATGGTGCAGGTATAAAATTATCACTTCCCTACGCTCCGATAACCAGTACGACAAAATTATATATATACGCAGAAGAGAATAATAGAATTGCCTGTTTTGATGAAGATGATTTCACGGTTACCATTTACAATAGCCCTGTAATTCCTGCTATTGCTCCTGTAATAAGATGTGAATCATACGAATTACCTCCATTTATAGCTCCAATAACTAGCTACTTCACTCAATCAGGAGGGCCTGGCAAAACCAATATAAAGAAATTTCCCGGCGATTTAATTACAGCATCAAGAACCATTTATGCTTATGCAGAAGAGGGTATTCTATCAACCGTTATTTGTCCGGATGAAAAACCAATAGTAATTACCATTATGTCAAAACCAAATCCAGTACTTGACGTGACTGTTATTTGCCATGATTTTGAAACTGGTATAGTTACTAATTCACATAGTATAAGTGGATACAATGCCCCTCAATATGCGTTTGAATGGAAAACGGAAGATGGTACTTTGTTAAGCACTGCTTCTGATTTTTCAACAAGTCAAATAGGGAAGTATACATTAACAGTAACCGATTTGTCTATATTTGGTTGTACATCGGATGCAGTTCCATTCACTGTTATTGAGTCTTCACCTCCAGCTTCCATATCCTTGACAACTTCTGGCTGGTTTACAGACAGTCAAACTATTACCGTAAATGCAATACCAAGCTTGGGTGACGGAAGTAATTTTCTTTACTCATTAGATGGAAGTTCTCCGCAAACTAGCAATATATTTACAAATGTAAGTCCTGGAACTCATGAAATAAGCATAAGTGATGCGCTAGGTTGTGGAGCTACAATTCCAGTTGTAATCAAACTCATAAATGCTCCTAAATTTTTTACTCCAAACGGAGATGGATTTAACGACACTTGGAATATAAGTGGAATACCAAATGGAGAAAACTTAAAATTATATATTTTTGACCGATATGGAAAATTGTTGAAAGAACTTTTTCCGAACGATTCCGGTTGGGACGGAACTTTCAAGGGATATTCGCTCCCAGCAGATGACTACTGGTTTTCTATCTCGTATACCGAAGACAATGTTTCTAAAGAGTATAAATCACATTTTTCTTTGAAAAGATAAAGTTTCGCGTTTATATATTGACAAATTCAAATTATAGAAAGATTAACTTTGCAATAATTTCCAATACAAGAGAGACAAGCAACAATACAATCTTTAATATCATGTTATTTTATTTTTATCATAAAATCACTAGTGTCCACTATAGATTAAAAAAAGTTCTTTGCAATTATCGTAAATCTGTATTTTAAGTCTCATTTTAGAGCGTGAGGATTTGAAATGAATCCTGTCATAAAATATTAATAGATGAAATAAAAGCGGCTTACCTTCAATCAAATTATTGTTTGGATATTCTACTTCTTCCTATTTCGATTTTTTTTAAGACATATGCGTTAATTCACTTTGCTCCGGAATCACATGCACAGTTTAAACCGGAATAGGGTGTTCAGTTTGCCCCGGAATATCCATTAATTGTCTCTTATTCAATTATCGATCTATTTTGTTTTTATAAATACAAGTAATAATTCAATGTTTTAAAATATTAATAATTGTATTTTTGTATGACATCTAAAAATAATAAAATCATGAAAAAGCATTTAATAGTAGGGGTTTTTGCTCTAGGTATTTTATCTTCTTGTGCAACTAATCCGCTTACAGGAAAAAAAAACTTAAATTTTGTTCCCAATAGTGAGTTGTTTCCAACCTCATTTCAGCAATATGGTACTTTTTTAAGTGAAAACAAAGTAATTACTGGAACTGCTGATGCAAAAAAAGTGGAAACAGTTGGTCTTCGAATTAAAGCTGCTGCAGAAAAATATTTAATATATTTAGATCAATCACAATATTTGAAGGATTACCGTTGGGAATATAAATTAATTGACAATAAAGATGTGAATGCCTGGTGTATGCCAGGAGGAAAAATTGTAGTGTATACCGGAATACTGCCTATAACTAAAGATGATGCGGGTTTAGCTACCGTAATGGGACATGAGGTTTCGCATGCATTAGCCAATCATGGAGCTCAACGTATGAGTGCTGCTCAATTGCAACAATTAGGTGCTGTAGGAGTTGCTGTTGCAACGGGAGGAAAAAGTGCTGAGAATCAACAAATTTGGCAACAGGCTTACGGAGTAACCACACAATATGGAGGAATGTTACCTTTTAGTAGAGGTCATGAAACGGAGGCCGATAAAATAGGACTTACTTTAATGGCTATTGCAGGATACAATCCAGAGGAATCAGTTGTTTTTTGGCAAAGAATGTCAGCGCAATCCGCTGGGCAAGCACCGCCAGAATTCATGAGTACACACCCCTCTGATGCTACCCGAATTGCGAATTTGAAAGCATTAATTCCTGAAGCTAAAGCAACAGCTGTAAAAGTTGGAATTATATACAGATAAAAATCATATTAATTAGTAAATCTAATTTTATACAAAAGCTTTTCTTTTTCAGAAAAGCTTTTTTTTGTTTATCCTAACGGCGTGCTTATGATAACGGATTATTAATGTACGATTTCATCCCGTTTTGTCTAATGTTAAACAAAAAATAAATAAATTCGTAGCATAAATAAATGAAATATGAAAGGATTACAAAAAGGAGATAAAAAGCTTATTAACGCTTGGGCTTTTTATGATTGGGCTAACTCCGTTTATAGTTTAGTAATTTCGACAGCTGTTTTCCCCATTTATTATGAAACGGTAACAAGCGGAAACGATGGGATTGTTCATTTTTTTGGAACAGAATTCATTAATTCAACTTTGCTATCTTACTCTTTATCATTCTCATTTTTGGTAGTTGCTCTCTTATCACCAATATTGTCTGGAATTGCTGATTATACGGGTAACAAAAAACGATTTATGCAGTTTTTTTGTTACTTGGGTTCGTTATCAGTCATGAGTTTATTCTTTTTTAAGGGACAGGACACATTGTGGATTGGAATTTTAGGTACCATTTTAGCCAGTGTTGGCTTTTGGGGAAGTATTGTTTTTTATAATTCTTATTTGCCAGAAATTGCTTTTCCAGAACAACATGATCGAGTAAGTGCAAAAGGATTTATGTATGGTTATTTTGGTTCTGTAATTTTATTGGCGTTTAATTTGACGATGGTTATGATGCCTCAATGGTATGGGATAACAGATTCTTCTTTACCGGCGAGGATTTCGTTTTTATCTGTTGGTATTTGGTGGATTGGTTTTGCCCAAGTAACTTTTTATTATTTGCCTAATAATGTATTTCATAAAAAACCCGAAAAAGATTATATTTTTAAAGGATTAATAGCGCTTAAAGTTGTTTCAAAAAGTATAAAGAAACTAACAAAATTAAAACAATTCTTAACCGCTTTTTTTCTTTACAGCATAGGGGTACAAACAATGATATTATTGGCTGGTATTTTCTTTAAAAAAGAACTAGGAATTAGTACGAGTAAATTGATTATTATAATTTTATTAATAAATGTAATTGCTATTTTCGGCGCTTATTTATTTTCAAGAATATCAGAGAAAATTGGAAATATAAAAACACTAAAACTTACTGTAGCAATTTGGGCGTTTATTTGGTTTACGGTCTACTTCTTAGATGCTAAAAGTACATATATTGATATCCAAATTTATGCGCTTGGAGGAATGATAGGAATGGTTTTGGGGGCTATTCAATCCTTATCACGTTCAACCTATTCCAAGTTATTGCCTGAAACGGAAGATCATGCTACCTATTTTAGTTTTTTTGATGTTACTGAAAAAATTGCCATAGTGCTTGGTACATTTATTTTTGGTTTTGTAGCTTCAATTACAAACTCGATTAGGAATTCAATTTTTATATTGGCGATTTTCTTTGTACTGGGTTATATTGCTCTTAGTTTTATGAGTAAAAATGAAGACGGAAAAGATTAGTATATAATTATTATAACTAATTTTTCTCTCCTTCAGGATTAATCCAAAACAGAAATTTAATTATCAACCAGACAAATTACAAAAGCTGTTTCTTCACCTTCATTTTGATATGCCAGATACCCTCCGTGCGCTTCGACTATACTTTTAGATAAAGTCAAACCTATTCCGGCTCCTTCGTTACGAGTGGTAAAAAAAGGTAAGAATATTTTGCTTTCTATTTCTTTTTCAATGCCTTTTCCGTTATCGGTAATCTTAATAAAAATTCGCTTTTCTTTAACTTCTGCCGAAATAATAATCCGCTTTTTTTCTGTATCTGCCAGGGCGTAAATACAATTCGTCAAAAGATTAATCAATACATGTTCCATTTGTTGAATGTCAACATTTAGCCTGTGGTCGAAAGCAATCGTGTTTATGACTTCTATTTGTTTTATTTTGAAAATTGGAGCCATAATTTGGAAACTGTTTTCAACCATTTTCAACAATTCTGTTTTTTCTTTTTTGGGAGATGGCAGCATGGCCAGTTTGCGGTAACTTTCAACAAATTGCTGTAGATGGTCGCTCCGCCTTAACATCGTAGCAACACTACTTTTCATATCGTCCAAGTCTTCCGTTGAAATGGTTTCCTGCTGAACTAAATCCTGTAGATTCTGAGAAAGTGACCGAATGGGAGTAATCGAATTCAACAATTCATGAGAAATAACTTTCATCAGATTGACCCAAGCCTCTTTTTCTTTTTTCTCGATTACATTTTGAATCGAATCCAGCAAAACGATAAAATAATCCTGATTGTAAATTTCACTCCTCGAAGTCTGCAGCACAAATGTTTGTCTGTCTTGTTGATTCACACGGATCTCTAATGACGTTTTAATTTCCTGAAAATCTTGCTCCTCGATAACTTCACACAAAGAAGGCAACTGATTTTTCAGATATTTCCATTTGGAAACTTTTGGAACGTTAAAATGTTTGGAAAAATAATCATTCATCAAAAATATATTCCAATCGGTTTCCTGTTTTTGCAGGATAATAATTCCAGTTTCAATATTGTTCAAAATAGAACGGTAAATAATGTCTTTTGAAACTTCTTCGTTTTGTTTGTTTTTTAGATTTTCATACAATTTGAATACGTTGGAATAATTTTTATACGATTTATGCTTTGAAAAATCAGAGGTGAAATCATTTTGCAAAATAGAAGTAATCGTTCTGTCGAAAAGTAAAAAGGCTTGTTTTACATAAAAATACATTTCAACGAGCAGTATAAAAATGATAAGGACACCAAATACGGCCGTGAAAACCAATCCTTTTTGAAAAAGAAAGAAGGAAATTCCGGTAGTCAAAAGAATAAGTAGCAATCTTATAAAAAGGAGATGGTATATTTTCCAGGATGTAAACATATTAGTTGGTGCTGATGTTATATTTTTCAATTCTTCGGTATAAAGCACCTCTTGACAATCCCAATTCCTCCGCCGTTTTACTGATATTGTTGTTGTTTTTCAATAGCATCTTTTCGACGGCTGCTTTTTCGATAGCCGACAGCTGAATATCGTCTGGATTATCCTCGTAAGTTGTTATTTGTTCTAAATCTAAGTCGGAAACGGTAATATGATTGTTCTCGCAAAGAATCACGGCGCGTTCTATTCTGTTTTCCATTTCCCGGATGTTTCCGTTCCAAGCATGTTTTTCGATTTGTTCCAATGATTTTTCATCAAAAGCGATTTCATCTCGTCCGTACTTAGCCATCATTTTTTGCAAGAGATAGTGAGCCAAAGGGATTTTATCTTCGTTGCGTTCCCGTAATGGAGGCAAAACAATTTCCATAGTGTTAATGCGATAATATAAATCCTCTCTGAAATTTTTGTCTGCGACTTCTTGCTTCAAATTCAAGTTGGTGGCGGTAATAATGCGAACATTCAAAGGTCTGGCTTTGGATTCGCCCAATCGGGTTATTGTTTTGGTTTGGATAACCTGCAAGAGTTTAGCCTGCAGATGCAGTGGTACATTTCCAATTTCATCTAAAAAAATAGTTCCATTTTCAGCCAATTCAAAACGTCCCGGAGTATCTGTTTTGGCATCGGTAAAAGCCCCTTTAGCATAACCGAATAATTCGCTTTCAAAAATATTGGCATTCAAGGAACCTAAATCAACGGGAATAAAAGCATTATTTTTTCTTTCGGACTGCAGATAGATGTGATGTGCCAAAACAAATTTACCGGTACCATTTTCTCCGAGGATTAAAACATTGGCTTCTGTTATTGCGACTTTATCAGCCAGTAAATAAGCCTTTTTTATAGCCTCTGAATTACCAATAAAGAAATCGTCAGTAGTAGCAACATCGATTAGTTTCTTTTGTTCTTTGCGTGATTTACTAACAGCTTGTCTTACAAGATTAAGCAATTTTTCGTTGTCCCAAGGCTTTAAAATATAATCAAAAGCCCCTGATTTTAATCCTTCAACAGCCGTTTCTACTTTACCAAAAGCGGTCATTAAAATAACAATGGTTTTTGGCGAAAGCGTTTTTATTTCCTTTAACAGATACAAACCTTCTCTACCGTCCTCGAAACCTATTCTGTAATTCATGTCGAGTAAAACCACATCGATGGTGCTTTTTGACAATAATTCAACCACATTTTTTGGATTAGTGAGTGTATAAATGTTCTCAAAATGTTTTTTAAGCAGCATCTTAGCCGCAAAAAGGATGTCTTCCTGATCGTCAATCACTAAAATGCTTGCGTTTGTCTTTTTCATTAACTGTTCATTTTTGGACAAAAAGTGTTCAATACTGAACACGTGAAATTTGTATTAAAAGTAAAATATTTAAAAATGAGGTGATTGCAAGGTTTAAAATTTTGGCACGAAATTGCTTTATACACCTGAAAATAACAACAATGGACACCATCCTTCCTCGTAAAAATAATAAAAATAAGTATCTATTCATCGCATTGCCACTTTTTTTGGTTTTTGGTTTTTTGGTTTATTCTTCAGTGACTAAAAAAAGGAGCCTGAATGTCAAAAGAGCAGAAATTACTATTAAAACAGTCGAAAATAATTTTTTTGAAGATTTTATCGTGTTCCAGGCAAAAGTAACGCCATTGAATTCTATTTTGATTAATATTACCGAAGGTGGCGCTGTTCAGGAAATTTATGTTGAAAATGGGGCGATGGTTAAAAAAGGACAAGCTTTGGCCCGACTTTACAATCCCAACACCGAGTTGAATTATATGCAACAAGAAACTGCCATTATCGAACAAATCAATAATTTGAACAAATCAAAACTCGATTTAAGAAACCAGGAGTTGAATTTGGCCAAAGATTTAATTGCAATAGAGCACGATTATTTGGATTCTAAAAATTTATACGATTTAAATAAGAAATTATTTGAGCAAGAAATCCTTTCTAAAAATGAATGGGAAAAAACAGTAGAAAATTTACGTTTCCAGAAAGAAAGAATGAAAATCATTAAGGAAAGTGTTACCAAAGAGAAACGGGCGAATCAAATCCAAATTGGACAACTGAATCAATCTATCGCTTTCATGGATAAAAGTTTGGGGATTTTGAGAACAAACAAGCAGCATTTTTTAATCTCAGCCCCGCTTTCAGGAAGACTTTCTTCTTTTGAACCGATCCTGGGGAAAACATACATTCAGGGACTAAGTATTGGGACAATTGATGTAATGAAAGGCTATAAATTGCTTGCCGATGTGGATGAGTTTTATTTGAACAAAATCACTGATGGCCAAAAAGGAACAGTCGATTTTAATGGAAAACCAATCCGTGTTCAGATTACGAAAGTCATTCCCGAAATAAAAAGTGGACGATTTGTGGTCGAATTGAATTTCACTTCCTCAGAAAGTTTGAATTTACAACAGGGATTGAGTTTTGGGGTTAAATTAAATTTGTCAGAAAAAACAAAAACAGTAGTGCTTTCCAAAGGAAGTTTTTATGAAGAAACCAATGGGAAATGGATTTTTGTTGTCAACGGCAGCAAAGGAGAACGAAGAGCAATCAAACTTGGGAAAGAAAATCCATTATATTATGAAGTTCTTGGCGGATTGAAAGCTGGCGAAAAAGTAATCACGTCATCGTACAAAGATTATAAACGGGCGGAAATATTAAATTTAGAATAAGAAATAGTAGGAAACATAAAAATAGCATCAATCAAAAAACGAACAATAGTATGATTCAAATTAAAAATCTTTCAAGAGTATTTAGAACCGAGGAATTAGAAACGAAAGCATTAAGTGAAGTTTCTATAACCATAAATCAAGGTGATTTTGTGTCCATCATGGGGCCTTCGGGAAGTGGAAAATCCACTTTATTAAATATTGTAGGATTGCTCGACAGCGCTTCCAGTGGAAGTTATCAATTGTTAAATCAGGAAATGATTGGATTGAAAGAAAAAGGAAAATCGAAAGCCAGAAAAGAAAATATTGGTTTTATTTTTCAGAATTTCAATTTGATAGACGAATTATCGGTTTATGATAATATCGAATTGCCATTGATTTATAACAAAGTTCCTTCTTCTGAAAGAAAGAAAAAAGTAGAAGCAATTGCCGATAAATTAGGGATTTCACACCGATTAAAACATTATCCACAACAGCTTTCCGGAGGACAACAACAACGTGTGGCCGTGGCAAGAGCTTTAATTAACGATCCGAAAATCATCCTTGCCGATGAACCTACAGGAAATCTAGATAGCAAAAATGGAAATGAAGTTATGGAATTGCTCACTGATCTACATTCCAACGGAGCAACGATCCTGATGGTTACACATTCTGAGTACGATGCGTCTTTTTCCCAAAAAACAATTTTGATGAAAGATGGAATGATACTTTCAGAAAAAACAAATAGTCGTAATGTAGATGTGTTAATCAAACAATAAATTCTACCAATCATGCTAAAAAATTGGATAAATATATTTTTATACCATCTCAAAAAAAACAAGCTTTTTTCGGCTTTGAATGTTTTCGGCTTAGCGATTGGAATTGCAGGATTGATTTTTGCATTGCTTTATTGGAATGATGAACAAAGTTATAACGCTTGGAATCCAGAAAAAGATAATGTATTTCAGGTATTGATTGAAATGCCTGATGGAACCGTATCTGCAAATCAACCTCCGATATTAAAATCTTTGTTAGAAAAAGATCCTGAAATTGAAACTATCTTATATATGAAAGGGGATTATGTAAATGACCGGATTTTTTATAACGGAAAGAGTGAAGAAATCAACAAAATCATCAATGTTCAAAGTAATTTCTTTTCGTTTTTTCCTTTTAAAATTATTAAAGGAGACGCTATTTCAGCATTGAAAGATGAAACGAGTATTGCCATTTCGGAAGATGTTGCGAAAAGAGTTTTTGGTAACGAAAACCCTATCGGTAAACAACTAAAAGTTTTTTACGGAATGTTTGTTGTTCGCGCAGTTTATCGTATTCCTGGAAATTCGTCCATTGTTCCAGAGATATTGATTGACAGGATAGGAAGGAATTTAGATTCAAATAATATCCAACGAGATATTTTTAATTTTAAAGTCTTTCTAAAACTAAAAGCCTATTCTAACGCAGAGGATATCAAAAAGAAGATTGAACAAATATATTATAATGAATTAACGCTAAACAATGCGAAAGAACAAGGAATTACACCTGATGATGTAATTAAAAGAGATGGCCGTATTAAAATTATTTTGGAACCGCTCTCAACCGCCAGATTGCACTCCGTTGTTGATGGCTATCCAGAGGGGAGAGGTAACTATCAGTTTCTACTTATAATGGTTGGTTTATCTGTTTTAATTCTCATTTTATCCATTGTCAATTATGTCAATATGGCTACGGCCAATGCCATAAAGCGAGCCAAAGAAGTGGGTGTGCGTAAAGTAGTTGGTGCATCAAGAGGCAATATTATTAGTCAATTCATTTTTGAAACAATCCTTATCAGTTCGTTTTCTATTTTATTGGCATTGGTAATTGTAGAGTTAGGGTTGCCTTATTACAATGAATTTTTGGAAAAAGAACTAATAATAAACGGCAATGAATTTTATTTGCAATTACTTGCAATTTTTATGATTACCATTTTGGTTGCAGGGATATTTCCAGCGGTTTATATTTCCAATTTTGAAACCTTAAAAGTATTGAAAGGGAATTTCGGAAGAAGTAAAAGTGGCGTTTGGTTGCGCAACGGTATGCTGGTTTTACAATTTTCTATTGCGACATTTTTTATTATTGGATCTCATATTGTCTATCAGCAAGTCAACTATTTAAGCAATAAAGATCTTGGATTTAAGGGAGATCAAGTAATGTCTATAACTTTTACTCCCCCTGCTTCAGACTATTATCAGGAAGCGCCTTTATTGCAAAATATATTCAATAGATATACTACTATTAAACGGGAATTATCTAAGATAAAAGGAGTTGAACAGGCTTCGACAGGTATTGTTAAGTTTGGTGATGGCGCAATGTCTTCAAACGTTGCATATAAAGAGGTAAACTTTCAAGGACAAAATATGGCTGTTGATTTTGGTATGCTTGACATGATGAAAATTAAAGTGATAAAGGGCAGAGGTCTTGACGAAAAATTTGCTAGCGACACAATTAATTCAGTTATCATAAATGAAACAGCTCTCAAAATGATAAAGGAGAAAAATCCGTTGGGAAAAGAAATTGAATTGCTTGGAAAAAAATTAAAAATAGTTGGAGTCGTAAAAGATTTCAATCTATTTAGTCCAGAAGACCAAGTTCCGCCAATGACAATTTTTCATGCTACTTCCTTCAATATGTCTTACTCAGCCATTCGTCGAGTGTATGTAAAACTAAAAGCTGATGATATGGAAAATAGCATAGCCGATATCGAGAAATTATGGACTTCTAAAGTCAATACTGAATACCCATTCAAATATGATTTTGTTGATAAGGAGTACGCCAGAACTTATGAAACCTATGTAAAACAAAAGAATCTTTTTTCATTGTTAAATATTGTGGTAATTGGTATTGCCCTTTTCGGGCTGTTTGCTTTGGCTTCTTATTCGATACAAAGTCGGATGAAAGAAATTGCTATCAGAAAAACTTTGGGTGCAGAAACCAATACTTTGCTTAAAGAATTATCAAAACAGTATATTTTATATTGCGCAATCGGGTTTTTAATCGCTTTGTTTCCAGTGTATTATTTGTTGAACAAATGGCTCGAAAATTTTGCCTTTAGGATTGACATCACTGTATTTCCATTTATTTTTGGATTCCTCATACTATTAGTTTTAACATTGATAATTGTGCTTTTAAAAGCGTATACCGCAACCCGAGTTAATGTTTTACATTACTTAAAATACGAATAACCATGCTAAAAAATTGGACACGAATATTTTTATACCATCTCAAAAACGAGAAGCTTTTTTCGGCTTTGAATGTTTTCGGACTAGCAATAGGAATTGCAGGCTTAATTTTCGCTTTACTATATTGGAACGACGAACAAAGTTATGACGCCTGGAATCCCGAAAAAGACAATGTGCATCAGGTTTTAGTAGAGTTAACAGGAATGCCCATTTTTTCAGATTGTGCTTTATTCCTAAAACCTATTTTAGATAAAGATGCTAATGTAGAAAAGATCGTTTATGCTGACAGTTGGTATCAAAAGGATAAAATTATCTACAAAGGCAAGAAAGAAATAGTTGATAAAATTATCAATGTTGAAGCTGATTTCTTTTCGCTATTTCCATTTGAAATTATTAAGGGAGATGCTGTTTCGGCATTAAAAGATGATTCAAGTGCTGCTATTTCAGATGTTATTGCTAAACGAGTTTTTGGTAACGAAAATCCAATTGGAAAACAAATAACATGTTTGGATCAAATGTTTGTGGTACGCGCTGTGTATCATATTTCAGGGAATTCCTCAATTGCTCCAGATGTCGTGATGAATAAAATGAAAGAATGGATGAGTGGGAATACGACATCTCCTTTTGTCCTTAAATTACTTTTAAAAGTTAAAGATCCGTCTAAAATTGAGAATACTCGAAAGAGCTTGGAAAGAATGTATAATGGCGATTTCATTGAAAGAATAGCTAAGCTGGAGGGGTTTACTCCCGAGGAAATGGCTAAGAAAATAGGTTATTTTAATGTAGTTATAGAGCCACTTTCAGAAGCGAGATTACATTCTATTGCAGATGGATATCCTGAAGGCAGAGGGAATTATCAGTTTTTGTTGATTATGGTCGGGTTATCTGTTTTAATACTCATTCTTTCGATTGTAAATTATATCAATTTGGCTACAGCTAATGCAGTTAAACGTGCTAAAGAAATTGGTGTTCGTAAAGTTGTGGGTGCTTCAAAAAGTACTATTGTTATTCAATTTATTTTTGAAACTGCTCTAATAAGTTTGTTTTCGATTTTACTAGCATTGGTTATTGTTGAGTTGACTTTGCCGTATTACAACAATTTTTTAAATAAGAGTTTACGAATAATTGGCAGTCAGTTTTATCTGCAATTAATTCTGATTTTCAGTATTACAGTTTTGGTGGCAGGAATACTTCCAGCCGTTTATGTTGCTAATTTTGAAACTTTAAAAGTTCTGAAAGGCAATTTTGGAAGAAGTAAAAACGGAACCTGGTTGCGTAACGGAATGTTGATTTTCCAGTTTATGGTGGCTACTTTCTTTATTGTTGGTTCTTATATTGTGTATCAGCAAATCGATTATCTAACCAATAAAGATTTAGGTTTTAAAGGAGATCAAGTGATTGAAATTAATTTGAATTTTCCTAATTCCGATTATGAAGTGAAAAAGGTTGGACAAAATATTTACAACAAATACAGTACTATTAAACAAGAATTGGCTAAAATAAAAGGAGTTGAACAATCTTCTACAGGTCTGGTTTCATTCGATGGTTCAGACGATTCATTAGGTGGAGTATTGTATAAAGAAGAGCTTTTTAAAGGACGAACAATTGCGGTAGATTACGATTTGCTTGAAATGATGAAAATTAAAGTCATAAAAGGTAGGGGACTTGATAAAAAATACGCTACAGACACCATTACTTCTGTACTAATTAATGAAACAGCCCAAAAACTAATGGGTATGAAAGAGCCAATAGGAAAAGAACTTATTGTTAAAGAACGAAAGTTAAAAATCATAGGAGTTGTTAAAGATTTTAATTTATTAAGTCCTGAAGTAGAGGTGTCAGGAATGTATTTCTTTCATCTTAAAACCGTAGATATTGCTCAAAACATCAATAAGGTTTTCGTAAAACTAAAATCGGATAATATTGAAAATACGATTGCTGATATTGACAAATTATGGGCAACGGTTGATACTGACTACCCATTTAAATATGATTTTGTAGACAAACAATATGCAAGAACATATGAATCTTATGTAAAACAAAAGAACCTATTTTCATTGCTAAATTTTGTGGTGATTGGCATTGCTCTTTTTGGTTTGTTTGCTTTGGCTTCGTATTCGATACAAAGTAGAATGAAAGAAATAGCCATCCGTAAAACCCTTGGTGCAGAAACGAATGTGCTACTGAAAGAATTGTCTAAACAATATATTTTGTATTGCATTATTGGTTTTTTAATTGCTTTGTTTCCTACTTTTTATTTGTTGAATATGTGGTTAGAGAATTTTGCTTTTAAAATTGAAATGACCTTGTTTCCATTCCTTTTTGGTTTTATTATACTATTGGTTTTAACATTAATCATTGTTTTGTCAAGAGCCTATCAAGCAACAAAAACAGATGTTTTAAAATATTTAAAATATGAATAAAGAAACAGTGATAACACTTTTATTTTTAATTTTTAGTGCTTTTGCCAGCGGTCAAGAAAATTCTTGGTCGCTAACAAAATGCATGGAAACGGGTTTGCAGAATACTATCGAAATAAAAATTAGGCAGCTAGAAATAAAAAGAACAGAACGATCACAAAATTCGGTTTTAAATCGAATGTTGCCAACGATCGATTTAAATGGACAACAAGGCTACATTTTTGGTTCCACCATTGACCCAGCCACTAATGCAAGGGTAAGTTCTAATTTTCAAAGTGATAATTTCTATCTCAATGCCAGAGCAAATCTGATTGATTTTGGCGCATTTGCAAATGCTCAAAAAGATAAAATCAATATTGAGCAAGCTAAAGCCGAGAAAGAAGTTGTAGAAAATGAATATAAGTTGCAACTTTTAGAAAGTTATTATCAGGCACTTTACACTCAGGAGTTATTAAAAATTCAAAAAGAGCAATTCGTACAAGCCACTTTTAATTTGGACAGAGTAACAAAAGAAGTGGCAATTGGCAGCAAGCCACAAAGCGATTTGTATGATATGCAATTGAGTTTTTCTGAGGAAGAAAACCGAAATTTAGCAACCGAACAATTGTATGCTATTAAAAAAATGGAATTGTTCCAATTGATGAATGTTAGCGATGCGGTTCTTTCGGATGCAGTTGTGTTAGAGTCTTATTTTAACGAAAGAGCCACTGAAGTTTTAGAGCAAGGATTCTATAATCCTAAAATAAAGCTTGCGGAACTCCAATACGAAAATAGTTTGAAATCAATTACCGTAGAACGCGCACTCAATTTACCAGTGTTATCAGCCTATTATGGGTTTTCCTCTTTTTATTACAAAACTTTAAACCAGGGAAACACAATCGCGGACCCTTTTTTTACGCAACTACAAGCTAATAAAAGTCATCAGATTGCGATGCTATTGACAATTCCGGTTTTCAACGGATTTAGGAATACTAAAAAAATTAGTGCTTCAAAACTAGGTAGTGAAAAATCAAAGTTGGTTATAGAACAGACAAAACAACGGTTGCACAATCAAATAGAATTAGAAAATCAAAACAAAAGAAATTATACGGAGTTTCAAGATAAATTGAACCAAAAACAGTCTTATGCGAAGGCGTCTCTGGCCACTACCCAAGCCAAATTTGAAAGTGGAAAAGTGGAAGCTATTTTATATTCATCAGTAAAAAATCAATTTATTTCTGCAGAATATGAAGTGCTAAAAAACAACCTTCGGCTGCAATATGTAGACCTGAAGATTAATTTGTTAAGAAAGGATCGGTTGTATAAATAAAGACTGATATTTAAAATCATTCACAATCTTTTAGAGACAACTTCTTTATATCCTGCATGAAATGGTTCGTAAACAGTTTCGTATGGACCACCATAATTTGCAAACCTTCAAAATAATTTGATTTTGGAGTTTTTTTTCTAAAAAAAAATAGTTTATATCATTTATCTCAAATCATTTTTAGTTTCATAGCCGATAATTTTATAGGCTAAACAAGTATTCACAAGAAGCAAAAAATATATGTTTCATGTAAAGTATAGACCTACACGATTTTTAAAACCTCAGGTCAGTCACTCCTGCAAGGTTTATAAAATCGTATACGCCTTTTTTTTTACCTAATGAAACCCTATTTTTTTGAGAAAAGTCTATCATTTTGATAGGCTTTTTTTATGCCCTTTTTTGGTACGTAAGCCGTAAGTTGTTTGCTTACTTGACATTAGTTGTGATTGTGATTTCTTGGAACACCTTTTGGCATAAGCGATGAAGAACATAAAATTCATTCTAATGAAAAATCAAGTAAATACTATTTACAAACAGGCAGAACGATTTGCCGAAATCACAAAAACCGCAATCCTTAGCGGAAACATTGTGCGGGCAAAAAAACATTGCGCTTCAGGCAGGGAACGTTTTTCCTGAGGATACGGCGCAACGAGTGATTGCTATTTCATCTAAAGGAGGAACGCCGTTGGTGGTGGTCAAAAACAACCAAGTGCAAGGGGTTATCGAATTGCAGGATATTATTAAAACGGGAATGAAAGTACGTTTTTAGCGTTTGCGTAAAATGGGGGTGAAAACCGTGATGGTTACCGGAGATAATCCGCTTACCGCCAAATTTATTGCAGAAGCTGCTGGTGTTGATGATTTTATTGACGAAGCCAAGCCTAAGGATAAGATGAACTAAATCAAAAACGAGCAACAAAACGGGAAACTCGTGGCCATGATGGGCGACGGTACGAATGATGCACCTGCTTTAGCACAAGCCGATGTATGTGTTGCGATGAACAGCGGAACACAAGCTACCAAAGAAGTCGGAAACATGGTTGATCTAGACAATGATCCAACCAAGTTAATTGAAATTATTGAAATTGGTAAACAATTGTTGATGACCTGAGGGACGCTTACTACTTTCTCGATTGCGAATGATGTTGCCAAATATTTTGCTATTGTCCCAGCGCTTTTCATTACGGCGATTCCCGCACTGGAAGGTTTGAATATCATGCGTTTGCATAGCCCGGAAAGTGCTATTTTAGCAGCGGTAATATTTAATCCGATTACAATTCCGATATTGATTCCACTGGCATTAAAAGGAATTGATTATAAGCCGATTGGCGCGAGTTCCATCCTAAAAAGAAACCTGTTGATTTACGGTTCAGGTGGATTGATTGTTCCTTTTATCGGAATTAAATTGATCGATATGGCAGTGGCTTTATTTATGTAAAAATACAATGAGACGTTGCAATGCAACGTCTCTACAAAAAAATGAAAAATATATTTTCAATATTAAAATTGACCTTATTTATGGTCGTTTTATTAGCGGTTATTTATCCAATGGCGATTTTTGGAATTGCTCAATTGGCCTCAAACAAAGGAAAAAGAGAAATTATTTTAGTAAACGGAAAAGTAGTAGGCTATCAAAATATTGGACAAAAATTCGATAAATCCAATTACTTTTGGGGTAGACCTTCGGCGGTGGATTATAACGTGGCAGGAAGCGCTGGAAGTAACAAAGGACCCAGTAATGCGGAATATCTGGTTTTGATACAAAAGAGAATTGATACGTTTTTGATCGTTCATCCGTATTTGAAAAAAGGAGCAATTCCTGCCGATATGGTTACGGCTTCGGGAAGTGGATTGGACCCGAATATTTCCCCGGAAGGAGCTTTAATTCTGGTGCAACGAGTGGCCAAAGAAAGAAAGTTATCAAAAGTAAAAGCTCTGGTAGAAACTAAAATTAATAAGCCAACAATAATGGGTACTTCAACAGTTAATGTTCTGGAATTGAATGTAGCTTTGGATGCGTTGAAATAATGTTCCCTCCCTCATCAAAATGACAAATTGGAACGGAAAAAAATTAATACCTACAAGGTTTTTAGAATCCTTTCAGGAAAATAAAAAGCTTTTTTACCCCAAAAGGCCTAGCCCCGATAGAAGGGAAAATCCTTTTGTCTCGTTTTTTTTAACGAGATAAAAGATTGGAATGATAGCGGGATTAGCTCTTAAAATAAATAATGAGGATGAGATTGCTTCGTTCCTCACAATGACTAAAACAATGAAAAAAATAATAGTTACTGCTTTAATAGCTTTAGGATCTACAACAATTAATGCTCAAGAAACCTGTAAAAGTCCATTGACGTTCTCAGGATATTTAGAAACGTATTACAGTTTTGATTTTGGGAATCCAGACCATCATGTGCGTCCGGGATTTTTTTACAGTCATAATAAGCACAATGAAGTCAATTTGAATTTAGGTCTTTTGAAATTGAATTATTCCAAAGATAATATTCGTGCTAATTTTGCTTTAATGGCCGGAACATATGCCCAATATAATTTAGCCTCAGAACCAGATTTGTTGAAAAACGTATATGAGGCGAATGTTGGGCTAAAAATTTCGAAAGGCCACAATCTGTGGGTTGATGCAGGAATTATGCCCTCTCATATTGGTTTTGAAAGTGCCATTGGGAAAGATTGCATGACTGTGACACGAAGTATTTTGGCCGATAATTCTCCGTATTATGAAACGGGAGTAAAAATTGGGTATACCTCTAAAAGTGAAAAATGGTATTTGGCGGCACTGTATCTAAACGGCTGGCAACGCATTCAGAAAATTGACGGGAACCAGACTCCGGCTTTTGGAACACAAATTACGTATAAACCAAATGCTAAAATGGCATTGAACTGGAGTACTTATATAGGGAACGAACAACCGGATACCGACAGAAAATGGCGTTATTTTAATAATTTTTACGGGCAATTTAAAGTATCTAAAACGACAAGTCTGATTGCTGGTTTTGATATTGGTGCGCAACAAACCGCAACAAAAAATGGCCAATATGACATTTGGATTTCACCTGTTTTGATGGCGCAATACAAGCCAACCCCTAAAATTCAATTGGCTGCAAGAGCGGAATATTATCAGGATGAAAAAGGGGTTATTATTGCTACAGAAACAGAAAACGGATTTAAAACGTATGGTTTTTCGGCTAATTTTGATTATTTGGCAGCAGACAATATGATGTTTAGAATAGAAGCCAGAACTTTGAACAGTAAAGACGATATCTTTTTGAAAAACCACAATCCAATAGATAGTAATGTGTTTTTGACGACTTCTTTGGCGATTTCGTTTTAGATTTTAAAAATAGAATTTTACCATTAAGAGATTAAATTTCATTGAGCAAATGCATAATTCTTCTTAATTTCTCCTATGTTAGGGTGTTTTACAAGAAAAATCATTTTTGCCTATGAAATAAAATGTTTTTAGTTCTTTATAATGCAATTGGTGCTGCAAGGCAACTATCCGGAATGTCAAATGCTTTTACTAATGAGACAGCATCCGGCCTTATTTCCCAGCAAAGCTGATTGACCATCTTGCGTATGGCTTTTGTTTTTATCCCCTCCATGTAGCCATCTTCAAGATACCAGCCTTTATTTTTCTCCATTTGTGAAAGCGCATACAACTGGCATAATTTTGTCACTATTTCCTTGTTTTTCTGATCTTCAATAGCTTGTACGGCTTTTTGAAACTGCTCCAGAACAATTCGCTCCAGATATGCCTGAGCCACATCAATCATGTGGTGCTGTACCACATTAAAGGCATCATAAGGTTCAAGTCCGCCATCAATCAGTTTTTTTAATCGTTTTGCTGCCGATGCCAATATCGTTTTTTCCCTATATTGAAAGGCATCCAGATGAAAGGCATCCTCTAATAAATGATCCTCATCTGTTTTTCGGGTTATAATAGGATTTTTTTTAGCAATAGCAGTTTTAGCAGTCTCAAAAACGTAATTTATTATACCCATAGCATCCATTTCTCCAAATGTCTTGCGGAATTCCGACAACCTGTTTTTAGCAACTAATTGCATTAATACCGTATTATCCCCTTCAAAGGTTGTGTAGATTTCGGTATCATTTTTCAAGGCATCGATCCTGTTTTCTGATAGGTATCCTTTGCCACCGCAGGCTTCACGGCATTCCTGCAAAATAGCAGTAGTACTCCAGGTTGAATACGCTTTCATTCCGGCAGCCAAGGCTTCAATTTCTGGCATTTCAGTTTCTGTTCGTTCTAGGTATCTATTTGTCACGTATTGCAACGCAAAATGAATAGCATACGTTTTTGCCAGCAAAGGCAGTAGCCTGCGTTGATGTATTCTGTAATTTAAGATTGGAACTTCTGAACCGCCTTCGGGTCCAAATTGCCTGCGTGAGTCGCTATATTGTATTGCTATTGTTAATCCGGATTTGGCTGCCGCCAAAGCAGATCTCGGAATCCCAATTCGGCCGCCAACTAAAGTGCCTAACATCGTAAAAAAACGGCGATTGTCACTTGGAATTGGACTTTCAAATTTTCCTTCATCATTTACCGAAGCAAATCGATCCAACATGTTTTCTTTTGGAATAACGACATTTTCAAAACGAATGGTACCGTTATCAACGCCATTAAGTCCCATTTTATGTCCGCAATCACTAATAGTAATGCCTTTCAGGATTGTACTATTAGTATCCCGTATTGGAACAATAAAGGCATTTACGCCGTAATCCATTTCATCAATAATCAATTTAGCAAATACCGTAGCCATTTGACCGTGTACTGCCGCATTGCCAATGTATTCTTTCTGCGCCTTTTCATGTGGTGTATTAATGATAAACGTTTGGTTGTCGTGGTTATAAGTAGCAGTTGTTTCTAATCCTTTTACATTTGAACCGTGATTGGTTTCGGTCATAGCAAAACAGCCGGGCAACTTTAGCGAACCAATATCTTTTAAGTATTTGCTGTAATGTTTTTCGGTACCTAGTGATTGTATGCTCATTCCCCAAAGCCCGAATTGCACTCCAAATTTAATAACCAGGCTCAAATCATGGTAGCTTAATGTTTCCATTATAGCAAAATAATCGGCACTATTTTCACCGCCGCCGTATTGCTTAGGATACGCCATATTCCCCAGATTTTCTTTTGCAAGAATTGTGCACCAATCGTACACTTTTTCACGATATACCGCTATATCAGTTGAAGTTTCATAGGCAAAATCTGGTCGACTGATGACCGTTTTCACTTTTTTAATAATAGCAGACTGTTTGCCATCCAGAATCTGAGTTAGTTTTTCTATGTCGAATGTGTTGCTCGTATGATAATTTGAAGTAACGGTTTTTGCCGTTTTTTTTAAATTTGAAACGGCTTCTTCACCTAAAATTCCCAAATCGTTTTCCAGTTTCATAAAATCAGTCGCAAGATCTTTGATAACAGAATTTTTTTCTGCAAGTACCATTGAAACATCAAATATAGATTTCAGCAGAGGATTCTGATCAATAGCAGTATCTATTTCAAATTTCCACTCCGCAAGTTCTATTCTTGAAGGAGGTGCTGAAACCGTTACTTTTGAAAGTAGATATTCCTGCTCTTTTCTGGAAATCCATTGTTGTGAGCGTATGAACTCTTGCAAAGTAACAAACTCTTTTTGAGTTAAAAGATCGTCTGACCAAGCAAGGTAAAATAAAGGAATAAAGGCTTTGAGTTTTGAATTTTCCATAGCACACTTTAATTAAAATAATATTTTCAGTTGGGTTAAGATAGAAAAAATTAATGAATAAAATGACGTAACAACGGGATACTTCTGTATTTAGAGCGGAAAATAACTCTCAAAAAGTATCAAAAAAATTAGAAAATACTGCAATTGGTTTTTCTTTAAGATTCATTAATTTTTATCAAATGAGAAGTATTAGTACTAAAAAAAGCTTTTAATTAATTCAAGGTCAAAGCTCCTAAAATTTCTTCTGATAAAAAAGGACCTCCGGGATATCTGGCCGTATAATCTAAATTCATCCAGATTTGGCCGCGTTCATCAACATGATAAAAGAGTTTTTTTTCTTTGCTTTCATTTACAAAAAGGATATTTTTAATTAGAAAATTTACTTTTTCTAAATCAGTAACTGAACCAATCAAAATTTCCGGATAAATATGCCCTTTGGTATGAATCAATCGCGGTGTACCGCCAATAGCTTTGATGCTGGCTGCCATTAATATCGAATGGTCATCGCAATCACCCGAAAAATAAAGTAAGGACTCCGTGGCTGTTGCTATATAATCTCCTCCTTTAGGATCGCTGACGTAGTTCCATCGATTATTAATTTCTTTGAAAACTGCAAAACACTGGATAATAGTCCTGTAATCGGAATACCCTTTTATATCTTTAAAATGTTTTGACGTTGCCATAATTGCAAAATTTCTAATTTTAGGATTTTGATATTCTATCGCATTAATAATCTTAGATTTACTAGGGAAAGGAAGTAGCTTAGCGATGATAATATCTTGCGGATATGGATTGTCTGACATGGTATACATGATAGAATTGTAATCTTCAAAAACGCTGTTAAACCCATAATTCCCTATAGTAGAACCATAAATTAAAATTAAAAAATAAAGGATAATACAAAAAAGAATAATCGTTCTCATGAACCGCAAGAGCACTTGAATAACGACTATCATTACTATAAACAGAACGACTCTATCAATATTAAGAGGCCAATTTGGGTTGATTAAATTCTGATGTAAGATGATAAAAACCGGAATGGCAATCAATATGTTCAGGACAAAAATAATAACGTCGTCCCAAGGTTTTGCAACCTGAAATTTTTGTTTAATTCCTTGAAAATTGATTTTTTTTATTTTTATCATGGTAGCATAAAAACAATAATCTAGACTGCTTTTACAATGTCTTCAAAAGTACCTTTTTTCTCGATAATTTTAAGTTGAAAAAGCTGATTTTGAATTTTGTTTAACATTTCAATAGTTAATGGTTTTTGTGACCACTGTGTTAACGACAGCCATTCTTGAATATCTTCTATTTTTTGATGGTAATTTGAAGCCAACGTTTTGTCAATACTTGGAATATCTTTGAAATCTTCTGTAGTTTGATTAATGATTGCCAGAATTTTTGAAATAAGGACTGGATTATTTTTCAAAAATTCTTCTCGAACCGCAATTACAAAACAAGGCCAAGGTGTTGGACAATCCGCAATTCTACGAAAAACACCTTTGTCAACTAATGGTTTGGTCATGAAACGTTCCCACATAAAATAATCTGCAGTTTCGTTTGTCAAGGCTTCAACGGCTCCATCGATAGTATTTACAATTTCAAACTGAAGAGTATCTGTTTTCCATCCTGAATGCAGTCGGGACTGATTATCGGCATTGACATACGCCATTAATTGGGAACCGGAACCCAACCTGGATATGGCAACTTTGGTGTTTTCTAAGTCTGCTACTGTCTTATAATTGGAGTTTGCAGCTACGTGAATTCCCCAAATTAAGGGACTTTCCACATACAGCTGCACTATTTTACTTGGGTTTCCGGCAAGGATATCTTTTACAATTCCTTCGGTTAGGATTATGGCGATATCCGTTTCGCCGTCACGGAGCATTTGACACATTTTTCCGGTTCCTTCGGGAACATCAGTCCATTGTAAATCGATATTTTCTTTTTCGAAATCTCCGCTTTCTATGGCTAAATGCCAAGGAAGATTAAAATGTTCCGGAACTCCGGCTATTTTTATTGTGTTCATTATAGGTTAGGATTTTTTAATTCGTACCAATTCCAAGAAACGCCATTTTCCAGATATTGTTCCGTCATTTTTAGTCCAATTTTTTTTAATATTCTGTTTGAGGCAATATTATCCGTGTGTGCTGCTGCTTCCATAATTTTTATTTTCATTACATTAAAACCATAATCCAGCCAGGCAAAACTGGCTTCGCTGGCGTATCCTTTGCCCCAGAATTTTTCATTTAACCGATAACCAATATCATAGAAATGAACTTTGTTATTTACCATTTCAGTGTTGTATTTTAATCCGGCCCAACCCATTAATTCATTGGTTTTTTTCAAAACAACCACAAATCGCCCAATATTATTTCGAAAGTATTGTGCTCTAACAAGTTCTATATAGGAATGTACTTCGCTAATATCCGTCAATGGTTTGTTCCAAAGATATTGATGTACCTTAGGATTGCTGTCCATTTCAAATAATGCGTCGGCATCTGAAAATAGCATTTCTCTTAAAATTAATCGGTCGGTTTCTAAAATAAGATTCATGTTTTATTAGAAATTTCATGGTTAACGATTTAGTCTGGTAGCAGTGGTATTATGTCATTGCGAGGAATGAAGCAATCACACATTAATATCTTTAAAATTATTCAATTTTGCATACCGAATCATATTGGTGAAGGCTTCCTGATCTAGTTTGGGTATTTCCAGAATGGAGTTCAACAAAGTGGTATCGTATTCGTTGGCAGCTGTAGTAAAATACGGATTTAAATGTTTGCCAATGCTTTCATAATACAGTTTTTCGATGGTGTTTTTGTATTTGAAGTCAAACGAATTTTGTATTAAGGTAAAATTGGTATAGCCCACTTCCCTCATGATTAACTGTAATCCATCTGCCATATTGAAACTTTTATGATGTACAATATTAAGCTGTTCAATATCGTCTCTTTGAAACGTATTTACAATCACTTTTGCCACATAATCCACCGGAATAATGTTCAAAACGGTGTCTTCGTTAACGATAAAACGCACATTTTCTTGTTCTCCTTTTCGTTGGGAAGTAAAATGAAAAAATTTTGCCAAAAGATAAAAAACCATATATTTTGAAATAAAATACGGATTTTCAGTTCCTAACATTTTGCCTCCAATCACACTTGGACGCAGAATTTGAAAAGGCAAACCAATTTTTTTACATTCTTGTGCTATAAAATTTTCCGAATGGAATTTAGCATTTTCATAGGCATTGCGATGCTCGGGTTTGAATCCTAAACTATGAAAATCATTGTCAATTAATCCTTTTCGGTTTCCAGATGAAAAAGCAGTTCCGATGTAGATAAACTTTTTTATGAAAGGATGAAATAGATTGAAAAGGGATTTTGTGATTTTAGTATTCTCTTCAAAAATCTTTTCGCGTTGTTCTTCATCGGTAGATAAATTCACAAATCCAGCCGAATGAATGAAATACGCATCTTTTATTTGGTTTGAAAAAGTGTCCTGAATGACAGCCAAATCAGTATCAATGATTTCAATGTATTCGTGCAGTTTTACTATCCCTTTGTCTTTTATGATTTGTGGTGTATAGCTGCTGGATAAAAGTTCGTTTATTCTATCTAAAGCGGAGTTTTTTCCTTTATTTCGGGCAATAATAAATAGTTTTCCATCAATTTTAGTGTTGATGAAAAGCTCCAGAATTTCATACATAATATGAGATCCCAAAACTCCTGTTGCACCTGTAAGTATTATTTTCATTATCATTTTGTTCTAAAAACAAATGTAGTTTTAAAAAAATTAAACAGCACTTTTTTAAAACTACAAATGGAGAAGATTTTGAAAATTAATTTCTCTATCCTAAAGCAATTTTTTCTAATGTATACGCAATCAATTCATCAACGGCTTTGTATGGATCTTTGCTAAATGTTCCCGAAGCACGATTGGCAATGATGGCGTTTAATGACAATGCATTGTGCCCTAAAAGTGCCGATAGTCCATAAATAGCTGCAGTTTCCATCTCCAAGTTCGTGATTTGGTTGTCACCGAATTTAAAATTATCCATTTTAGAATTTAATGCTTCATCTTGAATATTCAAACGCAACACGCGACCTTGAGGACCGTAAAAACCACCGGCAGTTGCGGTAATTCCTTTGTGCATTTTGTTGCTTTCGATTATTTTTTCCAATTTTTCGGAACATGCGATTACGTATGGTTTTCCTTTTCGTAAATCCCAATTGGTGTGTTTTACAAAAGCATCTTCCATTTCAAGATTCGAAACTTCGTCAATCAAATAGGAGCGGAGCATATTATCCAAACCTAATCCAAATTTAGAAAGCACAAAACTGTCTACAGGAATATCAGCTTGTAAAGAACCCGAAGTTCCAATTCGGATGATATTCAATGAAGTCAAATTTTCTTTTGGTAGACGGGTTTCCAAATCAATATTGACTAAAGCGTCCAATTCGTTGATAACGATATCAATATTGTCAGGACCAATTCCTGTGGACATTACAGTAATTCGTTTGCCTTTGAAAATCCCGGTTTGGGTTTTGAATTCTCTTTTTTGTGTCGAAAATTCAATACTGTCAAAAAACTGTGTGATTTTCTCCACGCGATTTTGATCTCCTACAAAGAGGATATCGTGTGCAATATGTTCTGGTTTTAAATTCAAATGGTATACGCTACCGTCTGGATTTAATATTAATTCGGATGATTGTATCATTATTAAAGTATTTTTTGCTCTCCTTAGCCCTCTCCAAAGGAGAGGAAGCCGATTCCTGATTTAGATTGTATTCTTTTATTTCGTTTTGGTTCCTCCCCTTTGGGGAGGTTAGGTGGGGATTACCCTCCCACACGTTTTACTTTAAAGCCTTTTTCTTTTAAAATAATCATTATTTTATCGAGATAATCCCCCTGAATAATAATAGAATCATCTTTAAAAGTACCGCCAACACTCAATTTGGTTTTAATTTCCTTAGCAAGAATTTTAAAATCGGCGTCGGTTCCTTCATAACCCTCAATTATAGTGGTTGCTTTTCCTTTTCGCTTTTCGAATTTGCAAATCATAGGCTCTTTTTGAACGTATAATTCGTGTGTCATTTCTTCAATCGGCTCTTCAGGCGATGGTTCGTGATCTGGAAAAAGGTTTTTTAATTGGTCTTGTAAGTCCATATTATATTTAAATTATTTTTTACCACATAGAATCATAGCCATATTTCATAGAATGAGGCGTTTTACTTTTTTACAGTAAAACATTGCTATGTAAATCCAAAAATGGTTTGTATTATTCTGTTCTATCTATGTTTCTATGTGGTTAAAATTATGCTGTTTTCTTTAAGTCTCCACCATTAAAAAAAACAAAAGACATTAAGCATACACTTAATGTCTTTTGGTATCTGAAGTAAATTTAAGTTTATTTTTTAATAAGCCCTAAATCTACTAAACGTTCGTATAAATAGGCTCCCGAAGTAATGTCTTCGAATTTTTTTGGATGTTCTGCATCAATACAGTTTTCCAAACAATTCAATTTCATATCACTCACCGGATGCATAAAAAACGGAATAGAATACCGTGAAGTTCCCCATAACTCTCTTGGTGGGTTTACCACCTGATGAATGGTCGATTTCAATTTGTTATTCGTATGACGCGATAACATATCACCCACATTGATCACTAATTCATCCGGTTCTGCAATGGCATCAATCCATTCTCCGTTATGATTTTGCACTTGTAACCCTTTCCCTTGCGCACCCATCAACAAAGTAATCAAGTTGATATCACCGTGAGCAGCAGCACGAATAGCATTTTCTGGTTCAGACGTGATTGGTGGGTAGTGAATAGGTCGTAAGATTGAATTTCCATCTTTGGCATATTGGTCAAAATAAAATTCATCCAAACCAAGGTGAATTGCCAAAGCTCTTAAAACGTAAACACCGGTTTTCTCCAGCATTTGATAGGCCTCCTTACCGGCTACATTAAAACGAGGCAATTCTTTTACTTCGACATTTTCAGGATATTCAGAAGCATATTTTGAACCTTCGGATACGTATTGTCCAAAGTGCCAAAACTCCTTCAAATCGCCTTCTTTTCTGCCTTTCGCATGCTCTGTTCCAAAAGAAATATACCCTCTTTGTCCGCCAATACCAGGAATTTCATACCCGTGTTTTGTTTCTAAAGGTAAAGCGAAAAAATTTCGGATTTCACCATACAATTCATCAACCAACTGGTCGTTTAAAAAATGCCCTTTGAGTGCTACGAAGCCAATATCTTCAAATGCACTTCCGATTTCATTTACAAATTTTTGTTTACGTTTCGGGTCGTCCGAAAGGAAATCACGCAAGTCAACACTAGGAATGTTTTGCATACTTTTAAATATTTTTTAATAACTTGAAGGTTAAAAACCTTGCAGATACAAATGTAAAGAATAATTTTATATCTGAATTTTAAAACTTAGAAACAATGTAAAAAAATATAACAAAACAATATCAAACTGTTATATTTTTTTATCTTTGAACCATATAATAAAACGGGAAAAATGACCTTTGACAAAAAAAATCTTACTGACGATCAATTATTAGATTTATATAAAAGAATACTGAAACCAAGACTGATAGAGGAAAAAATGCTGATTCTTATCCGTCAGGGAAAAGTATCAAAATGGTTCTCTGGAATAGGTCAAGAGGCTATTTCTGTGGGAGTCACAGCAGTTTTAGATCAAGATGAGTACATTTTGCCTATGCATAGAAACCTAGGTGTTTTTACTGGAAGAGATATTCCGTTGTACCGACTTTTTTCACAATGGCAGGGCAAAGCCAACGGTTTTACAAAAGGACGTGATCGCAGTTTTCACTTTGGAACCCAACAATATAAAATTATAGGAATGATTTCGCATTTAGGTCCGCAATTAGGTGTGGCTGACGGAATCGCTTTAGCCAATAAACTAAAGAAAAACGGAAAAGTTACTGCCGTTTTTACAGGCGAAGGAGCAACAAGTGAAGGCGATTTTCATGAAGCGTTGAATATTGCTTCGGTTTGGGAATTACCGGTTTTATTTGTGATAGAGAATAACGGGTATGGGCTTTCAACACCTACAAATGAACAATACCGTTGCGAAAACCTGGCCGATAAAGGAAAAGGCTACGGAATGGAAAGCCATATTGTTGATGGAAATAATATTCTGGAAGTTTATAATTTATTATCTGAATTAAAGGCTTCGATGAAAGAAAATCCACGTCCTGTTTTATTGGAATTTAAAACCTTCCGGATGCGTGGACATGAAGAGGCGAGTGGGACTAAATACGTTCCGCAGGAATTAATGGACCTGTGGGCGATTAAAGATCCAGTAGAAAATTATAGAAAATACTTGTCAGAAAATGGGATTCTTACCGCGGATTTTGACGCTGCTTTACATGCTGAAATAAAGAAGGATATTGATGAAAGTTTGGCTATTGCCAATGCCGAACCAGAAATTAAAGCTACTTTAAGTGAAGAGCTAAATGATGTTTATAAAACGCATGTATTTGAACAAGTTAACCATTCAGAAAAAAAAGAAAATATTCGTTTTGTAGATGCCATTTCTGCCAGTTTGAGACAATCGATGGAACGCCATGAGAACTCAGTAATCATGGGCCAAGACATTGCTGACTATGGTGGTGCTTTCAAAATCACAGATGGTTTTGTAGCGCAGTTTGGCAAAGAGCGCGTCATCAATACACCAATTTGTGAAAGTGCAGTGGTTTCGGCAGGAATGGGATTGTCTATAAATGGCTATAAAGCAATTGTGGAAATGCAGTTTGCCGATTTTGTTTCGACAGGATTCAATCCAATTGTGAATTTATTAGCCAAATCACATTACCGATGGTTAGAAAAAGCAGATGTTGTAGTCCGAATGCCTTGCGGTGGCGGAACACAAGCTGGGCCTTTTCATTCGCAGACCAATGAGGCTTGGTTTACTAAAACACCGGGATTAAAAGTGGTTTACCCAGCATTTCCGTATGATGCGAAAGGATTGTTGAATACTTCCATAAACGACCCAAATCCGGTACTGTTTTTTGAACACAAGCAATTGTACAGAAGCGTTTATCAAGAGGTTCCTTCTGATTATTATACGATTCCACTAGGAAAAGCGGCTTTGTTGAAAGAAGGAGATCAGGTTACGATCATCTCGTTTGGTGCCGCAGTGCATTGGGCTTTGGATACTTTAGCAAAAAATCCTGAAATTTCAGCGGATTTATTGGATTTAAGAACTTTACAACCTTTGGATACCGAAGCTATTTTTGCTTCGGTAAAGAAAACGGGAAGAGTAATTATTTATCAGGAAGACAGTATGTTTGGTGGAATTGCCAGTGATCTTTCGGCAATGATAATGGAAAAGTGTTTCAAATACTTAGATGCTCCTGTAAAACGAGTGGCAAGTTTAGACACACCAATTCCGTTTACTAAAGCATTGGAAGATCAATATTTGCCGAAAGGCCGATTCGAAAATGACCTAAAAGAACTATTGATGTATTAATTTTGGAATTATAAGTAGGTTATTTTTAGCGTTTTAATTCTAAAAATAACCTAATATCCAATAGATAATTATGAAAATTAAAATTGTACCAAAACAGCCGCCGCCTAGTTTTTTGGCGCCGTAACCTGCGAGAATTGTTTTAAAAAATCCGTTCATCCGTTTAAATTATTAAGGGCATAGTTCCACTTTATTTTATCGATTATTCAATTTTGCTTTTTCCTTAATGATATCGCTTATTTTTCGGTTTTCAATTTTGCTTTCTAGCCAAGAAATAATATCCAAATAAAGGAAAGCTCTTTTTTCATAGGTGTTTTTCTCCAGTTCTATAAATCTTGTTCTCATTTTTACAAATTCTTTTTTGATATCTGTTGGATAAATGGAGTTTAAATTTTTCAAAAACTTAATAATTTCTTTTTGCACTTCATGCAAATCATTCATTTTGATTAGGAATTTATAGGTGTTTTTCAATTGATTTTCCAGATAATAATCTTTTCCTAATTCATAATGAGCTATCAAACAGAGTAATCTGGCAAAACACATTAAATCTTCTCGCATGGAAAGATTTTTATTGTTTATGATTTTCTCCAAATAAAAAATACAATCTGTATATTTTTCATTCCCAAAATATATAGAAGCAAATTTATAGTAAAACAGCATTTCGTGGTGTTCATCAAGATGATCCGTATGTATTTTTAACTTGCCTAGAACTTCAGGAATTAAGTATTCTCCTTCTGCAAAAGTACCTTCCAGTATATGATAATTCAATTTATTATTATATAAATACAGAAATGATAAAGATGCAATATTATCATTTACAGGAAAATGGGAATCTTTTATTGTATCTTCCAACAGTAATAAATATTTTTTGAATTTCGATTTGTACTTAAGCATGTACAAAGACTCCAATAGATAATGATTGCCTTTCAAAAAAAACACCGGATTCAAATGAATCATACTTGGGTTGTCATAAAAAAGGGTCACCCACTTTAAAGCATATTTGTAACAGGATAAAAAATCCTGAACTAAAAAGCTTCGCCAAAGATTGGCATTGTAAAACCAATATTTCTCTCTGAAACCGAACTTTTTCTCGTCAAATTTTGAAATATGCTTGTTGAAATAATCATCTATATAGGTGTATTCTTCGTCGCTTTTTACATATCCGGTTTTAAGCATAATACCGTACAATTGCAAGGATAAATTAGATAATTTACTGGAAATGGTATTGCGATAATTCAGTTCTTTAGCCTGAATAACCAATTCATCTGCGCGTCCTTGAATACTTCGGGTTATGTATTGGGATTCAATGAGTTTCTCAAATTCTACAATTTCATAGGCCATGAGTTTTTCGTCATTTTCCAACGCTAAAATCTTTGTTTTATCCAAGATTTTTAAACTTTGTTTGTACAGCCCTTTATTGTACAAAATAGCAGCAAAATCAATTTGTTCTCTAAGCTGATATCGAATATTCTGACTGGGAATATTCAATCGGATGCTTACTAAAATTTGTTTATATAAATACGATTTCAGATTGGATAATTGTACTTTTTTGATAATCCCACTTTTCAAAATAAGCTTCTCCTCATAGACTTCTGATTTGTCTAAAACATTAAATAACTCGATGAATTTTGTATTGGAACTGGTTTCTAATCGGCTGGCAAAAATCTTAAATTGTCTTTTTTCAGATTTTGAAAGCGATTTAATTAATACGAACAAGAAATCTTTTTGATGGTTAGCCATTGTAGAATAGTGTAGCTTAATGTTTTGTAATTCAATTGTTTACTAAGTTTTTTATTGCTTTATAAACAGTATATTTCATTAAATTGAGTTTTATATTAACGTAATGAAAGATATTTTTGTTATCAAGTTGTGAAATTACATTAAATAAATGAAAATGAATAGAGAGAAAGTTCAAATTTTTGATACCACCTTGAGAGACGGCGAACAAGTTCCGGGATGTAAATTAGATACCAATCAAAAACTAGTCATAGCCAATCGACTGGACGAAATGGGTGTTGACGTCATCGAAGCGGGTTTTCCGGTATCTAGTCCAGGTGATTTTTTATCTGTTTCAGAAATAAGTAAAATCGTTAAGAATGCAGTTGTTTGTGGATTAACCAGAGCGATAAAAAATGATATAGATGTTGCGGCACAAGCCTTAAAACATGCAAAAAGACCAAGAATACATACCGGAATAGGAACTTCGGAATCACACATTGTACACAAGCTGAATACTACCAGAGAAGATATTATTGCCCGAGCAAAATTTGCCGTTTCCCATGCTAAATCGTATGTTGAAGATGTGGAGTTTTATGCGGAGGATGCTGGCAGAACGGACAACGAGTTCTTGGCTCGAGTCTGTGAAGCAGTCATTAAATCAGGTGCTACCGTGCTTAATATCCCAGATACAACTGGCTATTGCTTGCCGGAAGAATATGGCGCAAAGATTAAATATCTAAAAGAAAACGTCAAAGGAATTGATAACGTAATCCTGTCATGCCACTGTCATAATGATTTAGGAATGGCTACAGCAAATTCAATTGCAGGAGCGGTAAATGGAGCCAGACAAATTGAATGTACCATAAACGGAATAGGCGAAAGAGCCGGAAATACAGCACTGGAAGAAGTAGTGATGATTTTCAAACAACATCCGTATTTGAATTTAGATACCAATATCAATACCCGTCAGCTGAATGAAATGAGTCGATTAGTATCTGAAAGTATGGGAATGATGGTGCAACCCAATAAAGCAATTGTTGGAGCTAACGCTTTTGCACACAGCTCCGGAATTCATCAGGATGGGGTAATCAAAAACAGAGCGACTTATGAAATCATGGATCCGTTGGAAGTTGGTGTCAATGAATCATCAATTGTTCTTACCGCCAGAAGTGGCAGAGCAGCATTGGCCTACAGAGCCAAAAAAGTTGGATATGAACTTTCAAAAGTGCAATTAGATGTTGTCTATGTTGAATTTTTAAAGTTTGCCGATATCAAAAAAGAAGTCCTTGATGATGATATTCATCAAATAATTGAAGCTTGTAAAATGAGTAAGGAATTAATCCTCAACTAAAATATTTTGATTTCTATTACAATTTAAATCGCACTATTATGAATTTAAAAATAGCAGTACTTTCAGGAGACGGAATAGGTCCTGAGGTTACCTTACAAGCAAAAAAAGCGTTGTATGCAATTGGTGTGGTTTTCGATCATGAGTTTGTATTTGAAGACGCACTAATAGGTGCCGTTGCGATTGAAAAAACAGGAAATCCATTGCCGGAGCAAACATTGAATCTTTGTCTAAATACAGATGCTGTATTGTTTGGCGCTGTTGGCAATACAAAATACGACAACAATCATGATCCAAAATTACGCCCTGTAAACGGCTTATTGAAATTGAGACAAGCATTAGGATTATATGCCAATATAAGACCTGTTAAACCGTATAAGGATTTATTAGATTTATCCCCTTTGAAAAGAAAAATCATTGAGGGTACTGATTTTGTGATTTTCAGGGAGCTTTCCGGAGGATCTTATTTCAGTGAAAAAAAGACGAATGCACAAGGCACATTAGCCTCTGATTTATGTGAGTATTCCGATGAGGAAATTATTAGGGTTAGTCATTTAGCGTTTAGAACAGCTCAGAAAAGACAAAAAAAAGTGACTCTGGTAGACAAAGCTAGTATTCTTGAAACGTCACGATTATGGCGAAAAGTAGTCCAGGAAATCAGCGAAAATTACCCTGATGTAACTTTAGATTTCCTTTATGTTGATAATGCCGCGATGCAAATCATTATTAATCCAAAACAATTTGATGTCATTTTGACCGAAAATTTATTTGGCGATATTTTATCGGATGAAGCTAGTGTAATCACAGGAGCCATTGGATTATTGCCATCAGCATCTCTAGGGAATTCCAGTGCTCTTTTTAAACCGGTACACGGCACTTTTTCTCAGGCAAAAGGCAAAAACACGGCCAATCCAATTGCCTCAATATTATCTGCTGCTATGCTTTTAGAACATTTTGGACTTCAGTTAGAAGCTAAAAAAGTATATGAAGCGGTAGAAAAAGCAATTGAATTAAATGTCGTCACAGCAGATTTGAATCCCTATTCTAAATTTGGCACCAATGAAGTAGGTGATTTTATATCCAATTATATTTTGAGCAAAGATGAATTATTGTATTTCAATAACGACAATGTTTATATAGGACAATCGACTATTGTTTAGGCAACACTCGTTGATTTTCAATAATTTTAAACAGATAAAAACCGACACAAATAAACAGACAATGGAATTAAATAAATACAGCAAGACCATAACACAAGATGAAACACAACCTGCAGCACAAGCAATGTTGTACGGTATTGGTTTGACTGAAGAAGATTTAAAAAAAGCACAAGTTGGAATTGTTAGTATGGGATATGAGGGAAATCCCTGTAACATGCACCTGAATGGCTTGGCTAAAAAAATAAAAACAGGAGTCTGGAAAGAGGACTTAGTAGGGTTGATTTTTAATACTATTGGTGTAAGTGACGGTATTTCAAACGGTACTGATGGAATGCGTTTTTCTTTAGTTTCCAGAGATGTAATTGCAGATTCTATTGAAACCGTAATGGGAGCACAATGGTATGATGCACTAATCGCTATTCCAGGCTGTGATAAAAACATGCCCGGTTCCGTCATGGCTATGGGAAGAGTCAATCGTCCTTCTATCATGGTTTATGGAGGCTCAATTCATTCTGGAAAATGGAAAGGGGAATCGTTAAATATTGTGTCTGCCTTTGAAGCATTGGGAAAAAAATTCAACAATACAATCGCTCCGGAAGATTTCAAAGGAGTGATTCAAAACGCATGTCCCGGCGCAGGAGCCTGCGGAGGTATGTATACGGCCAATACGATGTCTTCGGCTATTGAAGCTTTAGGAATGAGCTTGCCCTACAGTTCTTCTAATCCGGCATTAAGTGACGAAAAACAACAAGAATGCATTGATGCTGGAAAAGCAATCAGAATTTTGTTAGAAAAAGATATAAAACCTCGAGATATCATGACACGTAAAGCATTTGAAAATGCGATTACCATGGTAGCTGTTTTAGGCGGTTCTACGAATGCAGTAATGCACTTAATCGCTATGGCACATGCTGTAGATATTGAAATTACACTTAAAGATTTTCAAGATATAAGTGACAAAACACCATTACTTGCCGATTTAAAACCGAGTGGAAAATACCTGATGGAAGATCTCCATGAAGCTGGAGGAGTTCCCGCAGTAATGAAATATTTATTAAAAGAAGGATTGTTACATGGAGACTGTTTGACAGTAACTGGAAAAACTTTAGCTGAAAATTTAGCTGCTGTTCCGGATTTGAACGACGGTCAGCAAGTAATACACGAAATCCAAAAAGCACTAAAAGCAACAGGAAACATTCAAATTTTGTATGGAAATCTTGCTGAGGAAGGCTGTGTGGCTAAAATTAGCGGAAATGAAGGGGAGTATTTTGAAGGAGATGCCATTGTTTATGAAAATGAACATGATGTAATAACTGGGGTTCGCGGGGGTGAAGTCAAACCAGGGAATGTAGTGGTCATCCGGTACTGTGGTCCAAAAGGTGGCCCCGGAATGCCTGAAATGCTTAAACCTACTTCAGCTATCATGGGTGCTGGTCTTGGAAAAAGCGTAGCCCTGATTACTGATGGCAGGTTTTCTGGTGGTTCACATGGATTTGTTGTGGGACATGTTACACCCGAAGCTTTTGAAGGAGGCGGTATAGCGCTCGTCAAAAATGGAGATATTATCACTATTGATGCAGTCAAAAATACAATCAATTTAAAAATATCGGATGCAGAGTTTGCACATAGGAAAGCAAATTGGATTCAACCTGAATTAAAAGTAAATAAGGGAGTTTTATTAAAATACATCAGAGCGGTCTCGAGCGCTTCGACAGGATGTGTAACTGATAAATAACTTCAAAATCAACGCCAATAGCAATAGCAAAATTGACATAAGCCTAAAAAAATAATAATGAAAAATAATACAATATCCGGCGCCGAAGCCGTTATTAGATGCTTATTAGAAGAAGGAGTAAATTTGGTTTACGGCTACCCAGGTGGTGCGATTATGCCCGTTTACGATGAATTATATAAATTTAAAGATCAATTACACCATGTTTTAGTACGTCATGAACAAGGCGCTACCCATGCAGCACAAGGTTTTGCAAGAGCGACTGGTAAAGTAGGAGTAGCGATAGCCACTTCAGGTCCGGGAGCCACAAATTTAGTTACCGGAATTGCAGATGCACAGATTGATTCGACTCCCATGGTGTGCATCACGGGACAAGTAGGGAAACATTTATTGGGATCTGATGCCTTTCAGGAAACAGATATTATTGGGATATCGACTCCGGTTACCAAGTGGAATTATCAAATTACCGAAGCTTCTGAAATTCCGGAGATCATGGCAAAAGCTTTTTATATTGCTAAATCAGGTCGTCCAGGGCCCGTATTAATTGATATTACAAAAAATGCTCAGTTTGACCAAATGGAATTCAGCTATAAAAAATGTACCAGCATCAGAAGTTACAATCCAAAGCCGATTTTAAATCTGGAAAAAGTTAAGGAAGCAGCTGCAATTATTAATACGTCCAAAAAACCTTTTATCGTATTTGGTCAGGGAATTATCCTTGGTGAAGCCGAAGAACAACTCAAAGCATTTGTTGAAAAATCAGGAATTCCCGCCGCTTGGACTATTTTAGGACTTTCGGCATTGCCTACTGATCATCCGCTGAATGTAGGGATGTTAGGGATGCACGGTAATTATGGTCCTAACGTTTTGACGAATGAATGTGATGTTTTGATTGCCCTTGGAATGCGTTTTGATGATCGTGTCACCGGAAATCTGGAAACCTATGCAAAGCAAGCAAAAGTAATCCACTTTGAAATTGATTCAGCCGAAATCGATAAAAACGTAAAAACAACGGTAGCCGTTTTAGCAGATGTAAAAGAGTCTTTGACCGCTTTACTTCCTTTTATCGAAAATAACACACATGAATCCTGGCACAATGAATTCAAAGAAAAATATGAAATTGAATTAGAAGCCGTAATCAATGACGAGTTAAAGCCTAAGAAAGAAGGAATTTCTATGGGAGAAACGATTGAAATGATTAACAAGCATTCTAAAGGAGATGCCATTATGGTTTCGGATGTAGGACAACACCAAATGTTTGCCTGTCGGTATGCCAAATTCAATTCGACCAAAAGTAATGTCACTTCAGGTGGTTTAGGAACCATGGGATTTGCATTGCCTGCTGCGATTGGTGCCAAAATGGGAATGCCAAATCGAGAAGTAGTAGCCATAATTGGAGATGGAGGGTTTCAAATGACCATTCAGGAATTAGGAACTATTTTCCAGACTAAAGTTCCTGTGAAAATTGTGGTCTTGAACAATGAATTTTTAGGTATGGTTCGTCAATGGCAACAATTGTTCTTTGACAAAAGATACGCTTCGACCGAAATGATCAATCCTAATTTTATAGCCATTGCTGAAGGCTATTACATCAAAGCAAAAAAAGTAACCAAAAGGGAAGATCTTGATGCGGCTGTTGCCGAAATGATGACTTCAAAAGAATCCTATTTCCTGGAAGTTATGGTAGAAAAAGAAAATAACGTATTCCCAATGATTCCAACAGGAGCATCGGTATCTGATATAAGATTGAGTTAATCCCCATCCCAACCCTCCCCGAAGGGGAGGGAGATTGAAAGAGAAATTGTTAATAGATTATATTTTTGAATTAGTAATAAAAATTATAAACATACCCTAAGCTAGTTTCGGCACTCCCTCTTTTGGAGGGGGCTGGGGGAGGATAAAAAACATGGAAAATAAAACATTCACCATTTCTGTTTATTCAGAAAACAACGTTGGCTTATTGAACAGAATATCTGGAATATTCTTGAAACGCCATATCAATATTTTGAGTTTAAATGTATCCGAATCGGAGATAGAAAGTGTTTCCAGATTTATTATCGTGGTGAATACTACCGAAAAATGGGTACATAACATTGTAGGACAAATCGAGAAACAAATTGAAGTCATCAAAGCTTTTTATCATATTGACGAAGAAACTATTTTCTTAGAAAATGCATTATTCAAAATTGAGTCGAGCTTGCTATTTGACGAAAAACAAATTCAGAATATCATCAAAGAAAGCCATTCCGAGATAGTTACAGTAGCCAGAGACTATTTTGTGATTTCAAAATCGGGACAACGTGCTGAAATTGAATCATTGTACGATAAATTAAAACCTTTTGGAATCATGCAATTTGTTCGTTCCGGGAGAATATCAGTTTCCAAAGCAAAAATGGAGATTTCAACATTATTAGAAAAACTTTCTTAAAAGTGTTCAGTCGCTATGTAGTTTGTCATTCCGACCAAGGAAGAATCTCAATCTAATAAGCATTAATTATTACAATTATTAAATTTTACAATCATTAAACAATAAAAAATGGCAAATTATTTCAATTCATTACCACTCAGATTACAATTAGAACAATTAGGTGTTTGCGAATTCATGGATCAGTCTGAATTCGTAGACGGAATTAAAGCTTTAGCAGGAAAAAAAGTAGTCATTGTAGGGTGTGGAGCACAAGGGTTGAACCAAGGGTTGAACATGAGAGATTCTGGTTTGGATATTTCTTATGCTTTACGCGCCGATGCAATTTCGGAACAAAGAGCTTCGTTTAAAAATGCGTCTGATAATGGATTCAAAGTGGGAACGTATGAAGAATTAATTCCAACAGCTGATTTGGTATGCAACCTTACACCAGACAAGCAACATACAGCTGTAGTTACGGCAATCATGCCTTTGATGAAAAACGGATCAACGCTTGCTTATTCTCATGGTTTCAATATTGTAGAGGAAGGAATGCAAATTCGGAAAGATATCACTGTAATTATGTGTGCGCCAAAATGCCCTGGATCAGAAGTACGTGAAGAATACAAGAGAGGTTTTGGTGTACCCACTTTAATCGCGGTTCACCCCGAAAATGATCCAAACGGAGCTGGTTTTGAACAAGCAAAAGCGTATGCGGTTGCTACCGGAGGCCACAAAGCAGGAGTTTTAAACTCTTCATTTGTAGCCGAGGTAAAATCAGATCTAATGGGAGAACAAACCATTCTTTGTGGAATGTTGCAAACCGGATCTATTTTATGTTTCGATAAAATGGTTGAAAAAGGAATCGAGCCTGCTTATGCTTCAAAATTAATTCAATATGGTTGGGAAACAGTTACAGAAGCTTTAAAGCATGGTGGAATTACAAATATGATGGATCGTTTGTCTAATCCCGCAAAAATTGAAGCGTATGAATTAGCAGATAAATTAAAAGACATCATGCGTCCGTTGTTTCAAAAACACATGGACGATATTATCTCTGGCGAATTTTCCAAAAATATGATGATTGACTGGGCTAATGATGATATCAATTTATTGACTTGGAGAGCTGCAACTGCAGAAACTAACTTCGAAAAAACAGCGCCAACAGCTGCACATATTTCAGAACAAGAGTATTTTGACAATGGTGTTTTGATGATTGCCATGGTGAAAGCGGGTGTCGAATTGGCTTTTGAAACCATGACTCAAACAGGAATTATTGAAGAATCAGCGTATTATGAGTCTTTACACGAATTGCCTCTGATTGCCAATACAGTAGCCCGAAAAAAACTGTATGAAATGAACCGAATCATTTCGGATACTGCAGAATATGGTTGTTATTTATTTGATCACGCCTGCAAACCATTGTTGATTAATTTTATGAAAACGGTAGATACTAATGTGATAGGGAAACCTTTTTCAACTTCAAATGGAGTTGACAATGCGGTTCTTATTGCAGTAAACAAAAGCATTCGTCAACATCCAATAGAAGAAGTTGGGGAGTGGTTGAGAGAATCCATGACTGCGATGAAAAAAATTGGATAAAAAAATTAGGAATTACCACACAAGAGGGTGTGTTGGGATTAGCGCTATACCATTGGTTTTATAATATTTTGAATTAGTTAAAATTTATTAAAGAAATAGTATGAATATAGTCGCTTTTACATTCACTTAACGTCGAGCGAGATTGAACGTTAAGTGAAGTAATCCCTAATGATTTATAAAAATGGTGCAGTGTAATAATGATTGATCTTAAATAAATCAACGCGAAAATTTTTTAACAATTGGTGTTTTATTACAACTGAATAGGTTGGTTATAGTTCAAATAAAATACTATTTGTCGTTGCTAAATTAATTGTTAGGGATTTTTTGTTGATACAAAAAGCGGAGGTATTTATATATTTCCGCTTTTTGTGTTTTACATATTCCCTCAAAAAAGTAAAAATTAATCATATTAGTAATTAAAAGCTATTTATATTGAATAATCCATTTTTTTTCCTGGGTATTTATAGTCTAAATAGTATTAGGAATAGACTTAGATTTAATACTTTTATAAAAAATTAAAACATGAGCTACTATAAAATTGAAAATTTAGAACAATATTTTAAACATTACAATAAATCAGTTCGTGAACCTCGAAAATTTTGGGGAAAAATAGCAGAGGAAAATTTTACATGGTACCAACAATGGGATAAAGTTGTTGATTTTAATATGGCTGAAGCCGACATAAAATGGTTTACTGAAGCCAAAGTGAATATTGTAAAAAATTGTATCGACAGACATCTTGCAAAAAGAGGCGAAAAAACGGCTATTATTTTTGAGCCGAATGATCCTTCAGAAGCAGCATTGCATATTACCTATAATGAATTGCATCAACGGGTCTGCAAAATGGCAAATGTGTTGCGTGAGCAAGGCATAAGTAAAGGAGATCGCGTTTGTATTTATTTGCCTATGATCCCAGAATTAGCCGTTTCAATATTAGCATGTGCCAGAATTGGCGCCATACATTCTGTTGTTTTTGCTGGTTTTTCAGCTTCTGCGGTATCAGCCAGAATTAATGATAGTGAATGTAAAATGGTTATTACTTCTGATGGTGGATTTCGTGGTAACAAAACAATCGACTTAAAAGTAATTGTTGATGAAGCGTTGGAAAAATGTCCTTGTGTTGAAAAAGTTTTAGTAGCCAAAAGAATTCATTCAAAGATCAATATGAAAGCAGGTCGTGACCAATGGTTGGAACCACTTTTGGATCAGGCTTCAGATAATAATGTAGCCGAAATCATGGATGCTGAGGATCCGTTGTTTATTTTGTACACCTCCGGTTCAACAGGAAAACCCAAAGGAATGGTTCACACCACTGCAGGGTATATGGTGTATACTGCCTACACTTTCAAGAACGTATTCAATTATGAAGAAAATGATGTTTTTTGGTGTACCGCTGACATTGGCTGGATTACCGGACATTCCTATATTCTTTACGGCCCGTTATTGAACGGAGCTACAACCGTAATTTTTGAAGGCGTTCCGTCTTATCCTGATTTCAGTCGCTTTTGGCAAACCATCGAAAAACACAAAGTTACCCAGTTTTACACGGCGCCAACTGCTATTCGTGCGCTTGCCAAAGAAAATATAGATTTTGTATTAAAATACCCATTGAAGTCCTTAAAAGTTATTGGGTCAGTTGGTGAACCTATAAACGAAGAAGCTTGGCATTGGTACAACAATCATGTTGGGGACAGAAGATGTCCTATTGTAGATACTTGGTGGCAAACTGAAACAGGAGGAATTATGATATCGCCTATTGCATTTGTTACCCCAACAAAACCTACTTATGCCACGTTGCCATTACCCGGAATTCAACCCGTACTAATGGATGAAAAACGAAATGAAATAGAAGGGAATCAGGTCGTTGGTAGTTTGTGCATCAAATTTCCATGGCCAGGAATTGCCAGAACAATCTGGGGTGATCATCAGCGCTACAAAGACACGTATTTCTCTGCCTTTCCAGGTAAATTTTTCACAGGAGACGGTGCTTTACGTGATGAGGTTGGGTATTATAGAATCACAGGAAGAGTAGATGATGTGGTAATTGTTTCCGGTCATAATCTGGGAACAGCACCTATTGAAGATGCTATAAATGAACATCCTGCTGTTGCGGAATCAGCCATTGTAGGTTTTCCTCACGACATCAAAGGGAATGCATTATATGGTTTTGTAATCCTTAAAGAAACCGGAGAAACCAGAAATAAAGAAAACTTAGCCAAAGAGATTAATCAGCATATTTCAGATCATATTGGGCCTATTGCTAAGTTAGATAAAATTCAGTTTGTTACCGGTTTACCAAAAACACGCTCCGGAAAAATCATGAGACGAATCCTTAGAAAAATTGCAGAAGGAGATTATTCTAATTTTGGAGATATTTCTACCTTATTAAATCCAGAGATTGTAGAAGAAATAAAAGAAGGAAAGTTGTAATACCATTTATGTCAAAATAACAATTAGAACATCCGATTTATTAAATATCATTTTTTAATTCAAAACCCTTTCAAAGTTTAAACTTTGAAAGGGTTTTTTAGTTTAAAATGCAATATGACAAGAGGATGTATTTCATTCAAAAAAAATAAAATAGCTGTAAATACCAGTACAAGATGTTAATGTAAACACAATGCGGAGCTGGTTTTTGACTGCTTAGAATAGGTAACCTATCTTTACCTTTAAAGCTAAATTTACTATGATTCAAATTGAAAAAAAATACAACATCGCACTCTGGTTAGACAAATGGTTTATTGAAGATTTTGGTTTAGATCCAATAGTGGCTTTGTATTTGAAACTTTTGACGCTTATTTTTGTATTGTTTATAATAAGTTTTTTGTCTTGGTATTTAACGAAAATAATTATAGTTCGTTTTGTGCACAAAATTTTTTTAAAAACAAAAGTAGTTTGGGATGATGTCCTGATAGAAAGAAGAGTTTTTGAAAAAATAGCCTATTTAGTCCCTGCTTTCATCATTATCATGGTTGCTCCATACATCTTTGGAGATTTTCCAAAAGCAATTGAGTATATAATTATTCTATCAAATATCTTCATAATTTTAGTAATAATACATTCTGTTATTACTGTATTATCAGTCTTTGATGAAATAGTGTCCAATACCTTAATTTTAAAAGACAAACCGATTACCAGTTACATTCAGGTACTTAAAATTGTAGTCTATTTTATTGGAGGAATACTGGTTTTATCCATCATGTTAGGCAAAAGTCCTTTCTATTTTCTAGGGGCAATGGGCGCCATGACGGCTATTTTACTTTTAATTTTCAAAGATACCATTCTGGGGTTTGTTGCCAGTATTCAAATGTCCGTGTATGATATGGTTCGGGTAGGGGACTGGATTTCGATGCCAAAATATGATGCGGACGGCGATGTGATGTCAATCAATTTAAATACTGTAAAAGTTCAAAATTGGGATAAAACGATCACTACAATACCCACTTATGCTTTTATCACAGACTCTTTCAAGAACTGGCGTGGTATGAGTGATTCTGGCGGGAGACGAATAAAAAGAGCTATTTATTTAAAAGTCAGTAGTTTTCAGTTTTGTGATGAAAAAATGCTCTCGCAATTCAAAAAATACAAACTAATTCAAAATTACATCACTCAAAAAGAAAATGAGGTACAAAAAACTAATTCGGAAATATTGGACAATGAGATCGTTTCAGTAAATATCAGGAGGCTGACTAATATAGGCGTTTTTAGAATCTATGCTGAAAAATACATTACGGCTCATCCCAGTATTAATAAAGACATGACTATAATGGTGCGTCAGCTAGAATCTACATCGAAAGGATTACCACTAGAAATTTATTGCTTTAGCGCAGAAAAAGAATGGTTAAAATACGAGACTATTATATCTGATATTTTTGATCATCTATTTACCATCACTTCTGAATTTGAACTCGAGGTTTTTGAGGAACCTACAGGAAATGATTTTCGGAATTTCAACCGGTAATTTAAGGGGTATCTTCAAAGACAATTGATGAAGCAATTGCATGTATTAACTAAAATTAAACAATAAGGCCAGTTTTTTTTATCATTTGTTATACCCATACTAGCAAACAAATCCATAAATTTACTTTTGTATGAAAGATAAACAAGTAGTAATTATTGGTGGTGGGTTAGCTGGACTGACTTCGGCTATACATTTATCTAAATTAGGGCTTCAGGTGACGGTTATTGAAAAGAATAGTTATCCAAAACATAAAGTGTGTGGCGAATACATCTCTAATGAAGTGATGCCATATCTCAATTGGTTGGATTTAGATATAGCCCATTTAAAGCCGACACACATTATAAAACTTGAGTTTTCTACTGCAAGAGGAAAAACAATACAAAGTATTTTACCTCTTGGTGGTTTTGGAATCAGCCGTTTTGTTTTAGACGAATATTTGTATAAAAAGGCTATCGATAACGGGTGTACAATACTACAGGATCAAGTAGAAAATGTTCATTTTGAGCAGGATAAATTTATAATAACCACGACAAATTTAATGGTTTTAGAGTCCCAAATGGTGATTGGTGCTTTTGGCAAACGTTCTATTATTGACCAAAAAATGAATCGAGAATTTATTCATAAAAAATCACCTTGGCTGGCCGTAAAAGCACATTATTCTGGGAAATTTCCCAATGATGTAGTGGGTTTGCATAATTTTAAAGGAGGCTATTGCGGTGTTTCTAAAGTTGAAAACGAAGTGATTAACATGTGTTATCTAGCCGATTATAAAACGTTTAAGCAGTTTAAAAACATTACTGAATATCAAAATACTATTGTTTCTCAAAACCCACACTTAAAAACCCTTTTTGAAACCAGTACATTATTGTTTGAAAAACCATTGACCATAAGCCAAATCTCTTTCAAAAAGAAACACGCCGTGGAAAACCATGTTTTAATGATTGGCGATACAGCCGGATTAATTCATCCTTTGTGCGGAAACGGAATGGCTATGGCGATTCATAGCGCCAAAATCGCATCAGAATTAGTAGTTCAATTTTATAACACCGAGATTAAATCCAGAGCCGAATTAGAAAAGCGATACCTGCAAGAATGGAATTTAAATTTTAAGGGAAGACTTAAAATGGGACGGTTTTTATCCAATATTTTACAAAAACAAAAACTTTCAGCAGTATTGATGCGCATATTAATTATATTTCCATTTTTATTGCCAAAAATTATAAAAAAAACACACGGAAAACCAATCACTCTTCATTCGTAAATGACACTAAATACCAAATATAGAACTGATAAACCGGAAATCATGGATGATTTTACCATGGAAGGTGAGATTTTACGTGATGCCTTAGATAAAATTGCCCGGATCAATCAGCTTTTAGGAGGAAACCAGTTAACTCTAAGAGGAGTACAAGAACTTGTTCAGGATTCCAAATCTAAAGAAATTGTTATTATAGACGTGGGTTGTGGTAATGGGGATATGTTGCGAACCCTGGCTGATTTTGGTTTTAAAAACAACCTAAATTTCCAGTTAATAGGCATTGATGCTAACAATTTTACAATTTCACATGCACGACAATTATCAGATAAATATGCTAATATCAGTTATCGCTGCGAAGATATTTTTAATGAATCATTTAATGATCTAAAGTATGATATTGTTTTGTGCACTTTGACGTTACATCATTTCAAAGACGATGAGATTATTCGATTATTGAAAGTTCTTTATAACAATACATCCATCGGAATTGTAATCAATGATTTACATCGTAGTGCCATTGCCTATCGATTATTTCAGGCATTATGTGTTGTATTTCAGTTGAATGCTATGTCACGAGAAGATGGATTAATATCAATTTTAAGAGGTTTTAAGAAAGAAGAATTGATAGCGTTCTCGAAAAAATTAAATTTTAAAAACTATAAGATTCATTGGAAATGGGCTTTTAGATACCAATGGATAATTTCAAAAATATGAGTGTAAAAATTAAAACCGTAACCAAACAGCTGCCTAAATATTCCAGAACAACAGCTGAAATAATTCCTTTTTTGGATGCTTGGCTAGTGGGACAAGACGAACGATTCATCAGAAAAGTAAAGAAAATTTTTGAAGGTGCAGCTGTTGACAAACGCTATTCCATAATGGATCCGATAGAGGTGTTTACCAAAACTTCATTTGAAGAAAGAAATGCTATTTATGTTCGTGAAGTCATTGATTTAGGTGAAAAAGTATTAGCAAAAGCTTTAAAAAAAGCAAATTGGAATCCGCAAGATTTAGATTATATCATCACGGTAAGCTGCACCGGAATTATGATTCCGTCTCTCGATGCGTATTTAATCAATACATTGAAGTTGCGTCAGGATATAGTAAGGCTTCCCGTGACCGAAATGGGTTGTGCCGCCGGGATTTCAGGAATTATTTATGCTAAAAATTTCTTGCAGGCCAATCCCGGAAAACGAGCTGCGGTAATTGCCGTAGAAAGTCCCACGGCTACGTTTCAACTCGATGATTTTTCGATGGCAAATATCGTAAGTGCTGCGATTTTTGGTGATGGTGCCGCTTGCGTTTTACTTTCCTCACATGAAGATGACGAAGGTCCTGAGATTGTAGCAGAGGAGATGTATCATTTTTATGATAACATCCACATGATGGGTTTTAAACTCACCAATTCTGGATTGCAGATGGTACTTGATATTGAAGTACCGGAAACGATTGTTTCTCATTTTCCAGATATTATTCATCCTTTTTTAGAAAAAAATAATTTAAAAATGGAGGATATTGACCATCTTATTTTTCATCCCGGTGGAAAGAAAATTGTGCAAACCGTTGAGGCTTTATTTTCTGGTTTGGGAAAAAATATTGATGATACCAAAGAGGTTTTGCGCTCCTATGGAAATATGTCCAGCGCCACAGTTTTGTATGTTTTAGAACAAATCATGGATAAGCAGCCTAAAAAAGGAGAAAAAGGATTAATGCTGAGTTTTGGACCGGGATTTTCGGCACAACGAATTTTATTGGAGTTTTAGCTCCCAAATGGGGAATAGAAAAACTATGAAAAAAGAAGAAATTATAGCAAAATTACCGTATTCCAAATCCTTTTTATTTGTGGATGAAATTCTCCAAATCGATGAAAACGGAGTGGAAGGAACCTTTACTTTTGATGAAAATCTTGATTTTTACAAAGGTCATTTTAAGGAATTTCCAGTTACTCCAGGTGTAATTTTGATAGAAGTCATGGCGCAAATTGGATTGGTTTGTCTTGGCATTTTTTTGTTAGATAATTCATTTAGTTCTAGTACTTCAATTGCCTTAACATCAAGTGAAATAGAATTTTTAAAACCTGTTTTTCCAAATGAAAAAGTGATTGTAATTTCAGAAAAAATATATTTTAGATTTGGAAAATTAAAATGTAAGGTCATCATGAAAAACGAAAAAGGAGAAAATGTTTGCACAGGAACAATAGCGGGAATTATCCTCACCCCAACCCTCTCCAAAGAAGTGGGACTCAAAACCGAATTAAAATAAATTAAGCAACAGTATAATTTGATTCTTTTCAATATTTTGTCACTGTAGTACTCTATTTGGTAGTATTAAAATTATTATTTTTTTGCCATTGTTATTGAAATTGAATATTATTTAACATTAAAAAATGAACAAAAGAGTAGTTATAACGGGTCTTGGTGTAGTTGCTCCAAATGGAGTAGGTCTTGATGCGTTCACTCATGCCATCAAAAACGGAATTTCCGGGATCAGGCACGACGCTGAGTTGGAGCGATTGCAATTTTCTTGTCAAATTGTAGGAAAACCCGAAGTTTCTGCAGAATTAGCAGGGCATTATTTTACGGAATTAGAACTTAGAAACTTCAATTCAACAGGGATTTTATATGGCGTAATTGCCGGAATTGATGCCTGGAAGGATGCCGGATTATCATTGGAAATTAACGAAGAACCGGATTGGGACAGCGGAACTATTTTTGGAACAGGAACTTCCGGAATTGATAAATTTCGCGAAAGCATTTATAAAATAGATGATTTACAAACGAGAAGACTGGGAAGTACAGCCGTAGCGCAAACAATGAATAGTGGTGTGAGTGCGTATCTGGGTGGGAAATTAGGACTTGGAAATCAAGTCTCTACTAATTCTTCGGCCTGCACCACTGGCACCGAAAGTATTTTAATGGCGTATGAACGCATCAAATCAGGGCAGGCAAAACGTATTTTAGCCGGAAGTACCAGTGATTCCGGCCCGTATATTTGGGGCGGATTTGATGCTATGAAGGTATGTACTTTTAAACATAATGAAACACCAAAACAGGGTTCTAGACCAATGAGCACAGCTGCTTCCGGATTTGTTCCCGGAAGCGGAGCAGGTGCTTTGGTCTTAGAAGATTTAGAAAGTGCGATTGCACGTGGCGCACGAATTTATGCGGAAGTTTTAGGTGGAAATATCAATTCAGGAGGGCAGCGCGGTTTAGGAACCATGACTGCACCAAATCCGGTTGCGGTGCAAAGATGCATTCAAAATGCTTTGACAAATGCCGGAATTTTAGCCAGTGAAATTGACGCAATCAACGGACATCTGACAGCCACTTCCAAAGATAGTCTGGAAATTCAGAATTGGAGTGAGGCTTTAAATCGAAAAGGAATTGATTTTCCATACATCAATTCTTTAAAGTCGATGGTTGGACATTGTTTAAGTGGCGCCGGTAGTATTGAAAGCGTGGCTTCGGTACTGCAATTGCATCACGGATTTATTTTCCCGAATATCAATTGTGCCGATTTGAATCCAGAAATAACAGCACTAATTGATGAATCAAGAGTTCCACGACAACGACTTGATATAGAAATAAATACATTAGCAAAAGCCAGTTTTGGTTTTGGTGATGTGAATGGGTGTGTAATTTTTAAGAAATTTAAAAAATGAAAAAATGAACCGTAAATTCCCCAATTTGTGGTATTTTTTTTTGGCGTTAGAAAACGAAATGTACTTAAGTGCTGTAAAATCAATATTAATTATGAACAAACAAGAAACTATTCAGGAGCTAAAAGCCATTGTAAAACCATATATTCTGAATCAAGAAGCTTTTGACTCACTCACTGAAGATACGGATTTCATCAATGATTTAAAGATAAACTCCGCTAATTTAGTAGATGTTATTTTGGATATAGAGGAAAAATATAATATTTTGATTGATAACGAATCAATGGAACGCATGATAAATGTAAAAGCAGCTATGGCTATTATTGAAACCAAATTAGCTGAAAAAAGTAGTGAATCACCAGAAAAATGATAGGAAATGACCTTGTCGATTTGGCTTTAGCCAAAAAAGAAAGCAATTGGCAACGCAACCGCTTTTTAGATAAAATATTTACTAAAAACGAACAGCTGTTAATTTCTAATGCCGTAAATCCAGAAGTAATGGTTTGGAATTTATGGTCCAGAAAAGAGGCGGCTTATAAAATCTACAATAGGGAAACAGGAATTCGAGGTTTTTTTCCTTTGCAACTGGAATGTTTTTACGAAAACACAACATTAGGAACTGTTTCTATCAAAGGAAAAATATATTTTACCCAAACTAAAATAGATCAGGATTGCATTCATACCATTGCTGTTACCGGGAAAGAGTATTTCAAAAAAATTGAAAACTTGAATTCCGCCGATGCTATCTTTAAAAAAAATGGAATTCCTTACCGTATTGATGCGCATTCAAAAATGGAGAAACCCGTTTCCATCAGCCATCACGGTCGTTTTTGGAAAGGAATAACCCTATAATTTTTTTGCAAAAAGCACTTTTTTTTTCATACAATAGGGCGAGATTTATAAACAATGGTTACATTTGAACCTGTTGCAATTTTAAAAACAACAAAAAGTATCTTTTATAACGTATAGCAATTTACATTTAATGCAAATCATTCATAAAATAGACGATTTTCTATTTACCATTTTCCCAAAATTACGCGGGGGGGGGGTAATACATTACTAATCAGCGAATTAAAAAAATATTACACTTTTGGTCCTTTTACCCCAAAAGTTTCCATTACCGATGATTGGGTTACTATTGAAATAGACACTCCAACGATCCTTGCCCAAGAAGCCGATTACTATAAAACGGTTGCTCTTTGCGAAAAAGGCAATTATTTACAGGCAAAACCCATACTACAAAATCTTATTGCCAACAATCCTACGAATTCGGAATTTCATCGAATTATGGGACAAATTCTTTCTGACGAAGGAAATCAAGAGGAAGCTATCAATTGTTTGATTGATGCCCTGCGCTGGAATCCCAAGAACCATTGGGCATTGTTGATGATGGGGAATATTTTTGCGAAATTCAAAAATGATATTGCTACGGCACTGAAATATTATGATCAGGCTTTAGTGGCTAATCCCAATGACGCCATAGGGATTACGAATATTGGTTACTTATTGTTTCAAGAAAATAATCTGGAAGAGGCCAAGAAATATGCTCAAAGCGCTATTCAGGCAAACCCGGAATATCCCAATGGTCACTTTCTTTTTTCACTTATTGCGGATGAAGAAAATGATTTAAAAGCCGCTTTTGACAGTTGCATTCAGGCCATTAAAGTCAATGAAAACAAGGATATGCTGCATAAAAATTCAGTAAATCAGGCTTTTGATGTGGCGAAGAGAATTGTTGCCGGAACCGACAAAACACTTTTTAGAGAGTACCTGCACCAACTGGAATTTGAAGGAGGCACTGAAATTGATATTATAGAAGATTCCGAAATACCGACAGCAGCCAAGATTGAGTTTGCCGAAAATTACAACAGATCCAAGCATCTCGTTCGTTTTAAGCCACATTATCCTGCGGTGGAACATTTGATTATGCACGAATTGGTGCATCTTGACTTCGTGATTCAAGCCCGTAAAGCGGGATTAAACCAACTTTTTACCGCTACACCACAAAACAGGGTTTCTTTTTTAGAAACACTAAAGCCTACGGTTGCCAAATTGCATACGATGCAGGTTCCCGAGGAATCAATCGATCAATTCTGTAACGGATTATTTGATGGCTTGAATCTTCAAGCCTACAATACCCCGATAGATTTATTCATCGAGGATTTTTTATACAACAACTTTCCTGAACTGCGACCGTATCAATTTCTATCGCTTTATGCCTTGCTGCAAGAAGGTTTGAAAGCCGTAACCGATGCGACTGTTATTGAGCGTTCGCCTGCAGCGATACTTTCTAAATCCAAGATTTACAACTTGGTCAATGCACTACAATTCAATGCACTTTTTGGTGTAGACTTTATAAAAGACTTTAACGCCACGCCGGCAGAATTGCGCAAAGCCGAAGAGCTGAACGCCGAATTCCTCGAATACAAAGACAACCGAAAACCCGCCGAAGAATTTGAGTTGGTGCAACATTGGGCAGAAGATTTGCAAATTGACGCTTATTTTCAACTGGAAAATGAGACCCAATACCGCAAGCGCAGTGATGTGGATTCTTTTATAAGTAATCTGCAAAAAGATCCTTTTGGTTTAAACGATGATGTTTCTTTTGAAGAAAAGAAAATGGAGCAATTCCAAAAGTCACAAGAGGCGATTGGAACGAATATGGCTGTGGTGCTGTTCATGGTGGAAGCCTTACGGTTCTTCAAGGATTTACCTCTGGAGGAAGTCAAGAAAATAGCTTTCGAAATCGCCACAATGGGGGCGCAAGGAATTGACATAGAAACCAAAAACTACATCGTAGGCAGTATTCCAAATAAACGATTTTCAGGCTATCAGTTGCTGGCGTTTTATTACGTGAGTTGGTCGTTAGCAATTCCTGAGCATTTGGGTGAGCTGCGGTTGGATTATGTTAAAGAATTTGATTTAGCCACAAAAATGTCTAGTGCATAATTTTTTTTAAAGAAGATAAAATAAAAAATCAATTTTTTAAAAAAAATAAACAAAAATGACTAGCAAACAAGACCTTATCTCCAAAATAAAACAACTCGATGGCATCTCGCAAGACGAACGTGCCTATCTTATTAACTTAGTAAACACCAAGAAAAAATATGGACTCGTTTGGGAAGACAAACCCGAAGATGTGGAGGAACAATTGCGTGACAATTTGCCTGTATTGAGAGAGGTGGTGGAAAAAAGAATAAGCCCCCCAACCCCCGAAGGGGGAGCTGGCTACACAGAGGCTAAAGCAAATGATTTGTTTCCCGATTTCGCTTTAGCTCCCCCTTTGGGGGTTGGGGGGCTGGCACCAAACCATATTTTGATTGAAGGCGACAACCTGCACGCACTTACAGCACTTACTTTCACCCATGAAGGGAAAATTGATGTTATTTATATTGATCCGCCATACAATACAGGAAACAAAGATTTTAAATATAATGATACTTTTGTCGATAAAGAAGACAGTTACCGTCACAGTAAATGGCTTTCGTTTATGGACAAAAGATTGCGAATTGCTAAACGATTGTTGAGCGATACGGGTGTTGTTTTTATGAGTATCGATGATAATGAACAAGCACAGTTGAAAATGCTTTGTGATGAAGTTTTTGGAGAGAAAAATTTTATTGCAGAATTAGTTTGGAAAAAAAAGCAAGGTGGTGGGAACGATTCTAAACATTTTGTAGTAGAACACGAATATGTGCTTTCATATTCTAAAAATAAAGAAAATATTTTAATCAACATAGATAAAAATTACGAATTAGATAATGCTTTATATCCATTCAAAGATGAAAATGATATTGAATATGGTTTAGTTACTTTGGATAAATCTTCGATTAGATTTAGTCAATCTTTAGTTTTTGAAATAAAAGATAACGATGGAAATTTATACAGTCCTCGAATAGTAAAAGGCAAACAGTCTTGTTGGAGATGGGGTCAAAAAAAGGTAACGGAAGAGTTTGACAAGTTAGTATTTAAAAATGGTAAAGTATACACAAAATATTATAGACCCGAAGGTGTTGTTGCAAAAAGCATATTATACGAACCTCGATATGGAAGAACTGAATCGGGTAAAGACGCTATCAAGGATGTTCTAGGAAATAATAGTACATTTTCTTATCCAAAACCTTTGGAGCTAATAAATCACATTTTAAAAATAGGTTCGCAATCAGGGGCAACAATCCTCGACTTCTTTGCAGGTTCAGGGACAACACTTCACGCAACAATGCAACTCAATGCAGAGGATGGTGGCAACCGCCAATGTATTTTGGTTACTAATAACGAAAATAATATTTGTGAAGAGGTTACCTATGAACGCAACAAACGAGTAATACAAGGTTATACCAATGCCAAAGGTGTTGCCGTTGCAGGATTGGAGAATAATAATTTGCGGTATTATAAAAGTGAGTTTGTGAGTCGAGATCAATCACTGAAAAACAAACGAGAATTGACCAAATTGGCTACGGAGTTGTTGTGTATAAAGGAGGATTGTTACAATGAAGTAACTGCCAATTATGTTTTTAAAAATAATTGGACAACCATTTATGCAAATGCAAAAACGCAGTTCATCATTATTTATGATGATTTGATGATTGAAGAGAGCATTGCAATTATTAAAAAAATTAAAGCCGAGAAAAGCAATGATAACCCTATCAAGGTTTATGTTTTCAGTAACGGTCAATATCCTTACACCGAAGATTTTGAAGAAGTGCTAGATTGTGTTACGCTGTGTGCTTTGCCAGATGCTATTTATAAAGCCTATCAAAACGTTTTACCAAAAAAGAAACGGGACATAGTTCCTGTCTTAGAAGAAGATTTGGTAGATGTAGATGGCAATTTGTTTAATCAAGAAAACGCATAAATTTAGCATGATACATTTAAAAAATTACCAAGAGGAAGCGGTCAATGACCTTTCGCAAAAACTATATAAGTTATTGAAACGACCTAGTGCTAGACAAAATTTAGTTTTCAAGGCGCCAACCGGTTCCGGTAAAACTGTGATGATGGCTTCGTTGTTGAATAAATTAGGAGAAGAACTGCCTGAGCGTTATGAATTGGAAAAACGAAAAGCAGCTTTTATCTGGATTGCTCCAAACAAATTGTATATTCAAAGCTACAATTCCTTAAAAGGGTATTTTGCTGAAATGCGTTCCATAAAACCTATTTTCTTTGAGGATGTTACGGATAATGAGTTACAACCAAATGAAGTGTTGTTTGTCAATTGGGAGAGCATCAACAAAGAGAAAAATACAATGATTAAGGAAAATGAAACAAATAAAAATTTATACAGTTTCATTAACAAAGCAAAATTAAACGATACGGAAATCATTGTCATTATTGACGAAGAACATATGTTCGCCAATACTAAAACAGCCAAAAGAGCCAATGAAGTATTGCAAAAAATATATCCAAAAGTAGAAATTCGGGTTTCGGCTACACCAACTACCAACAGTGATTATAGAACTTTGGTCGAACGTCAAGATGTCATTGCCGAAGAAATGATAAAGGAGGGGATTATTCTTAATCCTGCTTTGGATACTGTTGTGCAAGAAGGACGTTCATTAGAAGAGATTTTGTTGCAACAAGCATTGGCAAAGAGAGAAGAATTGAGACAAGCGTATGAAAATGTAGGTGTTAAAATAAACCCGCTTTTGTTGATTCAATTGCCAAACGATAGTAGTGATAATAATACGGTAGATGACCAAAAATATATAGATGTAGTCTTGCAAAATCTGGAAGTGAACTACAATATTACGGTCAATAACAATAAGCTGGCAGTTTGGTTATCGGGCAGAAAAGACAATGTGGAAGGTATTGAAAAGCCGGATAATATGGTGGAGGTTTTATTATTCAAACAAGCTATTGCTTTGGGTTGGGATTGCCCGCGTGCAGGAGTGTTGTTGATTTTTAGAGAACTAAAAAGCACCACATTTACAATTCAAACGGTGGGTAGAATTTTGCGTATGCCTGAGCAAAAACATTATCCAAATGCTTTACTAAATCAAGGGTATGTTTTTACCAATTTAAGTAAGGACAAAATTGAAATTGTAAAAGATGATATGAGTTACATTACAATGAACAAGGCACGTAGAATGGAAAATTACAACCAAGTTCACTTGGATTCGACCTATATCAATACGCGAATTCATCGTAATCGTTTAGGGTCTAGTTTCAGAAAAGCCCTTTATGAAATAGCCGAATTGAATTGGGAGATAAAAAGAGAAGTTAGTTCAGAAAACTATTTTGAGAGTAATAAACGATTATTAAAAAAACGATTCATAAATACAGATGTTACTACTATTGAAATTGTTATTCCCGAGAATGTAATCCTAACGGGAGAAGAGCAAATTGAGATGGTAAATGAAACAGCGCGTTTTGCAAAAACACCTAGTGAATTGGCACGATTGTTTAAAGACTTTTGTAGGTCAAATAGTAGCCCTTATGCAGCAGTTGATAGTACACCGGTTCTTGAAGGGGGATTAAAATATTTTTTCGAAGATTATTTTGGTATTAATGAGTATGATGCTATCAAAATAATATTGTTCAATCAAAACCAACCCATCTTCATTGAGTTAATCGAAAAAGCAAAAGAAAGCTATCAGGTAATGCAAGAGGAAAAAGCAAATCAAGCGACAAAGGATATTCAGAATTACAAATGGGAAGTGCCAATTGAAAGAATTTACAACGAATTATACGAAGAAAAAGAAGCTGTAGAAAAACACGCTTTAGAACCGTTTTATGAATACAATAGAGCATCAACACCCGAGGTTAGGTTTGCGAAGTTTTTAGAAGAAAATGCAACTCATCTGGAATGGTGGTACAAAAATGGAGAAAAGGCCAAAGAACATTTTGCAGTTCCTTACATTGATTATTTAGGAAAGCAAAGTCTTTTTTATGTAGATTTTGTAATATCAAGTAAAACTAATGTTACTTGTCTATTTGACACAAAAACATCAGGCAGTGATCCTGCGAATGCACATTTAAAACACAATGCTTTAGTAGATTTCATTGCAGTTAGAAATAGCAAAGGATTAAAAACTATTGGAGGGATTTTAATTGAATTACCAAAGAATGCACCAAAAAATTGGTGGTATTGTAATAATCCAATCAGTAATACTGTAGACACGACGGGTTGGGATATGTTTAGACCAATTTCATTATAAATAACACAGCTATGAAAAACAAAGGCTTAGATTCAACATTCATACATTACGGCATTCGTAAAGAAGATATGGCTATTATAGAAAATTTATGTGTGGAACATCAATTGGATTTTGATTGGTTACAGGAAAATATCTTGAAGGAATACCACAATTTGAAAATCAATAATGAAGATATTGACAGTAAAAAGATTGAGAAAATAATTGAAAAAGCATTAAACAAAATACAAGTGCTATGCTAATAACCCGAATTATTGCCAAAAACTTTAAAACCTATCAGGATTTAGACCTAGACTTATCCGTAAATGAGGAACAACCCATTATTCTAATAGGAGGGGAAAACGGTGGCGGAAAAACCACTTTGTTTCAAGCTATTTATAGTGCTTTGTATGGCTTGAAAGTAAAAGATGAAGCACATTTCAACAAATTACAAAATGCAGGTGCAAGAGCAAAAAATCTGGTAACCAATGATAACAAAGTTGAACTGGAAATTCATTTTACCGGTAAAGTGCTACACACGGACTTTACTTATAAAATCAAAAGAACTTACGCTTTAAATGCTCAAAACACACCGGTAGAAGCAGTGTCATTAAACCTTAATGGCGATACATTCAACTATGGTACGGCAACTCCTCACGCCGAAAGAGTAAAAAAAGAAGCCGAAGTAAATAAAATTATCAAAGCCAATTTGCCACAAGAGTTGAGTAAATATTTTCTTTTTGATGCGATGCAGGCGGGAGATCTTCTTAAAGATGAATACCTAAACCGAGTGATAAAGGAAAATATTGAAAACGTAATGGGTTTCAATAAATACATTCAACTGGGTTCTGCCACAAGTAATCTTACCGAAGAATATATTGCCCAAAGCATTGAGATTGAAGAAGAAAGAAACCAATATAAAACCTTGCTCGATGAACGCAAAAAGCAGGAGGAAATTGTTGGTTCCAATCAAACATTATACGAAAGAGCGTTAACGTATTCTATTGCTCAAAAAGACATCTATGAAAGTGCTAAAGAGGGCAAAAATCTTCAAGCCAATATTCAAGAGCAAATTTTAATTATCGAAAAGCAAATTGAGGGTATTCTAAACAAAGAGGTGCTTTTTATCGAGCAATCAGAAAAATTCCTAAACGACATTGAAATTCAGGTATTCATTCCAAAGTTAGTAAGCATCGTTCAAAACGAAATTGAGTTATTGCTTTCAGAAAAGAAACAACAACCGGAAAGTGAAACCTTGGAACCAATACAAATCAATACCATTGCCAATAAGGTGATTGCATTTTTACAGGAAAATGATTTACTGACTAACGAACCTTCGGCAGAAGTTAGAAGTAAATTAACAACATACATCCTTAAAAAAGCGAATGAAAACGGTTACACGTCAGGGTATGATTTTGTTGATAAAAACGACCTTGCTAATTTTGAACAATTATTGGGTTGGTCAAGCATCAATTATTATAACACGCTCGAACAACAAAAAATCAGTTTAGAGAAAGAACTCTATAATTTGCCTGACTTGCAAATTCAATTACTCGAATTACGAAAAAACGATAGCGGTGGTAGTGAAGACATTATGAAAAGCTACGAAGTAAATGAGTTAAAAACAAAGGAATACAAAGAAGCTATCAAAAATGGTCAGGGAGAAATTGAAAGAGTTGATGCCAAAATCAAAAGATTTGATTTGTCAGATGAAGAAGTACCAAATCCAAAATTAGAATTACTCAAGAAATTAGGCCCATTCTTTTCTAAAGTTTCAAATGCACTTTTGGAAAATAAAAAAGCCAAAATTGAAGAAGCGATGAAGGCTGATTTAAACACGACTTTAGTGGTTTATGAAAATCAAATCGACCGAGTGGTTCTTTCGGAAGATTTAAGTAATCTATCGTTTAAAATATACCACAAAGCCGGAAATGAAATCTATTTGGATGAATTGAACGCAGCGTCAAAACAAATAATAATTCAAGTGCTTCTAAAATCATTGCACCAATACGGGGATTACAATCCTCCGGTAATGATTGATACTGTTATGGGATATTTAGATGAAAGTAGCAGGGCTTCTTTATTGGAGAATTATTTTCCAAAACTTTCTCATCAAACCATATTATTGAGTACAGATAGTGAAATAAAAAAAGCAACTGATTTAACAAAAATCGAAAACTTTATTTCAAAAAAATATACTTTGATTAGAGATAAAGAAAATCAGTTAACCCACGTTGTTGATGGGTATTTTGAAAATTAATATTAGGTAGCAACCTGAGTTCGATTATTTTTTAATGATTTGTGGTTGAGCAGTTTTCCTGCAAGGTCTTTTTTTGACCTTGTAGGTATTTGGGTCTGAAAAACAATACCTACAAGGTTTTGAAAAACAATACCTACAAGGTTTTGAAAAACAATACCTACAAGGTTTTGAAAAACAATACCTACAAGGTTTTGAAAAACAATACCTACAAGGTTTTGAAAAACAATACCTACAAGGTTTTGAAAAACAATACCTACAAGGTTTTGAAAACCTTGCAGGATTACAAAATATAAAAAAACAATAAGTATCAGCACATGAAGTCAATAGAAACGGGATTAAGACAAGCAGAAGCATTAAATTCAAAAATGAATGATTTGCGTGAAAGACTTGAAAAACATATCAATTTAAAACAATATACCGATAAACATAAAAACGTTTCCCCAAAAGGAAACGCAAAACTGATGCGTATTTGTCTATTGGCAGGTTTGTCAGACAGTGAAAAAAGAAACAAAGAATTACTGAATATTCAAATGTCTTCCAATAGTATTCATCCAACTTTGTTTACCGTTCACAATCTTAATGGAATTCTATCTTCAATGATAAAATTAAGATACCATGATGTTGATATAAATTGGGACGATAACGTTACTAAAAGTAAAGTTGTTAATGCGGAAATCTTTAGAGGTTTCGATTTATTAATGAAAGGTGATAATTTGCTCGATTGGTTAAAAGTAAGTACATCGGCAAGTATAAAAGCAGGACAAATACCATTTTTGAACCTAAATATCGGTAGTTATGAAGGTAATATCAATGCTTATTTAGACATGAATAGCAAGAATATAACCAATACGCAAATACTGATTGCCGGAACAACAGGCTCGGGAAAATCAAATCTTTTAGCTGTATTAATGAACGAAATGCGTTCGTTATCCGTTGAAAGTAATTATCCTGTAAACTTTCTTTTCTTTGATTATAAGGGAGAGTTTTCAGATATAAACAATAACCATTGGTTGCAACATTTTGAAGTAAACCGTTCGGCAATTTTAGACCCAATGGTTGCTCCGTTACCGTTTACGCCTTTCAAAGATTTTACTGGAAAAACACAAGGAGAGATTAATCAATACTCTACGGAATTAGGAAACACTTTGTGTGCAATAGATAAAGCAACCATAAGTGCTAATATGAGTAACCGTCTTTCGGAAGCCATTATTAATGCTTATAAAATAACAAAAGGTAAATCAATCAATTTCAGTAAAATTATTGACAGTTATACAGATTTGCAACCTACGAAAGACAGAGACAAAATGGATAGTATAAAATCTGTTTTGAGTCAGTTGGAACGTAGTAATTTATTTTTAGATGAAGATAGAGTAAATCTGATTAATAATAGTTACATCGTGAAAATGGACAAATTCTCTAATGAAGGTCCCATTGGAAAAGCTATTGTTTATTTCATTGTTTCCAAATTAAATTCTATTTATGAAAATTTACCGGGACAAGCAAATGATACTGAAAAAGTAGAATTAAGACATTTTACAATCATTGATGAAGCTCATTATATGTTGGATTTTCCGAATAGACCATTGAAAGATCTAATCGCTGTAGGACGTAATAAGGGAATGAGTATCATTTTAGCAACTCAGAATATGGATGCCTACAAAAGCAAATATTTCGACTTTTATGCCAATGCACAATATCCTTTAATCATGAAACAACAATCTATAAATGATGGAGTCTTAAAAGATATGTATGGTGTTGCAGGTAACGAACTAACTGAAATCAAACAAGCCATTGCAGGACTTCAAAAAGGAGAATTAATCATCAAAAACAATGATGCTATTCTTATGGGGATCGGAAAGAAATACAAAAAAATCATGGTGAGGCATTTGATATAAAAATGGTTTGATTAAGCAAAGCTAAGCCAGACCTGAAACCTAACAGACAATAAAATTAAAATTATAAAAAATGAGCTGAATTTTTTGAATTTCAGTTGGCTTTAACCAGCGAAAAAAGAAGAAATCAGTCCGCTTTTACTTTATTCCCAGTCTTGATTTTAATTTCAAAAACAACAAAGCGGTTTTATAAGCATCCTCAGCAGCTGAATTCCGTTCACTTACCGGAATATTATAAGCCGCACAAAGTTCCTCCAGAGAAAATTGTTTGTCATTGATATCAAGTAGTTTTCTGTGCATGACATCAATATCCAGCGCCTCATTTTTTAATCTGCCACAGTCTAGTCTTTCCAAGACCGCATTGATCATTTCCACATCAAAATCAATGTGATGCCCAACTAAAATGGAGTTCCCAATAAATTCAATGAATAATTTTATGGCATCTGCTTCTCCTAATTTTTTCATTTTACTTTCTACCAAAAACGTATTAGAAAGTCCATTATCATGAAAAAATTTATACTGTAATAAAACAGCTTCAAAATTATCACCTATGACAATACTATTATCAATTACTGAAAAAGAGCCTATTGATAAAATAACATCTTTATCTGGATTCAAACCAGAAGTTTCTGTCGATACCACCACAAAGCGGGATGACTTTTTCTCAAATTTAGAAAGATAGGTTTTCCAAAAATCAGGATATTCTTTATTAATCTTTTTTATCCAGTCTAACATAATTATGAAAATTGAGTAAGTTGAAATTTACTTTTTATTAATTCTTCCAGTTCTCTCATAGGGAGTAAAGCGTTTTTCAGTTTTTCTCGGTCAATTTTTGATAATTCCTCCAAATTTATAAATTGGCCTGAATCATCATTTTTTAACCCTTCTAAGGTTCGGAATTTTGATAAAGTCAAAAAAGCTTCGGCACAATTGAGATAAATTTCAGCATGTTTGGGGTCCGTAATTGATAATTGTTTGAATCGTTGAAACGTATTGTTAATTCCTCGGATGTCGAAACTCAAAGTAAACAAACGGGCGCCATCAATCAATGGCATTAAAGCCTTAGTTTTAATATCAAATTTATCTTTATTTCTACCTTCTTCTTCGACATTGAATTTTTTGAAAAAACTAAGTGGAGCGTTTTTTCTTAAGGCATCATTTCCTAAGAAATCAAAAAATAACGTATTGTTTTTGGCATTTTTAAAGACTACATTACTTATCGCATCTTCAATTTTTTGCTCTCCAAAAATAATTTCATAATCAAAGAAAATACTGCTCAAATCAGTGCTGTTCTCACCAGGAGTATTCATCCAGCTGTCATATTGTTTGATCCAGTCCGTCAATGATTTACACCAAAGCATAGTACTTCCCATGTGACCATTTGGACAGAATTCATAGCCGATTTTTTCTAGAGTGGCTGTGGTTTTTTTTCCAAGTTTAAGAAAATAGTCTTTTACGTCACGATATTTATCAGCAGCCACATCTTCAAAAATCAAAATACTATCTTGATCCGTTAATAAAAGCTGTTCTTTTCGTCCTTGACTGCCAATACTTAACCATGCAAAACGGGCAGGAGGGGAACCTAAATCCAAAATGGATAATTCCACCGAGCGTTTAATGACCGCCAAATTAATTTCGCTGGCAATATTAAAAACGTGTGATAGCGGAATATTTTTAGAAATTGAAGTCTGAATCAGATCTGTTAATCGTTCCCGTATTTGTTTTAGTTCTTTTGGTGATTGACACCGTTTGATTTCTTTTATTAAAACTCCGGGATTATTAGCTTGAGCCACAATCAAATCGTGCTCAGAAATGATTCCTTTCACACTGGATTTATCCGTTCCATCCTGAGTTACACACAAATGAGTCACATTGTGTTTTAGCATCAGTAACTGCGCTTCTGCCAGAGAAACGTTTTCAACCACCGTGATAACAGGGGAGGACATAATTTTATCTACTGTAACGGTTACTGGATATCTGCCGGTAGCAATTTTTGATCGCATATCCGCATCAGTAATAATGCCCAAAGGGATAGTATTATCACATACGAGGATATTGTTTTTTAACGATTCGGTCATTATTTGAGCCACGTCTTTTGCAATTGCTGTACTTGTCGTTTTTAAGGGAGCTGTATTATAGGCTAGCGATTGAAAATATTGCATTTCAGATTGCTGATCCGAATAGAATACATTATCAGAAATTAATTTTCCAATTAAATTTTCTTTATCTTTTGGGTTTCGGGTGTTTACGGCAAAACTTTCTAATAAAAAGTTTAAAACTTCAGAATTATTAGCTACAAAAGGCCTGAAAGTAGCAATGGGAATAGCATAAACAATGCTTTCTTCTCTTGCTTTGGCCGTCATCATATAATTATTTTTGGCAAAAAAGGGACGCAGGCCAAAAATATCGCCTTCGGTACATTTATTTAATAGCGTTTCCTCAGCATCTGCTATGACAGATAAATTGATAACACCGGAAGCCACCACATAAAAACTGTCATGCAAAAGATCATTTATTTGAAATAATGTTTTGTGTTTTTCTAAATTTACAACGCGAATATTTGCTGCTATTTCAGATAATTCTTCAAAAGTTAAGTAGTTAAACGGTGGGTATGCTTTTAAAAAGTCAGCAATGTGCTCAGCAATTGAATTCATAATTTATGGAATAAATAAGTATCGATTGTAAAAATAACAAATTTAAAAATTATAACACCGCCATTATTGCGGCAAAACAATTAAATTATAAAATCCTTAATCTTTTCATAAAATAAGTATGGATTTAAAGGAATTAAAAGCTACTTGTTTTACTTTTATACGATAACTAAAACATTTTAAATCATGAAATTATTTAGAAAAATGCATTTTTCGTTTATTGCCTTATTAATTGTAAATTGTATAGCTGCTCAAGGAAAACCTACCAGCAGCAAAGAAGTAGCCACAGGGGAAATTAATGGTGCTACAATTACCCTCAATTATGGGAGTCCATCAGTCAACGGAAGAGAAATTTGGGGAAAATTAGTTCCGTTTAATAAAGTTTGGCGTGCCGGAGCAAATGACGCAACAACATTTGAAACAGATAAAGAGTTGACAATTGAAGGTACTAAATTGCCAGCCGGTAAATACTCTTTTTTTGTTATACCAAATGAAAAAGAATGCGTGCTTATTTTTAATAAAGAAGCTAAACAGTGGGGAGCATATAAGTATAAAGAAAAAGAAGACCAACTACGTATTACCGTTAAGCAAGAAGTTGCTGCTTCAGCTGCTGAAAAATTAGTTTATACGATCCGTGCTAATACTGTTGTTTTGAGCTGGGGCAATTGGAATATACCTTTTTCTGTAAAATAAAATATGACTAAGTAATAACCATGGTATAATGTCGTATTTTAAAATCAGGATAAAATTATGTAACAATCTGATTTAAAGCTATTTTACTTAAAGTTAATTCTTTTGACTTTACGACTTTTAAACTTTCGACTTACTTAAATTACTTTTAAATAGGAGGCTGTCTCAAAAAGACAGCCTCTTTTTTTTATAAAATATTTTCTAAAATGTTTAGATTAAGTTTTTCTTGATGTAATTATAACTGGTTACAGCAGATTCTATTGGATTTGGTTTGTAGTTAGATTCGTGTTCCAAAAAGAAACGTTTCAGTCCGGCACGTTCCGCCTGAGCAAAAATTCCCTTGAAATCTATTGTTCCTGTGCCAATTTCTGCATTCCAATCCGGATTTACTTTATCCATATCTTTTACGTGCCACATTTTGAAACGTCCCGGATATTTTTTGAATAATTCCAATGGATCATGTCCAGCACGAATGACCCAGTATAAATCCATTTCAAAATCAACCAAGTTTTTATCCGTTTCGTTTAATAAAATTTCATATCCATTCGTTGAACCGAATTTAGTAAATTCGAAATCGTGATTGTGATACGCTAATTTTAAACCTCCAGCTTTACAAAGCTCACCCACTTTATTAATTTGTAAAGCTAATTTTTTATAGGCATCACCAGTAGTTCCGCGCAATTCTGAAACGATGTAAGGTACTGTTACATATTCACTTCCTAAATAGTTGGCTGTTTCAACATAGGATTGTACAAGATCAGTTGAACCATCTTTGATCATCGAATTAAAATCAAAATGATTACTCGTAGCTTTTAGACCATTATCATCTAATATTGATTTAAAATCGCGGACCGAAGTTCCAAAAAAGCCGTTGTCTACTGAATAACCAAAAGTTTCTACTTCAGTAAATCCAGCTTTTCCAACTTGTGCTAAAACACCTTTAACATCTTTGGGTAACGTATCACGCAGTGTCCATAATTGAATCCCAATGGCTCTTTTTTTAGAGTCAAAAGCAAATGAAGGAGCAATGGCTAATGCGCCTAATGCTAAACCAGCATTAATTAAAAATTCTCTTCTTTTTATCATGGGTTATTTTTTAGAGTAGTTAAATATCACAAATTGCTATAGCCTGTTTCAATGAAGCGAGTTTGTCCGGGTTTTTAGGTACAAATTCTTGACCCACAAATCCCTTAAAACCAGTTTTTGCAATCGCTTTCATAATTGCAGTGTAATTTAGTTCCTGAGTATCATCAATTTCATTTCGTCCCGGAACGCCGGCGGTATGATAATGTGTAATGTAGTGATGGTTGTCTCTTATGTTTCTAATCACATCTCCTTCATCAATTTGCATGTGATAAATATCGTAAAGCAATTTGAAATTCTCAGAGTTCAAACGTTTCGCTAATTCCACTCCCCAAGATGTTCGGTCACATTGGTAATCTTTATGATCAATTTTGCTGTTTAGTAATTCCATTACTAAAATCACATTATGCTTTTCAGCCAATGGAATTAGTTTTTGCAAACCAACAATACAATTGTTCCAACCTTCTTCATCTGTTTTGCCTCTTCGGCTTCCGCTAAAACAAATCAGATTTTTATAACCGGCTTTTGCCACCAGTGGAATCATTTCCATATAATTTTTCAAGAGTGTCTCATGAAATTTAATATCATTAAAACCATCCAATAAATTAATTTCTGCACCGTTGCACATTGTAGAAACAAGATCATATTTCTTCAATGTTGGCCAATCTTTAGGACCTACTAAATCAATCCCGGTAATCCCTATCTTTTTGGATTCAATGCAAAGCGTATCTAAATCTATATCATTAAAACACCACCGAGAAACGGAGTGATTTATATTTCCTTTCAATTTACCCAATGGTGTTGCTGTTTCCTTTTTTGGCATAGCCAAAGCAGAAAATCCAGCAGGAATTCCCATCGCAACTGTTCCGGCTACTATTCCTTTTATGGCAGATCTTCTATTTAAATTAGCACTCATTTTTAATTTTTATACAGCAGAAGTGGATTCTTCTCCTTTGTTTTTTTCATTAAATAAAAGGGCAAAAAGTAAGAATACAGCAAACGCAATTCCAGCAGGAATAATCCACACCATTTGCCAGTTTACAGCCCCATCTGCCATTTTATAATTGTCCGTTATCCATCCTGCTACAGCAAATCCAATCAACATTCCAACACCGTAAGTGGCCAGAGTTATCAACCCCTGAGCAGCACTTTTATATTTTTCTCCCGCTTTTGAATTGGTGTAAATTTGGCCCGAAACAAAAAAGAAATCATAACAGATACCGTGCAGCGCAATACCTATAATAAGCATAAAGCTTAAATCATTGCCATAAGCGAATAAAACATAACGAATTGCCCATGCTAACATCCCGATTAAGATCGTTTTTTTGAAACCAAAACGGGTAAAAAATACAGGAATCAATAATAAGAATAATGCTTCGGATATTTGACCTATTGCCATTTTTCCAGTAGGATTTTCAACGCCTGATTCTGTCAAAAATGGATGTGCATTTTGGTAATAAAAGGCAAGAGGTATACAAATCAGGATTGACGATATAAAAAAGATGGCGAAGTTTTTATCTTTCAGCAATTTTAAAGCATCAAGACCTATGATATCTCCAATTTTTATTTTTTCTTCACTTACTTTTGGTGGTGTTTTTGGTAAAGAAAAACTGAATATACCTAAAATTAAAGCGGCTATTCCTGCTAAAAGGAAGGTGTTTTTAAGAAATCCTTGCGAAATTGCTTCCGCAGTATCCCAATGAAATATGAAGCTAATAGATAATCCTGCTAAAATCCAACCTATAGTTCCCCAAACTCTGATATTTGCAAATTCTTTCTCCGGATCTTTCATTTGATTAAAAGAAACTGAATTGACTAATGCTAATGTGGGCATGTATAAAATCATGTAACTCAGAACGTAGGTGTAGAACATGCCTACTTCTTCTGACTGATACATTTGGTACATTAAAAATGCCCCAACAAGATGAAGTATTCCTAAAATTTTCTCCGCATTAAAATAACGATCCGCTATTAAACCTATAATAAAAGGAGCAATAATTGCGCCCCATGATTGTGTTGAAAAAATTGCAGCAGTTTCTGATCCTGATGCTTTTAGATTATTACCCAAAAATGTGCCCAGGGTTACAAACCATGCGCCCCAGATAAAAAATTCCAGGAACATCATTATGGATAATTTAATTCGGATGGTACTATTCATTAGTCAGTGGTTTTTTATTTTTTGGTTTTGGTTGTTTTTTTGTTTTTTAGAGATCAATTACATACCCGCTTCACATCCGGTTGTAATTTTCATAGTATTCCATTCTTTGATCATAATGTTTCTGAACCATACATTATCTCCATGATCTTGTAGTGCAATTTTACCTTTTTTGAATGCAGCAAAACCTGGCCAAGTAGCAAATTTACTTCCGGCTACCAATGTTTTAAAATTAGCATCCCAAAGCGTAGTTTCAACTACTTTTACGCCATTCAATAACATTGTCAGTTTTCCAAATTTACATACAATGTCAACAGAATTCCATTCTCCTACTGGTTTTACTGGTTCTGAGGTGCTTTTTATTAAATCATATAAATCCCCTGAACGGTGTTTTTCAATTTTTCCGTCAGAATGACCGTCATTGTCCAATACTTGCATTTCCAGACCCGTTTCATAAGTATTTTTGAATTTTGTCAAATCCTCGTTTACATAAAAAATAATACCGCTATTGGCATTTGCCGCGACTTTCCATTCTAGTTTTAGATGAAAATTCTCGTATTCTGCATTAGTTACCAAATCGCCTCCTTGACCGTTTTGGGCAGCTGTAGGATCAAAATGCAACACACCCTCTTCCGCTTTCCAACCGGAACCAGCTGTTGCTTTACCGTAACTGTGCCATCCCGTTGTGGATTGTCCGTCAAATATGGATTTAAATCCTTTTGGTATGGGCGCTTGCTGTGCATTTGCGGTTTGAATCAGTATCATAACAAGTAATGAAGTACAAATATTTTTAATCATTTTTGAATTTTTGAATTAATAATTAATCTTGCTTATAAAGTTAAAGCTTTCCAACCTGGTCGATAATCCCGTTTCACAAATTGGTTCACTTCATCAAAATTTGTAATTCTCATGGCATCATTATCCCATAATAATTTTGCTGAACGTCCTGGATATATTTCTTCTCCAAGCTCTTCTCTCATTACATCATAACCTCTAATAGCAAGATTTGCCATCAATAAAGCTTCAGTTAAAGGACCGGCAATTTCAAAAGGAGAACTTAATTCTTTTTTCCCATAACCAGCAATAGCGGCTTCAATCCACTGCTTGTAATGTCCTCCTGAACCATCGATCACTCTTGCGTATTTTTGAGCAACTTGTAGATTTTCATTTTTGCTTAGAGGAAGCAAACGTGGATTTAAACCGTAGGTATCACACATCATTTTTCCTTTTGTTCCTGTGAATAAGGTACCATTTCCACCGTCTCCAAAAATTTCATTCGAACCTAATTCGGAAGGTCTTTCCGGCTGAATTCCACCATCCATCCAGTGTACTGCAACGTCACCGTTTGTTTTCTCCGTTTTTGGAAAAGTTAAGGTAACATGACTGGAGGGAGGACAACTCTCAGGAAAATATCCTCTTTTAAACTCATCTACATATACAGAACCTACACTACATTGAACATCTTTAGCATATTTTAAATTTAACACACTAAAAGGTGCTTCTAACAAGTGACAGCCCATATCGCCTAATGCACCTGTTCCATAATCCCACCAACCGCGCCAGTTAAAGGGCACTAATTTATTTACATACTCTTTGTAAGGAGCTGTTCCCAACCATAAATCCCAATCTAATTCTTTTGGAATATCCGCTTTATTAGCAGACCAAGGAATCCCTTGAGGCCAAACCGGACGGTCTGTCCAAGCATGAATCGTGTGAACATCGCCTATTAAACCTGCTTCATACCATTCTTTCATTATTCTGGTACCATCATTCGAGGCACCTTGATTTCCCATTTGGGTTACCACTTTATATTTTGTAGCAGCTTGTGTCAAAATTCGAGCTTCGTAAATATCATGTGCCATAGGTTTTTGAACATACACATGTTTTCCTAATTGCATAGCAGCAAGTGCTTGAATAGCATGATTATGATCTGGAGTTGAAACTGAAACGGCATCGAAATTTTTATGTTCTTTGTCTAACATTTCACGCCAATCGGTATAAAATTTAGCTTTAGGAAATGCATTTACACTTGCAGCTGCTCTTCTGGTATCTACATCACATAAAAACGATATATCCGCTTTTCCACTTCTGGCAAACATACTGACATCAAATTTACCTTGTCCACCAACACCAATACTAGCTATTGATAAACGATCACTTGGCGCAACAAATCCTCTTCCTAGAACGTGACGGGGAACAATCATAAAAGCTGCTGCAGCTATAGCGGTTGTTTTTATAAAATCACGACGGTTATTTGTAATTTTATCTTCTTCTTTTTGTTTCATTATTTTAATCCAGTTTAGTTTATAGCAAAAAATTGTGTAACATCATGATTTTATTTTCGACATTCTAGAATTATATTGACTCTTTAAAAGCGCCTTTTGATTTACTTTTTTAAGGATAAAATATACTTTGCCATAGAATTTGCCTCATTCTTTTTCAGTGAAGCATGCGCAGACATGGGAATTGAACCCCAAACCCCAGAGCCACCTTTTATTATTTTACCGGATAAATAGGCAACATTTTTATCATTTAAGGCATATTTTTTAGCAATGTCTAAGTAGGAGGGACCAATTAGTTTTTTGTCTAACTTATGACATCCAATGCAATCCGATTTAGCTATTAATTTTTCTCCTTCAGAGGTTTGAACAACAAGGTTTGATTGCACAGTAGTTTCAATATATTTTTCTTCTGAATTATCATTGGAAAATGAGGTTAAACTAATTAGTGCAACCCCAAAAAAGAAATATTTTAATTTCATTTTATTGTATTTAAGTTTTTATAATCCTAAGTTTTTTTTGTTAAAAGCCTGATTTGTTTCTACTGCAGCAAAATCATCAAATGCTTTATCAGTAACTTTTATAATATGATTTTTTATAAATTCAGCACCTTCACGCGCTCCATCTTCCTGATTTTTAATGCAGCATTCCCATTCCATTACTGCCCATCCTTTGAAATCATATTGGGCTAGTTTGCTAAAAATCGTTTTAAAATCAATCTGACCATCGCCTAGAGAACGATACCGTCCGGCACGATTTGCCCAGCTTTGATAGCCTCCAAAAGTACCTTGCTTTCCTGTAGGATTAAACTCGGCATCCTTTACGTGAAATGCTTTAATCCGTTCATGATAAAAATCGATATATTGGATGTAATCTAATTGTTGTAAAACAAAATGCGATGGATCGTACAACAAGCAAGCTCTAGAGTGATTATTCACCGCTTTCAAAAACATTTCATAGGTTTCCCCATCAAATAAATCTTCTCCAGGATGAATTTCGTAACAAAGGTCAACACCATTTTGATCAAACTCATTTAAAATGGGCAACCAGCGTTTAGCCAATTCGGCAAAACCATCTTCCACTAAACCCGGAGGTCGTTGTGGCCAAGGATGAAAATACTGCCAAAGTAGAGAACCACTAAAAGTGGCATGTGCATTTAACCCTAAATTTTGAGATGCTTTAGCCGCATATTTCAATTGTTGCACAGCCCATTCTTGCCTTGCTTTAGGATTTCCATGTACATTTACTGGTGCAAATGCATCAAAAAAGTCATCATAAGCAGGATGAACAGCCACTAACTGCCCTTGTAAATGGGTTGATAATTCAGTGATTTCTAGTCCGTAAGAAGCAATTGTTCCTTTTAGTTCATCCGCATAGGTTTTACTTTCTGCCGCTTTTTGTAAATCAATAAAACGGGTATCTAATGTTGGCATTTGAATCCCTTTAAAGCCTAAATCAGCAGCCCATTTACAAATCCCATCTAAGGAATTAAAAGGAGCTTTATCATCAATAAACTGTGCTAAAAAGACCGCAGGCCCTTGAATTGTTGTCATAATATTTGGTATATAAGAGGTCTACGAATTCCTAATAAATTACAAAACGTAGGGAGTCCATTTTTTATCCGATTGTGATGATGCGACTACGTTATCTATAAATGCCATTCCTCTCACTCCATCTTCAACAGAAGGAAAGTCTAACATTTCAGCAGTAGGTGCTGTGCCCTCTAATTTACAACCAAGCGTTAAAGCAAAGTTGCGGTAAATATTAGCAAATGCCTCTAAATAACCTTCTGGATGTCCGCCTGGAGTTCTACAATTGTGTGTTGCAAATGAAGATAAATGTGCATAATTGGATCCAGCTCTTAAAACCTGAGTTGGTTCATCTAACCACCTAACCGTTAAAGTGTTTGGATCATGTTGAAACCATTCGATTCCACCTTTTTCGCCATAAACTCTGATTTTTAAAGCGTTTTCTTCTCCAGCTGCTACTTGCGATGCGATTAAAACGCCTTTAGCACCATTGTCAAATTTCAATAGTACAGCTCCATCATCATCCATTATGCGGCCTTCAACTAATGTGTTTAATTCTGCACAAACATCGGTAATTTTAGCCCCGGTAATATATTCGGCTAAATGAGAGGCGTGCGTACCAATATCTCCCATTACAGAACTTTTTCCGGATTTTTTAGGATCTGTTCGCCATGCAGCTTGTGCGTTTCCCTCTCTTTCGGATAGTGTACTTAACCATCCTTGGGGATATTCTACTAAAACTTTTCTAATTTTACCCAATTTTCCTTCGCTGACCATAGCTTTCGCTTGTTTGACCATTGGGTAGCCGGAGTAGGTATGTGTTAAACAAAGTAGTAATCCTGTCTCTTCTACTTTTTGTTTCAATAGTTTTGCTTCTTCCAATGAAAAAGTCATTGGTTTTTCAATTACTACATTAAAACCATGCTCCAAAGCCATCATTGCAGGTGCAAAATGGGCAAAATTTGGAGTAACAATAGTAACAAAATCGATTCTTTCGTCAGCAGGTAAAGCCGCTTCCGCTTTAATCATTTCGTCATACGTTAAATATGTTCTTGATTCCGGAAGAAACAAGGCTTTACCAGATGCAATTGCAGTTTCTGGTTTTATACTTAATGCACCACACTTTAATTCAATTAGTCCATCCATATTGGCGGCTAAGCGGTGAATTGCACCTATAAAGGCATCTTGACCACCACCGACCATTCCCATTCTTAATTTTCTCATAATGATGAACCTAAATATTTCCTTTTTTTAATTCTTTTACTGCATAATCGCAGGCACGAGCCGTCAAAGCCATAAATGTTAATGATGGATTTTGACACGCAATAGAAGGCATACAAGAACCATCGGTAACAAATACATTACTAACTTCGTGCAATTGATTCCATTTATTTAAAACGGAATCCTTGGGGTCATTACCCATTCTGGCAGTACCCATTTCGTGTATAGCCATTCCAGGATAACAATCGTTATCATAGGTTTGCACATTTTTGATTCCAGATGCTTCCAGCATTTCTGCGGCATCATTCATCATATCTTCCCGCATTTTTGCTTCATTTTCTTTGTATTCACAATCAATAGCTAAAACTGGTTGTCCCCATTTGTCTTTTTTGCTATGATCGATGTACACTTTGTTTTCGTAATACGGCAGCATTTCTCCAAAACCACCTAATCCCATACTCCAGGAATCAGCAGGTAATGACATAGTCGATTTAAAGTTTTCACCAAAAGCCAATTCGGCAACTTCTTTATGCCAAGATCCTCTGCTGGCACCTCCTTGGTACCCAAAACCTCTTAAATAATCTCGTTTATCACCACCTACATTCTGATATCTTGGAATATAAATACCATTAGCTCTTCTTCCGTACGTGTATTTATCTTCAAAACCTTCAGCTGTTCCTTCTGCACCACAACGGAAATGATGATCCATAAGATTATGGCCTAATTGTCCGCTGGCATTACCCATTCCATTCGGATGCGCTTCTGAAGTTGAATTTAGTAAGAGGAATGTTGATCCTAAGGTGGATGCGTTTACAAAAACAATTTTAGCATAAAACTCCATGGTTTCATTTGTTTCTGCATCAATAACCATAACACCCTTTGCTTTTTTAGTGTCTTTATCATAAATAATATGATTCACAATAGAGTAGGGTCTCACGGTCAATCTATTGGTTGCCATTGCAGCGGGTAGTGTAGAAGATTGGGTGCTAAAATAGGCACCAAATGGACAGCCTCGACTGCATAAATTTCTATACTGACAGCTGCCACGCCCTTTGTGGGGTACAGTTAAGTTAGCAGTACGACCAATTGTAAGAATACGGGTTTTATTATAATGTTTTTCTAATCTTTCTTTAACTGATTTTTCAACACAATTTAAATCCATTGGAGGCAAAAATTTACCATCCGGTAATAAGGGCCAATTTTCAGCTTGCCCACTTATTCCTGCGAATTTCTCTACATAATCATACCACTTGGTAAGGTCTTTATATCGAATAGGCCAGTCATTTCCATGACCATCTTTAGCATTATCTTCAAAATTATGGTCACTAAAACGGTAACTTTGACGGCCCCACATCAACGATTTTCCACCCACATGAAATCCTCTGTACCAATCAAAACGTTTGTCTTCTGTATAGGGACATTCCAAGTCATTCACCCACCATTTTTCGGTAGCTTCATTGTATGGATAATCTCTTGTTTGAACAGGATGAGTTCTTTTTTGTTCTTCGGTAAGCTTGCCTGCGCGTTCAAATTCCCATGGTGCTTTCATGGCCGATTCATAATCTTTGATGTGCTCAATATTCATTCCGCGTTCTAACATCAAAACTTTTAATCCTTTTTCGGTAAGTTCTTTTGCAGCCCAACCACCACTAATTCCAGATCCTACAACAATAGCATCATACGTATTTTCCTCTTTCAAATTGGTATTTATATTCACGGGTAGTATTTTTTATTTAATAAAATAGTTTCTAACAGTAGGTTCTAATAAGACTAGTTGGTTGCCCAAGCTTTTTGTCCGGGTTTGTAGTCTGCACTACCATCGTAGCGTCCTGGAACAGGAAGGTATTCTCGTGCTTGTGTACAACCTATTTCTGAAGAATAATAGCCAAGAAGAGTCAAATCTCTAGCAATCAAAAAGAATGAAGGTGCTTTATCAGTTGCAATTGCTTCATCTCGTAATGAAGTCATTAATTGCTGACGCTCTTCAACTGACATTGATAAGAAATTCTTATTGAAATCTTTAGCGCATTTTGCTTGCATTTCCTGCATCCCGGAAGCAAAAATTTCTTGCATTTTTGCAGGATAACATTCTCTAATAATCATTGGAATAAAAGCACCCAGTCCTGCAGCTTTTGCTCCTGCCGAAGAGGCTGTAGTAGGTATAATGATATCGGCAAATTCAGCCAAAATTTCTTCATCTGCAGCAGAAAAAGACACGCTATTTTTTTCTTTTTCAGGCAAAGTAAAACTTTCAAATAAAACGCCCATTGTTGTTGCTGAGATTGCGCTTCCCATCAAAAATGCAACGCTTTTAAGTGCTTCTCTTCTATTCATTTGCTAATTATTAAAATTATTGATTCTTCTTAATTTATTATAACATTACAATAATAAAGAAAAAAAAAACAGGTTAATTTTTTTTATGTTAAAATATTGAATAATTCCATATTTTTCAAATTATTAAGGGAATCACTTTCAAAAATTCATTAAACAGTAGTTGGAATCAATTAAATCAAGAAAAAAAAAATGTTTGAAGAAGCAAAAAAAAATAAAAAACGATTTTTAAATTGTTTTTAATCTAAAATTAACAAGGTTTTAATTATAAAATATAGCTGTATTTTCTTCTTACAGCATTTCAATGCGTTAAAATGACAGTATTAGTTAAAGAACCATTTAAATAATCTAAAATATATTTCCTGTTTTGTAGTAAAAAAGAAGTTTTTATATTTTAAAAATAGGAAGTAATTTAAATGTGCAACCCGCTAAAAAATGGAATTTTTGAAAGTTACAAAGGGGAAGTATTGTCTACCTTTCAAATAAGCCTAAAGTGCCTCCAACCCAATCTTTATCTTTATTGAATTTCACGCCAATCATCTCGCCACGACTCAAGCGGACTAAGTTGCAGAGTAGAGTAGGTGCGGCATCACCTTTTTTCCAAACACACAAGATTCGGACTTCAGCTTTTACTTTCCCTTCAGGAGCGTGTACAATAGGAAGATAATTTACTTTTTTTTGAAGAATATATAATTCTTTATCTACAACGGCTTCAATATCATTTTTTGTGACATGAAAAATAACGCCCGTTCCTGAAAAAGAAAAAAGCGGTTTCAAAACATAGTTTTCTAAATCCTGAGGAATTACTGCCAAGTCACTTAATAGTGTCGTTTCAATACAATATTTTCCTTTTAAGAAAGGTAAAATAAATTTACTGATTCTGAAAAACCAGTTGGGATGTCCCGCCCATTCCACATCCAAATCATCTGAAAAACTAAAATTAAGTCTTAAATCTGTTCTCAAATCCAATTCATCAAAAATAACCCGATTGTAAATTCTTTTTACCAATATTTCATTGCCTGTTGCATTTTTGTAAAACAGTTGTTTTCCTTTTTTTATGAGTTCAGTAACACAAACTATAGGGATGCCAATGTCTCTTTTGCAGTAATAAAAATCAATCTTGGTATTTTGTTTTTCGGGTTCTATTTCAAGAAGAATAACATTTTCTTTTGGATGATGGTTGCAAATCGCTTCTTCTAAAATAGTAAGATATTCCTGTGGTTCAATAGCATTAATAAATGGAGTTAATTCGTTAAGAAATGGATAATGATTTTTAAATTTTTCGTACAAATGCATTTGATAATTGTACAAAGAGGGGAATCCCTGTACTTCAATTAGTTTTGGAATAAGTACTCCGTCTTCTTCACAAATTCCAAAATCAATTGCTAAAAAGGTAGTATGTTCATCCTCATTAGGAACAGTATTATTTAGTTCTAAGGATTTATTTGTAAGTGATTTAAAGTCGTTTTTCTGAATGAAAGCTATAACATCATTACAGCCTTCAATCAATTGTGCTTTAAGCTCCTTCGAAATAAAAAAGGGGGTTTCGCCTAACCGGAAAGTAGGCAGGTAATTAAAATCGGAAGCAATATCATCTTTGAATTCCTGATATTTTTTTTCTGTAAATTGAGTATTAAATAACTTCCGATATTTTGAAATCATTTTGAAATCGTATTAATTAGAAAGTGTCTTCTTTGTTTTTAGCAAGTCATTAATTGCTATTCGAAGGAAATTAGGAATCAAAGTTTCATTAGTTCTGTATATTTTATCATCATCTAATAAATCCTCCAGCATGTTTCTGAACTTCTTTTTTCCTTTCATATTCTTAATCTTTTCCTTTGCTTCTTTATTTCTTAAATGAGAAACAAAACTAATGGGATCCGCTTCCGGGTGAAATTGAGTACCCACAAAATAATCGGTAAAACGCACGGCCATAATTGCGCGTTCGTATTGTACATGATCCCTAATTTTCTCTAATGAAATAATTTTGGCTCCTTTTTTCGCAAAAATACTTAACTTGGGTTGAACCACTTGATAGTCTCTGGAGTCTATCGCATAAAAAGGGTCTCCTAATCCCTCGAACAAGGGATCCACAAGTCCTTCTTTGGTTTTATGAATGGTCATCACCCCAAAAGAAGTGTCATTTCGTTTGGTAACCGTAGCCAATCCAAAATGCAAACACGCCATTTGAAAAGAATGACAAATGAACAAAACATGTTTTTTAATACTATTTTCAGTATTCCATTTATTCAAGGAATCGATAAATTCATAGTATTTTACATCCCAGTTTCCATCACCACTTAAGGGATTTCCAGGTCCTCCAGTTGAAATATAAATGTCAAATTTATTCTTGTCCGGCAATTCACATTTTCCCCGAACATCAAATATTTCAAAACTAACAACGGGACTAAACCTATTGACAACATCAATAATACATCGCATTCCCTGGTTGGGTTCACCATTGTACATGTCCAGAAGGGCTATTTTTATAATTTTATTAGACATACTTTTTTTTAAAAAACAATGAACAAAGGTACTTTATATTTTATAATCCTTTCGTAAATTCTCCTGTTATGAAGTCAACCACACGGGAAAGATCGCCCGTTTCTTGAAAAATAGCCAGTTGCTTATCAGCACCGGTACCGTTTTTTAAAATTTCATGGACATAATTTATATCAGCACGACTTCCTAATTCATCCACCACATCATCAATGAAATCAAGCAGTTCCAGAATAAGCATTTTTGTTTCTACTTCTTTTTGTAAACCAAAATCGATCATACTATTCTCAATTCCGTAACGTGCCGCCCGAAATTTATTTTCTTTTATCAAAGCCAGTCGATACACATTAAAGCTAGTATTGTTCATGTTCAATTTGTAGAGTTTAGCTACAATTGCCTGAATAATAGCAACAATGCAAATGGTTTCATCCACTGTCAATGACATATCACAAATCCTGAATTCAATCGTATTGTAAAAAGGATGCAACCGTAAATCCCACCAGATTTTCTTTGGATTATCGATGCAATTAGTCTTTACTAATGTATCCAAATAATTCTCATACGAACTCACCGAATCAAAATATTCCGGCAAACCTGTCCTTGGAAACTTGTCAAAAACTTTCGTTCTAAAGGACTTATAACCTGTTTTTCTTCCCTCCCAAAAAGGAGAGTTCGTTGAAAGCGCAAAAATATGCGGCAAAAAATATGTGGCCTGATTCATTAATTGCAAGCCAATCTCCCGATTTTCAATTCCTACATGACAATGCATTCCAAAAATTAAATTAGAACGCGCTGCATCTTGCAATTCATTGACAATATCGTGATAGCGAGGATCATCAGTTATCGGTTGATCCTGCCATTTCGAGAAAGGATGCGTCCCGGCACCCCCCACAATAAGATCTTGTTTGTCCGCTAATTCAACGATTTTAGAACGTAAAAACCGAATCTCATTTTTGGCATCATTCACATTATTGCAAATATTGGTACCCACTTCGACCACAGATTGATGCATTTCAGCCTTTACCTGCTCATTCAAAATGATCTTCGCACCATCTACAATTTTGGATAAATGCGACCGTAAATCTCTGGTTACAGGATCTATAATTTGATATTCTTCTTCTACACCGAGGGTGAAAACAGGTAATTTCTTTAACATAATTATTGTTTTAGTGTTCAGTCGCAGTCAAAGTTTACAGTCTGTTTACTGAATACTATGACTGAAAACTATTTTACTGCATCTTTCATAAATGTTCCCCAAGTCAAATTCATCTTTCCGGATTTCTGTTTTTTTGCAGCAGCAATTGCCATTTTTGCTGCTTCCTCTACAACCCACTCAAAGTTTTCGGCACCTACCGAAGTTAATTCAGCATCTGGTGCGGGATTTCCAAAATCTATCGCATAGGGAATACCATCACGGACTGCAAATTCAACCGTATTAAAATCATAACCCAATCCTTTGCAAAGACGTAAAGTATAATCCTTAATAGTAGCTAATAATTTTTTATCCACAGGCGTCCCATCAAGTACATAACGCAAATGATGCGGATTTCTGGGTTCGTATTGCATAATCCTAACGGCTTTGCAACCCAAACAATAGACTCTGAAATACTCTGTAAAAACAATTTCTTCCTGTAGCATCATCACCAGTTGCCCCGTTTCCTTATGTTTCTCCCAAAATTCTTCGACATTTTCTAATCGATACACATTTTTCCAGCCACCTCCGGCATAGGGTTTCATATAAGCTGGAAAACCAATATAATGAAAAATTTCTTCCCAATCCATTGGGTATTTTAGGTTTCGGAATGATTTTCCAGTCGTATCCGTAGGATGTTCTGCCGATGGGAGAAGTACCGTATTAGGTAACGGAACTCCCAGAGTATCGGCCAATGCGTTATTAAAAAATTTATCGTCGGCACTCCACCAAAAAGGATTGTTGATCACATTTGTCCCTGTTAAAGCAGCATTTTTCAAATATGCACGATAGAAAGGGACATCTTGCGAAATGCGATCAATAATTACGGCATATTCTCCGTCTTGATTTTGAACTACTTTATCAATAACCACAGCTTCAGCTATGATTTCTTTTTCGTTTTTTGAATTGACACGATCTATGAAGGCTTGTGGAAATGTATCTTCCATTCCAAATAAAATTCCAATTTTTTTCATCTTGATATGTTTATAATTTTAAAAAAATTTTATTCTGGATAAATAATGTGGAAACATTTCGGTCCATACCGGCCAGTCGTGTTTTCGTTCCTGACGAATATCCAACCAATGATGAATGTTTCTATCGCTCAACACTTTACTTAGTTTTAAATTTGCATCAAAACAAATATCCCAATTAGACGTCCCAAGCACAATATCCATTTTCCATAATTCCGGATCATTAAGTCCATGTAAATAATCTTCCGGGCTGTTGTAAAACACATCATCGTCATGAAAACCATCCATAAAACTCTTGATATTAAAAGCGCCACTCATAGAAAACAAATGACTTACATAACCAGGATGTCTAAAAGCAAAATTTGCCGCATGATACCCGCCAAAACTGCAACCGGCAAGAGCCACTCTGCCTGAGGAGGTATTGTTCTTTACTTTTTCAACGATTTCGTGACAAATCATTTTATCGTACCTGACGTGGTTTTCTATACGATTTATAGGATATATATTTTTATTGTAAAAACTGTCTTTATCAATGCTATCAGGACAAAATATTTAGATCAAACCTTGTTCCAGATACCATTTTGCAGAATCAATCAATCCCATATCTTTATTTTCATGGTAACTCCCCATAGAAGTAGGAAATACAATTACAGGATATCCGGCATGTCCAAAAACCAACATTTCTATCTCTCTATTTAAATTAGGGGAATGCCATTTGAAATACTCTTCCTTCATGAAATTAGTTTTAACAATTATAATGAAAAAAATAACACAAAAAGCAGATAAAATTATACTTAACCCATATTTATTATAAAAAAGATTAGGATTAATAAATTGGATCTAAATGGTAAAATTTGGATGAATAAAGAGCCGTTTTTTAAATTATAAACAACAAGGCAACGTGTTTTAAAAGCTCTATATTTTTAATTATAAGGTTTTTAGACCTAAAATAAGCCTTAGGATCTTTCCTATAATTACTATTTGATTAGAGAACCCTAAATTTCTAAAATAAGGAAGAAATAGCGCTAGTTGCTTTTATTAATTTCATACAGTGATATATGACTTTTTAATCGTTCTACAAGCATGCTCATCATTCTTTTATTGATATTGGAGGAGTTTTGTACATAAGCAGCATATTCATCGGCTGTAAATAAACCAATGATCATTCCTTTTAGAGAATTTCTAAACTTGATGTCTTTCTGGATTGCATTTTCCATGACGGATACTTTTTTATCAAGTGTATAACTGTAGAAATCAATTTTATTTTTGTTGACATAATTGAGGAAGGATGCTGCAAATAAGTCATTTTGCAACTTTAGAATGGGGCGTAACACCTCATTTTGAAATGATTCTTCTGTTGTGGATTGTGTGGTTACGGAACCTATTGTTTGTCCTCGAAATTCTTTTAAAAAAGTATCGCGTGCACTCATATTTTTTCTTTAAAATTAAATAAAATTGCGTCAAGAATACGTATTTTTACATTTATAAAGAAAAAACATGAAATTTCACACTAGAAAATGGGTAAAACCCGAAGATCTAAATCCTAACGGAACTTTATTTGGCGGTAAATTATTAGCTTGGATTGATGAAGAATTGGCTTTGTATACCATAATTCAATTAGAAAATACCAGAATCGTAACCAAATACATGTCGGAAATCAATTTTCGAAGTTCGGCTAGACAAGGTGATATTGTCGAAATTGGAATTGATGTTTTAAAATTTGGAACAACCTCACTCACGCTGAAATGCGAGGCGCGAAATATGATGACACGCGAAACTATCATTACAATTGATCACACCACAATGGTTAACTTAGATGCGGATGGAAAACCTAAGGCACATGGAAAAACAGCAATTGAATATGTGAAAAACAGATTATTAATTTGATACGAAGTGCATTTATACTTTTTAAGTAAAAAAATTAAACCTGAGATTCACTTTCTGCAGTTGTTTCAAAAATTTCTAAATCAAAATATTTTATGGAAGCAATGATGTGATCAAATATATCCGACATGATGTATTCATAGTTTTCAAATCGCTTGTCATGCGAAAATGCATAAACCTCAAGCGGTACACCATGGGAAGTTGATTGTAACTGACGGCAAAGCATCAACATGTCTTTGTTTAATCCTGGATAATTGAACAGGTATTCCGTGATGTATTTTCGAAATAAACCTAAGTTTGTCAAATTTCGCCCATTAATAGCAATGGATTTGTCAATTTTATGTTTAGAATTATAGTCGTCTATTTCTAATTTTCGAGTGCCTATATAATCCGATATTAGATGAATTTTTTTTAAGTCATTTAATTCTGATTCCTCTAAAAACCGAATGCTGCTTGTTTTTATCAGAATGTGTCTTTTGATGCGTCGGCCATCTGAATTCAGCATTCCGCGCCAGTTTTGAAACGAATCTGAACTCAAACTATAGGTTGGAATTGTGGTTGTGGTATTATCGAAATTTCGAACTTTTACCGTTGCCAAATTGATCTCGATGACATCTCCATCGGCACCAAATTTATCCATCGTAATCCAGTCGCCAATTCGAACCATATCGTTTATGGATACTTGAACACTAGATACAAAACCTAAAATGGTATCTCGGAATATTAATATGATTACCGCTGAAACGGCTCCTAAAATAGTTAAAAGCTCTTTTTTATCAATCTCAAATAATTTTGAAATGATTAATGTAATTCCAATTACCCACAACATAATCATGATTACCTGAATGAAACTGTCAATAGGTTTGTCGCTGTATCTTGGTTTTAGTTTTAAATAATCACGTAACGCATTGAAAATAGTTCGTATAATCCATAAAATCAGAATAATGATGTAGATTCCAACCAATTTCCCAAAAAAGCCTTCCCAATATTCAAATCGGTCTAAAATTATTGGAACAGATTTGTAAATAAACAATAGTGGAATTAAATGTGCAATGTATTTAGCCGTTTTGTTAGTTACCAGCAAATCATCAAATTTGGTTTTGGTTTTTTGGGCAATAACGGCCATAATAGTAACTAAAACAAGTCTAAAAATTGCGTAGATGACATACGCCAATACACACAAAACAATAATGTTCAGCACCAAGCTAAAATAAGAAGCCAGACTGTTCCCTAAGCCCCATTTCCTGAGTACTAGATATAGAAAAGTGAATATTTTTTCTATTAATTTATACATTTCGCAAGTATTTCTTTTCTATGTAAAAAGTCCCAAAAGGAGGAATTGACGCAATACAAATGATAAAATACTTTTTAAAATTCCACTTTTCACTAAACTTTAAAATTGTTGCCAAGATAATGTAAGCAGTAAATAATACGCCGTGAGCCATTCCAATGTGTTTGACATAAATAGGATCATTAAAAATGTATTTCATTGGCATAGCAAAGAAAAATAACAATAAGGCGGATATACCTTCTACTATTGCTGTAACCTTAAAAATCTTAAGCATTTATTTTTTTTTAAGTGATAATTGACAAAATTAAGGATTATCATTGATTTACCACGCATTGATTCCTAAAGTAAATTACTTTTGTAATCTTAAACTTTGATAATGAGCAAACGCGATTTAAAAAAATATGTAGCCGAATTGAATAAAGAACAACTCGAAGAGCAAATACTCGAATTGTACGAGAAATTCAGTTCTGTAAAAGTCTATTATGATTTTGTTTTTAATCCAAAAGAAGAAACGCTTTTGAAGGAATGCAAACTCAAAATTTCCAATGAATATTATCCTCTGAAAAAATCCGGAAGACGCAGTAAACCTAAAAGGAGGCGTTCCGTTGCCCAAAAATACATTAAGCACTTTACGCTTTTGGGAGTAGATCCTTTTGTAATTGCGGATGTAATGCTTTACAATATTGAAATAGCACAAACATTCTCATCAGAACAGGATATAAAGCAAGAATTATTTTTCAAAAGCATGTATAATTCCTTTCAGCAAGCCGTTGTTTTCTTGATTGCAAATGGAATACTTACTGATTTTAAACCCAGAATTAGTGCCATACACACTGAAACTATTTTGCAAAAATGGTACAATGAACCAGAATTTAATGCCATTTTAGAACGATTAGAATATTAAATCCTCACATAATTCAAATTTATTTAATCATTCCGTTTATTTTTAATAAAAATTGATACTTAAACTGTTTTTTAGGCGTATTTTTGCAAAAACCCAACAATAAGCAATGTCCCAAAACACTTTAGAAATAGAAATAGAAGACAAAAAAGAACTTTATGCGTACCAAAAAGGCGATATAGATGCCATCTTTGAGCGCATTGATAATGCACCGCCACAACACCATTTGTTATACCAATTGCCCACCGGTGGTGGAAAAACAGTGGTTTTTTCTGAAATTGTGCGCCGTTATTTATCGCAACATGATAAAAAAGTAGTTGTTTTGACCCACAGAATTGAGTTGTGCAAGCAAACCTCAAAAATGTTGAAGGGTTTTGATGTGAAAAACAAAATTATCAACAGTAAAGTAAAAGAACTTCCGGATCAAAACGATTATTCCTGTTTTGTAGCCATGGTGGAAACTTTAAAAAACCGAATCAACGATGAAAAACTGCATTTAGATAATGTAGGATTGGTAATCATTGATGAGGCACATTACAATTCCTTTCGCAAATTATTGAGCTCTTTCAAAAATGCTTTTATTTTAGGGGTAACCGCAACACCTTTAAGCTCAAATATCAAATTGCCAATGCATGAAAGCTACGATGAATTAATCGTAGGAGACACCATTAGTTCCTTGATTACAAATGGCTTTCTGGCCAAAGCAGTTACTTATAGTTATGATGTAGGCTTGACCTCCCTGAAAGTAGGGATCAACGGCGATTATACCGTAAAATCATCTGATGATTTGTACACCAATATGGCCATGCAGGAAAAGTTATTGCATGCCTACACGGAGAAATCATTAGGCAAGAAAACCTTGATTTTCAATAACGGGATCAACACCTCCTTATATGTATACGAAACGTTTAGAGAAGCCGGTTATGCCATTCGCCATTTAGACAACACCAGTAATAACGAGGAAAGAAAAGATATTTTACATTGGTTCAAGCATACACCTGATGCCATATTGACATCAGTGGGAATTCTTACTACCGGTTTTGATGAGCCTACCGTAGAGACCATAATCCTGAACAGAGCAACAAAATCGTTGACCTTATATTACCAAATGATCGGTCGTGGTTCCAGAAAATTACCTAACAAAGACATTTTCAATGTGATCGATTTAGGGAATAACGCCGCCCGATTTGGCCTGTGGAGTGAGCCGGTAAACTGGCAGCATATCTTTAAATCTCCGGAGTTTTACCTGGAAAACTTACGAGACGATACAGAAATAGAATTGTATTTTAAATACAGCATGCCACCGGAATTACGTGCTAAATTCAGTAAAACAGAAGTAGTAACCTTTGATGTGGATGAAGAACACAAACTCATTATCAAACAAAATTTACGTTCCAAAGTAGTGCTAGAAAAATCCCTAGAGCAACATGCCGCCATGTGTGTGGATAATTCTGAAACCTTACAAGAAGCAAAAGCGCTGGGAAAAGAACTGGATGATGACATCGATTGCCGCATCAAGCGCTATTCAAAATGTTTGAGCCAGTGCAGTAAAAATTACCGCGAATGGCTAGTAGATGATTACAAATTAAAACTGGTATTATTGACCGGGAAAAAATACCGGGAAAAAATCATGAACGAACCGGATGAAGAGTAATATTTATTTTTCAAGGAGCTAATCCCGCTATTCGTTTCAATCTTTTATTTTTAAAGAAAAAATAAAAGGATTTTCACTGCTATCGGGGCTAAAATTACCGTTACAAAACAACTATTTTTTATAAAATATAAAATTCAAAAAAAATGCCAAAACAATTCTCTGATTTAGGAATTTCAGCACCAATAGTAAAAGCGATTACCGAATTGAAAATTGTTGTACCAACAGAAATTCAGCTAAAAACGATTCCGTTACTTTTGTCAAATACAACGGATATAGTTGGACTTGCTAAAACCGGTACCGGAAAAACAGCCGCATTTGGATTGCCAATTTTACAATTAATAGATGTAAAATCACCTTTGATTCAAGCAGTAATTCTTGCACCAACTCGGGAATTAGGCCAACAAATATTTAAAAATTTAGAGTCTTTTGCCACCTTTTTGCCTGAAGTTTCCATTGCAGCAACATGCGGAGGAATTCCAATCAAACCGCAAATAGAACGCCTTGCAACACCTACACATATTGTAGTGGCAACGCCCGGAAGATTAATTGATTTAATTCAGCGCAAAGCCATAAACTTAAAAGAAACCAGATTCCTCGTGCTCGATGAAGCCGATGAAATGGTGACTATATTAAAAGAAGGCTTAGATGAAATTATTGCTGAATTGCCAGCAGCGCATAAGACTTTTTTATTCTCGGCCACCATGCCCGGAAGCATAAAACAATTGATTCAAAACTATTTGAATAAAAATGTGGTACATGTCAGTGCCAATATGGAAACAGTAGGTAATCAAGGAATTGATCATCAATACATTGTGGTAAATCCTATTGAAAAACTGGACGTTTTGATGCATTTTCTGAATTCTAAAGAGGGTGAACGCGGGATCATTTTTTGTAAAACAAAAGCAGCAGTCAACAAATTAGCTAAAAACTTGGCAATCAATAGGTTTTCTTCTGGTGCATTACACGGAAGTTTATCGCAGGGAATTAGAGACCGAATCATGGAGCAATTCCGCGAAGGACATATCAATATATTAGTCGCAACAGATTTAGCAGCAAGAGGAATTGATGTAAAAGAAATTTCTTATGTAGTCAATTATCATTTGCCTGATGTGTATGAAGCATACGTACATCGTAGCGGTAGAACTGCAAGAGCAGGAGCAAAGGGACTTTCATTGACGGTATTGCAGCCGGAAGAAGTAGTTGAAATTGCTGAATTCGAAAAAGAATTGGGAATACAATTCAAAGAATTCAAAAAACCAACTCTTGCCAGTATTGAAGAAAATAATACGTTGTTATGGGCGAAGCAAATCTTCAAGACAAAACCCAATCATGACATCGCTACAGAATTAAAAGATAAAATAAAAACAGTTTTTCATCATTTGACGAAAGACGAACTAATAGAAAAGGTCCTGGCCAATCACTTGCTTCAAGCAAAAAATGAAGTCCTTTCAAAAACGGAGAAACCAATAAAAAAACAAAAAAGAATGAATTAATTCATTCTTTTTCATAAACTGTTAATGAGCTATTACAATTTCATCACCTGAAGTTGTAATGGTTTTTTTTATGTTTCGTTTTCCGATAATTAAAATAATCAATGCCAGTATTGTTGATGTTGTCATAATCAAAACCATTGGTAACATAGAGCTTTTTACAAAAACACCAACCGCAAAAGAGGCCAAAGCACCTAATCCCAATTGAATCGCACCCATCAAGGCAGACGCGCTTCCTGCATTTCTTGAAAAAGGAGCAAGAGTCAGTCCTGCTGTATTAGGATTAGAGATTCCTAAACACGCCAAGAATAAAAACAGCATGGCGATTGTTTCATACAAACCTAAAAGATCATTGATTGCTAATGTCAGAAATAAAACACTGATTACCGACTGTGTAATTAAGGCCCCAAAAATCATTTGTTCACTGGTAAATTTCCGTAATAAAAAAGAATTAAGCTGACTGGCGCTTATAAAACTCAAAGACATAAAGGCAAAAATCCAGCCATACGTTGTACCATCTACTTTGAAAATATCCATAAATAAAATAGGAGAGGCTGCTACATACGTGAATAAACCAGAAAAAGCGATTGCTCCTGTAAACGCATAGGTGTAAAATTGAGGCACTTTAACAATGCGTATAAAATTAGAAATAATTGGTTTTGGCTTTAATGAAATAGAAGTGTCCGGTTTGAAAGTATTAGGCAAAACAATTTGAGCCGCTACAAGAATTACAATTCCCATGCACATCAGTATAAAAAATACAGTATGCCAACCGTAATAAGTAGTAACATAACCGCCTACAGTGGGTGCCAGCATTGGTGAAAGCCCTACAACCAACATCAATAAAGAAAAGACTTTAGGTATCTCTTTTACAGGAAATAAATCCCGAACCATTGACACTGAGGCTACCGTAGCAGCACAGCTCCCAACAGCCTGAATGAATCTCAGCCCTATAAAAGTATCAATATCAGTGACAAATGCGCAGCCCAAAGAGGCTAATATGTAAACCAATAATCCAATAAAGAGCGGTTTTTTTCGGCCAAAACGATCTAATAACGGACCATAAAGCAATTGTCCAGCAGAAATTCCAATAAAATAACTGGATAATGTCATGGACACATTGGCAACAGAAGTATTCAAATCTTTAGCAATTCCGGCAAAACCAGGTAAATACATATCAATTGAAAATGGGCCAAGTGCGGTAAGAGAACCTAAAATGAGGATTAATTTAATGTATTTTTTTTTGTTCATTTCGGTATTATTCATTGAAGTCGCAATTTTTAATTTTTTGCAAAGGTAAATAATTAAGATGCGAATCAAACCACTTTCCACACTAATGTGATTTATGATAATGGACAAAGAGCTGCTAAATAAAATAAATTTAGCACCGTCATTGACCAGTAATGTGATAAAAGCAGAGTCAATACAATTTCTATAATTATACTTTAAAAACCAGCAATACTCCTGATAGAAATAATAGTCCTAAAATGATTCTTTTTATAAGCGCTTCATTAAGTTTTAAATAGACTTTTTTGCCCAGAAATAAAGCAAGAATAAGAAAAGGCACAACATAGAGGGAATTGTAAATTTGGTTCATAGTAATCACGCCACCTAAAACCAAAACAGGCATTCGCATCAGCGTAACCAGGCCTAAAGTACCAAACATGGTAGCCCTAAATGTCTTTATATCGTTAGTTTCATTCTGAACAATTATTACATATAAAGGACCTCCGGTAGAAAATAAACCAGAGAAGAAACCTCCTAGAAAACCCAAAAAGTGTTTCGTTTTTTTTAAAATCACTACTTTTTTTTTGACACGAAGACTATTTAATACAAATAGGATAATAAAAACACCCAACGCCTGCTTTAAGATCAGCGGTTTTCCATAAACTAGAACCACTATTCCGGTAAGCACTCCAAAAAAGGAAGAAAAAGCAATTTTTTTTAATAAGCTTTTGTCTATATATTCCCATTCTTTATACACATAAATAGGAGAGGAGACCAAATAAAAAATAGAAAGATACGAAACGGCTTCAGATAAAGGCATGACTAGCAACAAGAAAGGTAAAGCTATTAAAGCACCGCCGAAACCGATCATAGTTTGAATAAAAAATCCTGTGAAAATTCCAATTATAAGTAGTAATAAAGTGTTATCCATGGTTCAAAAGTACTATTAGCACTATAAATATCTAAATTTAATCCATCAATAAACAAGTAATTTTCCGTTAAAAAGTTGTAATTTTAAGCATTTAAAACTTTTTTAATGGTTGATACTCTAGATTTAAAAATAATAAAGCAATTAGAAATAAACTCAAGAGCTTCCTATGTGGAAATTGGGAAACAAATTGGACTTTCACCTTCTTCCGTAAGAGAACGCATTCAAAAACTGGAGGATGCTGCTATTATACAAGGATATAAACTTCAGCTGAACAACCAAAAACTGGGATTTGGATTAGAGGTTTTTATTCTGTTCAAGTTATTTAGTGGAAAACTACAGCTGTTTTGTGATCAGCTGAAAGATTTTCCAGAGATAAATGAGGTTTTTAGAATTACTGGACCCCAAAACATTATTATGAACGTCGTTCTAGTTGATCAAATGCACCTACAACAATTTATTGATCGGCTTTTAGTTTATGGAGAGCCTACAACTCACTTGATTTTATCTGATTTAAATAAATAATATAGGATCGTCTGTTTCTTAAATCAAAAATTATTCCGTTACTATTAATAGTTTAGTTTTACGTTAGCCGCCAAAACCAAGGTAAAGCGTCGTAACACAAAGAAATACTTTAAAACCATTAAAATGGCCTATATTTAGATTAAAACAGCATAAATTATAACAAAATAATGTGATTTTAAGCTTTTGAGACGTATTTGTCTGAAATCGGAAATGGTGTCAGCCAATCGTAAAATTATTTATAGCAAAAGACTGTAAAAATGATATCCTTCATGTTAAATAATTTAAGGAAGGATTGTAATCGTTTAATGTAACTAAACAGTGTGAGTTTTTTGGTCTAAATGTACTGTGTCTTTTTTGCGCTATAATTTATATTATGTAAAATAGATTTTTTAATTATAATATAAACATAGTGTGCTTAAGAGATAAAAAAACATCACCCAATCAAAGCCCTCTTTACCCTCTTTCTTTATTTTTATCTTTTTACAAAACAAAACGATATGTATAAAATCTTGGGCCAACTCAACAAAATCATTTTACAGAGTTTCACCAAACAGGGATTGGATTTGGCTAAAGCCAAGAAATTGCAAATCGCGATTATTGCTTTAAGTATTACGTAATCACACGAACCTTAAATTAGTATGTAATTGCTACAAAAATTTCATTTCCTTTGATTTTTGTCCTTCCATTCAAGAAAGCTAATTCCATCAGGAAATTGCATTGCACGATTTCACCACCTAATTGTTCCACCAATTCACAAACTGCTCTTGCGGTTCCTCCGGTTGCCAATACATCATCGTGAATCAGAATTCGGTCTCCTTTTTGAATTGCATCAATATGGATTTCTAAAGTATCCGTTCCATATTCTAAATCATACGTTGCCGAGATGGTTTCGTAAGGCAACTTGTTCGGCTTACGAACCGGAATAAAACCAACATTTAATTCTTGTGCAATCAACATTCCAAAGAAAAATCCACGACTTTCTACTCCTATTACCTTGTCAATTTTTTTATCTTTCAAGGATTCAACCAGTATTTCAAGACATTTATTCCTTGCTTCGGGATTAATTAGTAACGGAGTGATGTCTTTAAACAAAATTCCTTCTTTAGGAAATCCCTGAATATCACGTATATACTTTTTTAATGGCATATTTTTTTGTTTTTTTACAATTTTAGACTTGCAAATTACACATTTATACTTATATTTGCACCCGCTAAGACGCCTTAATTAAGACATCAATAGCAAAAAAAGGCCTTGTGGCGCAACTGAATAGCGCACTTGATTACGGCTCAAGAGGTTACTGGTTTGAATCCAGTCAAGGTCACTTCAAAAATCCTTAAACATACTGATAATCAGTGGTTTAAGGATTTTTTACTTATAAATTTGTAGGGTTTTTGTATTATGGCTTTTTGAAGTTGGTGCTTATAGATTTGTAACTTCTTGGGAAACACAAAAATTTATGGTAAATCGGCAACTATTTTGCCAAAAATTTAAATCTTATAAAATATCTAAACTTCCTTTGCCTTCTCTAACTACAACTGGCTCATCACCTGATAAATCAATAATGGTGGATCCTATATTGTCTCCATAACCTCCATCAATAACTAAATCAACCAGGTTTTGCCATTTCTCAAAAATTAGTTCCGGATCCGTGGTATATTCTATCACATCATCTTCATCATGAATTGAGGTAGAAACAATAGGATTCCCTAATACTTTAACTATTTCTAGAGCAATCGCATTGTCTGGAACCCGAATTCCAACGGTTGTTTTCTTTTTAAATTCTTTAGGCAAGCTATTATTTCCAGGTAAAATAAAAGTATACGGCCCTGGCAACGCTCTTTTTAATAATTTGAAAGTTGCTGTGTCTATCTGCTTCACATAATCCGATATGTTGCTTAGATCATGGCAAACAAAAGAAAAATTAGCTTTATCCAGCTTTACTCCTTTTATTCTCGCTATGCGTTCCAATGCTTTGGTATTGGTAATATCACAACCCAAACCATAAACAGTATCCGTGGGATAGATCACTAAACCACCTTCTTTTAAAACCTTAACTACTTTGGCAATTGCTGCTTCGTTAGGTTTGTCTTCGTATATTTTTATAAATTGAGCCATTTTTTTTAGTTTTTCATCCAATAATATCCAGCTTAGCAAAACGCAACAGTAATTTCTTTATTCCGCCTACTTCAAATTTGATTTCGGCTTTTTTGTCGGCTCCCACTCCTTCAAGGTTTAACACTTCGCCTTTCCCAAAACGTTCGTGCATCACTATATTACCAGCAACCAGTTTATTATCGAATAAATTAGCACTTCCTGAAGCAGCATTATTACTAACAGGTTTCAATTTACGAATATTTATATCCGATTTAGGTTCATTATCTGTATTATATTTGGTCGGCGGGGTTCCGTTAGCTGGTTTTGCCAGACGCAATCTAGATTTATCTACATCACCAAAAATATCGCTATCAATCATTGGTTTATACCTGTAATTATTTTCAGGAGGTGTAATGTATTCCAGATATTGACTATCGATTTCCTCAATAAAACGCGACGGTTCACTATCAGTCAATTTTCCCCAACGGTATCGTGATTGTGCATAGGTCAAATACGCCTGTTGCTCTGCACGGGTCAAAGCCACATAAAACAAGCGGCGTTCTTCTTCTAGTTCGCTTCTCGTGCTCATACTCATGGCACTCGGGAACAAATCTTCTTCCATTCCCACTACAAAAACATGAGGAAATTCTAATCCTTTAGCTAAGTGAATGGTCATCAACGCCACGCGGTCTTCATCACTGGTGTCTTTGTCTAAATCAGTTGCCAGAGCCACATCTTCCATAAATTCAGACAAAGCGCCACGAGCTCCATCCACTTCTTTTTGGCCATCTGTAAAATCCTTAATACCGTTTAGTAATTCCTCAATATTCTGAATTTTAGCCATTCCTTCCGGTGTAGCATCTTTTTTTAATTCCTGAATTAATCCTGTTTTTTTGGCAACATGATCCGCTAAATAAAACGCATCCTGATTTTCATTTATAGCCTGAAAACTCTGAATCATCGTAACAAAATCTAATAGTTTTTGCTTGGTTCCGGAATTCAGTTTTAAATCAATTCGCTCTATGTTTTGCATCACTTCAAACATCGAACGTTTGTAGTGATTGGCTGCAATGGTTAGTTTTTCGATTGTTGTATTCCCAATCCCACGTGCCGGATAATTAATTACCCGAACTAAAGCTTCTTCATCTTTTGGATTAATAACCAATCGTAAATAACACAAAACATCCTTGACTTCTTTTCTTTGATAGAAAGAAAGTCCACCATAAATCCGGTACGGAATATCTCTTTTTCTAAGCGCATCTTCCATAGCCCGGGATTGTGCATTGGTCCGGTACAAAATGGCAAACGCACCGTTAGGCATTTGATTTTGCATTTTTTGCTCCCAAATCGTACTGGCTACAAAACGGCCTTCTTCGTTGTCTGTTAAACTGCGGTGAACCTTTATTTTGGGACCAGAATCATTGGCGGTCCAAACGATTTTGTCCAGTTTTACTTTATTTTTATCAATAATAGTGTTTGCTGCTTCAACAATATTCTTTGTCGAACGGTAATTTTGTTCTAGTCTGAAGGTTTTTACGCCTTCATAATCTTTCTGGAAATTCAGTATATTATTGATGTTTGCACCACGAAACGCATAAATACTTTGTGCATCATCGCCGACCACACAAATATTCTGAAATTTATCGGATAAAGCCCGAACAATAAGATATTGCGAGTGATTTGTATCTTGGTACTCATCTACCAAAATATAGCGAAAACGGTTTTGATATTTGGCCAGAACTTCCGGAAAACGAGTCAGTAATTCATTGGTTTTTAATAACAAATCATCAAAATCCATGGCGCCTGCTTTAAAACATCGGTCCACATAATTTTGATAAATTTCGCCCATTCGAGGTTTTTTAGACATTGCATCCGCTTCTTGCAAATCAGGATCATTAAAATATGCTTTTACCGTAATCAAACTGTTTTTGAAATTTGAAATTCGGCTTAAAACCTGTTTGGGTTTGTACACATCACGATCCAGTTGCATTTCCTTGATTATTCCGGAAATGGCACGCAATGAATCCTGAGAATCATATATGGTAAAGTTTGAAGGATAACCAAGATGTTCAGCTTCTGAGCGTAAAATTCGAGCAAAAACCGAGTGAAATGTTCCCATCCAAAGATTTTTTGCCTCTCCGGCTCCCACGATATCCGAAATTCTTTTTTTCATTTCTCGGGCCGCTTTATTGGTAAAAGTAAGCGATAAGATACTAAACGCATCAACACCCTGACTCATCAAATAAGCAATTCTGATAGTCAACACCCTCGTTTTACCGGAACCTGCACCCGCAATAATTATCATGGGTCCGTCTTTTTGCAAAACGGGTTCACGTTGGGCTTCATTAAGTTGATCGATATATTTGTGCATGGAAATTTTTAAGTTTTATTATGCAAAAATAGCGATTTTGAATGAGGTTTTCAGTACCAAAAAACAACAATTGGCTAATTCATTTTGCGACTCTTCTTAATAAGATATTCTTGTATTTATTATCTCAAAAATACATCGTACGCAAAACGGATTAAAGTCCCAACAACTACAACTAGAAAAAAAATCCGAATAAAACTATTTCCCTTGTTAATGGCTATTTTTGCTCCAATCCATCCGCCTAACGCATTGCTGGCAGCCATGGGTAGTGCAATTGCCCAAATAATTTTTCCTTTTAAAATAAACAAACATATAGAACCAAAGTTTGTCGCCAGATTCACCATTTTCGCATTTGCGGAAGCGTGCAAAAAATCGAAACCCATAATGGCAATAAAAGCCACAACCAAAAAACTTCCGGTTCCCGGTCCGATAAATCCATCATATAAACCAACTACAAAACTGATTCCGATAGCATTACAAATTTGAGTTCTTGGGGAATGATTTTTTTCAATATGTTGTCCAAAATTTTTCTTGGCGTACGTGTAAACAACTAAAAAAGAAAGAACCACCAATAATAACGGTTTCATGAAATCATTGCTCACATACGTCAATAAAGTAGAACCCAAAAATGCCGATGGAAAGGCCAAAAGCATCATAATCGACAATAGTTTCCAGTTCATATCTACCTTTTTCAGATATTGATACGCTGCAAAGGAAGTACCACTAAAAGCAGGAACTTTTAAGGTTCCAATTACGGTTGCAACAGGAAGATTCGGTAATAAAACCAATCCCATGGGCGTTTGTATTAATCCGCCACCTCCAACAATTGCATCAATAAATCCAGCAGCAAAGGCCGCAATACAAAGTAAAGCCAAAACGTAAGTCTCCATCATAGTATTCAATTAAAATATTCTTATTACGAACAACAAAAATAGCATTCGGTTTCATTTATTGCTATTAAATAGAAATTGATTTATACTCAAAAAAGTATATTTTTGCTAAATAATTTTCACATCAAAATGGATTCTACAAAAATCATAGAAATTCTGGGCTACACAATACCTTCCCTAATTACTGGAGGTGTTGCTTATTATTTATTTAACGCTTATTTCAAAGACCAACAAAATACAAGACGCTGGTTATTACAAAAAGACGCTCAAAAAGACTTATTGCCTCTGCGCTTGCAGGCTTATGAGCGTATGGCTTTGTTTATGGAACGGATCAATCCTTCAAAACTTTTAGTTCGAATTACCCCTCTTTCAGAAGATAAAAACGAGTATCGCAATTTTGTAATTGCACAAATCGAACAAGAGTATGAACACAATTTAGCACAGCAAATCTACATTTCGGATGAGTGTTGGTCCATTATTGTTACAGCCAAAAATGCAACCATTCAAATGATTCGTTTGGCAACAACTAATGAAAGAGTAAAAGACGCAAATAGTTTGCGGGAAATTATCATTGAAGATTTATTAGAGAAACCTTCTCCAAGCACTGCAGCATTGGCTTATATTAAAAACGAAGTGGGACAATTGTGGTAAGAGTTATTTTATATCACTCATAATTTCACTTTTAGTCAATGCGTATTCGTAACCTTGTTTCCACCATTTTTTCATTTCTGTTTTGTTAAAAAAAAGCGCATTATCAGTCAAATGCGTTGGAGTATAATAAAAATTTATGGTTACATTATTATTCTTTGCTGCCAAAAGACCAATGGCAATGTCCTTTTTCTTTACCTGTTCGAGAACAGTCCCAAATAAATTTACCAATAAAGAGAAAGGGTTTCTACTGATAATTTTTTTACTAATTTGGGTTTCTGTTTGCAAGATAATAACATCAATTTCTGTTGCTCCTCGATTTATGGCTTCTCGAATTGGTACTAAATTGGTAAATCCACCATCGCCATAATCACTTCCTTTTTTATTAACCAAACTCATGAAGGGAAGATAATTACATGAAATCCAGATCCAATCACAAAACTCAGAATATTCAAAATCTTTAATTGACTTGTACTCCACTTCATTAGTGCTCAAATTGGAAACGGTAATGATAACATCTTTGCTCCCGGCTTTTAACTCTTTAAACTCTTCACGAGTAATGGATTTTCGAATTAATTTTCTCAAACTATAACTTTCTCCAAAAGTCTTACTCCCTCTGATGAGATTGATTAGTACATTAAAATGGTTTATCGAAATAACAAATACCCCATTTTTATTTTTTACAAAAAAAGGACGTCTACTAAAAATACTGGACTGATTTACAGAGGTAAAAATTTCTTTTATTTTTTCAATTTTATTTAAAGCCAAATGAGGAATCAGCAAACTTCCAGTTGAAGTTCCGACGAAAAGATCATATTTATCGGCTTCTTTTTCTAAAAGAAATTCTGCTACCCCGCCTGCAAATGCTCCTTTACTACCACCCCCTGAAATGACTAATGCTTTCATCTATTTTATATTGAAATAATAAATCTTATATTATTATCTCGTTAAAGTAATTAAAAAATCAATCTTTTCAATTGAAATTGCTCCTTTTCAATCAAATTTGGTAAAATCCTTTCGAATGAAAGCTGCATTTCTTTGTTTTTTAGCAAGGTTCTAATGTTGTCTCTCGCAAATTTTGAAAACTGCCACATTTGATGTGTTGATGCATTGATCAAGTTTTTCAAAACCGTGTCGTTTATTATTCCAAAAGTAAGAAGATTTTCCAAAGCATTTTGGCGTGTTGTCGCTTCATAAATTGAAGAAGAATAATTCACCAATTCCGTGATTAAATCCGTTTTGTCTGATGCATAATCTGGACTTGACAAGGCTAAGCTAAGCCACAAGGTTTTAAGATTATAATCATTAAAACCAATCCAGTCTTTGGATTTATCCAAATAAAGAGAGCGATATTCGGGGAAATTATTCCATAAATGATACAACGCTATTTCTTGGGTTTGATAGGAATGATCATCGAGTAAAGTCTCATATTGCAAACGGAAATCTTCGGGTATTTTAGTCAAAGTACTAGCTACTGCCTGACGCACTTGGAGATTTTCAGTTGTTAAAGCCAATGCCAGAAGTTCTTTTTTATCTTCCCATTTTTCATTTTTTAATTGATTTAAAATAACTTCTTTTACCAAAAAATAGACGTCAGATTGCATTGTTTTTTCAAGAAAATCTTTTTTCTCTGACAACGGTTTGTTTTTTAATTTATCGACTTCAAACAACGCCTGAATTGATTTGTTTTTAAGCAATAAACTATTGGCTTGTTGTGTATTGAAAGCAGTAGTTTCAAGCCATACTTCACTAAAATTATCTAAATCATAACTTGATACTTTTTTGATTTCAGCAAAAAAATCTGTTGTATTCACATTTTGAAATGCATTTTTTTCCAAATAACTTTTTACCGCTTTTTTAAACGCCTTATCCCCTATTTCTTTGTGTAAAACAAAAAGTGCCCAAGCTCCTTTTTGATAAAAAGTCAATGAACTGGCTTTGGCATTCAAAACCGGAATGCTATCCGTTCTGGAAGCGTATTTTAATTGTGATGCCGACTCATATAATTTGGAATAAAAATAATCTTCTCCATAGATTTCCTTTTCGGCCAGCAACGCATAATAGGTCGCAAAACCTTCTTGTAACCAATGATGCTTGCTGCTTTCGGCAGTGACTAAATTCCCAAACCACTGATGCGCTAATTCATGCGCATTGACATTCGTGTAACTTCTGTCTTCAAAACCTGTAGAATCCACCACATAACGCATGTTGAAAAGCGTTGCTGATGTATTTTCCATTCCGGCATACAAGAAATCTCGAACAGGTGCTTGTTTGTAAATTTCCCAAGGATACTTCACTCCTATTTCCTTTTCTAAGAAATCAAACATTTTTTTAGAGTTGCGATAGGTTGGTTCAAATTTGGAAACGTCTTTTAGTCCCAAATACATTTCTAAAGGAATTCCAGAATTTGATTTCTCGATTTTTTTTTCAAATTTACCGATGGTAAGCATCAATAAATAAGAACTCATTGGTTTTTGCATTTGGTATTGCCAAACCGAAAGTCCATCAAATCCAGATTTAAATCTCAAAGTTCCATTTGAAATTACCTGATATTCTTTTTTGAATATAATATTCAAATTGAAAACCACTTTTTCATTGACATCATCAAAACTCGGAAACCAATGACTGGTATATTTTCCTTGTCCTTGCGTCCAAATTTGTAAATTATCATTTGCTTCTGAACCCACGAAATACATCGTTTGTTTTGGCTTTGCCAAATACTGAAAAGTCAGGTTGTTTTTTCCATTTGTGAATGGAAATATAATTTGTAATTGTGTCTCAGTATTGCGAAAATTAATCGGTTTTCCGTTCAGTTTTACATCTGAAAATTCTATGTTTTGGGCATCAATTTTAATGGTATCTATAGATTTCAAAACATTAAAATCATAATTAACATCACCAGAAACAGTTCTTTCAATTGGATTTATTACAATTTTCCCTAAAACTGATTTAAAATCAACAAATTGGGTTTGTTGGGCGAATGTGAACGTGGAAATAAAAAAGAATAGGTATTTCATTATGATACATTTAATACTGTAATTTTCAAAGTTACGAAGGTTTCGCAAACTAAACCGCCAAATTTTGTAAGTTTGACTCCAGAAAAAACATGAAAATACATTGAAAAAGATAGCACTATTTAACTGGAGCAGCGGTAAAGATTCGGCTCTCGCCTTGTACAAAACATTACAAAATCCCGAAATTGAAATTGCTTGTTTACTCACAAGTGTAAACCAACAATATCAGCGTATTTCAATGCACGGTGTTAGAGTTGGATTATTGCAGCAACAAGCCGAAAGCATTGGATTACCGCTTGAAATTATGCTAATTCCCGAAATGCCCACGATGGAAGTCTACGAAAATGTGATGCGGGAAACATTGGCAAAACTAAAAAACCAAGGTGTTACACATTCGATTTTTGGTGATATTTTTCTGGAAGATTTACGAAAATACAGAGAAGACAAACTAGCCGAAATAGATTTTGAGGGGATTTTTCCGCTGTGGAAAATTCCGACTCTCGAACTCATTCAAGAATTTATAGGCTTAGGCTTTAAAACGATTGTAGTTTGTGTAAACGAACGATTTTTAAATAAAAGCTTTGTTGGTCGTGTTATCGACCAAGATTTCATCAATGATTTACCTGAAAATGTAGACGTTTGTGGCGAAAACGGCGAATTTCATACTTTTACTTTTGATGGACCTATTTTTTCCAAACCAATTGATTTCGAAATAGGAGAAGTTGTATACCGAAAATACGAAAAACCAGAAAAAGAAGATTCCTCGGATACCGCTTGCGACACGAGTGCTTCAGATGCATTTGATTTTGGTTTTTGGTATTGTGATCTGGTTGAAAAATAATCTATTTAATGGCTAATAAATTCAGCATTTTAGGATGAACTTCACTTTTATAATTAGGGTTTAAAAACAGAAAAAGAGCACCAAAAGTTTTTCAACTCCTGAGTTCTCTTTCGCAAAAATGCTACATAATCCTAAATTAACCAAAACTAAACCTTATGAAAATGTTCAATAAGCACTTATAAATTTACTTTTTTAACTAAAATTGTATTTGACTTCGCTTACACAGATATTTTTAAAATGATTCTTCCTGTAAAAGGTTGCGTCAAATTATAAATATTTTATTTCTAAAGTTAAAAATAGATTCTGAAACATCCTTGTTTTGACTCTAAAAAAATACCGCTAATTCGCAAATTTCAAATGGATGATAACATTTGAAAATTAGCGAATTAGCGGTTATACTAGATTTTAAAGTCTTATTATCTTTCCTCGTAAAGTTTCAGTAATTGCGTCACAGTATTCCAATTGCGGATTGTTGCAATAACGTTTAGTTTCTTCTCGATGTATTTTTGATCGAATCGGGTTTTTCCGGCGCCAACAGCATATTTTATAAAAATTCTGCTGCCGTCAATACTGGCTTCATCCGGTTTGAACTGACTTATTCTCAAATCATTCATACTGCTACTTTGTAACGTAGTCGAAATAAAAGCCACATATAACTTCTTAGTATCAATATCTTTTTCCTTCAAGAAAGGATTATTCTTGAAACATGCTTCTAAATCTGCAGAGCTAATGACTACAACCGGCACTTCATGACCAAAAGCCTTGAAAATTTCCTGTTTTATTTTGAATCCAACAGCAGCTGAACTTTCTTCTTCTGTATCTACAAAAACATTTCCCGATTGAATATACGTTTGTACATTTTGAAAACCAATGGCTTCCAAAGTCGCTTTTAGTGCCTCCATTTTTATCATACTATGACCGGAAACATTTATGCCACGGAGTAATGCGAGATGAGTTGTCATTTATTACTTTTTTTTACGAAGGTATTGCGTTTGGTGTTAATTTCACAATTAAGTTAAGTTTTAACTTTACATTTTTAATAAAGCATTTTAGAATCAATTACACTTTCCAAATTTCCAAACAAAAAACTATCTTCGCACTATGCAACAAAACCTCCTACTCACTCCCATCGAATACTTGAAAGGCGTTGGTCCCAATCGGGGCGAATTGCTTCGTAAGGAATTGGGAATTTATAAGTACGTGGATTTGGTTAATTTTTTTCCAAATAGATACATAGACAGAACGCGATATTACAAGATTAACGAACTGCAAAATAATAGTGCCGAAGTTCAGATTATCGGTAAAATTATCAACATCAAAACTGTAGAATTTGGCAAAAACCAAAAACGATTGGTAGCGACTTTTGTAGATGATACAGGACAAATGGAACTCGTTTGGTTTCAAGGTCACAAATGGATTCGGGAAAGTTTAAAGCTCAATGAAATGTGTGTTGTTTTTGGGAAATGCACCTCTTTTGGAAATGCGTTCAACATGGCGCATCCCGAAATTGAATTGATGACAGAGCATGAACAAAGTCTGCGTTCAGCGATGCAACCCGTGTATCCTTCGACAGAAACTTTGACTAATCGCGGAATTTCAAACCGGGTGATTAATAAACTGATGCAGCAATTGTTTCTGGAAACACAAGCGTTATTCACGGAAACTTTACCGGATTATTTGATTAACGAATTGAAGCTGATTCCTAAAAAAGCGGCTTTATTCAACATTCATTTTCCAAAAAGTTCTGATGTTTTAGCAAAAGCCAAATTCCGATTAATATTCGAAGAATTGTTCTTTATTCAGTTGCAATTAATCACGAAGAATCTCATCCGAAAACATAAAATAAAAGGACATCCGTTTACAACTGTAGGCGAAAACTTCAATGATTTTTATCAGCATCATTTGCCTTTTCAACTGACAAATGCTCAAAAAAGAGTGATAAAGGAAATCCGAACCGATATGGGAAGCAACGCCCAAATGAACCGATTGCTGCAAGGCGATGTAGGTTCCGGAAAAACAATTGTGGCTTTTATGAGCATGCTTTTGGCGCTTGATAATGGCTTCCAAGCCTGCTTGATGGCACCAACAGAAATCCTCGCCAATCAGCATTTTATCGGTTTATCCGAATTGGCCGAAACTTTAAATATAAATATCCGAATCCTAACAGGTTCCACCAAAATAGCTCAACGCCGAATTATCCATGAAGAACTGGAAAACGGAACGTTACATATCCTCATCGGAACGCATGCTTTACTAGAAGATAAAGTAAAATTCAAGAATTTAGGACTGGCTGTAATTGATGAGCAACATCGTTTTGGCGTAGAGCAACGCTCTAAATTATGGAAGAAAAATGTGATTCCGCCACACGTTCTGGTAATGACCGCCACGCCTATTCCCCGCACTTTGGCGATGAGTTTGTATGGCGATTTAGACATTTCAGTAATTGATGAACTGCCTCCGGGACGAAAACCGATTCAGACCGTACATCGTTTTGACAGCAACCGTTTGAAGGTTTGGAAATTCCTTCGGGACGAAATCGCTTTGGGTCGCCAAATCTATATTGTGTATCCGCTCATCCAGGAATCGGAGAAAATGGATTTCAAGGATTTAATGGACGGTTACGAAAGTGTTTCCAGAGATTTCCCATTGCCACAGTATTCGATTTCAATTTTGCACGGAAAGATGAAACCAGCGGAAAAGGATGCAGAAATGAAACGCTTTTCAGAAGGGAAAACTAATATTATGGTCGCAACAACTGTAATTGAAGTTGGCGTGAATGTTCCTAATGCCAGCGTGATGATTATTGAAAGTGCGGAACGTTTTGGATTGTCGCAACTCCATCAGCTTCGAGGTCGCGTGGGGCGTGGTGCGGAGCAAAGTTATTGCATCCTGATGACAAGTCACAAATTGAGTTCTGACAGTAAAACCCGAATGGAAACGATGGTGCAAACAAACGATGGTTTCGAAATTGCGGAAGTCGACTTGAAGCTTCGTGGTCCGGGTGATTTGATGGGAACACAACAAAGCGGCGTACTGAATCTTCAAATTGCCGATTTAGTTCGAGACAGAGATACTTTGGCTTTAGCCAGAAATTATGCTTTAAAACTTCTGAAAGAAGATGCAGGGATGCAAAAACCGGAGCATACCGCTTTGAGAGCCGTTTTTATCGAAATGACAAAAAAGAAAAACATCTGGAATTATATTAGCTAACCTAAATTCTTATTTTGAGAATAATGTTCAACTTTTGTTTTTGATTAAAACAAAAACGGTGAGAAGTTGATATTTTATCTTGCTAACGTAATTTTTGATCGTATGTACTTTTTAATTTAGTTTCGTTAAATACTATTTTTTCTATTATCAATTAAACCATTTCCGTTTTTTGTAGTCATACAATCTAATGAGTTTCCGAAAACATTTTTTTTAATGCTATATTTCTAAAATATTTAGAATTCAGAAACGTATTTTTTACGGACAAGACATTTGTATGTACAAACGTTAAATAAAAATTAACACCTCAATTAATTCATTTCTAAAACCTAAATTTGTCTTTAACTAAAAAAACTGAGACCTAATCTTACTTAATAACTATGAAAATTAAATACCTAGTTTATGCCTTGTTAACAATTGGAATCATTGGATTTATTGGTTACCGAATAAAAGAAAACAAAAGTAAAAGTGGCGATTCAAAAGATCAATCAGGAAACATCAAATCAATGAATGTCAGTGGAATTATTGTAGAGCCACAAACGTTTGATAATAATTTATCGTTATCTGGTTCTATTGAAGCCAATGAACAGGTTGAAATCCGGAGTGAAGTTTCAGGAATTGTTGAACGAATTTATTTTGAGGAAGGAAGTAGCGTTAGCAAAGGTCAAGTACTTTTTAAAGTGAATGATTTAGAGTTAAGAGCCCAATTGAGACAAGCATCTACTCGAGAAGGATTAGCTTCAGAAAATGCAAGAAGAGCACAATTATTACTTCAAAAAGAAGCCATTAGCCAGGAAGAATATGATTTAGCCCGAGCGGATCTAAAATCAGCAGAAGCCCAAACTCAGTTGATTCAAGTTCAAATTGCCAAAACATCTGTACGAGCGCCCTTCTCAGGAAAAATTGGTTTGCGTTCTATTTCTCCGGGGATTTATATTACACCTTCCATGTTGATTGCAAATCTTGTGAACACCAGCAAGCTAAAAATAACTTTTTCGATTCCTGAAAAATATGCTACACAAATTAAGAAAAACACCTCTTTACACTTTACAGTAGCCGGATCTAATAAAAAATATAGCGCTATGATTTATGCTATTGAGCCAAGAGTGTCTGTAGCTACCAGAACCATACAAGTACGAGCATTAGCAGAAAACAAAGACGGTAACTTATTACCGGGACTTTTTGCCGATGTAGAAATGCCTTTGGATATTATCAAAGATGCGATCTTAGTCCCAACAGAAGCGATCATTCCGGTTCAAAACGGTAAAAAAGTTTTTATTTCCAGTGGAGGAAAAGCAAAGCAAGTGATGGTCGAAACCGCCACCAGAACGGATGCTTCCATCTTAGTACTTTCAGGACTTAAGGCGGGTGATACTTTATTGACCAGTGGTATTATGTCCTTAAAAAATGATGTTCCTGTAAAAGTAACTGTCGCTAAAAATAATATTTAAGGTCAATACCCTTAAAATTAAATCCCTTTGTTTATTGGGATTAAAAACTAAATTAAAACAATGAGTTTATCAACTTTAAGTATCAAAAGACCTGTATTAACTATAGTAATGAACCTTTCCATTGTGTTATTTGGAATAATTGGATATAGTTTTTTGGGAGTCCGGGAATTTCCTTCTATTGATCCTGCGCAAATTTCGATTCGAACCAATTATGCCGGAGCAAATGCGGATATTATTGAGTCACAAATTACCGAGCCTATAGAAAAAGCAATCAATTCTATTGAAGGAATTCGAAATATTACTTCGTCGAGTACCCAAGGAAACAGCAGCATAACCATTGAATTTAATTTAGGTAAGGATCTTGAAGCTGCCGCAAATGATGTCCGGGATAAAGTATCTCAGGCAGTACGAAATTTGCCAGAAGACATTGATTCCCCTCCTGTTGTCTCTAAAGCAGATGCCGATAGTCGTGCCATTATTTCGATGACAGTTCAAAGTGATTCCAGAAATTCCCTAGAATTAAGTGATTATGCTGAAAATGTTATTGCCCAAAGATTAGAAACAATCCCTGGAGTCAGTGGAGTTCAAATTTGGGGACAACAGAGATTTGCCATGCGTTTATGGATTGATCCTGTCAAATTAGCCGCTTACGGATGTTCCGTAGCCGAAGTTAGAGATGCCTTAAATCAACAAAATGTAGAACTCCCTTCTGGAAAAATAACGGGCAATAATACGGAATTAACAGTAAAAACAGTTGGAAATTTATCTACAGCCGAAGAGTTCAATAATATTATCATTCGTTCCGAAGGAGCAAAAACGGTTCTTTTTAGTGATATAGGTACAGCGGTTTTAGGACCTGAAAATCTGGAAACAAAAATGACGCAATCCGGTTTACCGTTAGTGGGTGTAGCTATAGTTCCGCTTCCTGGTGCAAATTATTTAGATATTTCTAAAGAATTCTACAAAGAATATGATAAATTAAAAAAGGATTTACCCAAAGATATTAAATTAAACATTGTTATTGACAGCACTATTTTTGTAAAAAAATCCGTTATTGAAGTGGCTGAAACCTTATTGATTTCTATCATTCTGGTAATTCTGATCATTTATTTATTCTTTAGAGATTGGGCTATTGCCATTAGACCCTTAATTGACATACCGGTTTCGCTAATTGCTACGTTCTTCATCATGTATCTTTTTGGTTTCTCGATAAATGTGCTGACTTTATTAGCTATTGTTCTTGCTACAGGGCTGGTCGTTGATGATGGAATTGTTGTCACGGAAAATATTTTTAAGAAGGTCGAAGAAGGGATGTCTCCAATTGAGGCAGCTATAAAAGGCTCTAATGAGATCTTTTTTGCTGTAATCTCGATTTCAATTACTTTAGCAGCCGTATTTTTACCGGTAATTTTTCTGGAAGGATTTGTTGGGCGGCTATTTCGGGAGTTTGGCGTTGTCATAGGAGCCGCAGTATTAATTTCGGCTTTTGTCTCATTAACATTAACACCTATGTTAAATGCCTATTTGATGAAAGGCGGGGAACAAAAAAAATCAAAATTCTATATTTATTCGGAACCATTTTACCAAAGATTGAATAGTGGTTATGCCAGTGCATTAAGTACTTTTATGAAACGAAAATGGATCAGTTTTCCCATTCTTATAGCTTGTTTTGGATTAATATATGTATTTTTTAATTTATTGCAAAAAGAAACTGCACCTTACGATGACCGTAGTGCTCTTGTTATGAGAATGACAACTCCTGAGGGTTCGTCCTACGAATACACGGACCGCTTTATGCAAGAATTATCACAATTAGTAGATGATTCTATTCCGGAAAAAAAGGTTGCTTTAGTAATTACATCACCGGGTTGGGGTTCCTCCTCTGTAAATAGTGGAATGATTCGAATGGCACTCTCAGAAACAGGGGAACGAGAAAAATCTCAAAAGGAAATTGCAGAAAAATTAAACCGATTAACAAAAAAATATCCCGAAATTAAGACTTCAGTTATTGAAGAACCTACTATTGCAGTAAACAGACGTGGAGGTCTACCGATTGAATACATTATTCAGGCACCTAATTTTAAACAATTAGAAAAAAAGATTCCTGAATTTATGGATGAGGCTGCCAAAAACCCTACGTTTTCGGTTACCGATGTAAACCTAAAATTTAACAAACCCGAAATCAATGTTACTATTGATCGGGAAAAAGCGAAAAGTTTAGGTATATCTGTTATGGATATTGCACAAACCTTACAACTTTCTTTGAGCGGACAGCGTTTTGGTTATTTTATGCGCAATGGAAAACAATATCAGGTCATTGGACAATTTGAACAAGAAGATCGATCCAAACCTTTGGATTTAACTTCTATGTATGTAAAAAATAGTAGTGGAGAATTAATCCAAATGGATAATGTTGTTAGTATTCAAGAACAGAGCAATCCGCCACAATTGTACCACAATAACCGATACATGTCAGCCACTGTAACTGCCGGATTAGCACCGGGAAAAAGTATCAGTGATGGAATTGATGCTATGAATGAAATTAAAGCGAAAGTACTTGACGACACTTTTACCACTGATTTAGGGGGCGAATCCAGGGATTATGTAGAGAGTAGTTCTAATACCTCTTTTGCTTTTGGATTGGCTTTACTGTTAATATTTTTGATTCTGGCAGCACAATTTGAGAGTTTTATCGATCCTTTAATTATTATTTTGACAGTTCCAATGGCTGTTGCAGGTGCTTTATTCTCCCTTTGGTTGTTTGATCAGACGTGGAATATTTTTAGCCAAATTGGAACGGTAATGCTTATTGGATTAGTCACGAAGAATGGGATTTTGATAGTTGAGTTTGCCAATAAACTGAGAGAAGAAGGAAAACCAAAACTGGAGGCTATTTTAGAAGCTTCTGAATCCAGACTTCGTCCTATTTTAATGACTAGTTTAGCTATTTCATTGGGAGCTTTGCCTATTGCCTTATCTTTAGGAGAAGCATCTACCAGTAGAATTGGAATGGGAGTTGTCATTGTTGGCGGAACAATTTTCTCTTTAATTCTAACTTTATTTGTAATCCCTGCCATGTACTTAATGTGGTCTAAAGCTCGAAAACATTATCCTGAATTTGATCATATTGAAGAATATGAAAAAGAAGTTCGATAATTTGAACGGAGCTACAAATGACAAAGATTTATCTGTGACAAAAAAAACAATTATGACAAACACTAAAATACTCTTTCGCAGTTTAATTTTAATTTTCTTTTGTATTTTAAATACCCAAGCACAAGAAGTGCTAACATTGGAAAGTGCCATAAAGATAGCATTGGAAAACAATTACGAAATAAAAATTGCAGCCAATAATTTAAAAATAGAAAAAACAAACGTAGCGGTTGGAAATGCAGGAATGCTACCCACCGTAACAGCTTCTGTAGTGGACAATAACAGCGTTCAAAATAGTTCCCAAACCAGGCAAGACGGAGCAGAAACGAAATTAGACAATGCTAAAAATAACAGTTTGAGTTATGGTGTAGGTCTGAACTGGACCATTTTTGACGGATTCCGAATGTTTGCCCGAATGAACCAGCTCAAAGAGTTACAAAAACTTGGGGAAGCCCAATTAAAGCTGACCTTAATTACTAAAATTAGTGACGTAAATGCTGCTTATTATGATTTAGTGCAGCAACAACAACAATTGGCCGCTCTGGATACGACAATTGTTATTTCAAATCAGCGATTAATTTTGGCACAAAACCGATTTACAATCGGAAAAGCATCTAAATTAGAGGTTTTGAATGCTCAGGTAGATTTAAATACTGACCAAGTCGCACTTTTAAGACAAAAAGAACTCTATGCTAACAGCAAAATCCTGCTGAATCAAATTATGGCCAGAGATCTTAAAATTAATTTTAAAGTAATCGATGTACTTGCAGTAGACCGACTGTTATTTCTTCCGGAACTTACTGTGCTGGCCGAAAAGCAAAATCCACAATTAGAAGCTCAGATCATCAATAAAAGAGTAGCTGAATTGCAATTGAAGCAAATCAAAGCAGGACGTTATCCTACAATCAGAGTTAATACGGCCTATAACTTTTCAGAAAGTCAATCCAGTCTTGGTTTCGTCACACAATCGCAATCCAGAGGTTTTAATTATGGCTTTACAGCAACATTAAACCTGTTTGATGGCTTTTCTCAAAATAGAAATGAAAAAATAGCGAAAATTCAAATTGAAAATTCCAAAATATCAATTCAGCAACAAAATTTGATCCTAAATGCTCAATTGGCAACCTCCTATCAAACCTATTTGACCAATTTAGAATTGATAACATTGGAAGAAAAAAATCAAGCAATAGCCCAACAGAATTTGACTATAACTTTAGATAAATTTCGCATTGGAACCATTACCACTCTAGAATTCAGAACCGCACAATTGAATTATGTTAATGCAAAGGTTCGCTATAGTAACGCCCAATTTCAAGGCAAATTATCTGAAATTGCACTTCGAGAATTGGCGGGAAATCTTATTTTTTAATTTGACAATAATTCACAATTTTGTTCTTTTTTCCATGGCTCAATTTTCGAATTTTAAAGGCAAAACGAATGGTAGTTTACAGTCAAAAATTTTGGTTCCTTATTTAGAACCAGAAAGTTCATTTTAGTTTATTTTTGCAAATAAAAAATCTGAATGACTTCGTATAACCCTAAAGATTGGATTAGTTTTATTTTCCATTTAAGCAAAGCCGATACTTTTCGGAAATTGATACCAATGATGCTACTTATTGGTATTTATTCCGGTGTAATAGGGTATTTGGAAATTGAATATTGGCATTTGCCGGATAACAGTCCCGTAAAAAACATTTCAATAATGCACGGAATGTTGGGTTTTGTAATTTCATTATTATTAGCCTACCGAACCAATACAGCTTATGATCGCTGGTGGGAAGGAAGAAAATTATGGGGATCATTGGTAAATAACAGTCGTAATTTATCTATTAAATTGTCTGCAATGTTGCAGGACGAAAAAGATCGTAATTTCTTTCGCAAAATAATTCCCGGGTATGCCTCAATTTTACACAAACATTTAAACGACCGTGACACCAGCCTGCAACTTTTTGACGATCTGGATTTAGACATTGATCATCACAAACACAAGCCCAATCAGGTCGCAAAAATGATGTTTCAAAAAATCAATGATTTGTATGTTTCTAAAAAAATAACAGGCGACCAACTCTTGATTTTAAATACTGAAGTTCATTCGTTTACAGATATTTGTGGTGCTTGTGAACGTATAAAAAACACTCCTATCCCCTATTCATACAGTGCTTTTATCAAAAAATTTATTTTTATTTATGTACTGACTTTGCCTTTTGGATACGTGTTCAGTTTGGGATATTATGTAATTCCGGTTGTGGTATTTATCTTTTATGTTTTAGCAAGTTTAGAGCTGATTGCCGAAGAAATTGAAGATCCTTTTGGCATGGATGCCAATGATCTGCCCACTAAAAAAATGGCGGAAAACATAAAAAAACACGTCGAAGAATTAATTTAAATATTCCATAAATAGCACTAAAATTTAAGTTATTTATTTTAAATTTAGACTTTCCCTTTTTTAAAGTTTAAATTTATGAATAGTAATCGTAACTTCATCATTCCGCCGCATTTATCAAACGAGAAATCGTTAAAAACATTAGTGGAGAACCGAACGGTTTACTCTTTGAACCATTGCGAACTAAATCTTTTTGAAACTTATGAATCATCGGCATTAGTTCCTCTAAAATTTAATGATTTTGTAGTGACTAGCATGCTCAGAGGTAAAAAAGTGATGCATCTTTTTGATGATCCGAGCTTTGTGTACTTACCAGGAGAAACAGTAGTGATTCCCTCAAATGTAGAAATGAAAATTGATTTCCCGGAGGCTACAAGAAAAAATCCAACACAGTGTTTGGCTTTGGCCATAGAACAAACTAAGATTATAGATACCTTACAGTTTTTGAACGAACGGTATCCTAAAGACGGAAACGACCAATTTTGGCAATTAAACTACCAAAATTATTTTTTCTACAACAATGTAGAACTGGCAGCTACCATTAATAAATTAATCAAAGAATGCATGAGTATTTAATTGGTGCAACAAACTTTCCCCCAATATAATTATCATATTTTGCCTTAAATTCTGGTCTTTGTGCTACGTTATCCATATTGTTATCTGTTTATATTTTATCAAAAATAGTTACCTATTTCTCTTTAGAATAGCACAATTCATTCAAGTAATAGCATTAAATTTAAATATGTGTTTTTTTAACCTAATTTTATTGTTTAATTCACATATAATTATATTTAAGATTCCTTTATCTGTATTTTTGGTACGTAGTCAATCCATATAAATGAGTTGTAAAAAACCAAAAAAATTGTTTCTTACTCCAAACTGCAATCCTTATATTTGCAGTCTCATTAAAATTAAAAGATGAAAATATCTTACAACTGGTTAAAACAATTTATTAAAATAGACTGGAAATCCGAGGAAACTGCAGCATTACTAACTGATTTAGGGTTAGAAGTAGAAATTGTTGATAAATACCAATCCGTAAAAGGCGGATTAGAAGGCATTGTTGTGGGACACGTGCTTACGTGCATCCAACATCCGGATGCTGACCGATTAAAAATTACCACAGTCGATTTAGGAAATGGCGTTCCTGTACAGATTGTATGTGGTGCCACTAATGTTGCTGCAGGACAAAAAGTGCCGGTTGCTACTATTGGAACCACATTATATGACGCCTCGGGAATTGCTTTTATAATAAAAAAAGGAAAAATTCGCGGACAGGAAAGTCACGGAATGATTTGTGCAGAAGATGAACTAGGACTAGGCGATAGCCATGACGGAATTATGATACTGGACGATGCTTTAGCAGCAGGAACTCCTGCATCCACCGTTTTTAAAATTGAAAATGACGAAGTTTTCGAAATTGGATTGACACCCAATCGTGCTGATGCCATGAGCCATTTGGGAACTGCTCGGGATTTGAGAGCAGGAATGCTGCAAAGCGGTGTCAATGTAGAACTGATCACCCCTTCGGTAAGTAATTTTAGAGTAGATAAAAGAACCTTAAAAATTGATATTGATGTCAAAGAGTCTAAACTGGCTCCTAGATATTGTGGTGTAACGATTTCTGGTATAGAGGTAAAACCATCACCAGCTTGGTTGCAAAACCGATTGAAAGCTATTGGAATCAATCCTAAAAATAATATTGTAGATGTAACCAATTATGTTTTACATGAGCTGGGTCAACCACTTCATGCCTTTGATGCTGCAAAAATTAATGGAAAAATACTCGTACAAACACTTCCTGCCGGAACTAAATTCATTACTCTTGATGATGTAGAAAGAACCTTACACGAAGAAGATTTAATGATTTGTGATGAAAAAGGACCTTTATGTATTGCCGGTGTTTTTGGCGGAAAAAAATCAGGAGTAGGTGAACATACCAATTCTATTTTTCTGGAAAGTGCTTATTTTAATCCCGTAAGTATTCGTAAAACAGCGAAAAGACATCAATTGAATACGGATGCTTCCTTTCGATTTGAAAGAGGAATTGACCCAACCATTACCGCATACGCACTAAAAAGAGCAGCTCTATTAATACAAGAAGTAGCAGGAGGCGAAATAACATCTGATGTTGTGGATATGTATCCAAAAAAATTGGAAGACTTTTCAGTGTTTTTAAATTTTAGTAAAGTCGCTAAAATAATTGGTCAGGAATTACCAAAAGATACGATCAAACAAATCTTAGCGTCATTAGAAATTAAAATCAATAGTGTTTCTGACGCAGGTTTAGGTTTAACCATTCCGGCTTACCGGGTTGATGTACAAAGAGAAATTGATGTAATTGAAGAAATATTAAGGGTTTACGGTTACAATAACATTAAATTTTCAAAAAAATTGAATGCTACTGTTTCTAATTCTCCCAGAAACGAAGACTATAAGATACAAAATCTGATTGCCACACAATTAAATTCTCAAGGATTTAATGAGATGATGGCTAATTCGCTGACGACCGCTTCTTATGTAGCGCTGAGTGAAATACTTAAAGAAGAACATAACGTAACAATGCTGAATCCGTTAAGTGCTGATTTATCAACAATGCGACAATCGCTGTTATTCTCCGGATTAGAGGCTGTTTCCTATAATATTAATCGTAAAAATTCCGATTTAAAATTATTTGAATTTGGAAAATCATACCACAACTATCTTGCTGGTTATGAAGAGAAAAAACATTTGACTTTATTTCTTTCCGGAAACAGAAATCAAGAAAATTGGACTAACGCTCAAAAACCCTCTGATTTCTTTTTGTTCAAAGGCTATGTCCATGGGATCCTTTCAAGATTAGGGATTCAAAAAACACAAAATTTACCTGTTACATCTGATATTTTTTCTGAAGGAATTGCAATTGGATGTCACAAAGATACTTTGGTAGAATTTGGGGTGGTAAAAAAATCAATATTGAAGCATTTTGGAATCAAACAAGAAGTATTTTTTGCGGATTTTAATTGGGCTCTAATTTTAAAATTAATTTCTGCGAAGATAAAATATACCGAGATTCCAAAATATCCGGAAGTGCGCAGGGATTTGGCTTTGCTTATAGATCAAAACATAACTTATGAAAGTATTTATAACATTGCACGTCAGACAGAAAAAACACTTTTAAAAGACATTAATTTATTTGATGTATATCAAGGTCAAAATCTTCCTGAAGGGAAAAAATCATACGCTTTAAGTTTCGCTATCCAAGACTGTTCTAAAACACTGACGGATGCGCAAATTGACAAAATTATGAGCAAGTTGCAAAATAATTTTATAACTGAACTCGGAGCCACTTTGAGATAAGTTCAATTTTATCTAAGTAAAATATAATCCCGATGCTAAAAAACTTAGTATCGGGGTTTTTTTATAACAAAAAAGCCCTGCAAATTGCGAGGGCTCTTAAGACTAACAAAATATCAACCTCTAATCAAAAATTATTGTTTAGGTAATACAACTGCATCAATAACGTGAATCACACCATTAGATTGGTTCACATCAGCAATTGTAACTTTAGATTTTCCACCATTTTCATCTGTAATATATAAATCTTTTCCTTTCATCCAAGCAGTTAAGTTTCCGCCACTAACTGTTTTTAAGGTTGCTTTTCCTTTTCCCATTTTAATTGCTTTAGCAATATCTGAAGCATTCATTTTTCCAGCTACAACATGGTACGTAAGTATTGTTTGTAACATCTTTAAGTTTTCTGGTTTTAACAATGTAGTTACAGTTCCTGCTGGTAAATTATCAAACGCAGCATTTGTTGGGGCAAAAACGGTGAATGGTCCTGTACTTTGTAATGTTTCAACTAAACCAGCTGCTGTTACAGCTGCAACTAAAGTAGTATGGTCTTTAGAGTTTACCGCATTTTCAACAATATTTTTAGTTGGATACATCGCTGCTCCTCCAACCATTACACTTTTTTGAGCGAAAGATGTAGCTCCAAATACTAATGTCATTAATGCAATTGATAAAAATTTTCTAGTTTTCATATTTTTTTTTTAAAAGTTATATAAAAGCATTTACGCACTATTATTACTTTTGGTTTTAAAAAAATAAAAATAATTTTCAAAATATTGATTTTCAAATAATTATATTTTTTTAATAGTGTTATGAAAATGAAACGAAGTAAAATAGCCCAGATGGCAGCAAGTATCCTTTTTATGGTGCTACCCAAAGTTATTTTTTAAAAATTAGTACTGCACAATAAAAAGATACTGCGAACAGCGGGACGATTGTGGATGGTGAACTTATATGCTATGCTCCTTAAAAAGGAAGCAAAAAAAAGCCCCACATTACTGTGGAGCTTTCTATATTCAAAAAAATCAAGAAATTATTTTTTCTCTGATTTTTCCATTTTAGCTTTTAATGCTGCTAATACATCATTACTATCACCTAAAGTTGATGCCGAAGCATTGTTTGTAGATGCTGAAGATGATGTGTTTTCAGTAGCTGCTTTCACATTTTTCTCTTCTTCTTCACGGAAGATAGCAGTGTGAGAGGCAACCACTCTTTTGAATTCTTTGTTGAATTCGATTACTTTGAAATCAGCTGTTTCGCCTTTTTTCAATTTCTTTCCGTCTTCTTTTTCAAGGTGACGTGTAGGAATGAAAGCAACGATATCATCACCAAATTCTACAGTAGCTCCTTTGTCAACAATTTCAGAGATTTCACCGTTATGGATTGTTCCAACTGCAAATGAATCTTCATATTGATCCCAAGGATTAGCAGTAGTTTGTTTGTGACCTAAAGATAATTTACGTCCATCAACATCTAATTCTAATACTACTACATCTAATTTTTCACCAACATTTACAAATTCAGATGGGTGTTTGATTTTCTTAGTCCAAGATAGGTCTGAGATGTAAATCAATCCATCAATTCCTTCTTCTAGTTCTACGAAAATACCAAAGTTTGTAAAGTTTCTAACGATACCTGAATGTTTAGAACCTACAGGATATTTAGAAGTGATATCAGTCCAAGGATCTTGAGACAATTGTTTGATACCTAATGACATTTTACGGTCATCTCTGTCTAATGTTAAGATAACTGCTTCAACAATATCTCCTACTTTAACGAAATCTTGAGCAGAACGTAAATGAGTAGACCAAGACATTTCAGAAACGTGGATTAAACCTTCAACACCTTCAGCCACTTCAATAAATGCACCGTAATCAGCTATTACAACTACTTTACCTTTTACTTTGTCTCCAATTGCTAATTTAGCATCTAGAGCATCCCAAGGGTGAGCGTTTAATTGTTTCAATCCTAATTGAATTCTTGTTTTTTCGTCATCGAAATCAAGGATTACAACATTTAATTTTTGGTCTAATTCCAATACTTCAGATGGGTGGTTGATTCTTGACCAAGAAAGGTCAGTAATGTGAATCAATCCATCAACTCCACCTAAGTCAATAAAGACACCATAAGAAGTAATGTTTTTAACAACACCTTCTAATACTTGTCCTTTTTGCAATTGACCGATGATTTCTTTTTTCTGGATTTCGATATCCGCTTCAATAAGCGCTTTATGAGAAACAACAACATTTTTGAATTCGTGGTTGATTTTTACCACTTTGAATTCCATCATTTTGTTTACATATACATCGTAGTCTCTAATTGGTTTAACATCAATTTGAGATCCTGGTAAAAACGCTTCAATTCCGAAAACGTCAACGATCATACCACCTTTAGTTCTGCATTTTACAAAACCATTAACGATTTCTCCTGTTTCGTTAGCCGAAATAACTCTATCCCATGATTTGATAGTACGTGCTTTTCTGTGAGACAATACTAATTGACCTGTTTTATCCTCACGGATGTCAATTAATACTTCAACAGTATCACCTACTTTTAAGCTTGGGTTGTAACGGAATTCGTTCAATGAAATAACGCCTTCCGATTTTGCGTTGATATCAACAATAACGTCTCTATCTGTAATTCTAACAACTGTTCCATCTACTACTTCTTCTTGATCCGTAGCGATAAATGTTTTTGAAACTAGTTCTTCAAATTCTAATAAGTTTTTTTGATCCACTGCATCAATACCTTCTTCAAAGTTGTGCCAGTTAAAATTTGCTAAAAACTCTTCTTGTGATTTTACTTGTTCAGACATGCTGATTGAAAATTTGTATTCTGTATTCTCTCGAGTTTCTTAATGTGCTAGAAAACAACAGAAGTTGTTTGTATAATTAAGTAATACCTAAAGGAAACTCTTATTCACCAAAAGGACTGCAAAAGTAACACATTTATCTTAATTTGCAAAATAATTTAAATACGATAATGTCTTGGTTTTTAGGAGCAGTACGTTTTGGGGTTTTTATGACGATTACTCCCGCTTTCCGCTATATCTTTTATACAGTATCCAGCCTTTTGAAGGCTGGATACTGTATAAAAGGATACCGCTTCACTCGGGGCTAGTTACGACTTTTAGGATTTCAAAAAAAAATGCATCCTAAAAAACAAAGCTTTAGTTGAAATAAAAAAATAAATCAACTTATTTTTCTCTGTACAATTATCATACAAAATCTCTCTTGCCTCTTATCTGCTATCACACAAATCCTTTCGTGTGATAGCAACTTGTAAAACATCAGCTAATTTAGTTTCTCTTTTTAATTATATCTGGAATCAAAGATTTCAAATAATCAGGTATTTTTGTTATTGAAGAAACTTTTCCTGATTCAATTGATAAAATATGGGTTGGATGCTTGAGGTATTTTGACGAATCGAATAAATCTATGTAGTCAAAATAATTGAAAAAAGAATTTAAATTATTATATCCATCATTATATCGCTTTTCTATTTCATTTTCAGGCACATAATGTCCTCCATTTTCAACTCGGATGGCTACCCTTTTTTTAGCTTCTTGTATGGAGTCTAGACACAGAAAGATAAGATGCAAATCATATCCATTATTTTTAAATATTTCAGGCCAATGAAGAGGTGTCGAATTGAAGTTAGTTTCATAACAAAAGCTGGATTTGTTATCGATTGCTATTTTTACCTGGCTTTCTAACTCATTAAATGCCATCCTATGAGCCATTGCTTCTTTCAGGTCTGAATCAATCAAAGAATTATAGAATCTTAAAAATTGATAATCATAATCAAAAGGAGTAAAATTGTCAGGAGCTAGCGGTTTAGAAAAAGTTGATTTTCCAGACCCATTGCATCCTGCTATGATAAGCAACACAGGCTTAGACATTCTTGAATTGTGGAGCTATAATGGGCTTTTTTTGATTTTTTCCCAATTTCAAGTTTTCTTCATAAACAGCTACTTGTACCTTAACAGAAGGCATTACTTTTTTCATTTGCTTTAAAGCAAATTGTACTCTTTGGTTAGTATTTGAAATATTTTTCATAATCACAAATTTACAAAAAAATTAAATAGTACAAATGAGCTAGCATAATAAAAAAATAACCTCTTTGCTTATTGTCGTTTTTAATTTAACAAAATTCATTTGTTTTTTTACACAAATGCAACACAACTCCGCTTTTCGTTACAAACGAAGTTCACAGAGCTCCAATAAAAACATAAGCTAACTGAAGTGATCTCCCGAAAAAATCGGGAGGATTTCCATTTCAATCGGGGCTATTTAACTTCAATTGGTTTTTCAGCATAAAAAAACCCGATATCTATCTTTCAGTTATCGAGTTATAGTAATACTTATTATTTTATTTCTAATGACTTACATTTTCAAAATCTACAGGATTGTGTTTGTGCTTGAATAAAACGGCAAAAGCCAAGGCAATTATCAGTGCATACATAGCAAAAGCCAACCAAATGGTATGCCAGTCTTTCATAAAAATGGCTTTACTAAACAAACCGTCTGATGTAATTGTATTCCCTTGAGCAGTCACAAATTCTAACATCTTTGAATTCGTCGTTTCTGTTTCCAGAAAACCAGCCAAATCTGTAGTATTATTAAATGATTTAGTAAAATATTTATCAATAGCCCATCCCGAAGTAAAACTTCCTAAAACCGCTCCAAAACCATTGGTCATCATCATAAACAATCCTTGTGCCGAAGAACGATTTTTTGGATCTGTGGTGGTTTCAACAAATAATGATCCTGATATATTAAAGAAATCAAATGCCATTCCGTATACCACACAGGACATAATAATCATCCATAACCCGTCTGTAGGATTGCCGTAAGCAAATAATCCAAAACGCAATACCCAAGCCAGCATACTGATCAACATCACTTGTTTGATACCAAAACGTCTTAGAAAAAAAGGAATCGCAAGAATAAATAAAGTCTCCGATATTTGAGAAATCGACATGATAATAGTTGAATATTCCACTACGAAAGAATCAGCATATTTTGGAAAATGTTTGAATTCATCCAAGAAAACATCTCCGTACGCATTTGTTAATTGTAAAGCGCCTCCTAAAAACATGGAGAAAACAAAGAACAAAGCCATTTTATAATCTGCGAATAACTTAAAGGATTCTAATCCTAGTGTTTCCATCACAGAAGCATTCTCTTTAGACAAGCGCTGCGGTTTACATTTGGGTAACGTAAAAGAGTAAATTCCCAAAAGTACCGCTGCTAAACCTGCAATATAAAATTGATATTCCGTTGCTTTATTTCCGGTCAAATTAGTGATCCACATAGCAACAATAAAACCGATTGTTCCCCAAACCCGTATTGGAGGGAAATTTTTGATTACATCTTTATTGTTTAATTTTAGAGCCGTGTAAGAAATTGAGTTACTCAAAGCAATCGTTGGCATATAAAAACACATTGCTAAAAGCATACTATAAATAAAGGTTTCCGGAGTAGTAACTTGTGGGATAAAAAATAATACTGCAGCATACAAAATATGAAGAATTCCATATAATTTCTCAGCATTTACCCATCGATCAGCAATAATTCCGGTTAGTGTCGGCATAAATAAAGAAGCAATTCCCATAGTTCCAAAAACCAATCCAAATTGAGTTCCTTCCCAATTCTTGGTGCCAAACCAATAATTTGCAATGGTAATCAACCAAGCTCCCCAAACAAAAAACTGAAGAAAACTCATTATTACCAATCTATTTTTAATTCCCATGCGATGAATTGTTTTTTTTATTTTAAAAAATTTACAAGGCGTAAATCTACTATTAAAAATTAAATCTGCAACTAATTATATCGTTTTAGTAATTTCATTTACCAATTCTAAAACAAGCTCAAATTGCTCTTTACGATTTAAATGTGAATTGTCAATTTCTATCGCATCATCGGCCATTATCAAGGGAGAATCTTCCCGGTGAGTATCAATATAATCCCGCTCTTCTACATTTTTGAGAACTTTTTCATACGTGATACTATCGCCCTTTTGAACTAACTCGTCATAGCGTCTTTTTGCTCTTGTGCTTGCACTGGCGGTCATGAATATTTTAAGCTCGGCATCCGGAAAAACAACGGTACCTATATCTCTGCCGTCCATAACAATTGCTTTGTCTTTTCCCATTTCTTTTTGCTGTTCGACTAATTTACTGCGAACCTCAGAAACTTCGGCTACTTTACTGACAAAACTAGACACTTCAATCGTTCTGATTTCAGTTTCGACATTCACATCATTCAAATACATTTCGGCAAAACCCAAATCAGTATTGAATTTAAACTGCAACTTAATATTTGATAAACTATTAATCAATGCTTGTTTATCAAAAAAAGTGGCGCTAACATATCCTTTTTGCATCGCAAAAAAAGTAACGGCACGATACATTGCTCCAGTATCTACAAATACATATCCAAAATGATTTGCGAGTTGTTTGGCTAAAGTACTTTTTCCGGTTGATGAAAAACCGTCAATCGCAATGGTGATTTTTTTGTTCAAAATGTAAAATTTAAAGTTCAATGTTATATCAAAATCATTCTTGAAAATTAATTGTCAATCCAAAAAGGCTTGTATTTCCTGCTAAGGTATATCTTGAATATGAATAATTAAATTTAAGTTTATTTAATTTAAGTCCAAAACCCAATGAAATTCCTGAAAAATTACGTTGCTCGACAATACGTAATTCTTCGGCTCGTCTAAAATTATATCCCAATCGCAAATTAAGGGCTCTTTTAGGAAAAAGCTCTACTCCCATAATTACATGACGCAAAGCATTATTTACAAATGACACCTTCTCTTCGGTTGATTCTCCATTAAATGAAGATGTAGCTCTAGCTGGATTTGAAAAAGCAATATTCCATTGCTGTAAATTCTCTAAAGTAAGATGCCAGCGAATAGGGACATTTTCTAATTCCTGTGACACTCCTGCGATTATTTCTAGTGGCAGTTTTTCATTTGTACCATTATACGTTGAAAACTGTGTGCCTATATTTCGAATGGCCAAAGCCCAATTGACATCATTTTTTTCATCAATAAAAAGAGCGCCTATATCTAACGCACCACCAAAAGAATTATAAATGTCTAAATTTGAAGAAATCAATTTAGCGCTCGCACCAATATGAATATTCGTATAGGGAATATTATAGGCATACCCGAAAGAAAGCGCTATTTCACTTCCAGTAAATGCTGCCGTAGGCTGGCCATTTTCATCAAATCCTTCAAAATTACCATAATTTACATAATTTACACCCGCCTGAAAGGTCTGTAAATGACGATCGTATGTATACGCGTACGAAGCAGTTCCATAAGTCACTTCATTAAAGTAGCTCCCGTAATTCAAAGCCAGATGATTGTCCATTTCTGCATTTATAGTCGCCGGATTAAAATGGACCTGATTGACATCCTCATCATAAATTGTAATCACTTTCCCGCCTAAAGCTGCCTGTCTTGGTGAGGTCACTAAATTTAAAAACTGATAGGTGTACTTCCCTCCTATTTGACTGTAAGACACAGCACAAACAAAAAGAAAAGAGTACAGATATAGTTTTTTTAGCATGCTTTAAATTGGAGTTTGTATAAGTAAAACGCAACTGCGAAGATAAAATTATAAATACAATAAATGGCAACTTTAAAACTGGTAATTACAAATAAAAAAATCCAAATTCCTTTGCTTGAAAATCAAGTTTTAGAAGTTGGATTTTAAATTTAGAATTTGTTTTTATTACAAATTCTTAGCGTTTTTAACCTTTTGATCAGTTAGAGCATATTTCAATACTTCGCTCATTTCTTTTACATAATGAAAAGAAAGTCCTTCCAGATATTCAGGTTTTATTTCATCAATATCACTCTTATTTTCATGACACAGAATAATTTCTTTAATATTGGCTCTTTTTGCAGCCAAAATCTTTTCTTTGATTCCGCCTACTGGCAACACTTTCCCACGTAAAGTAATTTCTCCTGTCATGGCTAGGTTTTTCTTCACTCGTTTTTGTGTAAATAACGAAACTAAGGACGTCAGCATTGCAATTCCTGCACTTGGTCCGTCTTTTGGAGTGGCTCCTTCCGGAACGTGTAAGTGAATGTTATATTTAGAAAGCAGCTCTGAATCCAATCCTAAAAATGATGCATTGGCCTTAATATATTCTAAAGCAATGGTGGCAGATTCTTTCATTACTGTACCCAAGTTTCCGGTAATTGTCATGGTTCCTTTTCCTGGGGAAAGCAACGATTCTATAAACAAAATATCACCGCCAACAGAGGTCCAGGCCAAACCAGTTACTACTCCGGCAACATCATTATTCTCGTATTTATCTCTTTCTAGCCTTGGAACACCTAGCGTTTTTATGATATCGTCATCCGTTACTTTTTTATTATACGCTTCCTCCATTGCAACGGATTTTGCTGCGTTACGGATTACTTGAGCAATTTTAGCTTCTAGGCCACGAACTCCGGATTCACGTGTGTATCCTTCGACAATTTTTTCTAATTGTTTTTTACCAATAGTTAAATCTTTGGTTGTCAAACCATGTTCTTTCAATTGTCTTGGAAACAAATGCTGACGTGCAATTTCTACCTTTTCTTCAATCGTATAGCCTGACATTTTGATGATTTCCATTCTGTCTTTCAACGCAGGTTGAATCGCAGCCATATTATTCGATGTAGCAATAAACATCACTTTAGACAAATCATATCCCATTTCAAGGAAATTATCATAAAAAGAATTGTTTTGTTCCGGATCTAAAACTTCCAATAATGCTGATGACGGATCACCTTGGTTGCTGTTTGATAATTTATCGATTTCATCCAAAACAAAAACAGGATTTGAGGTTCCGGCTTTTTTCAAGCTTTGGATAATTCGTCCAGGCATGGCACCTATATACGTTTTTCTATGTCCGCGAATTTCCGCTTCATCACGCAACCCACCAAGAGAAATTCTAACATATTTTCGGCCTAAAGCTTCTGCAATAGAGCGTCCAATAGATGTTTTTCCAACTCCGGGAGGTCCTGTCAAACAAATAATTGGGGATTTCATATCATTTCGCAATTTTAAAACTGCCAAATGTTCTATCATTCTTTTCTTAACATCTTCAAGACCAAAATGATCTCTATCTAATATTTTCTGTGCTCTTTTTAAATCGAATTTATCTTTAGAATATTCGTTCCAAGGCAATTCCAAAAACAACTCCAGATAGTTTCTTTGAATACCAAAATCAGGCGCTTGGGGATTCATGCGACGCATTTTAGACAATTCCTTATCAAAATGTTTTTTGGTTTTCTCGTCCCATTTTTTGGTCAAGGACTTCTGTAACATTTCGTCCATTTCCTCTTCCTGAGAAACGCCACCTAATTCTTCCTGAATGGTTTTCATTTGCTGGTGCAGGAAATATTCACGCTGTTGTTGGTCTAAATCAAACCGAACTTTAGACTGAATATCATTTTTTAATTCGAGTTTTTGCAACTCAATATTCATGTAGCGAAGCGTTTCTAAAGCCCTTTCTTTCAATTCATTAATCGCCAATAAATCTTGTTTTTCTTTAACTGTCAAATTCATATTCGAAGTCACAAAGTTGACTAAAAACGATTGGCTTTCAATATTCTTGATGGCAAAAGTAGCTTCACTGGGAATGTTTGGACTTTCTTTTATAATCTGAATCGCTAATTCTTTGATTGAATCCAGAATGGCAACAAATTCAGTATCGTTTTTCTTAGGTCTTTTCTCTGGAACTTCCTTGATTTTTGCAGTAATATAAGATGTTTCATCAATAACAGTCTCAATCTCAAAACGTTTTTTACCTTGAAGAATTACCGTTATATTCCCGTCAGGCATTTTCAGTACACGTAAAATACGGGCTACCGTACCTATTTTATGAATATCTGCTTTGGTTGGGTCTTCATCTTCCTCATTGATTTGAGCAACAACTCCAATAGTTTTCCCTGCAGCGTTAGCGTCATTGATCAATTTAATCGATTTATCGCGTCCCGCAGTAATTGGGATTACAACTCCTGGAAATAAAACCATATTCCGCAAGGGCAATATAGCCAATAATTCAGGTAAAGCCTCATTGTTCATTTCCTCCTCGTCTTCGGGAGTCAAAAGTGGAATTAAATCTGCTTCCGAATCAAATTCCTGAAGTGACAGATTGTCAATAGTAAGTATTTTATGATTTGACATATATTTATTTAAGTCTTTTTGTCATTAAAAATTTTCATTTGCCAAGTAAATATATGATATCATAGTATTAATTTAAATAAAATCGTTGTATGACACTAATAATTTGTACAACCCTAAAAGAGACAATCATTATGCCAAAGTAAAAGCAAATTAATTTTATCTTCCTACAAATAATTCGAAAGATATATCTTTCTTTTTTTTTAGCTTTTTTCAACACTTGATTCGCATGGGTAAATATTACCTATGAAATGTCTTTGATAAATAGGAGGAAGTGTTAGTTTTTGATTCAGTCAGACTGCTAAAAAATTTTTCAAATAAAAAAAGGACAAAGAAGAATTTTTCTTCCTTGTCCTTTATGGTGGGCAATGAGGGGTTCGAACCCCCGACCCCCTCGGTGTAAACGAGGTGCTCTGAACCAGCTGAGCTAATTGCCCTAAACAATGCAGATATTTTCATATCCTTATTGCGAGTGCAAATATACAGCTAGAAATCGTATCTGCAAGCAAAAAAGTAAAAAAAATCAATAAAATAGTGACTCAGTTTTCTTTCGTGCTCTATAATAGCACTTTATCTTTGTAATGAAAAACTAGTATTTTTTTGTATTCATTCGCTATAGTCTTACATTTGCGACATAAACAATAGATAATGGCCAGGTTCAAAGAAAACGATTTACCAAAATCAAAAATTACTGCAAGTTCACTCCAAAAAGCAACTGTAATATTTCAATATGCAGGAAATCACCGATGGAAATTTTATGTAGGATTAGTTTTTTTATTATTCACTGGAGCGACTGCTCTTGCTTTTCCTAAGTTGATGGGAATGCTAATTGATTGTGTGAAAAACAAAGACAATACTCAAGCTAACATGATTGCGGGTGGTTTAATTGTAATCTTATTTCTTCAGTCCATTTTTTCGTTTTTTAGATTGTATTTATTTGTCAATTTTACGGAGAATACTTTAGCTAATCTACGATTATCACTGTACAGCAATTTGGTAAAACTACCTATGTCTTTCTTCTCGCAAAAACGTGTTGGCGAATTAAACAGTAGAATCAGTTCAGATATTACCCAGATACAAGATACTTTAACATCTACTATAGCCGAATTCTTAAGACAATTCATTTTAATTATTGGTGGCGTTCTTTTATTGGCCAATGAAAGCATCAAATTGACATTATTGATGTTGTCCGTAGTGCCACTAGTGGCCGTTGCTGCGGTTATTTTTGGGCGATTCATCAGGAAATATTCAAAAAATGTTCAAGATAAAGTGGCCGAAAGTCAAGTAATTGTTGAAGAAACCATGCAAGGCATCAGTATTGTTAAGGCTTTTGCCAATGAGTGGTACGAAATTGCCCGTTACAACGGAAAAATAAAAGAAGTGGTTGCAATTGCCATCAAAGGCGGGAAATACCGAGGGTATTTTGCTTCATTCATTATTTTCTGTCTTTTTGGAGCTATTGTTGCCGTAGTTTGGTTTGGTGTTCGATTGAGTATTAGTGGAGAAATGAGCGTTGGCCAATTGATTTCGTTTGTGTTGTATTCTACATTTGTAGGTGCTTCTTTTGGCGGAATTGCGGAACTATATGCCCAAATCCAAAAAGCGATTGGCGCAACCGAACGTGTTTTTGAATTATTAGATGAAACTCCTGAAAAAATTAATTCGGTGCGTGATCCGGCTGCAATTGAAAAAATAAAAGGCAATGTCACTTTCAAGAATGTAGCGTTCAGTTACCATTCCAGAAAAGAAATTAAAGTATTAAAAGACGTTAGTTTTACCGCTAATTTTGGTCAAAAAATTGCTATTGTCGGACCAAGCGGAACCGGAAAATCTACTATTGCTTCCCTATTATTGCGTTTTTATACTATTGACGAAGGAGAAATATTGGTTGACGGAAAAAATATTTATGATTTTGATTTAGAAAGTCTTCGTGGAAACATGAGTATTGTACCGCAAGACGTAATATTATTTGGCGGAACCATCAGAGAGAATATTGCTTATGGAAATCCCAATGCTACCGAAGAAGAAATTGTTACTGCTTCAAAACAAGCCAATGCCTATAATTTTATCGAAAGTTTCCCTGAAAAATTTGAAACAATTGTGGGAGAAAGAGGTATTAAACTTTCCGGCGGACAACGACAACGTATTGCCATAGCCCGAGCATTATTGAAAAATCCAAGTATTTTAATTCTGGATGAAGCCACATCATCATTAGATAGTGAAAGTGAAAAACTAGTTCAGGAAGCCTTAGAGATTTTAATGCAAGGAAGAACTAGTATTATAATAGCGCACCGCCTATCGACGATTCGCAGTGCGGATCAAATTTTGGTCTTGGATAAAGGAAAAATCACAGAACAAGGAACACATCAGGAATTAATCGCTCTAGAAAATGGGATTTATAAAAATTTAAGTAATCTGCAGTTTAGCAATTTTTAGATTTCATAAATTTGACATTAAAAAACTCCATTCAATAAGCTGAATGGAGTTTTTTATTAAAACTTTTTATAAATTCTAATATAACTGAATACTAAAATCTGATCACTGACCACTTTCCTACTTCCCTTTTCTTCGATTGCGTTCTGCTTTTATCATTTCTAATTCACGACTCGTTTGTCCCGCTACGGAAGTATTTTCTTCCGCACGACGAATTAAGTACGGCATCACATCTTTTACTGGACCAAAAGGTAAATATTTAGCAACATTATAGCCATTAGCGGCCATATTGTAGCTGATGTTATCGCTCATACCATACAATTGTCCAAACCAGATTCTGTCATCATTAGTTTTTATTCCTTTCTCCGTCATTAATTCCATTAGCGTATAAGTGCTGGACTCATTATGGGTACCTGCAAAAACAGACATTACCTCTAAATGATCCGTCATATAGCGCACAGCACCATCATAATTTTCATCCGTAGCTTCTTTTGAAGCGCAAATTGGTGATGGATATCCTTTTTCAGCAGCCCGAACAATTTCCTTTTCCATGTACGCACCACGAACCAATTTCATTCCGATAAAAAAACCTTCTTTTATAGCCTGTTCATGTAATTTTTTCAAGTAATCCAAACGATCCCAACGGTACATTTGCAACGTATTGAAAACAATGGTTTTTTCTTTATTGTATTTGCGCATCATTTCGGTCACTAAATCATCAGCCGCATCTTGCATCCAACTTTCTTCACCGTCTATCAAAAGAGCAACATTTTTAGAATGGGCATCTTTACAAACTAAATCAAAACGAGCCATCACTCTATTCCATTCTGCCTGTTCTTCTGGAGTCAATGTTTGTTTTTTGCCCAATTTCTCATATAATTCAAAACGTCCAAAACCGGTTGGTTTAAAAACGGCAAAAGGAATGGCTTGGCGTTCTCTGGCAAATTCAATAGTTTTCAAGGTCATTTCAAGCGCGGCATCAAATTGATCTTCGGCTTCTTTTCCTTCTACAGAATAATCCAAAACAGAGGAAACTCCTTTGGTATACATTTTATCTACCACCGAAAGACAGTCCACTTCATTTATCCCACCACAAAAATGGTCAAAAACCGTAGCGCGAATCAAACCTTCAACAGGAAGATTGGCTTTAAGGGCAAAATTTGTAACCGCAGTTCCAATACGTACCAGAGGCTGATTAGCAATCATTTTGAAAAGAAAATAAGCTCTGTCAAGTTCCGTATCACTTTTTAATGAAAAGGCAACTTGAGTATTATTGAATATTTTTTCCATTATTTGTTAGATTTTTGTACAAATATAGACAGAGTTTTGAATATTATTTAGCAAAAAATGCCTTATTTTGCGGTTCCAATTAATCCATACAGATGCAATCAATTCAAGCCAACAGTTACCCGATACATTTTAACGAAAAAGGATATGAAGCAATAAACCTTCATTTAAAAGAAAATAAATACTCCAACCTATTTATTATTGTTGACAGCAATACTAATGAGTTTTGTCTGCCCCATTTTCTTCCTGTTCTGGAAACTGATCTTATAATTGAAATCATTGAATTTGATTGTGGAGAAGAAAATAAAAATATTGAGACTTGCGTCCAAATATGGAAAGTACTCACGGAACTTGGGGCTGACAGAAAAAGTCTTATCATTAACTTAGGCGGTGGCGTTGTCACTGATTTAGGTGGTTTTGTAGCATCAACCTTCAAACGCGGTGTTGATTTTATTCACGTTCCAACCACTTTACTCGCAATGATTGATGCTTCTGTAGGTGGTAAAAACGGGGTGGATTTAGGAAATTTAAAAAACCAAATCGGTGTTATTAATGTGCCTAAAATGGTGCTTATTGATACTCAATATTTAGAAACAGTGCCACAAAACGAAATGCGTTCCGGTCTTGCCGAAATGCTGAAACACGGTTTGATTTATGATAAAGAATATTGGGAGCAATTTTTAGATTTAAAGACTATAGATTTTGCTGATTTTGATGTATTAATTTACCGTTCAGTCGAGATAAAAAATGAAATTGTGCTGCAAGATCCAACCGAAAAAAATATCCGAAAAGCGTTGAATTTTGGTCACACACTGGGTCATGCCATTGAAAGTTATTTTTTGGAAAATGATAACAAAACAACTTTATTGCACGGTGAAGCCATAGCCGTTGGGATGATATTAGAGAGTTACCTTTCACTACATAAAAAACTGATCAATATAGAAGAATATTCTCAGATAAAATCCAGTATAAAGGCTATCTATACCGACATCGTTTTTGAAGAAAATGATATCAAACCAATCTTAGAATTACTGATTCACGACAAAAAAAACGAATATGGAAACATCCAGTTCGCATTGATAGAAGGTATCGGAAAAATAAAAATCAATCAAATGGTTGAAAATGAATTAATTCTTAAAGCCTTTCAGGATTATAAATCTTAATTATTTTTTATAAAAAGGATTGCATTACGTATATAATATTTTTTACATTTGCAGTAATGAAAAAAAGTCAAAACAAACAAAATTATAGTTGTAATAAAACCCGAAACAATATCTCTTTTCTAAGAATATTGAAACGTTTTTATTCTATCAAAGGAAACTTTAGTTTTGATATTTTTCAATACATGAAAGCAGATCACGAAAAACTTCAGATTATCTATGCAAATATTCGGGTTTGAATTATGGGTTTCTTTATTTTACAATATTTTAATCTATAAATTTATGACATCTAATGAATACAAAATATTCTGATTTAATCAATCAAACCTACTATTTTCCACAGGAAGAATTTACTTTAAACAAAGACAACCTTCAGTTTCATAATATCGATTTAATGAAATTGGTAGAACAATATGGCACTCCATTAAAATTCACCTACTTACCTCAAATTTCCAACAACATTAACAAAGCCAAAAGCTGGTTTCGTAAATCGATGGAGAAAAACAAATACGAGGCAAAATATTACTACTGCTATTGTACTAAAAGTTCTCATTTTGAATTTGTAATGAATGAAGCCTTTAAAAATAACATTCATATTGAAACGTCATCTGCTTTTGATATCAATATTGTTGAGAACTTACTGGCAAACGGAAAAATTAATAAAAGCACCTATGTGATATGCAATGGCTTTAAGAGAGATCAGTATATTGAAAATATAGCCCGAATAATAAATAATGGACATAAAAATGCAATTCCAATTATTGATAATTATGAAGAGCTTGATCTTTTACAAGAACAAATAAAAGGGAAATTCAAAATTGGAATTCGTATTGCTGCTGAGGAAGAACCTAAATTTGAGTTTTACACGTCAAGATTAGGAATAGGGTATAAAAACATTGTCAATTTTTACAAAAAACAAATTCAGGAAAATAAAAAATTGGAACTAAAAATGTTGCACTTTTTTATCAATACAGGAATAAATGATAATGCCTATTACTGGAATGAATTAGTAAAATGTATCAAAGTTTATATTGCATTAAAAAAAGAGTGCCCTACACTTGATGGACTGAATATTGGCGGTGGTTTTCCGATCAAAAATTCATTAGCATTCGAGTACGATTATCAATATATGATTGACGAAATTATCAATCAAATCAAAATTGCCTGCGATGAAGCCGAGGTTGAGGTTCCAAATATTTTCACTGAATTCGGGTCCTTCACAGTAGGAGAAAGTGGCGGTGCAATATACCAGATATTGTATCAAAAACAACAAAATGACAGAGAAAAGTGGAACATGATTGATTCCTCTTTCATCACAACGCTACCGGACACTTGGGCTATAAACAAACGTTTTATCATGCTGGCTGTGAATCGCTGGAATGAAACTTACGAAAGAGTTTTATTAGGAGGAATGACATGCGACAGCGATGATTATTACAACTCCGAGCAAAATATGAACGCAATCTATCTCCCCAAATACAACAAAGAAAAACCGTTATACATAGGATTTTTCAATACTGGGGCTTATCAGGAAACGATTGGCGGATACGGTGGCTTGCATCACTGTTTGATTCCGCAACCCAAACACATATTAATAGACAGAGACGAAAATGGTATTTTAGCTACTGAGGTTTTCTCCGAACAACAAACATCCGACGATGTTTTGAAAATATTAGGGTACGACAAAAAATAAATAACAATTATTCAATATAAAAATTCGTTAAATTTGAAATACTAATTTTAACGAATTGATTTCTAAGTATTTAAATAAATAAAAATGAGCAAAGGACCAATCAGTCAGTTTATAGAAAAGCATTATTTGCATTTCAACTCTGCATCTTTAGTTGACGCCGCTAAGGCATATGAAGAACAATTAGCCAATGGTGCAAAAATGATGGTGAGCATGGCTGGAGCTATGAGTACTGCCGAGATTGGTAAGATTTTTTCTGAAATTATTCGTCAGGACAAAGTGCATATTATTTCGTGTACTGGTGCAAATCTCGAAGAAGACGTGATGAATCTAGTCGCTCATTCTCATTATGAAAGAGTTCCTAATTACCGTGATTTGACTCCACAGGACGAATGGGATTTATTAGAAAGAGGATTAAATCGTGTAACTGATACTTGTATCCCGGAGCATGAAGCTTTCCGTCGTTTGCAAAAACACATTTACAAAATATGGAAAGATGCAGATGATAAAGGCGAAAGATATTTTCCGCATGAGTTTATGTACAAAATGTTGCTTTCAGGTGTTCTTGAAGAATATTATGAAATTGACCTAAAAGACAGCTGGATGTATGCAGCCGCTGAGAAAAATTTGCCTATCATTGTACCGGGATGGGAAGATAGTACCATGGGAAATATATTTGCATCCTATGTAATAAAAGGAGATTTAAAAGCTTCAACAATGAAATCCGGTATCGAATATATGGTCTTCTTGTCTGATTGGTATCCTAAAAACAGTACAAATGGTGTAGGTTTCTTTCAAATTGGTGGTGGTATTGCTGGAGACTTTCCAATATGTGTAGTACCAATGTTATACCAAGATATGGAAATGCATGACATTCCTTTCTGGAGTTATTTCTGTCAGATTTCAGATTCAACAACCAGTTACGGTTCGTATTCTGGAGCGGTGCCAAATGAAAAAATTACGTGGGGTAAATTAGACATTAAAACCCCTAAGTTCATTATTGAGTCCGATGCTACCATTGTAGCTCCTTTAATTTTCGCTTATTTATTAGATTTATAGAATATTTTATGAAAAGAGTAATTGTAGATTACGCCAAACTTACCAATGAAATTTTAAACCTATTGGTTGATAAATTTCCAGATGGTTATGATGATTCAAATATTATTAGTTTTAGAAACGCTAAAAATGAATTAGTTGAAGCAGTTGAAGTACGAACTGAAGATACCATTTATTTAGTAAAAGTGAGCACAAAACTGGCTGATAGAATTGAAAATTATGATGAAGATGATGAAATAATCATCGATGAAGTTGTTGAACCAATTAAAGGGCTTGATTTAGAGGACGATATGGATGATGATGACGAGGATGATGCTAATGATAAACCAGATACTGATTCAGGAGATGATGATGAAGATGCAGACGAAAAAGATTTTTCAGATGATGACGATGACGATGAAGAGGATTAATTAATCCCTTCTCAAATATATTTATTAAAAGGAACTCATTCACGAGTTCCTTTTTTTATAACTTTAGACTTCTAAATATACGCCAAAATGACTAATCAAATTTTATATGCCAAACTCAAAGAAAACTTTGGTTTTGAAAAATTTCGCCCAAACCAGGAAGAGATAATAAATTGTGTACTTTCCGGACAGGATACATTGGCAATTATGCCTACAGGTGGAGGAAAATCAATTTGTTTTCAATTGCCCGCATTGGTTTTTCCGGGAATTACAATCGTAATTTCTCCACTGATTGCTTTGATGAAAGATCAGGTAGATAGTCTGAAAGCAAATGGTATTGAAGCCTGTTTCATCAACAGTAGCCAAACTGAAAATGAACGTCAGTTTTATATCGAAAGGTTAAAATCGAATGTGATTAAATTAGTGTATATCGCTCCGGAAAGCCTGTCGTTTCTGGATAATCTTTTCAATAGTTTGACCATAAGTTTAATTGCTATTGATGAAGCACATTGCATTTCAGCTTGGGGACATGATTTTCGTCCTGCATATACTAATTTAGGATACCTCAAAAAGCGCTTCCCTTCTACTCCAATATTAGCTTTAACTGCAACGGCTGATAAGGCTACACGTAAAGATATTAGCCAACAATTAAATTTGATAAATCCAAAAATATTTGTTGCTTCTTTTGATCGAAAAAATTTAAGTTTAGAAGTGCGTCCCGCTTTGGACAGAGTCAAACAAATTATAGATTTCATCCTAGAAAAGCCCAATGAATCGGGAATTATCTACTGTTTAAGCAGAAAAACAACAGAAGAATTGGCTGAAAAACTACAAAAAACAGGCGTGAATGCCAAAGCGTATCACGCAGGTTTAGACACGAAAATTCGTTCTAAAACACAGGATGAATTTATCAATGATGATTGCCAGGTGATTTGTGCTACCATTGCTTTTGGAATGGGAATTGACAAATCCAATGTACGCTGGGTCATTCATTATAACTTACCTAAAAATATTGAAGGCTATTATCAGGAAATTGGTCGTGCCGGTCGCGATGGATTACCATCAGAAACGGTATTATTCGAAAGTTATGGTGATCTGATTCAGTTGCAAAAATTTGCCTCTCAAGGTTTGAATGCTGAAGTGCAACTGGCCAAATTAGAACGAATGAAACAATATGCCGATGCGTTGAGTTGTCGCAGAAAAATATTGCTTTCCTATTTTGGCGAACTTGTCACAGAGAATTGTGGAAACTGTGATATTTGTAAAAATCCACCACTTTTTTTTGATGGAACGGTCATCGCTCAAAAAGCTTTATCGGCAATTATTCGGTTGAAGGAAATAGAACCATTACCAGTAATCATTGACTTTTTACGCGGTTCAAAAAATGCATATATTTATGAAAAAGAATACCAAAACCTGAAAACATACAGTGTTGGTGCTAATTTATCATGGTATGACTGGAATCAATATTTGATACAATTGATCAATTTGGGCTATTGTGAAATTGCTTTTCACCAGCAAAACAAAATCAAATTGACAGCCTTTGCAAAAAAAGTATTATTTGAAGGTGAGAAAGTACAACTGACCACAGTTCAAAAAATCAATATCGACAAGCAAGAAATTAAACAAACCAAATCCGTTGCAAATTCACTTTTTGAAACTTTACGTAAACTACGGTACGAAATTTCTAAGGAAGAATCTGTACCGGCTTATGTGATTTTCAGTGATGCGGCTTTACGCCAAATGGAAATTGAAAGACCGATGAGCGAAACAGAATTATTGGCAATTGACGGCGTTGGTAAAGCAAAACTGGAAAAATATGGCGATGCTTTTATAAAAGTTATCCAAGATTTCCAGAAAGCAAAAGGCGCTAAAAAGAAAAAAGAAGCCACAACCTACAAAGAAACATTAGAACTTTATACTACCGGATTCTCTGTAGAGGGAATTGCCCAAAAAAGAAAATTAGGTTTAAGTACAATTATGTCTCATTTAGCAAAACTGTATGTTGATGGAGCTAATATAGATTTGGATTCGCTTATCTCAAAAGAAGAAGTTTCTCAAATTGCTGAAGCGCAAATAAAACTGGAATCACCAAATGCCTTAAAACCTTATTTTGATTATTTTGAAGAAAAAATAGACTACGGAAAAATCCGGTTAGCATTAGCCATACTCGAAAAAGAAAAAGCTATACTTTAAACCTTAATATGATACAATCCTTTCTGGATTTTGTAAATTCTGAAACTGAAATATTCCCATCAAAAACCAAGAAGAAACTGATTTTGAAACATTGTTTAAAGAATTTCCCGGCATCACAAAAATTATTTTTAACGGAAAAGAAAGTCATAAATACTTTCTAAAAAAATTTGGTCAAATAAAAGGCATCACATATTATATGATGCCTTCCACAAATCCTGTAAATACTATGTCTTTTGAAAACAAGTTGAAAATTTGGTCGACTTGTTTTCAATAATTTATAAGTACCTTTCTTCAAAAACTTTTTGATGGTGTTTTTGATGTCCAATCATAATAAAACCTATGGCTCGAACTGAAACAGCAGTATTTGAGGCAGTTCCAATTCTCTTTAATTGCTCTTCAGATAAACTTTTGAAAAGAAATAAATTCGAATGTCGCACCGCTGAGAATTCAGTTAGTAAATCTTGAATACTTCTATTGGCAGCTTCAGTATTATTTACATAATCATTTTCATCAAAACCAGGCAAAGCTGTTTGGTCATTTCTTGAAATTCGCAACGCACGATAGGCAAATATGCGCTCCGTATCAATTACATGCTGAATAATTTCCTTGATATTCCACTTCCCTTGCGCATATCTATAATCAAATTTATCCATTGGAATGTTTTGAATAAAATGGATAAAATCATGTAATGAAATTTCTAATTCTTCCATCAAATTTACGTCTCCCAAAGCATTTATATACGGAGTATAAAAAGAGGCATATTCGTTTTCGGGTAATTGAGTTGACTTCATATTTTATCGTTTAAGCGGAGTTTCTACTGGCATTAGTATTTCCAAAAAGGGAACGGGTTACAATTTTTTCGTATACTTGTATCAAAGCTTCGTCAGGGGTATTTTCTTTATTTAATTCATTGATACGCAATAAAGCATATTGTTGTATTGTTAATAGTGGCAGTACTATACGTTCTCTTATTTGAATTGATGCTTTACCATCTGGATAATTTTCCATAAGCTCTTTATGACCTGCAATTTTTAAAAGTAATCTTTTTGTTTCTAAAAATTCATCATAAATAATTTGCCAAAATGTTCCAAATTCAGGATCTTTTCTCATGTAAACAGTCAATGGGAAAAATGATTTGGCCAATGACATCATACTGTTTTCTAATAAGGTTTTAACAAACAACGAATTATCGTATAAATCCTGAACTTTATCCCACTGATTTGTATCTTCAAAATGTTTTAAAGCTGTACCTACACCAAAAAACCCGGGTACATTTTGCTTCAATTGGCTCCAAGAACCTACAAAAGGAATCGCTCGTAAATCAGCAAAATCTAAATGTTCTGATTTACTTCTTTTAGAAGGACGACTTCCTATGTTTGTTTTAGCATAATACTTCAACGTACTCATCTGCTCTAAATAAGGAATAAATTTTGGATGATTTTTAAAGCTTAAATATTTCTCATATCCTAAACCAGCTAATTGATCCATTATGTTTTTTTCGTCCAAAGTCAATTCATTTTGACCTTTGCTGAAAACCTGATTGGTTACTCCGGCACTCAATAAATTTTCTAAATTGTAGCGACAGGAATCCAAAGTCCCAAAATTAGAACTAATCGTTTGACCTTGTACAGTAACCTGAATTTCGTTATTTTCAATATTAGGCCCCAATGAAGCATAGAACTTATGTGTTTTCCCTCCGCCGCGCGCTGGTGGACCGCCTCGACCATCAAAGAAAATTACTTTTACACCATATTTTCTGGAAATTGCAGTAAGTTCTTCTTTGGCCTTGTAAATACTCCAATTCGCCATCAAATATCCTCCGTCTTTTGTACCGTCAGAAAAACCAAGCATGATTGTTTGCTTATTATCTCTGTTCGTTAAATGTTTTGCATAACCAGGATTAGTATATAATTTTTCCATGATAGCATGTGCATTTTGCAAATCATTAACCGATTCAAAAAGCGGAATAATATCAACGGGAGGATTTTCCCAATTGCTCAAACGAAATAACGCAAAGGTCTCCATCACATTAAGTGCACTTTCATTATTACTGATAATGTAACGGTTAGCGCCAAATTCTCCGTTTTTTTCCTGAATTGTTTTTATCGTTTGAATGGATTCGATTGTCAAACGCGACATTTCATTTGAAAACACAGTAGCATCAAGATTCTCACTTACATTTGATAAAATCGTAAACTTTTCTTTTTCTGTTAATTCAAAATAATTTTTCGGAAAAACAGAGGGATTTGTTTTTAAATAAAAATCCACTATATCTTTGAACACAGCATCATGAATTTTACTGTTCTGACGTATGTCTAATGACGCAAAATGAAATCCAAATAAATTTACTTTTATTAATAGCGCGTCCAATTCATCTAAATATAACGATTGATGCTGGTCGATAATTATTTGTTTAATTTTATTTAATTGTGATTTGAATTCATCCAAAGTAATGAAAATTTCTCCTGTAGAATAAAATACAGACCTATAAAGTTTTTGTTCTAATTCAGTCACTAAAGTATCTACACCAGAGAAGGTTAGTTTTCTTTTTAAATTTCTAATTTCGATATAATAACACTTCAATATAGAAGTTCGCAAACGTTCCGCTACTTTCAGCGTTATTTCAGTAGTCACAAATGGATTTCCATCACGGTCGCCGCCTGGCCAAAATCCAAGTTTAATCAAAGGATTCTTTATGGAGTTGCCGTTAAAAATGTTTTTTTGCAAATACTGCACGATCTCGCCTGAAGTTTGATAAAAAACATTTTCAAGATACCAGATCAAACTTACTGCTTCGTCAAAAGGATTTGGTTTTTCGTTTTGAATAAAAGGCGTTTTTCCTAATTGAGCCAGTAACTGTTTAATTTCAAGCAAGTTATTTTTCCGAATCGCTTCGGTCAAATCAGTAATTATCCCAAGAACTGCTCCCGGATAAAATTGCGTAGGATGCGCCGTCAAAACTGTCCTTACATTGAAATCTTCCAGAAAATCAATCAATTCCTCTTCCTTGTCTTTTGCATCTGATTTTTCTTTGATATCTCTTAAAGATCCTCGTCCTTCCATATTATTAACAACTGGAAAAGCAGCATCTTCAATAGCATCAAACAAAACAATTTGGCGTTCGATATATTGAATAAAACGAAACATAATATCAATTTTTTCTGTTTCTGAAGGATCATGTAAATACCTTTTGGCAAAAAAATCAAAAATTTCTTTTGGAGTTTCTTGCTTTTTAAATCCTGTATCACAAATATCTGCAAACAAAGGAAGTAAAGCTCCCGTATTATCTATGGAGTGAAATGGCAATGTTATAAAAACACTATTATAAATGTGATATTTAGAGAGGACATCTTGATTAAAACGTTCAAGTTTGGGTAGTGTGTACATAATTTTGTTGTAGTTGGTTGTTGGTTTAGTTAATTTTTCATAAAAAAACCTCAAGAACTAACTTGAGGTTATATTTATAATATAGTGCATTCAAGAGTGAGTAATTACATATTTTTGAAAATAGTATGCATCAAACGCTTCTTATCATTTATACTTTCCTCAAGGGAAATCATTGTTTCGGTTCTATAAACACCATCAATATCATCAATCATAAAGATCACATCTTTAGCATGCTTGGTATCTTTTGCTCTAATTTTACAAAAAATATTAAATTTCCCAGTGGTGACTGAAGCTACTGTTACAAAAGGAATTTCGTTGATACGCTCCAAAACAAACTTCGTTTGAGACGTATTATTTAGAAAAACACCAACATAAGCAATAAAAGAATAGCCTAATTTATCATAATCAAGCACTAATGAGGATCCCATGATAATACCGGCATCTTCCATTTTTTTCACTCTAACATGCACAGTTCCTGCTGAAATCAATAATTTTTTTGCAATATCCGTAAATGGAACTCTTGTGTTGTCTATCAACATATCTAAAATCTGGTGATCTACTTCATCTAAACGAAACTTACTCATAATTCTTTAATTAATATTATTAATTACTATAACAAAGTATAAAAATATACATAAAAACAACAAAAAGACGTAAATATTATATTTTTATCATTCCGTTAACAAATTTCACGTTATTATCTAAATAAAAATCAGCTTTTTGATTCAATTTAGGAATATCGTTATGATCATCTTTGTATAAAGCTCCTTTAGCATCATATTCGAAATGACCAAAATAATCCTCCAAATCGCCTATTTGTGAAACATAGGCATTAAAACAGACCTGATTTTCAATTAGCTCTTCTTTGTATTGTGCTGCAAAATTGGTGATAATTTCGATACCATCATAATTTATTTTGATGTTTTTATACATAAAATCATAAAAAACGACTTTATTCTGAGAAATACTCAAATATTTGTCAATTCCATTATCAACTATAACGTTTTCGGAGAGTATCCTAAAACTTGAAATTAAACTCATAAAAACGTATTTTCGTGTTTCTTCCCTTTGATAATCATTCTCAAAATGACCCGCTTCAAACAATAAAGTGGGCACTCCTAAAAACTGAAACGTGTCTCCAATGCAATTTATATTAAACGAATCATCAAAACGCCCAATCTGATTGGGAAGATAACGCTGTAAATCCTCATTTATTCCGGCAATCAAGTTGATCGCTTTCAACCTAGATTCATTTATATCTCGATTTTCATTATAGGAAGGTGCTAAAAAAGATACTGTTGCAGGTTTCCCGGTATCATCTACACCAAAAATAGTACGCTGATCATGCAAGTTAAAACAATAATCAGGCTCAAAGGAATCAAAAGCTGCCCTTAACAGCTTGCTTTCTGGTTGTGTCAGCGCTTGCGAATCGCGATTTAAATCAACTTTATTGGCGTTTTCTCTTGTGTATAATGTTGCACCGTCAGGATTCAACATCGGAATGGTGTAAAAAGTAAAGAAGTCTAATAATTGGTGTGCTAATGCAGAACCACTATGCAGTACATTAAAAAAATCGAATAGCGCTTTTGTAGTTGTACTTTCATTTCCGTGCATTTGGGACCACAGAAAAATTCTCGTTTTTCCTTTTCCAATTTCATACGAATAAATAGATTTTCCAAGAACTGATTTTCCTATAATTTGAAGTTGATTGTTCGTGTTTAATTTTTGCAACAAAGGCTCGATTGATGTTAAAGTGACGTACCGTCCACGAACGGATTCTTCCTTAAACTGATCGAATAATTCTTCTAAATTCATACCATTTTATTTGATTTACAAAAGTAAACATCTTTGCATTTACATTTGTAAACATTTAAAACAAAGAATATTTCAATACTGTAAACACTTTTCGCCAGTTAAACCAGGTAGAAAATCCGGCAAATGTTAACAATTGTTATAAATTTATTTTATAATAATTAGAATTTTGTTTATCAATTAATTATGTGTATTTATTAAAAGTACAACTTTAGTTTGTTAGACTTTTAAAATACTATTTATACCTTTAATTTTGATACTGAAGCTTCTTTTGATTACATTTGTAACTAGTTAATTTTTACATTAATTTACAATGGTAAACATAGAAGACTTTATAAAAAGATTAGAGATTATACTGGACTACTACAATTTGAATGCCTCTTCTTTTGCAGATAAAATTGGTGTGCAACGCTCCAGCCTGTCTCACCTGCTTTCTGGGAGAAACAAACCAAGCTTGGATTTTATACTTAAAATTTTAGATGTTTTTCCTGATGTTGATTTGTATTGGATTCTGAATGGAAAAGGAACCTTTCCAAAAAATGCGGAAGAGTTTAAGGCAAAAGAAAAAATTATTAATCAGGTCTCTGAACAAAATATCCCTGCTCTGGCCAGTGATCAAATAATCCCTGAAAATTTATTTTCTGAACTAAAAAATACTGTTTTGATTCCTGCATTGGAAACTAAAAAAAGTGATCCAATAAATAGTCCTGGTGAAGCGGTTGCTTCTGAAATTGACACCATTGTTATCTTTTATAAAAATGGCTCTTTCAAGAGTTATGTTCCAAATTAAATAAATAACCCCAATTCTGATTTTAGAATTGGGGTTATGGATTAAAAAAGCATTCTTGAAAACAAAAATCTATTTTCTTAAGACAAAAATTGACGTTACACCCGCTTCCGCTCTCGCATTTACGGGAGCAAAATCACCCGAAGCAACAGGAAAACTATACGTTAGTACTTGTCCTCCTGCATTTAATCTTTCAGCAACATATATGTTTTTTGTAACACTGTCATAAGCCACAGCCACAGGATTGCCTAAAAGTGAATTAGAACTATAAATCCGTACTTGATTCGTTACTGCAATTGTTCCCGCAGCAGCAGTTGAAGCGAAAACAGTTGAGAAATTTTTAATTATAATTAATCCACCATCAGTGGCTGAAGCAGCACTGGCAAATAATTTGACTATTGGTGTTGTAGTTAATAAATTGGTAAGCGTAATTTTCCCGGAGGTATTACTGGATGTCATCAAATTTAATTCTGCCGGGCTAGTATCAGAATCATTATTATTGTATCAAGCGAAAAATAAAACTAAAAATGCGGTACTAATAACCAAATGTTTCATGTTGTATATTTTAGAGTTTTAATACACTTACGAGAAATCAATTATATGGTTTTAACATTTTTTAAGTTTTTTTAAGAGTTATTCAAATGAGTATCCCTGTTCTGGAATTTTACCCTTGACTCCTATAAAATGTTTTTTCAAAACGGTTATATCGGCCTCAATATCTCCCGAAGGAAAAATAGGATTTCCTAAATTAATTTCTTTTTTTCCAAAATCAAATGCAATAGGAATTACAGGAACCTTTGCTTTTAAAGCAATGTAATAAAATCCTGTTTTAAGTTTGCTAATCTTTTTACGGGTTCCTTCCGGAGCTACTGCCAGACGAAAAACCTTTTTTCTTTGAAAAATAGCTGCAATAGAATCCACTTTATTCAACCCTCCTGTCCTATCAAGCGGTTCTCCACCCATGTATCTAAAATAAAATCCCAAAGGAAAACGAAACAATTCCTTTTTGCCTACCCAATTCATTTGTAAACCGGTTATTGCTCGGATAAAAACCCCTAAATAAAAATCATGAGCGCTGGTATGTGGCATTATCATCATGACACATTTCGTGATATTTGGATCAATACTACCCACTACTTTCCAACCCATTAGTCTGGAAAATATCCATTTGTATAATTGTTTCTTCATTCTTGCTTTCTTTCGTACAAAATAAATAATTAATATCTTATTTTTGGGTAAATCTATCATTAATGCTAAAAAAAATATTCAGCTACGTAATTCCTTTAACTATTTATCAAACTAAATCGGCTTTGAGCAAATCGATTGAGGTGACTTGGGCAAATGGGGAACTGGTCATGGATTCGCAAAACACAAATTATTCCTATGGCAGTTTGCAACGGATTCTGAGGTTAGGCTTAAAAAACATTGGATACAAAAAAATTGTGACCATGGAGCATATTTTAGTTTTAGGTGTTGCTGGTGGAAGTGTCATCAAAACATTGGTAGAAGAAATAAAATACAAAGGAAAAATTACCGGTGTTGAAATTGATCCTGAAATAATTACAATAGCCAATGCCTATTTTGACTTGGATAAAACAAAAAATCTTACAATTGTAATTGAGGATGCTTTTGCATTTGTGTTAAAAACCCCTACTAAATACGATTTGATTATCATTGATATTTTCCAGGACACTACAATGCCTAATTTTTTATTTGAACCTTTTTTTACCAATAGGGTTTGCTCGCTTTTAAAAAGTCATGGTTTTATTCTTTTTAATACGATGTTATTAGATGAGAATCAAAATCAAAGAAATAAAAAATATGTAACCGAGTTTTACAAAAATCAATTTAAAATTAGAACTATTCCAAGAGTTGAAGTTCATAACGAACTTATTGTCATCGAGAAAATTGCCTAATCAAAACGGTTTTTCATCTCTGAATTTTTAACATTTTCCTAGCTTTTTCTAGATCTTCTGGGGTATCAATACCAATACCAATGTGAGTAGTTTCGATCATTTTAATGCGTTTTCCAAATTCAAGATAACGCAATTGCTCTAGTTTTTCAGATGCTTCTAATGATTGCATGGGCAAACTATAAAAATCCAATAATGCTTGTTTTCTAAACGCATAAACACCAATATGTTGCAGGTACCGTACGCCTACATTTTTCGCTCTTGGATACGGAATAACCGATCGGGAGAAGTACAAGGCAAATCCGTTTTGATCCACCACAACTTTTACATTATTGGGATTATTAATCTCTGCTTCATTCGTGATTTCGCGCATCAACGACGCTAAATCTACTTTTTTATCCAAATCATTTCTAAAAACTTCAATCACTTTAGCTAAAGGTGCCGCATCAATAAAAGGCTCATCTCCTTGTACATTGACTACAATATCAACATCCAGATTTTCTATTGCTTCTGCAATTCGATCACTTCCGGATTCGTGTTCTTTGATGCTTCGAATAACGTTTCCTCCGTGAGTACGTATTTCGTCATAAATTAAATCGGAATCAGTTACTACAAAAACAGCATCAAATAATTTAGTGTTTACAGCTGCTTCATACGTTCTTAAAATTACCGTTTTACCACCTAAATCCTGCATTAGTTTGGCAGGAAATCGTGTCGAGGCGTATCGTGCGGGAATGACTGCTATTATTTTCATTTTTATTTTTTTATTTGCGTTTAAGAGTTTTATAGCCGTTACAGCTAGACTCTTTAAAGTATAAAATTACTTCATTATCCTAATCCACTCTTGCTAGCAGGCTACTAAGTTAGTCTGTTTTTATGAATTAGAAAAACGGCACTACATTCTCAGTGCTTAATTGTAGTGTTTTACATTAGTATGAGTTTTGTTTTAAGAGTTATTCTTTTTTTTTATCCCATCACACAAGCCTCCTTTACTTGGATTGATACGCTACACTTATTTATATTTGGATTTTTATCTGATTTTTGTTTTTGTTTTGGTCAGTGACTTTTTGTGGCTCTATCATATTTTCATCTCCAATACAAAATACCGAAACAAATCAGGTTCTGGTTATTTTCCTTTGTCATCTTTCTATATGTGGTTTAATTTTACAAAATAGAATCAGTGAATACCTTTTTCGGAATGAATTTGGGGTCAAATACAATTTTATCGCAGTAAATTATCTGGTGTATACTAATGAAGTGATAGGTAATATTATGCAATCCTATCCTGTTATTCCCTTATTTTCTGCACTATTTATTTGTACAGGATTGGTCACTTATTTTAAAAGTAAAGAAATCAAAAAACTATCTTGAAAGCATTCCCGCTTTTGTACAAAAAATCAAAATTCCAGGAATTTACCTGCTTCTCTTCACATTATCGTTATTGGCAATTCCTGCTTTATCCGTTAAATAAAATTCTCAAAATATGTTTGTCAATTAATTAAAAACCAGCCTATTATATAAATTTTATATGGCATTTATGAAAAGTGAACTTGAAGCCATTACTTTATGTTTTCCTCCTTCTCCCGGCGAAAGTGTTATAAAAAGGAAAGACAATAAAAATAAATTCCCTACCGGAATGCTCTTTAAACAAAAAGGCTATACTGTAAAATTCATGTATGGCGGAGATTCCTTTTTTGACAATATGGGCGATTTCTTTTCAGGAAATGGATATGAAATTGTAGACAAAAAAACATTTGAACCCAACGAAATCACTTTTGCTAATATTTGGGACGTTTGCGATGAAGATATGTACAACAAAGCAATCACGGAAATAAACAAAGAAGCAGCGGCAAATAAGCCGTTTTTTAATCACATTATGACCGTGAGCAATCACTGACCATTCACGTATCCAAATGGAAAAATTGATATTCCCGGAGATGTAAAATCTCTTGATGGCGGGGTAAAATGCATTGACTATTATTCCCCTCAAACAAACCGTCAAACAATTTCAATTGACTTTGAAACCCAATCAAAAAGCAGCTACTGATTTTCAAATATTTTATGATCAAATACCGCTCACAAAAGAAAGAACGGATTTAGTAAATGAAATGATTTCGTATCATCAAACAGTCTCGGATATGTTAAAGAAAAAAAAATATCAAAAAATTTATTAGCATAAAAAAACGGGTCAAAATTGAAGTTTCACCCGTTTTTTAATTGGAAATATATCGTTATTCTTTTTCGTTTGTTAAACCAAAAAGTGTCCCTTTTTCAAAAGTTTTCAAATCCTTTTTTAAAGTTTTGCTATTGCGCTTTGTAAGTTCGGCAGTATCAAGAGTACTTAAATCTGGTTTTCCAGCATTAACCCAAGCCGTGTACCAAAAACTTGCTGTTGCGGTAATGGCTTTTTTCATTTGTTGTTCAACCATTCCGTTCAACTCCGTGTGCAATTTAGCAGCATACTCATCCGAATATAACATTCCTCCGTACTTGTTTTTGACAACATTTCCATCGGCATCCGTTACGTACATTTTGTTTTCAGCAGTTGCAGTTCTTAATTTTTTATCGGCAGCCAACAAAGGTTCCACTAAACTGTGCGTGTCAAAAACGATATCCCAAGTAGCTTTCTCCACATTGTCTAAATATATTCCTTCAGGTACATTTAATTTATACCCTTTGGCAAACAATTCCGGCAAACGGCTTTCCCATAAGGAATGAATTCCTTTTTGATTCGTGTTTTGTCCATCGTGATTGTCTGATGTATGCAACGGCATGTGTGCATCGGCAATATAATGGCCTAAATCCCCCGCAATAAATAAAATTTCATTTTTTCTTTTGTCCTTGAACGCTTTAGTCAATTTGACCATCATATCCTGAATATACCACGGTAAAATTCCGTTTTTAGTCAAAAACTTTTCATCGTACTTCAGCTTCGCTTCTTCCATAGTTTTAGGAATCGTTTCCACAGCTCCAAAATTCTCCATGTCAAAATAATGACGGGGCGGCTCTGCTTTATCATTCAAAACATTTCTTCTCAAATCCGGAACAGTAGATTCTTGGGTAATGAAATCGATATGATTGTAAAAAAAGGTCTGCAATGGTTTTGGAAGTGCCATTACCGCCGCTCTATTGATTCGTTCATGACCAATAACGCCCCATGACAAAAGAAAAAGTGCAACTCCAAGAGCAGATAAAGTGATAAGTGTAGGTCTAATTTTAAAATTTTTCATTAAATTTATTTTTTTGAAGTACAAATGTATTTCTTTAAATCGTTATTAGAAAAAATTGGGTTTAAGATTCTGTTAATTAAAACAAGAAAACTACAACTATGTTTCGACATCAAGGAAAAAACAGAACTTTTATTCATAACCTGCGTTTAGCCACTTTACTATCTTTTGTTGCCGGAATTGTAAATGTTACTGGAGTTTTATCCGTACACACATTGACCACAAATGTTACGGGACATTTTGCCTATTTTGCCGAAGAAATAATGAAACAGAATTATATAGCAGCCATTACCTTTTTTGTATTTACTATTTTCTTCTTGTTGGGCGCTTTTACCTCTAATTTTTTAGCAGAATTAATTTCTAAAAAACATCCTGATTTATCTCATGTCATTCCTATTTCACTGGAAATGATTGTTTTGATTGGCATTGGTATTTTTGGACTAGCGTCTGAATTATCCAGCATTGAAGGAAAATGGATTGCTTTTTCGATGCTTTTTGCCATGGGAATACAAAACTCTTTGGTTACAAAAATCTCTCAGTCTACGGTTAGAACAACCCATTTAACGGGGCTTTTTACTGATTTGGGAATCGAACTGTCACAATTATTTTTTTATAAAAAACCAGAAGAAAATAAAAAATTAAAGATCAGTATTTATTTGAGATTGTCTATTATTATATTCTTTTTCATGGGCTGTATTCTAGGTGGTTTTTTGTATAATTTACTAGGCATGAAAACACTTTTTGTTGCCGCAACCTTTTTATTGTTTGCACTTTTGTATGATTATATCAGATTACAATTTCATGTGATCAAACGAAAAACCTTCCGTCATAAAACTATTTTAAATAAATAATTGAAATTAAAGTTGCAACTGCAATGAATGTCCAAAGCAAAACTCCCTGCACAAGCGGTTTTAATCCCACTGATTTCACTACATTCCTATTTAATCCGGCACCAATTAAAAACAAAGTTACCGTCAGGCCTATTTTGGCAAGTGAAACTAAATGTGGTCCTGCACTCTTCATTTCTGGCAGATAGGTATTGGCAATCATTGCCAAAATAAACAATCCTATAAAATAAGGAATTTTTATTTTTCCAGATTTATTTTTGAAAATAAATGCGGTAATCAATGCTACAGGAATAATCCACAACGCACGGGCTAATTTTACTGTTGTGGCTATTTGCATGGCTTCAGGACCAAATTTACTCGCTGCTCCTACTACAGAACTCGTATCATGAATAGCAATAGCGCACCATAATCCAAACTCTTTTTGAGATAAATCCAGCCAATGACCTACTGCAGGAAATAAAAATAGCGCTACCGAATTCAGAATAAATATCACTCCCAAAGCAACTGAGGTTTGTTTTTCATTCGATTGGATTACGGGAGCAATAGCGGCGATTGCACTTCCTCCGCAAATTGCAGTGCCACAAGAAATTAAATGTGATGTTTTTGTATCCGTTTTAAACCATTTTCCTAAAAAAGTTCCTAAAATTAAAGTGCTCACAATAGAAGCAATTGTAAAATAAAAACCCTCTTTTCCGGCTGAAACAGCACTGTGAACATTCATTCCAAATCCTAAACCAACTACCGAAAACTGCAACAGATAATTAGTTGCTTTATGATTCAATTCTAAAAAAGGATGTCCAAAAAGGTTGGCAACAATCAATCCTAGTACCAAAGCAATTGGTGGAGAAATAAAAATTGTGGTGCAAAACAAAAGCAATGCAACGAAAATGAGTTGCTGCAATGTGGCATTTACTTTAAAAAAAATAAAAGATTCCTTCTGAATTGCTTTTTGATTCGTTTCCAATGTAAAGTTGTTGAATTAGTACAGTACAAAGGTGGAACGATAAAACTATTTATGCCAATCGCAAATTATAATCTGCTATAACTTTAAATTATAATGATTGGAGATATTCTGAATAAACAAATCGGATAATGAATCTGTTTTTCCTTGAAGCGTAATAATATAAAAGTATCGTTCTATAATCAGGTCTTCAATATCTAATATAGCCAATTCATTGTTTTGAAGTTCTTTTTTTATGGCATGAATCGATATAAATGCCACACAATCCGAGTGCATTAAATAAGATTTTATACTTTCTGTACTTCCCAATTGCATTTCAATTTGTAGTTCGGATACTTTAATTTTAAATGGTTTCAACGCATGTTCAATAACTTCAAGTGTTCCTGAACCTTGTTCTCGCATTAAAAAACGCATCTTTTTAAGATCATCCTGAGTCACTTCATCACGACTTACTAACGGATTGGAACTCTTACAGACCAAAACCAATTCGTCTTTCAAAAACTCGGTATATTTAATAGATTTATTTTTGGATTGCCCTTCAACAATTCCTATTTCAATTTCTTTTCTTAATAAAGCGTTTTCTATTTGTTCCGTGTTTCCGTTGAGTAAACTTACTTTTACATCTTGCAATTTTTGATGGAAACGAGCTAAAAGTGGCGGAATTATATACTGAGAAATTGTAGTACTGGCTCCTAATTGCAACAATCCGGAACGTTGATTAATCAGTGTACTCATGTCAAAATTAATTTCGCGGTATACTTCAAAAATGTTTTTGGTGTGTTTCAATAATACCTCACCAGCAATTGTCAATGCTATTTTAGAACCATTTCTGTCAAACAGTTTGATTTTATAGTCCTCTTCTAATTCCTGAATGTGTTTGGAAATAGCAGGTTGCGTAATAAACAATTCGGTTGCCGCTTTTGTAAAACTCAAACGATTGGCAACAGTATAAAATACTTTCAGTCTAAAATCCATGTTGTTTAATTGTATTAAAGTAATCCGTTGTGTTTTCGAACAAACCATTCGGTTGTCAGTAAAATTGAAATTAAAACCAATAACCACATCCAATCTATCAAAGGAGTTTTGGTAACACTACTCTTTTGTATCGTCTTGTATTCCTCATTTTCTAAAAGCGTTTTAATCAATACGTCTACTTGATCTGAAAAATACGCTTTTCCTTGTGTTTGCCCAGCTAATTGCGTCAATTTCTCCACGTCTGGATTAACAAATTGTTTTTCAATATCAAAATCAAGAATTTCAAAACTACTGGAATACGTCGTTTTAGAATTTAATTCTTTTACCGTAAAAGTATGAGAACCGGCTTTCAATCCGTCAAGATTGACTTTATAGGAATTATTCCCTTTTAATAAATCGTAATTTTTCGTTTGCTTGGTTTCGGTATTTTTTACCGTTATAGTCAAACGGGCTTTTTCATCAAACTCATAATTTTTATTGAAATACTGTGCCGTTATTTCAATGGCTTCACCGGAATTATAAAAACTTTCATGTTCAACAACCAATGATTTTTTAGAATTATTAGAAGCCAGAAATTGAATAATCTTATCCATGAAAACGTCATATTTTTCAAAAGATTGATTATTTACATGTGTTTGCAAGCGCCATTTCCAACTATTTTCACCCAAAAGATAAGTGGCTCGCCTGCCTTGATTTTCTGCAAAAACCAGTAAAGGCGCATTCGTATCTATTGTTCTGATTTTATATGAAAGCAAAACTGACACAACTCCTTTTGTAGTTACGGTTCCAAAAGCGTTTTGCAAAGGCGGTAAATCTTCAAACCCAATATTGTCCGCAGCAAACAAATTAAACTGTTTATTAAAAACCGACAAATACTCTTCTTTTTGTCCACTCATTTTAAAGCTCAAATTCTCCTGTTGCTGATTCAAAAAATTGAAATCGGTGTTGTTTCCAGTAATAATAAATGTATTAATTCCGGCAACTTTATTAATTTCAAAAATAGTTTTAAATTCAGTCGTTGGTTGGTATAAAATCAAAACATTATAATCTTGTAATGTTTTGATTTCATTTGTTTTAACAATTATTACTTTACGCTGTACATTCGATTCAATAGCTCTTTTCATAGCCCCTAAATCGGGATGATTTATAGCTGAAATTATGGCAATATTTGTTTTTTGATCAATAACTTCAACTGCAAAATTCTTGGTGTTGTTATATGTATTTTTTTCTTTTTCTTTTGATGAAATTGTAACTTTAAAAACCTGTAATCCTATTTTATCAGCCGGCAAAAGTACGGGTACAGTTGCTGTCTTCTTGGATGGTGATAAGGTAATGGATTGTGTACTGAATACCGAATTCCCTTGTGAAATAACAAAATCAGCTGTTACACTTTTGGTTCCTGAATACTGCAAAAAAACTTCTACAGGAAATTTATTCTTATGAAAAGCATATTTATTAACGTTCAGTTGATTGATTTTTAAGTCAAATAATTTTGTTGTGTTGCCTAATATTACCGGATAAACTTTATTTAAGGGGTCAAAACTATAGACGTAATCATTCCCTGAAGTTTGGTTTCCATCTGTGATTAAAACTGTTGGATATACTGTGTTTTTATAAATGCTTTTTAGATTTTTGGCAACAACATCGATATTGGTTTGAGTTCCCTTAAAATCAAAAATTTCCGTAGGTTCAAAATCATCTGAAAACTGATACGTTTGCACATCGAATTTATCTTTCAAATCTGAGTTTAATTGTATTCTTTTATACAATTCTAATGCTTTTTCATTGGCATTCAAAAAAGAAATAGAACTGGAATTATCAACAACAATCGGTAAGGGTGTTTTTACCGTTTCGAAGGTATTTTTGGTTAGTATTGGATTAATCAACAACATTAAAATTCCAAAAATGGATAAAAAACGCAAAAAAGCCAAAAACCAACCGACTTTCGATTTGTTTTTGGCTTTGTAAATATATTGAAAAAATGACAAACCACCAGCTATTAGTAACGAAAGCAGTAATAATAGTAGCGTGTTTGTTGTCATTTATTCTTTATTAAAAGATTGAAGAATTTAATGATTAAAAATTAATTACGTAGTTCAAAAATCTTTAAATCTTTGAGTTTTACAATCTTATAATTAAATTTTAGGTAAGCATTCCTCCGCAAACATTCATAACCTGTCCCGTTACATACGCACTCATATCCGAAGCAAAGAAAAGACACGCATTAGCAACATCTTCAGTAGTTCCGCCACGTTTCAAAGGAATTCCATCTCTCCATCCTTTTACAACATCTTCATTTAACTTAGCGGTCATTTCCGTTTCTATAAATCCCGGAGCAATTACATTACAACGAATGTTACGAGATCCTAATTCCAATGCTACAGATTTAGAAAAACCAATAACTCCCGCTTTAGAAGCCGCATAATTCGTTTGTCCTGCATTTCCTTTCACTCCTACTACTGAACTCATATTGATAATTGAACCTGAACGTTGTTTCAAGAAAGTACGTTGAATGGCTTTAGTCATATTAAAAACCGATTTCAGGTTAACATCAATAACTTGATCAAAATCGCCTTCAGACATTCGCATCAATAAGTTGTCTTTAGTAATTCCGGCATTGTTTATCAGAATATCGACTGTTCCGAATTCAGCTAAAACCGCATCTACAAGAGTTTGTGCTTCATTAAAATCGGCTGCATTTGATTGATATCCTTTGGCTTTAATCCCTAAAGCGTTCAATTCATTTTCAAGAGCCAAAGCTGATTCAACAGATGAACTGTACGTAAAAGCAACATTTGCCCCATTTTTAGCAAAAACTTCTGCAATTCCTTTACCAATTCCACGGCTTGCGCCAGTAATTATAACAACCTTTCCTTCTAGTAATTTCATGTTCTAAAATTAATTTAATATTTATTTGAAGCTATTCCTGCTATCCGTTTCAATCTTTTTCTCTTGTTCTCCTCCTCGCTTTTCAAACGAAATCGAACTGACAAGAAAAAGGATTTCCACTTCTATCAGGGCTAATTTACACTTGTCAAATATAGCAATAATTGTGGGTTGAAAAAAAAATACATCTTCAATTAAACCTTTTATAAAAAAAATTGTCCTAAAACTTAGTAAAACTGTTTGACATGATTAAAGCTTCAAAATGTTTAGATGTAATCATAATAAAATTACTAGATTTGAAATTGACTCTAATTATAAAAAAAAGTAAAAAAACAATCTAAAATACAAGAAACCCAAATAGAATCAACGACCTCATTTTTTAACTTAACCAATTGATATGAACAAGCTCTCTTCCTTATTATTTTTTGTAGGATTACTCGTTTTTACAGCTTGTAGCAAAAATGAAAGCAATGAAACAACTGTGATTGCCGATTCCTATCCCAATGTGACTGCTACTTTTCCTGGTAAAATTGATTTAAATAATTTGAGTAATTATGCTAACCAAATTATCCCTTCTTACATAACTAAAGATAACACTGCAGGAAATCCAGTAACTGACAAAGGAGCTACATTAGGTCGGGTTCTATTTTATGATAAAAACTTATCCTCAAATAACACAATTTCCTGTTCTTCCTGCCACATTCAAGCAAATGCTTTTGGAGATGTGGCTATTGCCAGCGACGGAATAAACGGAAAGACCACCAGACATTCTATGAGATTGGTGAATTCTAGATTTTCAAGAGAAAACAAGTTTTTTTGGGACGAACGGGTAGCCACATTAGAGTTACAAACGACACAACCTATTCAAAATCACATTGAAATGGGTTTTAGCGGAACCTTAGGTGATGCAAACTTGATAGTACTAATTTCAAAATTGCAAAACATTGGGTATTACAAAGAATTGTTTAAATATACGTATGGCTCTGAAATCATTACTGAAAGCAAGATTCAGCTGGCTTTGGCGCAATTTATTAGAAGCATCCAATCCTTTGATTCTAAATATGATGCTGGAAGGGTATTAGTTGCAAACGACGGCCAACCCTTCACCAACTTTACGACACAAGAAAATCAAGGTAAAAATTTGTTCCTGGCGCCTCCGGTTTTTGACGCAACCGGAAACAGAACTTCTGGAGGAGTAGGATGTGCAGTTTGCCATGCCGCACCTGAATTTGACATTGATCCCAATACAAAAAACAATGGTATTATAGGTATTTTAAACGCCCCGGGAATTGACATCACAAACACAAGAGCACCTTCATTGAGAGATTTGGTAAAACCAAACGGAAGTTCTAATGGTTTATTTATGCATACGGGAAATTTAACAACACTACAAAATGTTATTGGGCATTATGGAAGTATCAATTTAGCTCCCGGAAATACAAATTTGGATCCAAGATTAGCGCCAAATGGTTTTGGGCAAAAATTAAATCTTACTGCTCCCGAAGTTAATGCTCTTGTCGCTTTTATTCAAACATTATCAGGAACTAATGTATATGTAGATACAAAATGGTCGACACCATTTAAATAAAAAAAGCCCCAAATAGGAGCTTTTAAATTATTTAAAAAAACGGATTGTATTAAAAAGCTACATTCCATTTTGGTAATCTTCCATTTTCGTCTAGAAAGTTTTGTAAAACTTGTCCTTCTACGAATGTTGGAATCACTTTAGTTTTATCGTTGAATGTCTCATACCAAACCACTTCTAGCGTGCTGATCTCTTCAATTTTCATTTGCGCTGGCCAAGAATATTTTCTTCCTGTTTTAGCAAATTGGTGTCCTTCAACAATTTTTTCTTTTAGACCACCGTTTTTAATTTTCAAAGTTCCGTTATTTTGGACAGTTCCGGTAGAACCCACCATAATCAACTCTTTCTCTTCTGCTACGGCATATACTAAAAATATTCCAGATCCTTCTGAAGCATTACAAACTTCGGCTAAACTATCTTCTGTAGTGAATGAAAACTGATTGGTAACTTTGAATTTTTTTAACTCTTTATACATTTTTTTTATTTTAATTTGAATTGGCTTTAGCAAAAAAATACCTCACAAAATCGTGAAGTCCATTAGAAACCATTCGTTTATGTTTACTTTTATTAGGATTACATCTGAAAAACAGATTTATTTAATAAAGTGCAAAGATATTTCTTTAATTGAATTTATAATAAAAAAGCCCCACAAAATGTGAGGCTTTTAAAATATTTAATTAGAGTTTAGATTAACCTAAAACTTCTTTTACTTTTTTACCAATTTCCGCTGGAGAATCTACTACGTGAATACCACATTCTCTCATGATTTGCTTCTTTGCTTCAGCAGTATCGTCAGATCCACCTACGATTGCACCTGCATGTCCCATTGTGCGTCCTACTGGAGCGGTAACTCCTGCAATGAATCCTACAACTGGTTTACGGTTACCATCAGCTTTGATCCAGTGAGCTGCATCCGCTTCTAATTGTCCGCCAATTTCACCTATCATTACAATACATTCTGTTTCTGGATCGTTCATTAATAATTCAACAGCTTCTTTTGTTGTAGTTCCAATGATTGGGTCTCCACCAATACCAATAGCGGTAGTGATTCCTAATCCTTGTTTAACTACTTGATCCGCTGCCTCATAGGTTAATGTTCCCGATTTAGAAACAATACCAACAGTTCCTTTTTTGAAAACGAAACCTGGCATAATACCAACTTTAGCTTCACCCGGAGTAATTATTCCTGGGCAGTTAGGTCCTATTAGACGAGCATTTCTTTCTTTTACGTAACTATTTGCTTTTATCATGTCAGCCACAGGTATTCCTTCAGTAATTGCAATAATTACTTTTATACCTGCATCTGCAGCTTCCATTATTGCATCAGCAGCAAAAGCCGGTGGAACAAAAATGATAGTTGTATCAGCTCCTGCTTGTTCTACAGCATCTTTTACAGTATTGAAAACGGGTCTGTCTAAGTGAGTTGTTCCTCCTTTTCCTGGAGTTACGCCACCAACAACGTTAGTACCGTACTCAATCATTTGAGAAGCATGGAAAGTTCCTTCACTTCCTGTAAAACCTTGAACAATTATTTTGGAATCTTTATTAACTAAAACACTCATGATATATTTTTTATGTAGTTTTTAAAATTGTTATGCAAAAGTATAAAATAGTAAGCAGTAATCAGTGTTCAGTGTTCAGTTTTTTGACACTAAATTAGGATAATTGACTCATTTGATACCCTCTGTATAATTTATTGTCTTTTATTTCCCAAATAGCTATAAAATGTGCTAATAACATCTCTTCTCTTGGATTTTCAATTGTTTTGACAAAATGAGAATAGCGCACGGAAATTAAATTATTTTCACCAATAATATGGCTTATTCGAACTTTAGAACGAACATACGCTTTGCTTAAATCATTAGATAAATTTAATAAAGAATTATAATCCAACTGAATGAATCCTTTGCTGCTATTCCATTCTACTATTACTTCCGGGTGCAAATAATCTTTGATGACTTCGCTGTCGATTAAAGCATCTGATTTATAAAATTGTTGAACGATTTCTTTTGCAGACATATTATTTTAGTTTAGTAAGAATTTCTGGTATCTTTTTAATATTGGCCAGTTGCTTCAATTTTTCTCTTGATTCCTCAATTGGCGTTCCAAAATAGGATTTACCTCCTTCTACTGATTTTGTAACTCCGGTTTGCCCTAGAATAACAGCCTTTGCTCCTATTGTAATTCCGCTGGTAGTTCCTACTTGTCCCCATATTGTAACTTCATCTTCTATAATAACGCATCCGGCAATTCCGGTTTGTGAAGCAATTAAACATTTTTTTCCAATCACGGTGTCATGACCTACATGCACCTGATTGTCAATTTTTGTGCCTTCACCAATAATAGTATCGCCAGTAACACCTTTGTCAATTGTACAAAGCGCTCCAATTCCCACATTGTCTTTGATGACCACTCTTCCGCCGGAAAGTAATTGATCGTATCCTTCGGGACGTTTTTTATAGTAAAAAGCATCGGCACCCAAAATTGTTCCTGCGTGAATGATTACATTATCACCAATTACGGTATAATCATAAATAGAAACATTAGAATGTATCACACAATTTTCTCCAATGACAACATGATTTCCAATAAATGTATTGGGCTGTATTACAGTTCCTTCACCTATTGAAGCTGAAGCAGCTATTGAAACATTTGAATACTGAAAAGGTTTAAAGTGTTTTGTTAATGTGTTAAAATCCCTAAACGGATCATTAGAAATAAGTAATGCTTTTCCATCAGGACAAGCTACATTTTTATTGATTAAAACTATAGTTGCCGCTGAGTTTAACGCTTTATCATAATACTTAGGATGATCTACAAAAACAATATCACCAGATTCGACAACATGAATTTCATTCATTCCCAAAACAGGAAAATTAGCATCACCAACATATTCACAGTCGATGATAGTTGCAATTGCTTCTAAAGAGTAAACTTTTTGGAATTTCATTTATTATTTAGTATTCAGTGTTCAGTGTCCAGTGTCCAGTATATCTGATTACTGAACACTAATTACTGCAAACTATTCTTTAACTCGTTCCATATAAGAACCTGATGCAGTATCTATTTTAATTTTATCTCCTTCATTGATAAACAAAGGTACATTTACAGTGGCTCCTGTTTCAACAGTTGCTGATTTTGTTGCATTTGTAGCAGTATTTCCTTTGATACCTGGTTCCGCATAAGTCACTTCAAGAATTACAGATGCCGGCATATCTACAGAAAGAGGTAAATCAGTCTCTGTATTGATACTTACCATTACATTTTCGCCTTCTTTTAATAATCCTGGGGAATCCAATATATTTTTATTCAAGAAAATTTGCTCAAAGGTTTCTGTATTCATAAAATGGAATTCATCACCTTCCGGATACAAATATTGAAATTTATGATTTTCAACTCGAACTTCTTCGATTTTATGACCCGCAGAAAAAGTGTTATCCAATACTTTTCCGTTTGTTAAACTTCTTAATTTAGTTCTAACGAAAGCTGGTCCTTTTCCTGGTTTTACATGAAGAAATTCAATTATTTTGTAGATATCGTTGTTGTATTTAATACACAATCCGTTTTTAATGTCTGATGTAGATGCCATTTTTATTTTTATTTGTTGATTTGTTGATTCTTAATAATTTCCTGAATAGCCTTTCATTACACCTCTTGAGGAGTTTCGAATAAAATCAATGATTTCATCTCTTTCCGGCGTGGCCTCCATTTCAGCTTCAATAATACCCAAAGCTTGCGTGGTATTATAATTTTTTTGGTACAGAATTCTGTAAATATCTTGAATTTCTCTGATTTTTTCTGTTGTAAAACCACGTCTTCTTAATCCCACAGAATTAATACCTACATACGACAAAGGTTCTTTTGCGGCTTTGGTAAACGGGGGAACATCTTTTCTTACTAAGGATCCACCAGAAATCATGGCATGATCTCCAATATGGATAAATTGATGAATGGCAGCCAATCCTCCAATAACGGCATATTTACCAACGGTTACATGACCAGCCAGAGCGACTCCGTTTACAATAATAGCATTATCACCTATGTGACAATCGTGGGCAATATGCGCCGTTGCCATTACCAAACAATTATTACCTAAGGTAGTCTGTCCGGAGGCTATTGTTCCCCTATTGATGGTCACACATTCTCTTATGGTACAATTATCTCCAATAATTGCTAAAGAATCTTCTCCGCCAAATTTTAAATCCTGTGGAACTGCTGAAATTACTGCACCAGGGAATATATTACAATTTTTTCCTATTCTTGCGCCTTCCATTATGGTAACGTTAGATCCTATCCAAGTGCCATCCCCAATAACTACATTATTATGGATGGTTGTAAACGGTTCAATGACAACATTCTTGGCGATTTTAGCGCCGGGATGAACATATGCTAGTGGTTGATTCATATTCTTTGTTTAATCGTTTAACTGTTTAATCGATTAACCGAATACACGATTAACCAAATCAACAAAAAAATTACTGTTTCTTAGCAATTTGGGCCATCAATTCTGCTTCAGCAACCAGTTTTCCATTTGCATACGCATTTGCTTGCATATGACAAATACCTCGTCGGATTGGCGTAATTAAATCGCATTTAAAAATCAAAGTATCGCCTGGTAATACTTTGTGTTTAAATTTAACATTATCTATTTTCATAAAATAAGTCAAATAGTTCTCCGGATCCGGAACCGTGCTTAAAACAAGAATCCCTCCTGTTTGCGCCATGGCCTCCACAATTAAAACACCTGGCATAACCGGAGCTTCAGGAAAATGACCTACAAAAAAGTTTTCGTTCATGGTTACATTTTTCATTCCAACCACATGAGTTTCTGACATTTCGATAATTCTGTCAATCAATAAAAATGGGGGTCTATGAGGCAGAACTGCCATGATTTTATGAATGTCCATCAATGGTTCCTGATGTAAATCAAAAACAGGAACATAATTTCGTTGTTCAATTTTTATGATTTTAGCCATTTTCTTCGCAAATTGTGTATTGACAAAATGTCCCGGTTTGTTAGCTATTACCTTACCTTGTATTTTAGTTCCAATTAAAGCTAAATCACCTATTACATCAAGTAGTTTGTGTCTTGCCGCTTCATTCGGATAATGCAAAGTCAGATTGTCTAAAATACCATTTGGTTTAACCGTTATTTGCTCTTTTCCAAAAGCGAGTTTCAAACTTTCCATTGTAGTGGCTGATATTTCTTTATCAACATACACGATAGCATTATTTAAATCACCTCCTTTTATCAAACCGTTCTCTAAAAGAGATTCTAATTCATGCAAGAAACTGAAGGTTCTTGACTCAGATATCTCCGTTTTGAAATCAGAAATATTTTTCATAGTCGCATTTTGAGTTCCTAAAATTTTAGTCCCAAAATCAACCATTGCAGTAACGCAGTAATAATCACTTGGCATCACTAAAATTTCGCTGCCTGTGGCTTCATCAGTAAATGAAATAACTTCTTTTACTATATATACATTCCTTTTTGCACTTTGTTCTTCGATACCCGCTTTTTCAAGAGCTTCAACAAAGAATTTAGAGGAGCCATCCATTATTGGTAGTTCAGAAGCATTCAATTCTATGATGACATTATCTAAGTCACAACCCGTCAATGCCGCTAAAACATGTTCTGGTGTTTGAATTTTTACCCCTAACTTTTCTAAATTGGTTCCTCTTTGTGTATTTACTACATAATTTGCATCAGCTTCCACAATAGGTTGTCCCTCTAGATCTACTCGAACAAAAGTAAAACCATTATTGACTGGAGCAGGTTTAAAAGTCATTTTCACTTCTTTACCTGTGTGTAATCCAACTCCAGTTAGAGAGATTTCTGTTTTGATGGTCTTCTGTTTAACCATTTTTTCCATTTTTTTGGTTTAAAATTTGTTTTTTTAATTCTTCGATTTCTGCAACAATTTTGGGTAAATTCTTGAAATGAACGTACGATTTACTAAAATCATTGTACCCAAATGCGGGACTTCCTTGTAAGATTTCATTATCTTTAATATTCCTTCCTACACCACATTGCGCTTGAATTCGTACATTATTGCCAATGGTTAGGTGTCCAGAAATTCCAACTTGGCCACCAATCATTCCGTTTTTGCCAATTTTAGTTGAACCCGCAACACCGGTTTGCGCCGCTATTACCGTATTCTCCCCAATTTCAACATTGTGCGCAATTTGAATTTGATTGTCCAGCTTCACGCCTTTTCGTATAATAGTTGAACCCATTGTGGCTCTATCTATTGTAGTACAAGACCCAATATCAACATTGTCTTCAATAATAACATTTCCTATTTGTGGGATTTTAGTGTAAGTTCCGTCTGGATTAGGTGCAAAACCAAAACCATCTGAACCTATTATAGCTCCGGAATGTATCGTACAGTTATTCCCTATTATGGTCTCTGAATAAATTTTTGCACCAGCAAATAGAATAACATTATCCCCTACTACTACATTATCACCCAGAAAACAATTGGGATAAATTTTTACGTTTTCTCCTAAAACGACATTTTGACCTACATAACTAAAACTCCCTAAATATAAACTTTCCCCATATTTAACGCTGTCCGAAAGGAAAGAGGGTTGTTCTATCCCACTTTTATTTAATTTTACCTGATTGTAAAATTCTAATAATTTAGAAAATGCGGAATACGCATCAATCACTTTAATCAAAGTTGTAGTAATTGGTGCCTCTGCTATAAAAGTATCATTAACAATTGTTACAGATGCTTTAGTAGAATAAATATAATTCTGATACTTGGGGTTTGACAAGAAAGTTAGTGATCCTTCGATGCCTTCTTCGATTTTTGATAATCTAGAAACTTCTGCCATGGGATTTCCTACAACTTCACCTTCTAAAATCCCTGCTATTTGTTCTGCTGTAAATTTCATCCCGACAAAAATATAAAAAATAGGTTTTAAATACTGAATTTATAACAGTTGTTTTGGAAAACATATGTAATATTTAGTAACGGATTTAGATAATGATTTCAAATTCAATTGATCAGAGGCATCCACAACGTCTTCAATTGTTTTGTCTTTATTCAAAATCCGTATGGGTTCTGCCTGTTTGCTGTAAGCCTGATTTTTTATTTTTCCTCTAAAAATAAAATAGTTTGTTTCTTGTAAAGAAATATGATGCTCTGCTGCAAAACGTTCTTTCAACGGCTGTAATTCTTCCAAAGTGACTTTTTCACTCGTCAATTTTATTTTTAATAAATCACGGTTGACAATCATTTTACTCAAAGACGACAGAATAAAATCATCCTCTTTTTGCCAAGCTTTTAAAGCCCCAATAATATCAAAATCATCTAATTGTGCAAATAAATCTAACCTCCGAGCATCAAATGTGTCCATCGTAACTTTATTTTCTATAAAAAAAGACAATGGCTTGCTGCAAGGCAATTGTACTCCTTTTAAGGTCAACTCTTTAGCTCTTTTTAGGACTTTCGTCAAAATTAACTCGGCCACTAAACTGGTTTTGTGTAAATAAACCTGCCAGTACATTAATCGTCTGGACATCAAGAATTTTTCAACAGAATAAATTCCTTTTTCTTCAATAACCAAAACATCATCCGCAACATTCATCATTTGGATCAATCGTTCTGAATTCACATTGCCTTCTGAAACACCCGAATAAAAACTATCGCGTTTCAAATAATCCATACGATCCATATCCAATTGGCTCGAAATAAGTTGCAGCATAAATTTCCGGTCATATTCCCCCTTGAAAACCTGAATGGCTAGACTCAACTGGCCCTTGAATTCCACATTTAACTGATTCATGAACAATAAGGAAATTTCCTCATGATGTACATCCTCAACGATACTTCTTTCCATAGCATGCGAAAAAGGACCATGTCCTATATCGTGTAACAAAATGGCAATATAGAGTGCATTTTCTTCTTCAGGAGATATTGAAACTCCCTTAAAACGCAATACATCAACCGCTTTTTGCATTAAATGCATACAACCTAAAGCATGATGAAAACGGGTATGATTGGCACCAGGATATACTAAATACGACAAGCCCATCTGGGAAATACGGCGCAAACGCTGAAAATAAGGATGCTGTATTAAATCGTAAATTAAGGCATTGGGTATGGTAATAAACCCATAAATGGGATCATTGAATATTTTTAGCTTATTGATTTGACTCACTATAAGTTTTTTTTTAGGTCAACAAATATAAGTAATTTAGATTTCAAAAACAGAACAATGCTAATTGTGCTGTAGCGCTAAAAAAAACGGAGCGTTTTAGCACTCCGTTGGTATTTAATTTTATAGTTTTCTGATCCAAATATTTCGGAATTGATTTTTAGAATCATGATCCTGAAGCGAAATAACATCCTCTCCATGAGCCGAGGGATAATTATGCAAACCGATGTAAAGTGTCAACCCGTTTATTGTAGTATTATTTTGGACTAAAACACCATTCAAAAACACGGTAATTCTTGCTGGAGCATCAATTTTACCATCTGCTTTGAAGCGAGGTGCCGTATATATTACATCATAAGCATTCCATTCTAATGGTGTTTTTACAGCGTTTACTAAAGGTGGATGATCTTTATAAATACTTCCTGCCTGGCCATTACTATAGGTTCTGTTATTATAGGAATCCAATATTTGTAATTCATATCTGTTTTGGAAAAATACGCCACTGTTTCCTCTTGCCTGTCCCCCATCTAAAACAACATCCGGCGCGCTCCATTCCAAATGCAACTGACAATCCCCAAAAACCATTTTAGTTTGAATGGCTCCGGTACCCGGAACAACTTCCATGTAATCTTGATCAACAATTTTCCATCCTGCCGGCTTATTTATATCTTTCTGGCTCACCCATTGCGCTAAATTTTTACCGTCAAATAAAATAATCGCATCCGAAGGCGCATTTCCAAGGGTTTTAGCAGGCGTAATACCTTTTACTTCTGGTTCCCAAATTTCAGTCATTTCCGGTTTCATTGACATTGGGGAAACCTCTGGCGGAGTGTTCACATAATTGTGTTGCGCCATAACTGCTGTTGCAGAGAATAAGGAAATCATTAATAAAGAGTTCTTGAAGTTTTTAGATTTCATAGTAAAATTCATTTGGTTTAATAAAATATGGATAAATGTTCGCTTTTCAATATTAAGCATTTTTTTTTTACCAACTAACTTTTAATCTAATTATCACTAAATAAGGAATAAACTTTAGATTTTTATTATTGAAGCAGTAACTTTATTAACTACAAGTTATTAAATAAATTAACATAAATTTAAGTTCTCTAAGTTCGGTAAATGCCGAACTGAATATTACTTTTGCAAAAAAATTATGAACAATATCCCTAAAGAAAGAGAAGAACTTATAGAAATGTTCGGAATTCATTTTGAGTTACTGTATAATTTATCTCCGCTTGGCTCCAGAATTCTAGGACTATTAATAATCGATGGCTGCAAAAAGGGATTAACCTTTGAAGAAATAGTTGAAAAACTGGGCGCCAGTAAAAGTTCGATTTCTACGAACTTGAATCTGCTGCTAAAAATGGACAAAATAAATTATTATACGTTAACTGGTGATCGAAAAAAATATTTCAAATCCAGTCCATTTAGCGAAAGACTGACTAATTATCTAAAAATACTTGATTTTGAAAAACAAATAATCGAAAAATTGCAGGCGTACCGTGAAAAAAACATTTCATGTCCTGAAGAGCAGTGCAATCTGGAAAATACAAAAGCATACAAAAAACATGTAATAGAAGTCGAAGAATTATTGATTAAAACCATCCATAAATTCAAAGAAATAGAAAATAATAATAGTAAAATAATAATTAATCAATTTTAGTAAATAGTCCCAGATGAAAAAAAAATATTTTATAAGTGTAATTTTATTATCAATAAGCTTGCTCTCCTGCAAAAAAGAAACGGCTAAAACGGCTCCTTCTGTTATGTCCTACAAAGTGGTTGAGATAGCAACCTCTAATACAACTTTATTAGCTGAATATCCTGCGAGTTTAGAAGGCGTTACCGATATAGATATTCGTGCAAAAGTAGATGGATATATTCAAAAAATATATGTACAAGAAGGACAAGAAGTTAAAAAAGGGCAATTGCTTTTTAAATTAGAGACTCAAACAGCAACCCAGGAAGCTGGCGCTGCAAAAGCAAAAGTTGCGGCTGCTCAAGTGGAGGTAAATCGTTTAATCCCTTTGGTAGAGCGTGACATCATCAGTGATGTGCAATTAGAAACGGCTAAAGCAAATTTAGCTAGTGCTAAAAGTACGTATCAAAGTATCGTTGCCAGAATTAATTATGCTACTATAAAAAGTCCTGTTAACGGAATTGTAGGAACTTTACCTTTAAGACTTGGAAGTTATGTAAGCAGCCAAACTGTTGAACCTTTAACCCGAATTTCGGATGTGAGCACGATTTATGCCTATTTTTCAGTAAATGAAAAAGAACAATTGGATATCATGATGAATACTCCAGGAAAGTCATTTCAAGAAAAAATAAACAAAATGGAAGCGGTAAATTTAATTTTAAGCAATGGGATGCAATATGAACAAAAGGGTAAAATTGAAACCTTTAGCGGACAAGCCAACACACAAACAGGATCGTTTAATGTACGAGCACGTTTTACAAACGGAAACAAATTGTTGCGTTCTGGAGAAAGTGGAACGATACAAATCCCTACACATTTAGAGGATGTTATTGTCATTCCTCAAAATGCAACATTAGAATTACAAGACAAACGCATTGCACTTGTTGTGGATAAAAACAACAAAGTGCAAGCAATCCCAATTGAAGTTCGCGCAATTCCTGGAGGTCAATTTTTTGTAGTGGATAGCGGATTAAATGTAAACGATAAAATACTTGTTGAAGGAGTGGGGATAGTAACTGAAGGAACCCTCATTAAGGCTGAAATTATTGATTTTAAAACTATCATCAATCCAACAAAAAAGTAATTCAGAAACTAATTATTGAATAAATAACAAAATATGTTTTCAAAATTCATTGACAGACCGGTATTGTCAACGGTGATCTCTATTATCATCGTAATTTTAGGAGTTTTAGGGTTAATCTCACTCCCTGTCTCACAATATCCAGAAATAGCGCCACCTACGGTAACCGTAGCAGCAAACTATCAAGGCGCCAGTGCCGAAGTTGTAATGAGCTCGGTAGTAATTCCATTAGAAGAACAAATCAACGGTGTTGAAGACATGACTTACATGACTTCTACATCAAATAATGACGGTTCAGCAGCTATTAATATTTACTTTAAATTAGGAACAAATCCAGATTTAGCAGCTGTGAATGTGCAAAATCGTGTTTCACGTGCTACACCTTTGTTGCCTCAAGAAGTTACAAGAGCCGGTGTAACAACTTCAAAGAGACAAAGCGACAATATTTTGATTTTATCTTTATACAGCGACAACCCGGATTATGATGATACTTTCCTTCAAAATTATGCTAACATCAATATTTTACCAAAAATAAAACGTGTAGCAGGAGTTGGAGAAGCAATGATTTTTGGACAAAAAGACTACTCGATGCGTATTTGGCTTAAGCCAGATGTAATGGGAGCTTATGGACTTGTTCCTTCGGATATTACAGCTTTATTGGCTGAGCAGAATATTGAAGCCGCTCCCGGTCAGTTAGGTGAAAGTAGTGACCAATCTTTTCAATATACATTAAAATACAAAGGGCGCCTGCAAGATGTAAAAGAGTTCGAAGAAATTATTATCCGTTCAACCCAAAACGGAGAAATCCTTAAATTAGGGGATGTTGCAAAAATTGAATTGGGGGCTGTAAATTACGCCAGTAATGCGTACACAAATGGAAACAAATCTATTGCAATTGCTATTGCACAAACTGCAGGATCTAATGCACAAGAAGTAATTGAAGGTTCTTTAAAAGTGTTAGATGAAGCGGAAGTAAATTTCCCGAAAGGGGTAAAATATGCCACCTTAATTAATGCAAATGACTTCTTAGAAGAATCTATCACTAAAGTGATCTATACTTTGATTGAAGCCTTTTTATTGGTTTTTATTGTGGTTTTTATCTTCTTACAAGACTGGAGATCTACCCTTATACCAGCAATATCCGTACCTGTTGCAATTGTAGGTACTTTCTTTTTCCTAAGTTTATTTGGCTTTACCATTAATTTATTAACTCTTTTTGCCTTAGTATTGGCCGTGGGAATTGTGGTCGATGATGCCATTGTAGTAGTTGAAGCCGTCCATGCCAAAATGGAAGCTGGGGAACATGATCCCAAAAAAGCAGCTCATAGTGCCATGCAAGATATTAGTAGTGCAATTATTTCTATTACACTTGTTATGTCAGCGGTATTTATTCCTGTTTCTTTTATTAGTGGTTCAGCTGGCGTTTTCTACAAGCAGTTTGGAATAACTTTGGCTGTTGCAATTGTATTATCAGCTATTAACGCCCTAACACTTTCTCCTGCTTTGTGTGCCATTTTCTTGAAAGAACACGATAAAAACTTAAAGAAAAAAGGTTTTGCAGAACGCTTTTATACGGCATTCAATGTTGGGTTTGAAACAACAACCGCTAAGTATAAAAGATCTGTTGAGTTTTTTATAAAACGTAAATGGTTGGCTTTTTTAGGAATTGCCATTTTTGCAGGGATTTTTATCTTATTATTAAATATTACGCCAAAGGCTTTTGTTCCGGGTGAGGATACAGGAGCAATTCTTTCTGACGTTTCTCTTCCGCCCGGCACTTCATTAGAAAGAACCGAGGAAGTATTATTGCAAATTGAAAATAAAGTAAAAGATATTCCTGAAATAAAAGAAGTACTTCGTATTTCAGGTCGTAGTTTAATAAGTGGTACAGGTAGTAATTACGGAATGGTAATTGTAAAATTAAAAACTTGGGCTGAACGTAAAGATGCGAATCAGGAAATAAATGCAGTAATAGCTGAATTGTTTAAGCGTACGGCTTCTGTTAAAGATGCAAAAGTCCTCTATTTTGCTCGCCCTACACTTGTTGGTTTTGGTTTTACCAATGGTTTTGAATTTCAATTACAAGATCAAAAAGGAGGAACAATTGAGGAGTTGGATGAAGTAAAAAGTAAATTTTTAGGAGCTTTAAATAGCCGTCCCGAAATCAAATATGCAACTACCTCTTTTTCTCCAAATTATCCGCAATACCGAATTGATTTGAATGTTGCTACCATAAAGAAATCAGGGTTAACTGTCACGGATGTTTTAGGCACTATGCAAGGATATTATGGTGGCGTTTATGCTTCTAATTTTAACAAATTTGGAAAACAATTTCGGGTGGTTTACCAATCTGAACCCGAATTTAGAAGTAATCCCGAATCGTTAAATCAAGTATTGGTAAGAAATAATACTGGTCAGATGGCTCCTATTTCACAATTTGTGACTTTAGTAAAAGTATTTGGCCCTCAGGCAATAGAACGTTTCAATTTATTCACTTCTGTAAAAGTCACAGGGGCTCCAAATGAAAGTTTCAGCTCAGGTGATGCCATTAAAGCAGTTGAAGAAGTGGCAAGTCAAACCTTACCTATTGGTTATGGTTATGAGTTTTCAGGAATGACTCGTGAGGAAATAAGTGCTGGCGGTCAAACATTGTATATTTTCCTATTGTGTTTGGTTTTTGTATATTTCTTGTTAGCCGCTCAATATGAGAGTTATATGTTGCCTTTTGCGGTATTAATTTCATTACCAATTGGTTTAGCAGGAGCATACTTATTTGCTTATTTTTTCAATGTGAGTGATAATATTTACCTACAAATAACACTTATTATGCTTATTGGATTACTCGCTAAGAACGCCATTTTAATCGTCGAGTTTTCTGTAGATTCCAGAAAAAAAGGAATGAGTATCACCCAAGCGGCTATTCATGGTGCAGTTGCTCGTTTACGTCCTATATTGATGACATCATTTGCATTTATTTTCGGATTATTGCCTTTGATGTTAGCTAAAGGAGCTGGAGCTGTTGGGAATAATGCTATTGGAACTGGAGCAATTGGCGGTATGTTAATAGGAACCATTTTTGGTATTTTTGTAATACCGGTATTGTTTATCGTTTTCCAAACCTTACAAGAAAAAATTTCTACAAAACCACTTCCGATAACAAATCAGGAAACTGATGTCGCACTTTTAAATAAAGAAAATGAAGAATAAGTTAATTAAAATAGCAGTAGTTGTTATAACCGCTACTGTAATGCAGTCGTGCTTTGTTGCTAAAAAATACGATAGGCCAGAATTAAAAACCGAAAATCTTTACAGAACTGAAGTTGTTTCAAATGATACCACTTCACTTGCTAATGTTGCTTGGGATGTCGTTTTTACCGATCCTCTTTTGCAAGGGTATATCAAAAAAGGGTTAAACAATAACCTGGATATCAGAATTGCAATGCAAAATATCCAAGCTGCCGAGGCTGCCATGCGACAGGGAAAAGCCGGGTATTTTCCAACACTTTCTGTAGGTGCCGACTGGACGCATCAAGAGCTTTCTAAAAACAGTCAATTAGGTGCCTTAATAAGTGGTGGTGGTGGTGCAACTAATGTAGATCAATACCTGTTTACAGGGAATCTTTCTTGGGAAGCAGACATTTGGGGAAAAATACGAAGCAACAAGCGCGCAGCAAATGCGGCCTATCTTCAAACTACAGCAGCGAATCAAGTGGTCAAAACACAATTAATTGCTACCCTTGCCGCAACCTATTATCAATTGCTTTCTGTTGACGCACAAATAAAATTAGCAGAACGAACCTTGATTAACAGAAATCAAAGTATTGAAACAATTGTAGCATTAAAGGCGGCAGGAAATGTTACCGAAGTTGGTGTGAAGCAAACCGAGGCGCAAAAATATGCTACCGAAATTATCCTTGCTGATTTAAAGAATAATAGTATCATTCTTGAAAACACGATGAGCATTCTTATGGGTGAAGCTTCTGCCAAAATTGAAAGAAGCACTTTTGAAACACAATCCTTACAACCAACCATTACACTTGGTGTACCCGCTACATTACTAAGAAACAGACCTGACGTGATTGCAGCAGAATACAACTTTATTTCGAGTTTTGAGCAAACCAATGTAGCTAAAAGTAATTTTTATCCAACGTTAAAACTTACTGCAACAGGTGGACTTCAGAGTATTGATTTGAAAGAATGGTTTAGTGCTAATTCCCTTTTTGCTAATATAATTACGGGGTTGACACAACCTATTTTTAACCAAAGACAGATTAAAACCAGATTTGAAATTGCAAAAGCAAATCAGGAAAAAGCCTATCTTCAGTTTGAGCAGTCTTTGTTGACCGCCGGAAAAGAAGTTTCGGATGCATTGGCACAATACAACAATGAAACCTACAAACTCACCGTGAGGGGAAAACAAGTAGCTGCATTGAATAAAGCCACTGATTATTCAGATGAATTATTGACGTACGGACTAGCGAATTATTTAGAAGTTTTAACTGTAAAAGACAATGCTTTGAATGCAGAATTAAGCTTGATAGACAATAAATTCCAACAATACAAAGCCATAATTCAATTGTACAGAGCCCTTGGTGGGGGCTGGCAATAAAGATTTACTTGACTAATTAGAATTGATTCCTGTTAGTTCCAGAACCACTGTTTATTGTATAAGCAGTGGTTTTGTCTTTTAATTCGGATTCCAATATTTAAGTAGTGGACTTTCTCAGTGAAAGAGTAAAGTATAAAAAAATACAAACCCAAACGTAAGAAGCGTAATTAATACGAATCCAAAGAACATATTTCTTTGGGACTCAATTACTGGTTTGTTGTCTTTATATAAACTCATTACCACTCCGTTAGCACCATATCCCAAAATAAATTTGCACGCTACTTCTTGATCGTTTTCAATTATTTTAAAATGATGTGTTCCTCCTGCTATGGAACGTTTCTCTGAAACTATTTTTCCGTTTAATAGTATAGTTTCTTTTGCCATAAAAGAATTAAAAACTTCTATCTTATTGTCTCCAAGAGTGATTGTTGTAAACTTCATTATTCAATTTGCTTTAGTATTTAATTACGTCCTTTCAAAGTATTATAAATCTCTGTTGTTAGGTAAAAGTATATAATTATTGAAGCAATAAACAGGACTGCACATTTAAATCAGAATTTTAAGGAATAAAACCATAATATAAACCTCAAAAATGTACTTATTATCTCATTGTCAGATGCAACCCCTATTTTTACAATAGTAAAAGTGAGTTGAGAATCATAATACAGTATTTACTTTTCGTTAAATTTAGTGTTAATATTAGAAAACCTTTATTTTTTTTAGTAAGTTTAAACATTAGATATTTTTTTACCTATTTTCAGGAAACTGTCTATTGATCTTTAATCTAATTTCAAGTACTTATGATAACATTAAACGTAAATAATAAAACCTATCAAGTTGATGTAAGTCCGGACATGCCTCTACTATGGGTAGTAAGGGACACACTGGGCCTGACTGGAACAAAATTTGGTTGTGGTGTTGCACAGTGCGGAGCATGCGTGTTGCATCTTGATGGAGAAGCAGTTCGATCCTGCGTAACTAAAGTCAGCAGGGCCGAAGGAAAAAAAATAACCACAATTGAAGGCTTGTCTTTACATAATGACCACCCAGCGCAACTGGCATGGAATGAAATGGATGTACCCCAATGCGGATACTGCCATTCCGGCCAAATCATGTCAGCTGCAGTGTTATTGAGAGAAAATCCAAAACCGACTGATAAGGATATTGATGACGCGATGTCAGGAAATATTTGTCGATGCGGAACCTATCCTCGTGTAAGAAAAGCCATTCATTTAGCCGCACAATTACAAGAAAAAGATAAAAGATAAAAGATACTTCAATATACTAAATCAACTTTTTATAGGATATTCCTCTCTTAAAATAATCAATTTACTATGGCTTCATTCCAAAAAAATAAAACGGCTGTTATTCTCTTTTTTTTGCTCGTTAGTGTAGTTGCATTGGGCTGGACACTAAAACCGGAGAATGAAAGTGAATATATAAATATTAATCCTACTGTAATCATCAAGGACAGCATTGCCTCTGTAAAAGCATTCCAAAAGGTTTATAAAGTTTTAATGAGTCCCCGTTGCGTGAACTGCCACCCTATTGGTGACGTTCCTTTACAAGGAGAAGACAGTCATTTACATGTCATGGCTCCTAAACGCGGTATTGACGGAAGAGGATTATATGCCATGAAATGTACAAATTGCCACCAAACTAAAAATACACCTGGATTACATACGCCACCAGGAAATTCAGACTGGCACTTGCCACCTGCTGATATGAAAATGGTTTTTGAAGGCAGAACAGCTCACCAGCTGGCAAAACAATTAATGGATCCATCTAAAAACGGACATATGGATATTAATAAACTCAAAAAACATGCTGATGATGCTTTTGTTCTTGCAGGATGGAATCCGGGCGAAGGGCGTAGCCTACCGCCACTGACCCATGCAGAGTTTAAAAAAGAATGGCTGACATGGCTAAATAACGGTGCATATGCTCCCGCCAAATAATTTCTAAACCAGAGTATTGTAAAATAAATAATTTCTAAAGTATGATGGATTCAAAAAACAATTTAGTAAATACAAGACGAAGCTTTCTCAAACTTACTGGTTTGGGTGGGGCTGCTCTTTGTATGGGGTTTTATTTACCCGGCGATACAGTTCCAACTTTAATAAAACCATCCGATTTAACAGCAGCTGATATTGAAATGTGTGCCTGGATACTCATCAATACCTCCGGAAAAGTAACCATAGTGAGTCACCGTGCAGAAATGGGTCAGGGTGCCTATCATTCCATTCCGCAAATTATAGCCGAAGAACTAGAAGTAAATTTAAAAGATATAGACGTAGTATTTGCCCAAGGAAATGAAAAAAAATACGGAAACCAGATTACTGGTGGTAGCTCAACCATAAGATCCGCGTACAAAAAATTACTAAAATTGAGCGCCACGGCACGTGAAATGCTGATTGCCGCAGCTGCGCTCCAATGGAAAGTATCCGTTGACGATTGCTATGCCGAAGCAGGACATGTTATTCACAGGCCTTCTGGCAAAAAGAAACACTATGGAGAACTGGCAACCCAAGCTTCAAAATTAGAAGCTCCTCAAAATCCTAAACTCAAAAAAATATCCGAATATAAGCTTATCCGCCAGCCATTACACCGTTTGGATACGCCCATGAAAACAAATGGGACTGCAATTTTCGGCCTAGATAAAAAGATTCCAGGCATGCTCTATGCAGCCGTAGAACGAAATCCAAGACTTCGTGGAACTGTAAAAAGCTTCGACGATTCCGTGGCAAAAAAAATACCAGGGGTAAAACAGATTTTTGTGGTAAAAATGGTGGTGCACAATACCATTCGCGAAGGAGTCGCCGTTGTGGCTGATTCGACTTGGGCAGCGATGCAGGGAAAAAAGGCTTTAGTAGTAGAATGGAATGATGCAGGATTTGAACATGTAAACAGTCCCGAAATATTCAAACGCCAGGAAGAATTTATAAAAACGAAGGAAGGATTGCCTCTTAAATCTCAAGGTGATCCTACTGCAATCATAGAAAAATCAAATAAGAAACTGGATGTAATCTACCAGACCCCGTACCAATCGCATAGCTGTATGGAACCGCTGAATTGTATTGCCAATTTCCAAGGAGATACTGTAGAAATTTGGGGTCCGATTCAAGCACCTGGATGGGTTCAGGATTTTATAAGCACCCAAATGGGAATTGCAAAAGAAAAGGTAATTGTAAATATGACTTTCCTCGGTGGTGGTTTTGGAAGAAAAGCCTTTACCGATTATCCTCATGAAGCGGTATTGATTTCAAAAGAAATTGGAGCTCCGGTTCAGGTAGTTTGGACACGAGAGGATGACCTTAAGCAGGGCCCTTACCGACCAGGAATCTCTTATCGTTGTGAAGGTGTAGTAAAAGGCGGAAAAATTGAAGCGCTTAAATTTAGAATGGCAGGCCAAAATAACGACCACTGGAGTGGAGGAAAAAAAGACGTTCCCAATGATAGCACCAGCGAAGGATTCCTTGAACCCTATTATGCGAGTATCAAAAATTTAAGCATTTCAGATGTTCCCTTTGAAACACCACTACCAACAATGTGGTGGCGTTCAGTGTATGCTTCTACAAACGGATTTGCGTTTGAAAGTTTTATGGACGAAATGGCTGCAGAAGCGGGCGCGGATCCGCTGGATTTTAGAAGAGCTCATCTACAGGATGAAAGATGCCAAAAACTAATTGACAAAATGGAAGAAGTCTCCGGCTGGAAAAAAAGAAGTAAAAATGAAGGCTATGGTGTAGCCATCACTGAATGTTTCAAATCAACGGTAGGACACATTGTAAAAGTTTCAAAAAATGCCTCTGGAGGTGTAAAAATAGATAATGTTTGGGCCGTCATAGATTGTGGCTGGTATGTAAATCCGGATATTATTCGCGCGCAGGTTGAAGGTTCCATCGTCATGGGTCTGGGTGCGGCAACAATACATGAAATAACATTTAAGGATGGTATAGTAGAACAAAATAATTTTTATGATTACCCAATGCCTCGTATTACGGATATTCCACAAATAGAAGTGTATATTATAGACAATGAAGAAGATGCAGGCGGAGTTGGAGAACCCGGTCTTCCTCCTTTTGCACCAGCGTTGACAAATGCCATTTTTGACCTGACAGGCAAAAGAATACGAAAATTACCGTTTAGTCTGGCAACGGTATAATGCCCTATTTTTTTAGCCAGAATCGTTAAAACTTCAAAATGATTCTGGCTAAATTTTCTACCTTTGAAGGTGATGGCAATTACAAGCTCTTTTTTAATTCCTATGCTCCGCAAAAGCAGATTCTTAAAAACTCACAAAAGAACTAAATAAGCATAAAACCTACTTTACAACACTAGTTTAAATGTCACTTATCCAAGAAAAAATCTATTTAGATAATAATGCAACAACGCGTATTGACGATCGGGTGCTTGATGCCATGCTTCCCTATTTCACTAATTTTTATGCCAATGCAAACAGTAGCCACCTGGCTGGATTAACGGTGAAAGAAGCAGTCGAACAGGCCAGATGGCAAACAGCGGAACTAATTCAAGCAAAACCAAACGACATTATTTTTACCTCAGGTGCAACAGAAGCAATAAATCTTGCAATCAAAGGACTTGCAAACGAAAAACGCAAACATATTGTTACTGTAATTACAGAGCACGAAGCCGTTTTGGATACTTGCCTTCACCTAGAAACCATCGGATACAAAGTCAGCTATTTAGGCGTCAATAAGGATGGTATTTTAGACCTAGACCTTCTTACAGCAGCCGTGACCGAAGAAACTGCACTAGTAATTGTCATGATGGCAAATAACGAAACGGGGACACTCCAGGATATTAAAAAAATCGGGGAAATTGCTAAATCTAAAGAAGCCTATTTCCTGTGCGATGCCACTCAGGCTATAGGAAAAATTCCAATTAATGTCGTTGATTTGGGCATTGACCTTCTGTCTCTTTCTGCACATAAATTTTATGGACCAAAAGGCATCGGTGCATTATTTGTTTCCAAAAAAATAAAAGCAAAATTAACGGGTCAAATCACTGGAGGTGGTCAGCAAAACAGCAAACGAAGTGGTACTTTAAATGTTCCGGGAATCATCGGACTTGGCAAAGCCTGCGAAATTGCAAGCTTAGAAATGGAAAAGGACAGAGATAGGATAACAATAATGCGAGACTTACTTGAAAGGGAACTATTGAAAATACCCGCATCTTTTGTCAATGGTTCGCAAACAAATCGTCTTTACAATACGACCAATATTTGCTTTCCTGGCGTGAATTCTGAAAATCTTATTCTTGCTTTGCAAAATATTTCCGTTTCTAATGGTTCGGCCTGTTCGGCTGTTACATCAGAACCTTCACATGTCTTGAAAGCATTGGGTCTTACAAATGAAAATGCCTTATCTTCGATCCGATTTAGCTTAGGAAAATTCACCACTTTAGCAGAAATTGAATTGACAATTGCTACCGTTTCCGAATTAACACGGCTATTAAAGTCATAAAATAGTATGTTCTAAATCGGATTTAATCCAAGTACGAAAATTAAATTCAGCTATTTATTTTCCACTGATGGGATTGGTCATTAAAAATTTCTTTTCCCCAAATCTGAAGTTCTGCTTTCACGCGTTCTACAATTTCATTACAGGCTTCCATGGCAATGTTTCTGTGCTTAGAAGAAGTGAAAACAAACAGGCATATTTCACCCGCATTGACCACCCCAAGACTGTGATGCACATGCATACAGCTTAACTCATATTTAGAAAATAGCTCTTCCCTGATTTCCTGCATTTTTTCTAACGCCATCGCTTCATAAGCACTATATTCAATAGCTTTCACTGTTTTGCCATCAACAACATCTTCCCGAATCTGACCCAGGAAAATACTGTGCGCTCCAATATCTTTTTTAGTCGCATGTTTTGCAATGCTATCTGCTATAAATAATGGAGGAATAGCTCCTTCAATGAAAATATTTTTGATTTTTTTGATCATTATTTAAGTTCTTTTAATGCATTGATGCCGTCTTTTAAGTGGCTTATTTTTTTGGTAGTTCCAAATTTTTCTAATAAAAGTGCCCCTGCTATCAAGCTACGTTTTCCACTTTGGCAGAATAATAGAATCGTACGTTCACTAATTTCTGGAATTTTTTCACTCAGCCCGGATAAGGGAAGAGCACAATATTTGAAATCAGCTTTTGGAAGCTCGTCCTTTTCCCGGACATCAATTACAATAGTATCGTTATTGGAAACTTGGTCTAAAAAATCAATAACAGAAAGGGTTTCAATTTCGGTACTTGCGAGTCCGCAGAGCAAGTTATATTCTGTGGCTTCGAATGTTATTTCATCTTTTGGTATCAAATCAGAAACGGAAACTTCCATATTAATTTCAATGACATACAGTTCATAATTAAGCAAACTGAATGTAAGGAGTCTATTAACCAATACCTCCCCTATTCCTGTAAGTAATTTAATCACCTCCCCAGCCTGCATCAACCCGATGATCCCGGGTAAAACGCCTAAAACACCCGCTTCATTACAATTTTGAACTTCATCCGGTTTTGGAGGTTTAGGAAACAAATGGCGGTAGTTCGTCTTGTTCTTCTTTTCATCTTCAATATTAAAAACAGCCACTTGCCCTTCATATTGATAAATAGCACCAAAAACCAAAGGCTTCTCTAACAAGACACAGGCATCGTTTATCAAATAGCGGGATGCAAAATTATCAGTGCAATCCACTATAATATCATAGGCACGGATGAGTTTTATTGCATTTTTAGAACTAAGTGCAATGGCATAGCCCGTAATACTAATTTCAGGATTGAGGCTTAGTAGTCTTTTGCATGCAATTGTGGCTTTGTCTTTACCAATGTCATCCGTCGTGTATAAAACCTGTCGTTGCAGGTTGCTTAAGGATATGATATCATGATCTACAATGCCAATGGTACCAATCCCAGAGGCAACAAGATACTGCAAGACGGGACATCCCAAACCACCCGCTCCTATCACAAGCACCTTGGCTTTCTCCAGTTTTTGCTGTCCTTTAGTTCCAAAATCTTGAAGTGAATAATGGCGGGAATATCGGGCGTTATAATTTTCCATATTATCCTCCTGAATAAGGTGGCATAAGTGCTACCGTATCATTTTGACCAAATAAAACATTTGTTCCTGCTAATTTCATGTTGACTGCTACCGCATATTTACGATCCGACAATTCTGGAAAAAGGTGCTCTAAAGCTTCTTTCATAGACACGATGTCAGTAGCGTGCAGGCAAATTTCTTTTCCCATAATCGCTGCAATCGAACCAAATGCTATAATTTTAATTTTCATATGTAGATAATATTTGCAAAGCCTTATTTTTCATGATTTTTTCAAATACGGGCGTTTGGGGAAATTACAATAAATCTATCTTTATCCAAAACATCTTAATGCAAAATTCCGCTAAACGTTCTGAATATTTTTTTAATTACGCGTTGTGATTCTGAATTATCAAACATTTATGAGCCATAAATCATCATTAATACTAGTGTCTAAATTTAAGCAAAATTAATTTTAAAAATCCTATATCTATACTTAAACCTATTAAGAATATAATTACTCCTAATTTACATATAACTAAGCTTTTGAAAACACTAATTTATAGGAAGCCAACAGCAAAACTACAGCCAGTACATATTTCAGAATAGTAGCATTAAATTTCTTAGAACCTAAATAAGCACCCAAAAATCCTCCGACCAAAGCTACACCAACAAACAGAGCCATATCTCCCGTGAATGTAATACCTCGTGTGAGCATACCACCTAGCCCCGCTAGAGAATTCACAAATATGAATGCCGCACTTATGGCCGCAGTCTGTTTTTGATTGGTCCATTGCAACAGTAATAAAAGGGGTGAAAGCAAAATACCTCCTCCAATACCAATCATTCCCGACAGCAAGCCCACGATTCCTCCACTAATAATTGCTACGGAAACAGTATGGGGCCTCAATTGACAATCTTCTACATTTTTGAAAAAGAAAAAACGAAGAATAGGAAAAAGCAATAACACTCCCAAAATTCGCTTGTAAACCGTTTCTTCAACGGTAATCATTCCGCCAATAAAGGCCATGGGAATCGACATTGCTGCAATTGGAATAAATATTTTCTTTGAGAAAAACCCACCGCGATAATAGTGTGAAAAAGAAGTTATAGAAACGAAAAGATTGAGCACTAAAGCAGTCGGTTTCATTTCTTCAGGAGCAATACCATAAAGTGCCATTAGCGCCAGATAGCCACTGGCACCACCATGACCGACCGAAGCATATAAGAAAGCAACAAAAAAAAGAATTATGTAAAATACTTCTATAGACATTCATTTAATGAGTTAGGGATAAATAGTAAAAATATTGTTTTTTTTTGAAACAAGTATTATCCAGGCAGGAGATGAACGGCAACTTCTTCTCCGGCTAGGCAACCTTTTGATTCTTCCGGCAAAACAATAAAGCAATTCGCCTGAGCAAAAGAGTGCAAACGGAAAGATTCTTGTGCATGCAAGGGAGTTACTGTTCCATTGCTATACGAGGCCTTTAGAAAATGTGTTAATCCCGAAGCTTTAGGATAATCATGTGTAACCCTAGCGGTAATTTCCGTCAAGCTATTAGTCAAGCCCATACGATTTTCAAGTGCTGGTAACACATACTCGTAAAAACAAGTCAGCGAAGACGAAGGATTTCCAGGAAGTCCAAAAATCAATTTGTCTTTTTTTGTTCCAAAAAACAAAGGCTTCCCGGGCTTCTGCTTGATTTTGTGAAATTGTTGCTCGACACCACACCGCTGCGCCACAAGAGGCACAAAATCATAATCGCCCACACTAACGCCACCGTTCAAAAGAACAATATCATGAGTGTCAAGCGCTTTTTGCAAAACGTCCTGTAATACTTCAATCTGATCTTCAGCAGTTTGTACTGTAATATCTCTGACGCCAATTTTATTTAAGACTGCTTTTAACTGAACGGAATTGGCTTCATAAACCTGACCAAAATCTAAAGGCCTACCTGGTTCTTGCAATTCATTTCCGGTAAGGATAATAGCCACTTTTGGAGGTGAATATACCCAAACTTCCGCACAGCCTATTCCGGCTAGAAAGCCTACTGCTGCCGGGGAAAGATAAGTTTCAGCCGCCATGGCAATGACTCCGCTTTCAACCTCTGCTCCTTTTAGTCTTACATTTGCTCCTTTCAAAAGTGTCTGGTCTTCAACTAGTAGTTTTCCGTTTTCAAGGCATATCCGTTCTTGCATTACTACGGTATCAGCTCCCTCCGGCAAAGGAGCGCCGGTAAATATTCTCGTAGCCTCACCTTTATTAAGTACCAGTTGTCTACTCGTACCAGCCGCCATTTCTCCTATAATGGTAAGAAGACTGTCCTTATCTTCATATTTGATAGCATAACCATCCATGGAAGATTGATGAAAATTTGGAATGTCTATCATGGCTCGAATGTCTCTTGCGGTCACTTGTCCATGAGCATATTGGAGTGCGACGAGCTCACTTTTTTTTGTCAAAGCTGCTCCCATAATTAGTTGTTTTGCTTCTTTTACAGAAATCATTTGGGATGGATCAGTTGTTCGTAATCTTCTATAGTGTCGATATCAACAGCCCCTTTTTCAAAGGGAATGCTGGCCACATCTTTTTTGTATTTTTCAATCATTTTTCGGGCTCCGGCATTACCAGAAAGCTGCATTAGCTCAGTAAAGTATTTTCTGCTGAACAAAACGGGAGTTCCCATCGTATTGGCATAGCTAGAGGCGATAATACCTTTTCCGGTTTTTTTATGCTTTTCAATTAAGCTGCGGAAAACAACAGCATCAATATGAGGCTGGTCACAAACGGCCAAAATGCAGTGCTCAATGTCTAAATTAACAAGCAGCAACTCCTCCAAGCCTTTGCTTATCGAAGACCCCATGCCTTTTTGCCAATCAGGATTTCGGCAAATTAAAACCGAATTAACTTCTTTTTCAATAGCGGTGTTCTTTGAACCCATTACAACAATCGCTTTAGTGCTTACTTCGAGTATTTGTTCTACAGTATGAAAAAGTAAGGTTTTATCATTAAATTCAAGTAACTGTTTGGGCCGACCCAAGCGCGAGGAACTCCCCGCTGCCAATAGTACTATTCCTGTTTTATTTTCCATCAGCCGCCTATTGTAATCATACTTCTATTTTTAAGTTTACTGGCATCTATATCTTCAAAAACGCCACTAAATTGACCTCCTAAAGCTTTGGCCTTAGCCATAATAGTGTCTTCTATCAAAGGCAAAATTTCTTGACCGGCACGTAAAGCGCCAAGCAAATCGGTTTCCTCTTTAGAGAATAAGCAATTTTTTAATTTTCCATCAGCCGTCAGTCGCATGCGGTTGCAAGTTTCACAAAAAGGAGAACTCATTGTACTAATTACAGCAAAGGAACCCACATGACCCGGAATCATATATTTTTTTGAGGTATCGTTGGGTTCAGGCTGCACCGGAAGGACATCATATTTTGAAGCGACTTTCAACAAAATCTCTTGCAGGGTAAAAACTTGGTTACTCGTCCAGTTATTACCACTGAAAGGCATGAATTCGATAAACCGTACTTCGATTGTATTATGTTGGGTCAGTGCTATAAAATTCAGAATTTCGTTCTCGTTGAGGCCTTTCATCACAACCACATTTATTTTCACACGAATCCCGTGCTGCAACAGCAATTCGATATTACTTCTGACACGATGATACAAATCTCTTCGGGTAATTTTCAAAAATTTATCGGCTTGCAAAGTATCTAAGCTGATATTTATCGCCTTAATATTTGCCGCTAAAAGCTCGTCTAGCATTTCATTTATCCGCACGCCATTGGTAGTAATAGCGAGTTCAACCCCTAATTTTCCTAAAGATTCTATAATCCGTGGAGCGTCTTTTCGTACCAAAGGTTCGCCTCCGGTCAGGCGAATTTTTTTTACGCCATTGGCCACGAATAATTTGGCGATGGTTTCGATCTCTTCAACCTGCATTAATTTAGAGGCTGGTGCAAAGGCATAATTTTCTTCTGGCATGCAATAAAAACAGCGTAGATTGCAATTATCAGTCAGTGAAATCCTGAGATAGTCGTGAACGCGTCCGAATGTGTCTTTTATCATAATCAAGTATTTTTAATCCCATTCGTAGCAGGATGTATTTTATTTTTTTTGTGTTTGAGCGAGTTCGCCGTTTTTCCTTCCATCACTGCTTTTATTTCTGCTACAACAGAAAGCGCTATTTCTTCTGATGTTTCCGCACCAATATCAAGGCCTATCGGACCATAGATTCGATCCAGCTGTGCTTTAGTTACCACAATTCCTTCGGCGCTCAAATCATCAAACATGCGGTTCAGTTTTGTCTTTGGACCTAATATTCCGATGTACATACAATCAGTTTCCAAAAGCAATTTTAAAACTTCCAGATCATATTTGTAGTTATGCGTCATCAGGACAAAGAAAGTCCGGGAGTCAATGCTGCTGTTTTCTACTAATTGCAGTGGCTTGGTTACAAGTATTTGCTTGGCTTCTGGAAAACGTTTTGCGGTTGAATGTGTTGCTCTTCCGTCACCTACAAGTACTTCCCAACCTAATAAATTAGCCATTTTTACTAATGGTTGCGCATCATTTCCTGCACCGGCAAGTACTAGCGAAACTGGGAGTGGGATGTATTCGATTAAAGCTTCATGTTCATGATCTTCTAGCTGTATTTTTTTTATAATCGATGATTTGCTATAAAGTACTTCCTTGAAAGCTACATGCAATGCCTTTAAATCAGTTCTTTGACTAATCACCAGATCTTCTTGGTACACTAATACAGTCCCTATTTGTACAGTATTCCGCTCCAAGGAAAACAAGGTCAAAACCACGGCTTCTTTGCGTTCTGCTACCGATTGTTCCAGCAAGTAAATCGGATTACATACTGCACATTCATCGATGTATTCAAAAAGAATATGGACAATTCCGTTGCATCCTAATTGCACTCCAAAATCAGAATCGCTTTCATCACTGGTATCGTAGGTAATTAGCTTATTTTGTTTTTGGTGTATGGCCAGCAGTGCTTTTCGCAAGGCATCGCCTTCAAGGCATCCGCCGCTAATAGCACCGGTCAAAATACCGTCTTCTGTTACAAGCATGCGTGCGCCCGGCTGACGGTAAGAAGAGCCTTCTACTTTGACCACTGTTGCCAATGCTGTTTTTTTTCCACTCGCTTTGGCTGCTGAATAGGCTTTTAAAATATCTGTAACTTCTTTCATTAGTCTTTTTTTTAACGGCTTAGATTCTGTTTTTAAAATATTTTCTCTTAAAAACAGAGTAAGCGATACACAACATGAATGGAGTATCGTACAACAGAATATCACATTCAATTGTATAACCATCAGTTTCAATTTTTTAGCAATACGAGCCGAATGTACCGCTCCGATTGACTAATCAATTCCGAAATTTAATCAATTTATTATGGATATCAAACCTATTCACAACGAATCTAGGTTAAAAAAACCTGTCACGAAGGAGTTTTTAGATAACACGGTAAGTGGTGTGCTGGTTTTAAATGATAAATTTGCCATTAGATTAGGCGAAAACAATACCAAACACATGTATTATATAGCTCAAATTTCATCTAAAATATAGCGTACAGTCAGACCCGGACGGAGTTTACGAACGATGAGGCACCCCCAAAAATTAACTTAAAACAGAATTAAAGTGAATTGTAATTTTAAAAATTATAACGTAAATATGTTAAAAAATTATAATAACATTAGCAGATAGCAATTCCAAAAAAATGTAATTTGCCACTTTAATTTAGTTCTTTCGAACACCTGTTACTACAACTTATGGATAAAATAAAAATACTTTGGGTAGATGATGAAATCGACCTTTTGAAACCACATATATTATTTCTGGAAAAGAAAAATTACGAGGTTACGACCTGTAACAACGGACTTGACGCCATTGGAATTTTTGAAGAAAACAATTTTGATATTATTTTTCTGGATGAAAATATGCCTGGAATGAGTGGTTTAGAAACGCTGTCAGAAATGAAGGAGAAAAAATCTTCGGTTCCCATGATTATGATTACGAAAAGCGAGGAAGAATACATTATGGAGGAAGCCATAGGGTCAAAAATTGCCGATTATTTGATCAAACCCGTGAATCCAAATCAGATTTTGTTGAGTTTGAAGAAAAATCTGGATCATTCCCGATTGATTTCTCAAAAAACAACGCTGGATTATCAGAAAGAATTTAGAAAAATCACCATGGAAATGGCGATGGTGAATTCCTATGAAGACTGGGTTGAGTTATACAAAAAATTGATTTTTTGGGAACTGGAATTGGAAAATATCGATGATCAGAGTATGATTGAAATTTTGGAATCCCAGAAAACAGAAGCCAATTCCCAGTTTGGAAAATTCATAGAGCGCAATTATGAGGATTGGTTTGCTCCAAAGGCCGATAAACCGGTTCAATCGCACACCTTATTCAAAGAATTAGTGCTTCCTGAACTCCAGAAAAAAGACAAGCCTATTTTGTTTGTCGTAATTGATAACCTGCGCTATGACCAGTGGAAAACCTTTGAAAGTGTAGTAGGAAATTACTATAAACTAGAAAAAGAAGTGCCTTACTATTCTATTCTTCCTACGGCGACACAATATGCGCGAAACGCTATTTTCTCCGGTTTAACCCCGCTGGAAATGGAAAAACAGTTTCCGAAATACTGGAAAAACGACCCGGAAGAAGGCGGAAAGAACCTTTTTGAAGCCGAATTTTTGACGGCGCAACTAAAAAGATTGGGTTTGAATATCAAGGAAGATTATTTTAAAATAACAAGTCTTGCCAGCGGAAAAAAATTATCAGAGGGATTTAAAGCACTAAAAGATAATGATTTAGTAACTGTTGTATATAACTTTGTAGACATGCTTTCCCATGCCAAAACAGAGATGGATGTCGTAAAAGAACTGGCCTCTGATGATAAAGCGTATCGTTCGCTGACCTTGAGCTGGTTTAAGAATTCTCCACTTTTAGAAATCATTCAACAAGCTCAAAAAATGGGTTTCAAATTGATTTTGACCACGGATCACGGAACGATAAACGTAAAAAACCCATCGAAAGTGGTAGGTGACAAAAACACTAGTTTGAACTTGCGGTATAAAACCGGACGCAGTTTGACATACGAACACAAAGATGTTTATGCTGTGAAAGAACCAAAAAATATTGGTTTGCCTACCATAAATATGAGCAGTTCGTATATTTTTGCAAAAAATGATTTATTTTTGGCCTATGTCAACAACTACAATCATTATGTGAGTTATTACAAAAATACGTATCAGCACGGGGGTATTTCATTAGAAGAAATGATTATTCCGTTTTTGGTTTTTAACCCAAAATAAGTAGTCAGTATCCGTTTTTAACGTATAGCATGAACCTTAAACTTTAAACAATTTCACAAGAATGAATATCATTTTTTCTATTGACGAACTCGAGGAAGTGGCGCAAAAAATCATTACAAAGAATCCTAAAAAAGTGATTCTTTTTCATGGGGAAATGGGCGTTGGTAAAACAACTTTGATCAAGCAATTGTGTAAAACGCTTGGCGTAACCGGAGCAACGAGTAGCCCAACTTTTTCTTTAGTTAATGAATACGAAGCATTTGACAATCAGTTAGTTTATCATTTTGATTTTTACAGATTAAATACTGAATTCGAAGCGCTGGATATGGGGATTGATGATTATTTGTATTCTGGTAATTGGTGCTTTATAGAATGGGCTGAGAAGATCCCAAATTTGATTCCGGAAACACATTCCGTTATAACTATTTCACTGCTTCCTGACGGAAAACGTTCTTTAACATTAAGTTAAAAGTAAATATGAGTGTAGATAATACCGTTGAAATAATACCATTTGCCCCTGCTTTCAAAGAAGCGATAAAAACATTAAATCTGGAATGGTTACAAAAACATTTTTGGGTTGAACCCAAAGATGAAAAAATACTTTCGGATCCACAAGGTCAGATAATTGACAAAGGCGGAATGATTTTTTATGCAAAATACAAGAATACCATAGTAGGAACAGTTTCCTTAATGAAAATTGATAATGCCACTTTTGAACTGAGTAAAATGGCTGTTACTGATAGCGCACAAGGACTGGGAGTTGGCAAAAAATTAATGCTGCATTGCCTTGCTGTTGCCGAAACAAAAGGAATGGAGAAACTGATTTTATATTCGAACCGGAAATTACTATCGGCTATTCATTTGTATAAAAAATTTGATTTCGTAGAAGTACTGTTAGAAGATGGCGTTTATGAGCGAGCCGATATAAAAATGGAAAGAATCATTCACTGAGATTTAGTTGTCTTATAAACGAATTTATCAAGATTGAATTCGTATCGTTTATAAAACTTTTTACGTAAATTGTACCCTTAATTTAACAACATCAATGTCAATAACTATAACACCATTCACAAAACAACAGCTTTTACCTCAGGAGGAAAAACTGGAAATTGCAAGACAAAAAAGTGAACTTTTTATTGGTATTCCCAAGGAAACGAGTTATCAAGAACGCCGGATTTGTCTTACACCAGATGCTGTTACTTCAATTACGTATCACGGACATCGCGTAATGATTGAAGCGGGTGCGGGATTGAGTTCGAGTTATACCGACAAAGAATATAGTGATGCAGGTGCCGAAATCACAAATGACACCAAAAAAGTATTCAGTTGTCCTATGATTTTGAAGGTGGAACCTGCCACACTTACCGAAATTGAAATGATGAATCCGCAAACCATTCTGTTGTCAGCCATCCAATTAAAAACGCGTAAAAAAAACTATTTTGAGGCTTTAACCAAAAAGAAAATTACCGCATTGGCTTTTGAATACATCAAAGACGAAGACGGAACCTATCCTGCAGTAAAATCCCTGAGCGAGATAGCAGGAACTGCTTCTATCCTAATTGCTGCCGAATTGATGATTACTAATGAATTTGGAAAAGGACTATTATTCGGTAATATTACCGGCGTCCCTCCTACTGATGTGGTCATTCTGGGTGCAGGAACGGTGGGGGAATTTGCTGCCAAAACCGCTATAGGATTAGGAGCCAATGTCAAAGTTTTTGATAATTCTATCACCAAACTACGTCGTTTGCAGAATAATCTGAACCAACGAATCTTTACTTCTACCATACAACCAAAAGCTTTGCTAAAAGCATTGAGAAGGTGTGATGTCGCCATTGGCGCCATGCGAGGTAAAGATCGTTGTCCCGTTATAGTGACAGAAACCATGGTAGAACACATGAAAATTGGAGCCGTAATCGTAGATGTAAGCATTGATACCGGAGGATGTTTTGAAACTTCAGAAGTGACATCCCATGAAAAACCAACGTTTATCAAAAACAATGTATTGCATTATTGCGTACCCAATATTCCGTCCCGCTATTCTAAAACCGCTTCGCTTTCCATAAGTAATATAATATCGCCTTACCTAATGAAAATTGCTGAGGATGGTGGTATTGAGAGTGCTATACGTTGTGATAAAGGGTTAAAAAATGGCGTCTATATGTACCACGGAATCCTCACAAACAATGCTATTAGTGACTGGTTTGACTTACCCAATAACGACATTAATTTAATTGTTTTTTAAGAAAACTTTCTGCTACCTTTGCCAAAAATATAATTCATGAAGTTTATACATCGTTTTGCCTATTATCTTGTAGGTTTAGTTATAGGACTGTTTTTTGTAGCGTTAGTTTTCAGCGGCAAAGACACCCGCTGCAATTATTTTCCAAACGCAAGAGTACTAAATGATTTAAGAAACAAACCCTTTTATTATTCCGATAAAGCTTCTCTTATTTTAGCTGAAAAATGGATTGATACTGCCGATATAAAAAATACATTGCAATTTGGAGATGTTGATTTTGACCAAAGTAATATTGATCTTAAGAAAGGAAAACTCTACCTTATAGAAGGTAAAACAATCAAAAACCAAGAAGTTACTTTGAAAGTAATTAATTATGCTGACAGAGCCGTTCTGGAAGATATAATAAAAAAATAATTACTCTTTTATACAAACAAAAACAAATTCTAAAACCAGTACTATTAAAATCTTTTAAACCATTAAAAAATTTAAAAAATTAAGTTTTAAATCCTTAATTTCTTAATGGTTCAGAAAAATATAATTTAAGAATAGTTTAAAAGACTACTACCATTCTATTGGCTCTAAACCATTTCTTTTCAAATAAGAATTTGTTTTACTAAAATGTTTATTCCCGAACCATTTTCCCTGATTTGCACTCATAGGCGAAGGATGTCCGGATTCAAAAACCAAATGTTTATTTCGGTCGATTTTAAGTCCTTTTTTATGGGCGAAATTTCCCCAAAGTAAGAAAACAACATGCTCTTTTTCTCCCGAAATTTTTTGGATAACTGCATCCGTAAAAACATTCCATTTCAAGTGTTTATGGCTATTTGGGCTGTCTTCTCTCACGGTCAGCGAGGCATTCAACAATAAAACACCTTGCTTTGCCCAAGCTTCTAAATTACCGGCAGCAGGCATAAAAATAGTCCCTAAATCATCACTCATTTCGCGAAAAATATTGCGTAACGACGGCGGAATTCGGATGCCGTCATTCACAGAGAAACACAAACCATTCGCTTCGCCTTTACCATGATACGGATCTTGACCAATGATAACAATCTTTACATCTTTGAAACTGCAATAATTAAACGCTGCAAAAATCAATTCTTTGGGAGGATAACAAGTATGATTTTTATATTCCTCATCAACAGTTCCCATTAATTCCTGAAAATAGGATTTCTTGATTTCGTCTGATAAAATGGTTTTCCAAGAGGGATTGAGGTTAATTTGCATGTAATTTATTTTGCCGTAAAGTTCGCAAAGTTTTTCGCAAAGTACGCTAAAAAAATTAATGCATTTCACTTTGAATCTTTGTAACTTTGAACCTTTACAACTTAGATTATAAAATGATATCCATCACCGAAAAAACATTACAAGATTTACAATTTCCAACTGTTCTCGAAACCATTTCGACCATTTGTAATACTGACATTGGAAAACAAAAAGCATTAGAAATCACTCCATTTAAAGACAAGGAAACGTTGGTACAGGCATTAATGCAAACATCGGAATATGTTTCGTCTTTCCAAAATAACAATGCCATTCCAAATCATGGTTTTGATGCCATCACGTATGAGATAAAATTTCTGGCCATTGAAGACAGTTTCTTGGAAGTGGGCAGTTTTAGAAAAATCGCTACCATTTCATCAACGGTAAATTTCCTATTGAGTTTTTTGAGAAAATTCGAAGATTATTATCCAAATTTAAACGCAAGAGCAAACCAAGTTGAACTGACTAAAGAAATTATCACGATGGTCGATGAAGTAGTTGACAAATATGGTGAAATAAAAGACAATGCATCCCCGGATTTATTGAATATCCGTAGGAACATGAATGCGGTTCGCGGGAAAGTGAATCAAAGTTTTGGCACAGCACTGACACAATACAACTCATTAGGATATTTAGACGATATAAAAGAAAGTTTTGTACAAAACAGACGTGTTTTGGCCGTTTTAGCCATGTACCGTCGCAAAGTAAAAGGATCCATTCTGGGCAGTTCCAAGACTGGAAGTATTGCTTATATTGAACCGGAAGCTACCTTACAATATTCTCGTGAATTGAGTAATTTAGAATATGAAGAAAAAGAAGAAATCACCCGAATTTTAAAACAGTTATCTAATTATATTCGTCCTTTTTTACAGTTATTGATTGAATATCAGGATTTCTTGAGTGATATTGATGTAATTGCCGCAAAGGCAAATTATGCTAATAAAATCAACGGAATTTTGCCAACAATTACTGAGGAACGTCGTGTTTATTTTAGAGATGCGTACCATCCTATTTTATATTTGAATAATAAACAGAAAAACGAAATTACACACCCGCAAACTATTGAACTCAGTCAGGAAAGTAGAATTATTGTAATTTCCGGACCCAACGCAGGAGGAAAAACTATCTCCTTGAAAACCGTTGGATTATTGCAACTGATGCTACAATCCGGTATGTTAATTCCCGTTCATGAACGCAGTGAAACATTTTTATTTGATAGAATTTTAACAGATATAGGAGACAATCAATCTATTGAAAATCAATTAAGTACATACAGTTACCGATTAAAGAACATGAACTATTTCCTGAAGAAGTGTAATAGAAAAACTATGTTTCTTATTGATGAATTTGGTACGGGTTCAGATCCTGAATTGGGAGGTGCTTTAGCCGAAATTTTCTTAGAAGAGTTCTACCATCGGGAAGCTTTTGGGATTATTACCACTCATTATTCAAATCTAAAAATTCTGGCTAACGAATTGCCTTTTGCTACCAATGCCAACATGCTTTTTGATGAAAAATCATTAGAGCCTATGTATAAATTGGCATTAGGTCAAGCCGGAAGTTCATTTACCTTTGAAGTCGCTCTGAAAAACGGAATTCCTTTCAGCTTAATCAATCGGGCCAAAAAGAAAATTGAAGTTGGAAAAGTACGCTTTGATAAAACGATTGCCACCCTTCAAAAAGAGCGTTCAAAGATGGAAAAAACATCGCAAACCCTCAAGGAAGAAGAAACAAAAGCGCGTGAAGAAGGCAAGAAAATGGAGACTATCAATGTAAAAATCAAACAAAAACTAGAAAGCTATCAGGAATTATATGACAGCAACCAGAAAACGATTTACATTGGACAAAAAATTGAAGACATTTCAGAGAAATATTTCAATAATAAAAATAAGAAAGAATTGCTTGGTGAATTTCTTAAAATTATTGAAATAGAAAATTCAAAACGCAAAAAAGTAACTGTTAAAGAAACTAAAGCACTGATAGAAAAGAAAAAAGAAGTCATTCAAGAAGTTACGGTTCAAGTGGAGGAAATAAGAAAAGAAAAGAAAGAAAAGAAATTAAAAATCGTGGTTGAAAAACCAAAACCAACCTTAAAAGTAGGCGATCGCGTGCGAATGCTTGATGGAAAAGCAGTAGGAACCATCGATTCTATTGAAAAAAACAAAGTAACAGTGAACTACGGCGTATTTACTTCAAAAGTCAGTTTGGAAGCGCTGGAGTTTGTTGAAGCGGGGAAGAAGTAACCAGTATTCAGTTTGCAGTCTCATCACGTATTTCATCATTTTGATGAAGCAGAAATTTCAATCTAGTTGAATTATAAAATTTAAATTATGCTCAATATTCCTAAAGACAAAAAAATAATTCTCTTTGACGGCGTTTGCAATCTGTGTGATTCGGCGGTGCAAGTGATTATTAAGCATGATACTAAAGATATTTTCCGATTTGTCGCCTTACAATCTGATTTGGGTCAAAAAATTATCAAACATTTGGGAGTTAATACACAAAAAACAGATAGTATTATTCTGTATCAGCCTGGTTTTGCTTATTATTATAAATCAGAAGCTGCTTTAGCAATAGCTAAAAACTTAGGTGGGCTATTTTATTTAACCACTATATTTTCGATATTCCCCACATCGTTCAATAATTACATTTATGATTATATCGCTGTAAATCGATACAAATGGTTTGGAAAAAAGGAAAGTTGTATGATTCCCACAAAAGAGTTAGAGGCTAAGTTTTTAGACTAAAAGACCAATTATAATAATTATCATGCCTTTTATTTTATGAGAAGCCTGAATTTGAACCAACTTAAAATAAATGGATCAAGAAAGACACTACACTTTTTTCTTGGGATAACGGAACTTTTATAATGGTTGTCAAATTTGGTTTAGTCAACGTAGAAATTTTTTAGCAGTTTTCATTATGATGAATTCCGACAGAACAAAAATTACAGAACAAAAAAAGAGGATGTCTATTAGTCATCCTCTTGCTGTTATTAACAAATTTCAGAAAGACTAACTTCTAATTAACTTTCTGTATTTCAATCGTTTTGGTGTTAAATCACCACCCAAACGTTTCTTTTTATTTTCTTCATATTCAGAGAAGCCACCTTCAAAACAATACACTTCAGAGTTTCCTTCAAAAGCTAGAATGTGTGTACAAATCCTATCTAAGAACCATCTGTCGTGAGAAATAACAACCGCACAACCGGCAAAACTCTCCAAACCTTCTTCTAATGCACGAAGTGTATTGATGTCCAAATCATTCGTAGGCTCATCCAGCAAAAGTACGTTTCCTTCTTCTTTCAAAGTCATTGCTAGATGCAAACGGTTACGTTCTCCACCGGAAAGCATAGAAACTTTCTTATTTTGTTCTCCACCACCAAAATTAAATCGTGACAAATATGCTCTTGAATTTACTTGTTTTCCGCCCATCATTATCAATTCCTGACCGTCAGCAAAGTTTTCCCAAATCGATTTATTAGGATCTATATTGGAGTGCGCTTGATCTACGTAAGCAATTTTTACGGTATCCCCAATTAAAAATTCCCCTGCATCTGGCTTCTCTTCGCCCATTATCATTTTGAAGATAGTTGATTTACCAGCCCCATTGGGTCCGATAATCCCAACAATTCCTGCTTGTGGCAACGTAAAATTTAAATTATCATACAATAATTTATCTCCATAAGCTTTAGCAACATTTTTGGCTTCAATTACATTCGTCCCTAAACGTGGTCCATTTGGAATATAAATTTCCAGATTTTCATCTAATTGTTTTTGATCTTCATTCAGTAATTTATCGTAGTTCTGCAAACGCGCTTTTTGTTTTGTTTGACGCCCTTTGGCACCTTGACGAACCCAATCCAACTCGCGTTCTAAGTTTTTTCTGCGTTTTGAAGCTACTTTTTCTTCTAATGCCATACGGCTTGATTTTTGGTCTAACCAAGAAGAATAGTTCCCTTTCCAAGGAATTCCTTCCCCTCTGTCCAATTCCAGAATCCAACCGGCCACATTATCCAAGAAGTATCTATCGTGCGTTACTGCAATTACAGTTCCGGCATATTGTGCTAAATGTTGTTCTAACCAAAGTACACTTTCGGCATCCAAGTGATTCGTAGGCTCATCCAAAAGCAATACATCAGGTTGTTGCAACAACAAGCGACATAAAGCGACACGACGACGCTCACCACCAGATAAATTCTTAATTGGCGTATCGCCTTCCGGAGTACGCAAAGCATCCATGGCAATTTCCAGTTTAGTATCGATTTCCCACGCTCCCAATGCATCAATTTTGTCTTGTAAAAGTGCTTGACGATCCATCAATTGCTCCATTTTATCGGCATTTTCATAGACTTCCGGCAAACCAAAACTATCATTGATTTTATTGAATTCTTCTAAAACTGCCATTGTTTCAGCAACTCCTTCTCTTACAATTTCAATAACCGTTTTAGTATCATCTAAAATAGGTTCTTGTTCTAAATACCCTACCGTATAACCCGGTGCAAACACTACATCTCCTTGGTAGTTTTTATCAACACCGGCAATAATTTTTAATAAAGAAGATTTTCCGGAACCATTTAAACCCAAAATACCAATCTTAGCTCCATAAAAGAAACTCAAATAGATGTTTTTAAGTACTGGTTTATCTGCTCCTTGATAGGTTTTACTCAATTTTGACATTGAGAATATCACTTTTTTATCGTCTGCCATCTCTATTTTTTTAATTTAAAATTATATTATCTATTTGCTCTTAAGTCTCATATCTACATTAAGAATAACTACTAAAGTCTGCCTTTAAGTGAACTAAACACCCAAGCATTAGCCAAAAAGCCAACACCTACAGCTGCAAATCCCCAGCCTGCTACGTCATCATATTTAAAAGCGCCTAATGCGATAAGCAATAAACCCATTACAATCATTATCAAAGTAGCCCAACCTAAAATAGTATTTTTATTCATTCCCATAATTGTGGTATTTATTTTTAATAACCCGAAGTTTCGGGAGTGCAAATATCGGAAATTTTTGTCCTTTAATTAAATATTTTATAAAGCATTTCTCGTAACAAATCAGAATGCGACATTGCATTGGCGCCAACACCCTTGCTTTTGACATCAATATCTCTTAAAGCACCAACAATCTGACTCACTTTTTTCATGGGATAGTTTTTCAAAGCCACATCATATTCTTTCAAAAAAAACGGATTCACGCTTAATACGGCAGCTACATTTTTAGGATTTCTGTCTTTCAAACCATGGTATTTTAGTAATTGGATAAAAAATCCAAAAACCAAACTGGTAGTCACCACCATTGGATTATCTTTTGGATTCTGGGCAAAATTTTCAGCAATCGTATACGCCTTTAATTGGTTGCGTTCGCCAATTGCTTTTCGCAATTCAAACACATTAAAATCTTTGCTAAACCCTATATTTTCCTCAATATGTTTAGGAGTTATGGTACTTCCAGCTGGTAAAATAATTTGTAATTTTTCGAGTTCATTGTTTATTTTACTTAGATCCGTTCCTAGAAATTCCACTAGCATGGCACTGGCTTTAGGCTCTATAGCATACTTTTTACCTGCTAAAACACGTTTAATCCAGTCCCCAACTTGGTTTTCATACAGTTTTTTACTTTCATAAACCACTCCGTTTTTAGTCAATAACTTGGTTAGTTTTTTACGTTTGTCTAGCGTTTTGTATTTGTAACAAAAAACTAAAACGGTTGTTGCCATTGGATTCTCAGCGTAGCTCTCCAGTTTGTCTATCGTGCGAATCAAATCCTGTGCTTCTTTGACAATTACCACCTGTCGTTCCGCCATCATTGGATAGCGTTTTGCGGTCGAGATAATATCTTCTATCGTAACATCCCTTCCGTATAAAACGGTCTGATTGAATCCTTTTTCTTCTTCTGTTAATATTTTATCCTCAATATAAGTCGCTAATTTATCAATATAATATGGCTCTTCTCCCATCAAAAAATAGAGGGGCCTGATGGTTCCGTTTTTTATATCATTTACAATTTTTAATACTTCATCCATTTTCTTTTTTGTTTGAAGTTTAAAGTTTAAAGTTTGTTGAATCGTATGAAACTTTACACCTTAAATTTTAAACAAAATAACTATTTTTGCTTCATGCAGCAATTAAATTTTTCTTCCTATACTTTTCGGTTCAAAAATAGCGAAAATAAAGTTTCTATTTTTGATGCAATCAGGAAAAAATTCATCATTCTTACTCCCGAAGAATGGGTTCGCCAGCATGTAGTTCAATTTTTATTGGAAGAAAAAAAATACCCAAAATCATTGATTAATGTTGAAAAAGTACTTAAAGTCAATGGCTTGCGCAAAAGATACGATGTTGTGGTTTTTAATCCGGATGGTTCTATTTTTATTTTAATCGAATGCAAAGCGCCTGAAGTAAAAATTACCCAAGCGACTTTCGACCAAATTGCAAGATATAATATGACACTAAAGTCTGAATTTTTAATGGTGACCAATGGATTGAATCATTACTTTTGCCAAATGGATTTTGAAAACGAGAGATATGCTTTTCTAGAGAATCTACCAAATTATAATAGTTAGAATATTAAACTTCTTAGATTGTAATGGTCTAAAATGTCGAAAAATCTGAAAATCTAAAAATCTGAATGAAAGTAGCTGTCGTCATCCTGAATTGGAATGGAATTTTATTATTAGAAAAATTTTTGCCGTCTGTGGTTAAATATTCACCGGAAGCTACCATTTATGTGGCTGACAATGCCTCTACAGATGATTCGATTTCTTATATAAAAGCTTTTTTTCCTTTGGTTAAAATTGTTAAAAACGAAAGCAATCTGGGTTTTGCCAGTGGCTACAATGAAGCCTTAAAACACATAGATGCTACACTATTTGCCTTGGTGAATTCTGACATTGAAGTGACTGAAAATTGGTTGCAACCGATACTTAAAACTTTTAGAAAAGAACCTGAAACTGCCATTATTCAGCCTAAAATATTAGATTTCAAACGCAAAGAATATTTTGAATACGCTGGTGCTGCCGGTGGATTCATTGATAAATTTGGATATCCGTATTGTCGAGGACGAATTTTTGACACCGTAGAAAAAGACTGTGGTCAGTATGATGACAACCGAGAAATATTTTGGGCTTCCGGAGCTTGTTTTTTTATCCGAAGTTCTGTTTATAAGGAATTAAATGGCTTTGACGGCGATTTTTTTGCACATCAAGAAGAGATTGATTTATGTTGGCGTGCTTTCAACAAAGGGTATAAAATAAAATACAATTATGAGTCCGTTGTTTACCATGTTGGCGGGGCTACTTTGCAACAAGGGAATTCCAAAAAAACTTTTTTGAACTTTAGAAATTCATTGTTAATGCTAACCAAAAATATCCCAAAAAATCAATTATTTTGGATACTTTTAATCCGAATGGTGTTAGACGGAATTGCAGGTTTACAATTTATTTTCAAAGGAAAGTTCAAACATTTTTTCGCAATACTAAAAGCCCACGGGTCCTTTTACAGCCTATTTTCATCACAATGCAAAAAAAGAGCAAAATTTCAAAAACAAAAATACTATACTACAAAAAGTATCGTTTACATTTATTTTATCAGGAATATCGTTGTTTTTAACGATTTATTTGGAATAAAATAAATATAAAAAAGTTAAATTTGTAATTAACATTAAAACTAAAACTAAACAATTTATGAAAAAAATAGTAATTGCCTTATCTGTTTTAGCTGTACTATCCTCATGTGTATCAAAAAAGAAATACACTGATTTAGAAGCTAGAAACAAAGAAACTCAGGATTTATTAAATACAGCAACTGTAAAATTAAATTCTTGCTTAGAAGAAAAAGCGGGTCTTATTGCTACCGTGAGTGGTTTGAAAGACCAAAATCAAGGTTTAATCAGTACTTCTAGAGACATGACTATTCTGTCTACTAAAGGAGCTGAAAATATTGAAAAAGCGTTAGAATCTATCAAAGAGAAAGATTTGAAAATTAGTAGAATGCAAGATGCTTTAACTAAAAAAGACAGTGTAACACTTGCGTTAGTTACTAGTTTAAAAAGTTCAGTAGGAATCTCTGATCCGGATATCGAAATAAATGTAGAAAAAGGAGTTGTATTTATCTCTATAGCTGACAAACTATTGTTTAAAAGCGGAAGTTATGAAGTGACTGATAGAGCCAAAATGGTTTTGGCTAAAGTTGCCAAAGTGGTCAATGATAAACCCGATTTTGAATGTATGGTTGAAGGTCATACTGATAATGTTCCTTACAATGGTTCCGGTGTGATACTTGACAACTGGGATTTAAGTGTGAAACGTTCTACTTCTATTATTCGTGTTTTAACGAATCAATTGGGTGTTAAACCAGAGCAATTAATAGCGGCAGGAAGAAGTTCATATATTCCTTTAGTTGCAAATGATTCGGCTGAAAACAGATCTCGTAACAGAAGAACTCGTATTGTTGTTTTACCAAAAATTGATCAATTCTACGAAATGATTGAAAAAGAAATGAAAAAACAAAGACCGTAATTACATATTTAATAAAATTATAGAGGCTGTCTCAAAAAGACAGCCTCTTTTTTTATATAAAAAAATGACAAATGGACTTTTTTATTTAATTGATTTACCTATTTTTAGGTTGTATTAATATAATTGCATGGCGGTTCAAAAAAACCACTTTTAAGGCATCTCATCAAACTACTATCAAACCATAGAATACGAAGAACAAAATTTATTCCGGGAGAAATAAACTCCTATTCCATACCCAACTACCGATGCTGATTTTATGCATAAGAAGGAAAATCACATGCTAAATGACCAACTCAAAGCGACTTATAATGCATGCTTTTCTTATTTCCAATCAAATACTTTATTCACGACACCATCCCCTTCCAACACGACAGACACAACCATTATATCCATACATTTTGTCCTGTATGCAAGCCGTTTTGGTTGTTTATGCAAAAAAGCAACTCCATGAGCTGCTTTTTACTTTTTTTACAACTTCATCTTCTCGAGAGTGAAATCGATTTTAGGAACTAGTAGGTTTTCTCTTTTAGAAATACAATCAAAAGAGACTGGCTCATTTTTATATTGAGACAGTCTATTTGTTATTGGAAAATAATCCAACTTATTTCTTATAATATTTCTTGTATTTTGGATAGGAAACAGCACCAAATAATGTTATTACTGCCAGTGAATACCAAATCCAGTTTAAGGAATGGGCTTCTCCACTCGCATAGGAATGCAATCCTACCAGATGAAAATTCACACCGTAATAGGTGAATAATATAGATATAAAAGCAAACATACTCATTAAATTGAATACCCATTTCCCGCGTAGTGATGGAACAAATCGGGCATGAATTACAAAAGCATAGACCATAATACTGATTAATGCCCAAGTTTCTTTTGGATCCCAGCCCCAGTATCGTCCCCAGCTTTCATTGGCCCATTGTCCTCCAAGGAAGTTTCCAATAGTCAACATTATCAAACCTATCGTTAAGGCTAATTCATTGATGTAAGTGATCTCTTGAATATTCAAATCCATTTTGGCTTTGTTTTTTTCATTGGTAAACAAAATCAGCAATAATGAAACCGTCCCCAAAATCATTCCTAACGCAAACGGTCCATAACTGGCCACAATTACCGCCACATGAATCATTAACCAATAGGAGTTCAGCACCGGTTGTAAATTTGCAATTTCCGGGTCAATCCAGTTTAGATTTGCAGCCCAAAGAATCATTGCGGTTACAAAAGCTGAAGAAGCCACAGTAAGTTTTGATTTTCTGTCGAAAGCCAAACCAAAAAACATGGTAGCCCAAGCAATATATATAATTGATTCATACGCATTACTCCAAGGTGCGTGACCAGAAATATACCAACGGGCAATTAAGCCCACAGTATGCAATGCAAATAATAATCCTATAATAATATGCATTGTATTTACTGCTATAGCTAATGCTTTGCGCTCTTTGAAGATTTGCATAATTGTAAAAAACAACATCAAAATTGCCGCTAAAACATACCAATAAAAAAGTTTATTGAAAACATCATATTTATTATACAACACTTCTGATGTAATTCTTTCTTCACTTGGTCTCACTTTACTCCCAAAACGTTTTTGGAAACCATTGATACTTTCCAGCAATTCATCGGCAGTTTTGTAATCATTAGAAGTTGAAGCGTTTGCCAAAGAACCAAAATACAAAGGCAATACATTTTTAGTATACGTCGCTTCCATTCCTTTGAAACCAGCTTCGTTAAGTTCTAAATAAGAAACCCACTTGTTGTTTTTATCATCCGGAATAGGGAAAATTTTTAATATTCGACCGCTTAACGCTGATTCCATCAAATTTACTCTTTTATCGGTTTCGATAAAATCCTTTTCAAATTGATTGGGGTTAGCCGCTTTAAATGATTCTTCTAAATATTTAGAAAGTTTATAATTTCCCTTGGCATCAAAGAAAGCTACAAAAGGTGCAAATTTAGCTTTCTTATCAACCCCAATTATTTTTCTTAAACTGTCATTTCCTCTTCTTAAATGAATGATTGGAATCTCAATCCAATAGCTAGCATACTGAGTGATAGACAAGAAAACTTGATCTGAATTCATATCATTATAGGAATCACTCTGGCTTACTTTTCGCAATAATTCAGATGAAAACGTATTAATCGGTTTCATTCTACCGCCGCCGTCTTGAATTACAAGTCTACCAAATTTTGCGGCATGTTCTGCAGGAACTTTATATTTAGTAATTAAATCATTCAGTTCATCCTGATTCAATACTTTTTTGGTATGATTAGCGTGTGTTGCCGGCGCTGCTTCAGCTTCCGTGTGCGCATGTCCCTCGTGATCCGCATGGTCGTGTTCTTGTGCAAAACTGTTGAAACTAAATAGCAGGATTAAAATAGTCAGCAATTTTGCTTTCTTAATTTTTACCACTTCTAATTTTCTCTTAATATCTGCAAAACGAGAATACTTAGTAAACATAATGGACATCATGGCAAAATATAGCATGAAATAACCACCATAAGTGATTGCTGTTCCCCAAAAATCGTGATTTACAGACAATATGGTTCCTTTTTCATCAGGATCAAAACCGGATTGAAAAAAGCGATATCCTTTATAATCCAAAACATTGTTCATATATATTCTGGCATCAAAAGGTTCTTTATCCTCAACAGTAACCTGACTTTCAAATGAAGAATAACTTTTCTCTGTTCCTGGATATTTTTGTGCAATAAAGTCATTTAATTTAATTTTAAAAGGCAAAACATACGCCTTACTTCCATAAAAAACCGAGTACTCTATATTCCCAATTTTCACTGAATTTACATCTCCTAATTTACCTTTGGAGCCTAAAACGGTTACTGTTTTTTCTTGTCCCTCAGCCGTTATTTTTACTGTTAGTGCATCTTCATGATTTTTAGCTTTAAAATCATTATTAGATTCATAATCGATAACCCCTTTTACAGCAGGATCCGGAAGCACAAATCGCATTTCACCTATTGTGTATAACGAACGCATCATCAATGGTTGCGCGCTATCCTTAGTCACTTTTCCTTTTAGTTTATCTGCCATTCGCATAAAATCTCCTTCAAAAGGTGTTTGAATTGTATACGCGTTTCCTGTAGTATTGATATTTATGGCACCATCCGTAAATTTATTTAGCGAAAATAAAACATTATGAATATTTTGTACTTCGCCCTCTTTCAAGAAATGTTCATGACGACTACCATCTCCTGCTTCGACTAATTTCAAATACAAAATTCCTTTTGGATCAGGTTTGACATATTCTTTAGCTCCCATTATAAAATTTTCATATTCCACTTCAAATGGGGTATCAGCAAAAGTACCGGAAATGCTAAAATTATTACTAGTGGCAGGAGAAAGCAGTACCTGTTTTTCAAAAACCCGGCGTTTCATTTCTCCTTTAAATTCGCCGTCTACAAAAAGTGTCAGGTAGGTTTTATCAGAAAAAATCTGATTTTCAGCGGCCCCTTCACGAATTGGCATCATTCCTTCATAACTGATGTATCGCGTTACAAAAGCACCAAGAATGATAAGAATAAAAGACAAATGCAACAATAAAGTAGCCCATTTTTCTTTCTTCAAGAGTTGATACCGCTTAATATTCCCGATGAAATTAATCACAAAAAATACGTGAATAGCCTCAAACCACCACGCATTATAAATTAAAATTTTTGCCGTATCCGTATTGTACTTACTTTCGATAAAAGTTCCTGTGGCCATGGCAACGGCATATGAAATAAACAGAAAGGCCATTAATCGTGTAGAAAACAAAAAAGAAAATATTTTTTTATCCATTTTTATGGGATTATGTTTTATAAAAGTGGTACAAAAGTACTTAAAAATGTTGACTTCTATATTCCTACATTTGTTAATTTAAACTAAAATTAAGTCTTTTTCAAGAAGGCTAAAGAACTTTTTTTTAGGCTGGTTTTTATTTGTAACCTTCCTGAAAATTGATTAATACACTTCATATTTTTTTTGCTAATTTTACCCCATGATCAAAGTAGTTATTATTGGCTCCGGAAATGTGGCACAGCATTTAATTGCGGCATTTCAAAATCCTCATAGACCAGGGACAGAAATAGAATTGGTTCAGGTATATTCGAGACAAATAAAAAGTGTTTCCCACCTAATAGACTTGGAAAAAGTCACTAATAATTTCAATACTTTAGTTGAAGCCGACATGTATATCATTTCAGTTTCTGATGATGCTATTGCTGAAGTTTCCTCTAATCTAGCTTTCAAGAATCGTTTAGTGGTGCATACTTCCGGGAGTGTTTCTTTGCATGCATTAGACGAAAATAATCGAAGAGGCGTTTTTTATCCTTTGCAAACGTTTACCAAAAACAAAGCGGTCGATTTCAATATCATTCCTATTTGTTTAGAAAGCGAAAATGGGATTGATTATGAATTATTGGATAAAGTGGCCAAATCAATTTCAGGAACCGTTTATGCAATCAACTCTGAGCAACGAAAAGCCTTGCATGTGGTGGCCGTATTTGTGAACAATTTTACCAATCATTTGTACCAAATAGGTCAGGAAATCTGCCAGGAACATCAGGTTCCATTTGAAATCTTAAGACCTTTAATTGCAGAAACAGTTCGAAAAATAATGGTACTTTCGCCGAAAGAGGCACAAACGGGTCCTGCAAAACGCAATGACACTTCAACGATTGAAGCCCACGAAGCTTTTTTATCAAATGAAAATCATCTGACTATTTATAAAATACTAACACAATCAATACAAGAGAATGGCAAAAAGTTATAAAGAAATAATGAACGAGATCACTACTTTTATTTTTGATGTCGATGGGGTACTAACTGACAGCTCTGTTTTTGTAACTAATGAAGGAGAAATATTGCGTACCATGAATATTAGAGATGGATACGCTATGAAAGCAGCTATAGAAAGCGGGTTTAATGTATGTGTTATTTCCGGCGGAAGCAATGAAGGGGTTCGAGTCAGGCTACGAAATCTGGGGGTTACAGACATCTATTTAGGTACGCCGGACAAAGTAGAAACTTTTAAAGAATATGTGGAACTTTACAACATTAAACCTGAAAACGTGTTATACATGGGCGATGATATTCCTGATTATCATGTGATGCAGTTAGTCACATTACCCACTTGTCCCCAAGATGCTAGCCCGGAAATCAAAGCTATTTCCCGTTATATTTCGCATAAAAACGGAGGAAAAGGAGCGGCCAGAGATGTCATCGAGCAAGTCATGAAAGCACAAGGGAAATGGATGGCACATTTTGACGGGAAGCATGATTAGTATTATTTTAAATGTTAAATTATAAATTTCAAATAATATCTGTGGTTCCTTTTTTAAAACTAATTCGATACCAGAACTTGCTAATGCTTGCTTTTATGCAATTTGTTTTCAGGTATGGTTTTTTACACGTTCAGAATATTTCTTTGGCGTTATCGGATTGGCAGTATGGATTATTAATTTTATCAACTGCTTTGATCGCTGCAGGCGGCTATGTGATCAATGATATCTATGACCAAAAAACAGATGCCGTCAATAAACCAAATGCTGTGATTGTGGGCAAAACCATTTCAGAAATTCAAGCCTATAATCTGTATATTTGGCTTACGTCAAGTGGGGTAATGATTGGTTTTTATTTGTCGAATGTCATACGAAAACCAGGTTTTGCCTCTATTTTTATTTTGGTTGCCGCAACACTTTATTTGTATGCAACCAGTCTGAAACAAATGATGCTTATTGGTAATATCATTGTGGCTTTACTACTTTCTTTTAGTGTGATTATCATTGGAGTTTTCGATTTATTTCCTGCAACAACAATAAATAATCAGCAACAAATGGGCTTGTTTTTTTCTATCTTGATAGATTATGCTATTTTTGCTTTTGTTATTAATCTGCTTCGGGAAATTGTCAAAGATATAGAAGATACAGATGGCGATTATAATCAAGGAATGAGTACCTTACCTATTGTAATTGGAAAATCCAGAACGGCAAAAATAGTTTCCGGCTTAAGTTTGATTCCGCTATTTTTTATCGTATATTATATTCATCAGTACTTGTTAGATTTGTTGTTTGCAACATTATATATGTTGTTATTTGTTGTAGGTCCGTTGTTTTATTTCACTTTAAAAATTTGGTCTGCAAAATCAAAAAGAGAGTGTCACATCTTGAGTCTATTGTTAAAATGGATCCTTCTTTTAGGAATTTTATCCGTTATTGTTATTCGTTTAAATATAAAATATAATGCTTAAAAATAAATTAAAAAAATACACCCTTATTCTGGCTTCAGGATCGCCAAGACGGCAGCAGTTTTTCAAAGATTTGGACTTAGATTTTGAAATTCGATTGAAAGAAATCGAAGAAATTTATCCTCCTGAGTTAAAAGCGTACGAAATCACGAACTATTTGGCTGAATTAAAAGCCAGTGCTTTTGACGGTGAATTACAGTCCAATGAAATCCTAATCACCAGTGACACCATTGTTTGGTACAACAACAAAGCGCTAGGCAAACCAAAAGACGAACAGGATGCTTTTGAAATCTTGAAATCATTATCGAATGCTACTCACCAAGTAATTACTTCTGTTTGCTTTAAGACAAATGAAAAAGTAGTCCTGCTTCATGAAATAACAAAAGTCACTTTTAACACGTTGAGTGAGGAATCCATTCGCTACTATATAGAAAATTACAAGCCCTATGACAAAGCGGGTGCTTATGGTATTCAGGAATGGATTGGTTTTATTGGCGTTTCAAAAATTGAAGGTTCCTATGCTAATGTGATGGGAATGCCTACGGATAAAGTATATGACTACTTAACTAAATTAGACTGATTGCATTATGGATACATTTATATTTCACGAGTATTCCAGAGAACTGGTGGCCACAGGAATCCTGGGATTGCTGTTGATTTTTTTGAGAATTATTGCTGCAAAATTAGTACGCAGCTATGCTAAATCAAACCAAAAACTGGAGCATCGAACTAATTTAGTCATCAAATACATTCATTTATTTATAAATATTCTTGCAATTATAGCTGTCATACTAATTTGGGGCGTTCAGACAAAGGATATTATTATTGCACTTTCCTCTATTACCACCGTTGTAGGTGTCGCTATGTTTGCTCAATGGTCTATTTTGAGCAACATCACCTCTGGAGTTATTTTGTTTTTTTCTTTTCCGTTTAAAATTGGAGATACAATAAAAATTCATGACAAAGATTTTCCTATTGAAGCTCAAATTGAAGATATAGGGGCTTTTCATGTGTATTTGAAAACTATAGATGGAGAAAAAATCATCTATCCGAACAGCTTGCTTTTGCAAAAAGGAATTTCGATACTAAACAATTATGCCGATCAAAAAGAATTTACGGATTAGTTTACTTCTGCTGAACGAATGGTAAATCATCATCTTGCAAAAGATCCTATTGAAGTGGAAATTATATAACTATTGCTGAAAAATATATAATGTTTTACTTTTTTAAATGCTGGATATTTGTCAATTAGAAATAAATAATTTACTATTGAATTGTTTTTGTCTTTAAAAAAAAATAAAAAGATATGAATGACCTTTTAAAATTTCCATTTTACGCAAAACTTACGCTCGTTTTATTGAGCTTAATTGCTATTATTTTTATATTTTATATTGGTCAGGATATATTAGTTCCCATAATGATGTCCTTTTTATTTGCGATATTGTTATATCCCATCGTTCAGTTTTTAAAATCTAAACTCTACTTTCCCCATGTGTTAGCCGTTATGCTGGCGGTACTGCTTTTTGTATTGCTTTTTTTAGGCCTTTTTGTATTTCTATCCTTTCAAATCAGTGATTTTGCAGATGATTTTGATAAAATTGAAAGAAACATAACTATTCATATTAGTAACATTCAACGGTTTCTCAGTGAACATTTCAATTTGAGTTCTTGGGAACAAAAACAATATCTGGATACAGCTACTGAAGATTCTATGGAAAAAGGGAAAGAAATCATTGGTACCACGCTATTGTCATTTACGGATACGCTACTAAATTTGACCTTAATCCCTATTTATACTTTTTTGATTCTTTTATACAGGACTCATTTTTTATTGTTTTTGTCTAAACTATTCAAAAAAGAGAATCATGAACAATTAAAAAATATTTTAACAAATATTAGAGTTGCTATAAACAGTTATATTGTAGGTTTAATTATCGAGACCATTTTAGTGTCGGTAATGACTACTGTAGGATTTATTATTATTGGCGTGAAATATGCTGTTTTGCTGGGTGTTGTAACTGGAATTCTAAATCTAATTCCCTATATAGGAATCCTTTTTGCCGGAATTTTAAGCATTATTGCCTCATTGACTGGTACTCCGGATTTATCCATAATTATTGGTATAATTGTGGTTACCATCTTTGTTCAATTAATAGATAATAATATCCTTGTCCCAATAATAGTAAGTTCAAAAGTAGAAATAAATGCTTTTATATCCATTATAGGAATCATTATTGGAGGAGCCATTGCAGGAATCGCCGGAATGTTTTTAGCATTACCCATAATTGCGGTTCTTAAGGTAATTTTTGACCGAATTGAGTCATTAGAACCTTGGGGGTATTTAATGGGAGATCATTTGCCCAAAACCTATACTTGGCATAGTATCAAATTACCGCTATTCGATTCAGATGCATCCTCTAAAAAAACCATAATTAAAACGGATCTTATAGTTCCTGTTTTTACTGAGACAACAACGGAAAACAATACAGAGAATAAAGCAGAAACTGACCTTAATAAAACAAGTGAGTCTATTTAAACCAATTGTTTATCAATGTTTTGCTGGTTTTTTCTTTCTCAATTTTTAAATTAATTTTGTATAATGACTAAAAAGCAAAAGCTGATTTTATTCTTTTTGATCGTCTGTTGCCACCTGATTTCTTTTTCACAAGTAAACCAGAAGGAAAAAGATTCCGCTGGCGTTTACAAAAAAATTCAATCCTATTCTAAAAAAAATAAGTTTACAACACTTGTTCATAAATTAGTTTTCAGGCCCGTAACTATAAAAAAAACAAAGAAAAAAGTAATTCCCAAAAAATACGAAACTTTTGAAGGAAAAACGATCAGAAATATTACTATTATCACTTTAGACCCTTTTGGGTATTCTGATATTGATACCGCCAGAGCCCCTAAAAACTGGGCCGAACGAACTGGAAACCGAATTCATATCAAAACAAAAAAACTCGCTATTAAGAATGTACTGTTAATAACAAAAAACACACCTTTCGATTCTTTATTAGTAAAAGAATCAGAACGATTGATTAGAGCTCAAAGATACATCAGTCGCGTTGACGTAACCCCACAATTAATTCAGAACAGCCCGGATTCAGTAGATGTCACCTTTCGGGTTTTAGATACATGGAGTATTATTCCCAAGGGATCCATTTCCAGTTCAAGAACTAATTTTGAACTCAATGATCGTAATTTTCTAGGCACTGGCCATGAATTCAAAAATGAATTCAAAAACAGATTCAGCGACGGAAAAAGCGCGTATGGATTGTCCTATAGCGTTCCTAACATCCAGAATACCTTCATTCAGACAACTCTGAATTACCGGATAGATTTAGACAATTACTACAGCAAAAGCCTCAATGTAGACCGTCCCTTTTACTCTGCTTTTACAAAATGGGCAGGGGGAATATACATAGACCAGCAATTTAGAAAAGACACCCTTGCTGATGTCAATTCCGTATTTACCTATCAAAATTTCAAATACAATTCGCAGGATTTATGGCTTGGACGTGCCTTTTCTATTTTTAAAGGAAGAACAGAAAACCAGCGCACCACAAATCTGATTCTGGCAGGACGTTTTTTAAATATAAAATATCTGGAAAGCCCAACTATCCTCTATGATGCCACTGATTTCTACTCTAGTGAAAAACTTGCTCTTTTCGGGATTGGTATTAGTTCACGTAAATTCGTGCAAGACAACTATATTTTCAAAAATGGAATTATAGAAGATGTTCCCATTGGCAAAATTTACAGCATCACTTCTGGCTATCAATATAAAAACAATTTGGGGCGTTTGTATCTTGCTGCCCGAGCGGCTTTTGGAAATTATTATAAATGGGGCTTTTTAAGTGCTAATGTAGAGATAGGTACCTTTTTTGAAAAATCAATTACGCAGCAAACCGCTTTTTCTTTTCAGGCAAATTATTTCACAAACTTGATGAGTCTGGGAAAATGGAAATGGAGACAGTTCATCAAGCCCCAGGTAATTATTGGTACAAACCGTGTCAATATTATTGGCGATCAGCTAAATATCAATGAAAATTATGGACTTCGGGGCTTTAATAGTGCTCAATATGGAACCCAAAAAGCACTCTTAACCATACAAACCCAAGCCTATGCGCCATGGGATCTTTGGGGATTTAGAATCAATCCCTATTGTAATTATTCCATTGCCGTACTAGGAAATCCTAATAAGGGATTGACTCAAAGTAAAGCCTATTCAAAAATTGGAATTGGATGTATTATAAACAATGATTTTCTGGTATTTAGTGCTTTTCAAATTTCGCTATCCTACTATCCGTCCATTCCTGGAAATGGCGAAAATATTTTCAAAACAAATGCAATTGAAACAACTGATTTTGGTTTTCAAGATTTCGAACTGACAAAACCCCGTACCGTGCTTTACAAATAATACGCTTTATAAATATAAATTATTCCAAAAAAATATTCGCATAATACTAATATCCTTCGAAAACAGTTCAATTTGTATGGGATTATATTGAACACACTATCTACAGGACACTTTTTTTAGAAAATTACGATACAGTACACAATGAAGGGTGTGAATTATATAATTTAATACCTTAATTTTATAAGAAAAAATTATGTTTTATTGTTTACTTTTATTGTGTTAAAATTTTAACTAAAAACCAAACAAAATGAAAAAATTCACCTTTTATTTGATGATGATGGTATTATCAATTAGTGTTCTTCCAACACAAATGTTAGCCGCTGAAAAAAATCCAACTGTAATTTTAAATACTCCTAAAGAAGTGCCTGCAGAAGTAAAAGTTTTGCTTAATAGACTTGATGAAATAAAAGCGATGGATAAATCGTCTTTGACTTCAGTTGAAAAAAAAGAATTACGTAAAGAAGTACGTGCTATCAAAGCAGAATTAAAATCTACAGGAAATGGTATATACTTATCTGTAGGTGCAATTATAATCGTTATCCTTTTATTGATACTTTTATTGTAAATAAATTTATACCTGTAGAAAAAGGAAACGAATAATCGTTTCCTTTTTTTATGAAGTAAAATAACAAAGTAAATGTTAATTATTTGATATTGGCATAATTGTTGGTTTTACTTCAAAACGAGATAAAATAGTAACTAAAATTACTATCTAATAATTACTAATTAAAATTTCGAAAAATGAAAACATTAAAATTAATCATCGCAGGAATTATACTATTTGCATCCGCAAATACGATGCAAGCACAGGTTTCAGTAAATGTAAATATAGGTAGTCCACCAGCATGGGGGCCAGTTGGTTATTCAGCTGTAGATTATTATTATTTACCGGATGTTCAAGCTTATTATGATATACGAGCCACACAATTCATTTATTTTGGTGGAGGAAATTGGATTCGTTCAAGAAATCTACCTAATCAATACAGAAATTATAATCTATACAATGGTTATAAAGTAGTCTTGAACGATTACCATGGTTCAAGACCATACAGTAACTTTAAAACACACAAAGTAAAATACTACAAAGGATACAAAGGTAAACCACAAAAATCAATAGGTTCTAACCGCAGTAATAACAATAAAGTGTACAAAAGTAATGGGAATAACGGACATGGAAATAAAGGACATGGCAATAAAGGGGGAAAAGGAAATAATGGAAATGGAAAACATTAATACTGATTTCATAATAATTTATAAAAAGAGTCTCAGCAATGAGGCTCTTTTTTTTTAGAACATTAATCCTTAATTAAATGTTAATTTTTTTGTTTTGGCACAGTTGTTGGAATTTCACAAAAGTATCGCAATAACAAGTTATTATAAAAAAATATTACAAATTAAATATTTGAAAAAATGAGAACATTAAAATTAATCATCGTAGGAATTATACTCTTTGCATCAAGCACAATACATGCACAAGTCTCAGTAAATTTAAACATAGGTACTGCTCCATCATGGGGACCTATAGGATACGCAGAAGCTGAATATTATTATTTACCGGATGTTGAAGCTTATTATGATGTAAGAGCCACACAGTTCATTTATTTTGGTGGAGGAAGATGGATACGTTCCAGATATTTACCAAATCAATATAGAAACTATGATTTATATGATGGATATAAAGTAGTATTAAACGATTATCACGGTTCAAGACCTTATAGTAATTTTAAGAATCACAAAGTAAAATATTATAGAGGTTATCATGGAAGAGAACAAAGAAATATTGGGCACAACAATAATCGTCGCGTTTATGTAAACCAAAGGGGGAATGATAATCATAGAAGATATGATAATGATGACCGAAGAGAATATAAAAAACATGACAACCGAAATAACGGCAATGGTCATGGACATGGAAAGGGAAAAGGACATGATCGAGATTAGTCACACCTTAATTTAAAAAGAGAGAGAACCAAAATTGGTTCTCTCTCTTTTTAATTATTAAAGAAAACCAAAAATATTTCAGAAGAAATTATTTAATTCCTACATTTGAAGTTACTGCAATTAAATTTTAAAAAATGCAAAAAAAACACGCATCAGCTATTCTAATATTTCTCTTATGTTGCCAAATAACAATTGCACAAGAACCTCAAAAACCAAATTCTGTTGAAATTTATAATCAAATTCAAAAGCTTAATTTTCTAGGTTCCGTACTTTATATAGCCGCACATCCTGATGATGAAAACACCCAGTTGATCTCTTATTTATCCAATGAACAAAAGGCCAGAACCGGCTATTTGTCTTTGACACGCGGGGATGGTGGACAAAACTTAATCGGCACGCAATTGCGGGAATTATTAGGAGTAATAAGAACCCAAGAACTTATTGAAGCCCGAAAAATTGATGGAGGAGAACAGTTTTTTTCCCGTGCCAATGATTTTGGTTTTTCTAAAAATCCAACAGAAACATTAGAAATTTGGGATAAAAAACAAGTACTAGCTGACGTTATTTGGGCCATCAGGAAATTTCAACCCGATGTGATTATTAACCGATTTGATCATCGTTCGCCCGGAACCACTCACGGACACCACACGGCATCAGCAATGTTAAGCGTAGAAAGTTTTGACTTAGCGAATAACCCATCAATTTTTCCCGAGCAATTGCAATTTGTAACACCTTGGCAAACCAAACGACAGTTTTTTAATACGTCTTGGTGGTTTTATGGAAGTATCGAAAAATTTAATGCTGCCCATAAAACGAATTTAATTGCGCTGGAAACAGGAGTTTATTACGCTGGATTAGGAAAATCAAATCAGGAAATAGCCGCATTAAGTCGGAGCCGCCATCAATCCCAAGGGTTTGGTAGCACTGGGGCCCGTGGCGAAGAAACAGAATATTTAGAGTTTATAAATGGAGATGCTTTAAAAGATAAGAAATCACTTTTTGAAGGAATCGATACTTCTTGGAACCGGGTAAAAGGAGGAAAGGCCATCGGGGATTTAGTGACAACTATTACCGCTGAATTCGACCATAATAATCCTTCGGCAAGCATTCCAAATTTGGCGAAAGCCTACACTATGATGAAAGCTTTGAACGAAAATCAGTGGGCACCACTGAAATCTGCAGCAATAAAAGAAATTATATCGGCCTGTTCTGGTTTGTATCTTGAAGCCGTTGCCCAAAATCAGGAAGCGACTCCCGGAAGCACTATTAAATTGAAACTCGAAGCCATTAATAGAAGCTCCGTACCCATACAATTAATGAGTGTGACCGCTATACCTAATCAAAATATTACACCTCAAAATCGGGATTTAAAAAACAACATACTAAACACCATTAATTTAGATTTAAAATTACCCGAATCAATTAACTACACACAACCATATTGGTTAAAAGAAAAAGGAACAGTTGGGATGTACGCAGTAAAGCAACAACAAAACATAGGGATTCCAGATATTATTCGGGAAGTTAAAGTGATTTTTAATATTAAAATCAATGAGATTGAAATTCCATTTGAACGAACCGTAGTGTATAAATACAACGATGATGTAAAAGGGGAAGTATATAATTATCTGGACATTGTTCCCGAAGTTACTACTTCAATTATAGACAAAGTATTGCTTTTTAAAGACACAAAAAAGAAAGCTGTAGCCGTAAAAATCAAAACTGGAAAAGACTCCGTAAAAGGAATTTTACAACTTGAATTACCTGAAAACTGGGGTGTTTTTCCTAAATCGATTCCTTTTAACATTGAAAAAAAGGGAACGGAACAAATTGTTTATTTTGAGGTAACTGCACCAAATAAATCCGAAGAAGCTGTAGCCAAAAGCGTGGCGATAATTGACAATAAACAATTTGACAAAGAACAAATTATCATTAAGTATGACCACATCACAAAACAGCAAGTTTTAACATTGGCTGAAGCCAAATGCATCAAAACAGATTTAAAAACGAATGGTGAAAAAATAGGATATATTATGGGTGCCGGAGATGAAGTTCCCAGTAGCCTGACGCAATTAGGATATGCCGTAACACTACTTAAACCTGAAGAAATTACCCCTGAAAAATTAGAATTGTACGACGTAGTCATCACAGGTGTTCGTGCCTATAATATCTTGCCTGCACTGGCAAACAAACAAAATATACTTTTTGATTTTGTAAAATCTGGAAAAACAATGATCGTTCAGTACAATACTGCAGGAGATCTTGTTACTAATACTATTGCACCTTATCCCTTGAAACTCTCCCGTGACCGAGTGACCGAAGAAGATGCCGAAGTCCGATTCTTAGCGCCACATCATCCTGTTTTGAATTTTCCAAACCAAATTACAGCTACAGACTTTGAAGGCTGGAAACAAGAACAAGGTTTGTATTACCCCAATGAGTACGACAAAGCCTTTACTCCTATCCTATCTTCAAATGACAAAGGGGAAAGCCCTAAAAATGGTGCATTACTTATTGCTCCTTACGGAAAAGGACACTATATTTATACCGGCTTAAGTTTTTTCAGAGAATTACCTGAAGGCGTTACTGGTGCCTATAAATTAATTTCTAATATCATTTCGCTACAATCATCTGAAAAAATTCCTGTTCAAAAAATCAAGAACTAACCCACTTTAAAATGGAAACAAAAAAAATAAAAACCTGGAAGAAAAATTATACTTGGGTACTTGTAGCCAATGCAATATACATCCTGATCTTTTGTCTCATCATGAAATTATACGCTTAAATTATGCAATTATTTGATTGGATTATACTGATAGTAACTTTATTATTCATTGTAATTTATGGTGCTTGGAAAACCAAGGGAAGTAAAAATGTAGAAGACTTTATTTTAGGGAGTAATGAAACACCTTGGCATGTTGTAGGACTTTCTGTTATGGCCACACAAGCCAGTGCAATTACGTTTCTTTCTACTCCGGGGCAAGCCTATCATGACGGTATGGGTTTTGTGCAATTCTATTTTGGACTGCCAATTGCAATGGTGGTAATCTGTGTGACCTTTATCCCTTTATACCACAAATACAAAGTGTATACAGCTTATGAATACCTTGAAAAAAGATTTGATTTGAAGACCCGTTCCCTAGCTGCCATCCTTTTCTTGTTCCAAAGAGGTTTAGGAACCGGATTGACCATATACGCTCCGGCAATTATTTTGTCCGCTTTATTGGGTTGGAATCTTACCTATATGAATATTATTATTGGTGTATTAGTTATCATTTATACTTTTTCGGGTGGAACCAAAGCGGTGAATGTAACTCAAAAACAGCAAATGTTTGTGATTATGTCCGGAATGCTAATCACTTTTTTTCTGATCTTGCATTATTTACCTAATGATATGACTTTCTCCAGTGCGTTGCATATTGCTGGGGCAAATGATAAAATGGATATTGTTAATTTCTCTTTAGATCCAGAGGAAAAATATACCTTTTGGAGCGGAATAACAGGAGGTTTTTTCTTGGCATTAGCTTATTTTGGTACCGATCAATCGCAGGTAGGACGTTATTTATCCGGACGATCCGTTCGAGAAAGCCAGATGGGACTAATCATGAACGGACTTTTAAAAGTACCTATGCAGTTCTTTATTTTACTGACCGGAGTTATGGTTTTTGTCTTTTTCCAATTCAATCCTGTTCCGTTAAATTTTAATCCAAATAATAAAGCCATGATTGAAAAATCAGCTTACAAAAGCGAATACAATGCTTTGGAGAAAAAATTAGACGATTTATCCGAAGACAAAAAAGTAATTAATCTTTTGTACATCGACCAGCTCAATCAGGATTATGACAATCCAACGCTTAGGAAAGAATTAGTGACTTTATCCAATAAAGAAAAAGATTTAAGAGATCGTGCCAAAGAAATAATTCTGAAAGCTGATAGTAATAGCGAGACCAATGATAAAGATTATGTGTTTTTTCACTTTATTCTCAACTATTTACCCAAAGGGCTTATTGGTTTGTTACTGGCCGTAATTATTTCGGCTGCTATGTCCTCTACCGCTTCGGGATTGAATGCACTGGCCTCTACCACCGCAATTGATATTTACAAACGCAATCTAAAAGAAGAAAAATCAGAACGACACTACCTGTATGCTACAAAATTCTTTACCTTATTGTGGGGAGTTATAGCCATACTATTTGCTTGTATTGGAACGCTTTTTGAAAATTTAATTCAACTGGTAAACATCATTGGATCCATATTTTATGGAACAGTCCTTGGGATTTTCTTAGTTGGTTTTTACATCCACAAAGTACAATCTAAAGCCATTTTTTATAGCGCTGTAGTAAGTCAGATTACTATTTTTATCATCTACTATTACGCCATTTATATTTTCCCGAGCGGAGAAGAAAAACTGGGTTATTTGTGGCTGAATTTCATTGGTGCAATGCTTACAATTGTAATTTCATTATTGTTGCAATGGACCATTTTTAGAAAACAGAGAGCGATAACAGCCTAAATAAAAAAATAACCGCAGATTCGCAGATTTTTATATTGATAATCCGTGAATCTGCGGTTATTTTTTTTACTTCAGAAGTTCTTATATAAAAATCTCTTCTTCCGCAGAAACGAGCAAGAGCGAACTGGCGAGTAATTATAATCCCATGGATACTATATACGCAAACATCTAATAAATTACACAATCCAAAATTTCAAAAAAAAGTCCCGTCTCTAAATGGAGACGAGATCTTCTTATATAAAACGTTAGCGTAATTAGTTTTTACTCCACTCTGTAATACTGTCTTTATTCATTTTCACGTAATCTTGGTTTTTAGCAATTTCAGCCGCTGCAAGTGATGCCTTAGCCGTTTCAATTGCTCCTTTTTTGTCTTCAAGTTTAGCTTGAATTAATGACTTCAATCTGTTGTACCAAAACGGTTTATCTTTAGACATATCTAACGCTTTGTTTACATAAACCAATGCTTTTGCATTGTCGCCATTCGATTGGAATAAAAATTGAGCAGCAGAAAAATAATCTGCACTAGCTGGTCCAGCTAATGCTTTTTCGATGTTAGCCGTTGTTTTTTGTTGTGTTGGCACTTCAAATTTTAAAGCAGCATAGGAGTTCTCCCAATAGATTTCTAAAAAGGCAAAATTATTGTCTAAACCACTAATTCCAATAGTAAATGTTTCCACACTTTTATTCACTGTTTCAGGCTTAACAGTAGCTCTAAGCGCCACATTTTCTTCTTTCCACTCTTCTGGATTACCCCAGTTATCAGTAGTTTTATAAAATAGTATCTCCCAGCTTTCTATTTTCGGAATAGTATACAATGAATATTTTCCTTTTTTCAATGTTTTACCATCAATAATCACATCATCGCTAAAGGAAACAGTTGTATTTTCATTAGCTCCAGTTCTCCATACTTTTCCAAAAGGAATTAAATTTCCAAAAACGGATCTTCCTCTGGCACTTGGTCTTGAATAGTTAACTTCTACATCAGTCAAACCAACTGTTTGCATAAGCGTCATTTTCGGACTTGATTGAGGTGTTTTTAACTGAGCCTCAGCGCTGAAACCGGCCATAAATAAAGCCAGTGCAATGATTATTTTTTTCATATTATAATTTTTAAATGTTTTCCAAATTTACAAATTCAATGGCTTTGTACTGTTAATTATTCCTTAATTTAGATTGAATATTCCTAACTGCCTCAAAATCCAATTCGTTAAAATGATTAATCACTACATCTGCTTCCGATAAATCTTGTGCTTCAGAATGAATACTGTTGTAGCCCACACAAAAAATCCCAGCAGCTTTGGCCGCTTTTATTCCATTTGTACTGTCCTCAATAACGATACAATTTGCTTTTGGTGCAACTGATAAACTTGCCGCATGTTCAAAAATAGCCGGATGTGGTTTTGATTTAGGGAAATCTTCACCGCTTACCACATGTGTAAAATAATCATGCAACTTAAACCGGCTAAACACGCGTTCAATAGTCACTTTGGATGCCGAAGAAGCCAAAATCAATTGTATTCCGTTTTGGTGTAATTCTTTAATAAGATGTTCCACGCCTTGCAGTAATTCTAAATCTGCTTTACTATCAAACGCATCATTAAAAATAGTTCGTTTTCTTTGAATCAAATCTTCCACTTCATGTTCAATTTCAAAAACCTTTTTCAATTTTTGAAATATATTCCGAGTAGAATTTCCTGTAAATGAAGTGTACATTTCCTCCGTAACAGGAATATTCAATTCCTCAAATTGTTTGAAATAAGCATAACGGTGTACGGGTTCAGTATCGACAATTACACCATCCATGTCAAAAATTACGGTTTGTATCATTTTTGTTAAATTATTAGACTTTATAGATTTTAAGACTTCTTAACTTTTTAGAACGGAACATTAAAAAACTGAATTCTAACCATTATTTCTTAAGTAAATAACGAATCACGGTTTCTGCAGCATACAAACCAAATAATCCAGGCATGTAACTATTGGTTCCATAAAATGATTTTTTGAAATTAGATCCATCCGTCATTTTTAAACTCGTTTCATCTTGAATTTCCGACGAAAAAACCACTTTCAGTTTATCAATTTTAAATTCTTTCAATCGTCTTCGAATGGTTTTGGCAAAATAACAATTCACGGTATTGGTAATATCAGTCACTTTCACTTTTGAAGCTTCCATTTTCCCACCTGCACCCATACTACTGATGATTTTTACTCTTTTTCGTTTGGCTCCAATAATCAAATTCAGCTTTGGCGTCACACTGTCAATGCAATCTAAAACATAATCAAATTCCTCCGATACAATTTCGAAAGCACGCTCTGGCGAAAGAAATTCCTGTACACGCGTCAATTTTAATTCTGGATTAATGTCCATCAATCGATCCCCAACAACAGTAATTTTTGGTTGTCCTACAGTTGAATGTAAAGCAGGCAATTGTCGGTTTATATTGGTAATATCAACTACGTCACCATCAACAATAGTCATCGTTCCCACTCCTGCTCTTACCAAAAATTCGGCCGCAAAAGAACCAACACCACCCAATCCAACAACCAATATATTTGCCTTTTTTAAATTATCTAAACCTTCTTTTTTGAATAAAAGTTCGGCTCTCTCTGTCCATTCTGCCATTGTTTTTTGTTTAAAGTTTAATGTTTTTGAAAAATTCTTAAATCAAAAACTTCATTATAATTACTATTCACAAGTTCCTGTATTTCTTCCAGCGAAATTCCTCTGTATTTTGCTGCCAATTCATAAACTGCTTCAATTCCTTCATCCACCGTATCTGTTTCCAAAAAAAATCGATTATCAGGAACGCTTTTAAAAACAGTTTCTAGTTCTGGATTAAGCAATAAATATTTCCCAAACGAAATATAAAATCCATTGTTCACTAATTGTTTAGCGACTTGGGCATTTTTGGAAAACCCATGAATCAGCATTGGAACTGAAATATTCAATTTTTTCGTAATTGCAATCACTTCCTGAAAAGCAGCGACACAATGTAACACCACTGGTTTTTGATATTTTTGTGCCAAAAGCAATTGCTTTTCGAAAACTAACAGCTGCAATTCCATCGGAACTTCAATCCGTTTGTCCAACCCACATTCGCCCACAGCGAGACAATTTGCTTCTTGTAATTTACTTTCGATAATTGCCAAGTCAGCTTCTATTCGCTCTTCAATAATAAACCACGGATGAATCCCGATGGAATAATACGGAATTGTTGCATCAAATTCCTGTGGATATTGATTCACTAATTCCAACACATTTGGTTGATTCGTATCTTTATGTGTATGCAGATTAAAGAAATCCATTAGTCGTGAAATTTTTTAACTCCCGCTTTTATCTCGATATTCAAATCATTTTCCAATGGTACTATTGGACAGGAATATGTAAAATTATACGCGCAATACGGATTGTATGACGTGTTAAAGTCAATCACAATAGCATCTCCTTTTGGGATTTTCAAATCAATGTATTTCCCGCCAATGTAACTTTCGTTTCCTGAAGTCAGATCTGAAAACGGTAAAAATAAATAGTCTTTATATTCCTCTTTTTTTGAGAGCTCCATATTCTTGTACACATTCAGTTTCAAATCCCGACCGTCAATTGTAAAAGAAAGCTCCCCATATTTTACATACAATGGTTTCCTGTCCGTTGACGTTTTCATTTCAAAAGGCTTCTCTTTTTTTGTTCTTACTAACTTAGCGACCACATAAAAAGTTTCGTTTGCAGGATAAAAATCAAGTGTTTTGAATTCCGCTAAATCTTTCGGAGTCAACGGACTTGTCTTTGCATCGGCATATTCTGAATTTAATTCCTTTTGAAATTTGGCTACAGCCGAAACGTCAAATTTATATTGGCCAAAGCCTAAATTCAATTGAATCAAAAGAAATAAAGTAAATAGCGTTCTCATGTTCTTATTTTTATGCAAAAATAGTTTAAAAGTTACTAGGACACAAAGACGCATCGGTACAAAGTTTTCTACCTTTGCAAAATATAACAAATACATGTTTCAAACTGCTTTTCAACGCTACATTAATAATTTCAAAGGCTTTACCAGAGAAATTTGGATTCTAACGCTAGTCACTTTTATAAATCGCGCCGGTACGATGGTTTTGCCTTTTTTATCTAAGTATTTAAAAGAAGATTTGAATTTATCCTACGCACAAGTGGGATGGATTATGGTTGCTTTTGGTTTTGGTTCTATGCTGGGATCTTGGCTTGGTGGCAAATTATCCGATAAAATAGGCTTTTATAAAATCATGGTTTTCAGTTTATTCACCAGCGGAATCCTTTTGTTTTTTGTACAATACATTCGGACCTTTTGGGGATTGTGCATTGGAATGTTTGTCATAATGACCGTTGCTGATATGTTTCGTCCCGCCATGTTTGTCTCCTTGGCGACTTATGCTAAACCTGAAAATCGTACCAGAGCACTGACTTTAGTTCGGTTAGCGGTAAATTTAGGCTTCACAGCTGGACCCGCTTTAGGTGGTTTAATCATTATGAATTTAGGTTACAGCGGATTATTCTGGGTGGATGGAAGTTCGTGTATTGTATCTATTTTAATTTTCACCCTACTGGTAAAAGAACGCAAAAAACCTGCCGATTTAGCCTCCGCCAATAGCGAAACTGAGATACCAGCCTCTGTTTTCAAAGACAGAATATTCTGGATCTTCCTTTTTGTTTGTTTCATAACAGCCATGCTTTTCTTTCAACTTTTCACCACTTTACCCTTATATCATAATGAAAAATTTGGATTAACCGAGTTTCAAAGTGGACTTTTATTGTCTTTAAACGGACTGTTAATTTTCTTTCTGGAAATGCCAATTGTAAGTTTCACTCAAAGAAAAGGCATCAGTATACTCAAAATTATTCTTTGGGGCGCATTGCTAATGTCATTGAGTTTTTATGTTTTACTCATCAATATGTGGGCTGGAATATTAATTGTTAGTATTCTTTTTATCACTTTTGGTGAAATGTTCATCTTCCCTTTCTCTAATTCATTTGCGTTGAGCCGAGCACCAAAGGGGCATGAAGGGCGTTATATGGCCTTGTTCACGATGAGCTTCAGCTTAGCACACATTGCGAGTTCTAAAACTGGACTGGAAATCATAGCCGCTTTTGGCTACCAAGCTAACTGGTTTGTCATGGGAAGTTTAGGTATTTTAGCAGTGGTAGGTTGTATCTGGCTGCAAAAACTCGTTCAAAAAGAACACAATTAATTCCATTATCATTCTTTGGGCGTGACCCTATAAAAAAAAGGGGCTTATCAACAAAATCGTTATTAGCCCCTTTTCTTTATAGCGTCGGGTTATACGCGCTACTTCGGTAGCTAGCTTCTACCCCTCACGCAGTCTCCTTGTGATGATAACATTTTTGATTAAAAGGATAATTAATTTCCAAAAAACTGCAAAAACACGTTAAAACTAAAAAAATAGTTAAAAAACTACATTTATAGTTTGATAACTAAAAAAATAGTTGTAGGTTTGGTTTAAATAAAAAATTATGCAAAAGTTAACCAACAAAGAAGAGGAAATCATGCACATTTTATGGAAGCTCAAAAAAGCATTCGTAAAAGAAGTCCTTGCAGAAATCACAGAAGATCAACCCCATTATAACACACTTTCAACCATTGTGCGCAATCTGGAAGAAAAAGGATTTGTGTCACACAATGCCTTTGGAAACACACACCAATACTTTCCTATTATAAGTTTAGAAGATTATAGAAAACGATTCATGAATACTGCTATTGATAATTATTTCAACAGCTCATATAAAAATATGGTATCGCATTTTGCCAAAGAAGAGAAAATATCTGCAGCTGAATTACGGGAAATTTTGGCTATGATTGAAAGTCATAAAGAGGAAATATAAACTTTAGATTAACAATATTAATTATGGAAGTATTTTATATTTATCTCATCAAATCCAGCGGATTAATTGCCTTGTTTTATTTGGCGTATCATTTTATGTTGCGAAAAGAAACCTTTTTCACAAGCAATCGTTGGTTTTTGTTATTGGGATTATTCACTTCCATTCTTTTGCCGTTAGTTGTTTTTACTAAAACAATATGGGTAGAACCTACTCCTATAAATTATGATTGGTCATCATTGCCCATAAGTACAATTATTGATGAAGACCACACGCAAGAATATATTTTTCTGGCATTAGCAGTGCTGTACTGCATTGGCACATTATGCCTTTTCACTAAATTTGGTTTTGAATTTTACAGTTTACAAAAAATAGTAAAAGGAAAAACCATAAAACGTCAAGCGAATTTTAAATTTATAGACTTAAAAGACAACCTCGCTCCTTTCTCTTTTTTTAATACTATCGTTTACAATTCGTCCTTGTACAGCAGCTCTGAACTAGAAAACATTTTAGAACACGAAAAAGTTCATAGTGAGCAAAATCATACTGTTGATGTATTAATTTCAAGATTGTTTTGTATTGTGTTTTGGTTTAATCCATTCATTTGGTTTTATAAAAAAGCAATTATCCAAAACTTGGAATTCATTGCTGACAGCGAAGCCACGAAAAAGATATCCGACAAAAAAGCGTATCAGTTGACGCTTTTAAAAATAACAACACATGAGAATTGTGTTGCCATTACCAATCATTTTTATCAATCATTAATCAAAAAACGAATCGTTATGTTAAACAAAAATCAATCAAAAAAATCGAATTCTTGGAAGTACGCAGTCGTTATTCCTGCTTTAGTAGCATTTGTATTTTTATTTCAAATTGATGTAATTGCTCAGGAGAAAGTAAAAGAAGAAACCGTCAAAGTAGAATCAAAACATCCAGTTACTGCTGCTTTAGAAATCCAGCAAGAAAAAGATAGTATTAAAAAAGCTAAAGTACTTATAGTCAGTAGTTCTAAAAATGACAGTATTGATAAAAATACAGAGATTTTTATCGATGGAAAAAAAGTAAGTAAAGAAGAATTAGATAGAACGAATCCTAATGACATAACTACGATGGATGTTGTTAAGGAGAATAACAAATCTATAATTAGAATTGTAACAAAAGGTAAAACAGCAAAAAGTACAAATATTTTTAATTCTAATACACAAGTAACGGATTTAAGATTAGAAAATGTGAATCCCAATAGTTTAAAAATTCTTCAAAAACCAAAAACCACGTATACGGTTACAAAGATAACGACAGAAAAAAATGGTATTCCTGACGATGCAGAATATTTTATTGACGGAAAAAAAGTAAGCCCACTAGAGGCTGAAAGCATGAATCCAAATTATATTAGCTCAGTAAATATTCAAAAAGATGGTGCTTCAGCTAAGAATTCAATCCGTATTATTACTAAAAGTTATTTAGATGGTAAAGAGATGATACCTGAGCCACCAACACCACCTGCTGCACCAACTTTTAAATCTAAAGCTGCAAAAGGCGACCCTGTTAAAAAGGATAATAAAGGTTGGGAGATCAATTTTGGAACATTTGCGCCAGAAGACAATATTAAGAGAATTCAAAATGATAAGAATGTAAACTATAAAGAAGCAGTTATAGTTATTAATGGAAAAATTAGTGATTATCAAGCTTTGGATAAATTAAAGCCAGAGGATATTTTTTCAGTAGGTGCACAAAAACCATCAAATGGACCCGAAAGCACAAAACAGAATGCGTTAAAAAAATATGGAGAAAAAGCATTAAATGGAATTATTGAAATTGAAACAAAAGAATTTCAAAAAAAATAAAATCCTCATAAAAACCCAGAAAGACGGTCCAGATCAAGATCGTCTTTTTTTATATCTTTACACCAAACAAAATGATATGTATAAAATCCTAGCCCAAATTAACAAAGTTATTTTACCTAGTTTCACCAAACAGCGATTGGATTTGGCTAAAGCCAAGAAATGGCAAATGGCAATTATTGGTTTTAGATATTACGTAACCACACGTGCGCTGGATTAATACGTAATTGCGGCAAAAATTTCATTTCCTTTGATTTTTGCCCTTCCATTTAAGAAAGCTAATTCCATTAGGAAATTGCATTGTACAATTTCTCTATCCAATCTTTTGACCAATTCACAAACTACTTTTGCCGTTCCTTCGGTGGCCAAAACATCATCGTGAATCAGAATTCGGTCTTCTGAAATTGGAAATTATGTCAGCCAATAATAAAATTATTTATAGCAAGAGACTTTTTAAATTACGATAAAAACATAGTCTACTTTATTGTTACCACTTCTCTGCTCCCAATAATTTTTTTCCCAATTCACTAAGCGCTGCCGTTTTATATTTGGTTTGTTCCCATTTACGGGGATCTCCAGGAAAGGCATATCCTTCAGGTGCAATTCTGTCTTTCCAGGAATTCACTCTCCATTGACGTAGTTCTTCATTTTCTTCTTCCGCTGGCATCATAGAAATATATTGTGCCATTCTCACTTTATCTTTTGTAATATTGGGGCGAATGCCATGCGGTTGTGAACTGTTAAAAATCAATAAATCTCCTGCTTCCATTTTTACTTTTACAAATTTGCCTTCAAATTCAGAGGTATCCGGTTGAAATCGATTTCTATCTTCCGGTTGTGTCAGTTTCCAAGTATCATAATTTCGATATAAATCAGGAATACATTGAAATCCTCCCATATTTTCATCCATTTGGTCTGCCAAAGCGAGAACTCCTTGTACGTTTTGAGGTTTTGTTTCAGGATCATAATCCCAATGTATAAATCCTTTGAAATCAAAATCCGGACGGACTGGTAAATTTAGATTTGCTCGGTCAATGGTTACCCATAATTTTTCCGTTCCCCAAATATCTACAAATGCATCGTATACTTTTTTCATTTGTCGATTATCCCATTGGTATTGATGATTGTACACTTCAACCATACCGCTATTGGTAAGTTCTTTCATTTGCATTTCGGCTCTTGGTGGCGCATACCAAGTTTCTGGGTCATTTTGATTTTTCTCTTCAAATTCCCACAGGAAATCGGCCATTTTTTTAGCGTTTTCTTTCGGAACAGCATTTTTTATTACAATATACCCGTTTTCAATCCAAAACTTCCAATCGGCTTCAGTAAGCAAACGCAGAGGTTTACCATTAGAGCGATCATTTAATTTTGTTGTGCTGGATTTTGCTGTCGATGGATTTCCCGGAATATCTTTGTGGGCATTGTTATGTGCCATTGTGGGAACCATTGTGGGAACCATTGATTGCTTATTCTTTTCCATAATTATCTATTTCGTGTTATTACTATTCCAAAATTAGAAAAAGTGAACCTTAATTACTTTCACAAAATGTACTGCTATTTGTACAATATTGATTTATTTTAGTAACTTTAGACAAGTATATGTATTATATTGAACAATTATAGCAGTAACGAGGTATGAAAATAGTTTTTGAGGATATAAAAAGATTAGCCGGTAGTTCCTTTAGAATATTGGTCAATCCAAAATTGAATAATTTTTATTATTGGCATTTTCATCCTGAATTTGAATTGACTTTCATTGTAGCACCAAATGGAACACGACGCGTAGGTGACCATATTGGGGATTTTGAAGGAAGTGATTTGGTTTTTATAGGTTCTAATATTCCGCATTTGAATTTTGATTATGGAATTAAAACCGAATATGAAAAAGTAGTTTTACAGATAAAAGAAGATTTTTTCAAAAATGACTTTATCACCACTCCTGAACTAGCTTTCATTAATCAATTATTTGAGAACTCTAAAAAGGTGGTTTGTTTTCATGGAGCTGTAAAAGATGAAATTGGCAAAAGGCTTCAAAAAATTCATCTTTTATCACATTTTGAACAATTTATAGAAGTACTGTCCATATTTCAGATTTTAGCAACAGCAAATGAAAAGACACTATTACACGATAAACCATTTGAGAATCTGTACAATAACAAAGAACAAGTGCGATTAAAAGTAGTATATAAATTTATAGAAGAAAACTACCAAAGGGCTGTTTCTATTGAAGAAATCTCTCGTTTGACTCATTTATCCAAAGCCGCTTTTTGTCGTTATTTTAAAAAAATGACCCGATTGACTTTTACTGAATTTTTAAATCAGTATCGAATAGAACAAGCTAAAATACTTTTAAAAACTGATAAAAATGCAACAGAAACGTGCTTTGAGTGTGGTTTTGAAAGTCTGTCATATTTTAATAGAATTTTCAAAAAAGTAGTGGGTGAAAATCCGATACAGTTTAAGAAAAGATAAAAAAAGGTATGTTTCCTAAATTTCAGAAACATACCTTTTGTAATTTATTCCGTAATATTAAAACTGGCTACATAAAAGTTTTTATCTATTTCCAATTTTGAATTTTCAGTATTTACAGAAACACGTTGCCATTCTGTCTCTGGTTGTAGCAATTCTTCATTGCCATTCAGCGTTACTTTAACAGGCATGTTAAAACCTGACACACAATTTGTCCAGCGATATCCTAATTGATTATCCTTGAAAAAATATTCTACTGTAGGAATTCTGGTATCTCTTAAATACTGATTAAAAAAGGTAGCTAAATCGATTCCAACTTGCTGACTTAAATAATCTTCAATTTGTTTAGTCGATACCGTTTGATGGTAAAAAGTACTGTTCAAACCTCTTAATATTTTTCTCCATTTTTCATCATCATTTACAATTTGGCGTAAAGTATGTAGCATATTCCCTCCTTTTGGATACATATCACCAGATCCTTCTTTGTTTACACCATAGTTTCCTATAATCGGCTTATCATTGTTTATTCCCTTTCTGGTCCCTCGGATATATTCAAATCCAGCTTCTTTCCCATAATAATATTCTACAAAAAGGCTTTCAGAATAGTTTGTAAAACTCTCATGAATCCACATATCAGCAATATCTTTGTACGTAATATTATTGGCGAACCATTCATGTCCGGATTCATGGATAATGATAAAATCAAATTTTAATCCCCAACCCGTTCCGCTTAAATCCCTTCCTAAATAACCATTTTTAAATTTATTTCCGTAGGTCACTGAACTTTGATGTTCCATTCCTAAATACGGAGCTTCAACTAACTTGTAACTGTCTTCATAAAAAGGATATGGTCCAAACCAGTGCTCAAAAGCTTTCAACATCTTTGGAACATCCTGAAATTGTTTTTTGGCTTTCGCCAAATTGTCTCTCAAAACATAATAGGTACAGTCTAAATCGCCTTTTTCTCCCTTATATTTTTCTGAAAACGAAACATAATCTCCTATATTTATGTTTACACCATAATTATTGATAGGATTTGAGACATACCAATTATAGGTTTTGGTTCCGTCCTTTAATTGCTTAACACTGATCAGACGACCGTTAGATACATTTGTCAAATTTTCAGGAACATTTACACTGATCAGCATATTTTCCACTTCGTCATACATGTGATCTTTGTTTGGCCACCAAACACTCGCACCCAATCCCTGACAAGAAGAAGCAATAAAAGAATTCCCATTAGCATCTTTTTTCCAAGTAATTCCTCCATCCCATGGCGGATTTACAGCAACTTTAGGTTTGCCTCCGTAAAAAACAGTCAACTTTTTTATGGCTCCTTTTGTTTGAGATGCAATCAATTCAATAAAAAATGCATTTCCTTCTCTTCTATATTTTAAAGCTACTCCATCCTGAATGACTTTATAAATTTCCATAGGATTTTGCAAATCAATTTGCATACTATTGTATTCCTGAACGACTTGATATTTTATTGTATTGGAACCTGAAATAGTACTGTCAGCAGGATTTACTTTAATATCAAGATAGTACTGTTTTACATCCCACCACGCTCTTTCTTTGGTGATGCTGCCGCGCAAAGTATCTTGTCTGGTAAATATTTCCTCTTTTTTTTCCAAAAGTCCTTGCGCATTTACACCATTAAAAATAAGGAAAGAGATCAAAATAAGACTGAATTGTTTTTGCATGGTGAATTTACTTTAGACAAAAATAAACTTTAAAACTCTATAATTAAACTTCCTGGAATTTATTTTCCAGGATAGATTTGGACATATTCTTGCAACAGCGTATTTTCTTTTCCACGAATTTCCATGATCACCTTATTGTTTTCAAAATCAAACTTCAGCAACCCAAAATTAATATCTTTGATCACTTCTCCTTTTACATAAGGATTTTCTTCGCCAGAAAAAGAAGCATAGGTATGGGTTAGTCCACTCGAAGTAAAATCGACTAAAGGATACGACAATCCGCGAACTTTTTTGGAAGAAAAAGTAGCAATATGGCGGTCACCAGAAATTATAAAGGTACCTTTTGCTTTCGTTGAAACAATCAATTGCTCTAGTTTTTCAATTTCATGGGGAAAATTTCCCCAAGCTTCAAAACCGTGTTTATTTGATAAAAATTGAATGCTGCTGACAATAACATTAAATTGTGCCTCAGAAGTTTGAAGTTCATTTTCCAACCATTTCCATTGTGCATTTCCTAACACCGTTCCTTCACCTGCTGTATTAGGTTGAAAACGTTTTTTTAAATCGGTGGCTTTAGTCAGTGCCGTTCTAAAAAAGCGAGAGTCCAATACAATGACTTTTATTTTATTTCCATTTACCTCAATAGTTTTAGCAGTATAAACTCCGTCTCTTTTTCGCTCAGAAGCGTTCTTTGAAGTGCCTAAAAAATCCAATAATAACTGTTGGCTTTTTCTTTTAAAGGGATATTCTTCCCCAGCGTCATTTGCTCCATAATCGTGATCATCCCAAGTTCCTAAAACTATTTTATCTTTAATAAAAGTTAGATAATCCGCGTCTTGTTTTTGAATTTCATAATTATTTTTAAGAAACTGCATATCTTCTGTATCCGAGTACACATTATCACCTCCCCAAATCCAAACGGAAGGATGATTTTTGTCTATCGCTGGCCAAAGTTCATTTTTAATCTTTTGATTGTCGCAGGAACCAAAAGCAATCGTAAAGTAAGTGTTTTGAGTAGGTTTATTAGTTTCAAGTACCTGTTGTGTATTCTGAATTTTACAACTAATAAGGGCAAAAAAGCTAAAAATAAAAAGTATTTTTTTCATGTGAAGGTATTATAAAATCTATTTAATTTAAAAAAATTTGTTGCTAAGGTATACTAATATGCTCAATTGAACTTTAAGTAAAGTTTAATAAAAAAGCGACTATCCAATTAAAATAGTCGCTTTTTCATTAGATTAAAACACAAAAATTAATGCAGGTGGGTTACTTTGCTTTGTTCTACTACAGCAGTAAAATCATTGGCTAAACGTTTGCCATACTCCTCTAGCAATTCTAAAATTCTTTCTTGATTATCTGATTTGACAATAAGTCCTGCATGATATTCTAAGGGTATTCTAAAGCAAACTTCCGGATCTGAAAACGAAGATAAATTAGGATGCTGGAATTTTGTTAAAGTCAAAACGATTCCGGCATATCCTTTTTTTACTTTTGGTAAACTGTACTTCGTTCCTTTGACCAAAGCGTCTTCAATTGCCGCCCACTCTTTCCATAAATTAATATTCGAAGCTTCAGCAACCATTTCGGCCAAATGCGCTCCTCCTACTCGTGAAGAAGTTTCCAAGAAATAAATCTGTCCATCTTCATTACTTTTGATGAACTCTGTATGAGCGGCTCCATGTTTCAACCCAAAACCTTTCATCACTTGTTCATTTAATTTTTTTATCGCAATATCATCCTCTGATTTGTATTTACTATTTGCAGAACGGAAAACGCCGCCACCTTGAGATATTTCCATTGGTGTAGCTAAATATCTAGAAGTCAAACTGAAGATTACTTTGCTATCCGAAATCAAACTGTCACAGTGATACACATCACCAGGTTTGAATTGTTCCAATAGATATTTGAATCTGTTATTCCCCATTTCATTAATATGGATCCACAAACGCTCTTTGTCCTCTATTTTTATAATTCCTGTTGCAGAAGCTTCGGAACGTGGTTTCAAAACCCATGGAGCAGGAATAGCATCTGCAAAAGTATTGATGTCATGGTCATTAAACAAAGAACAAAAAGCAGGAATAGAAATTCCACAACTTTTGGCTCTCATTCGCATCGCTAATTTATCTCTAAAATAACGTCCCGTAGTTTGTCCCATCCCATCAATACGGAGGTTTTCCCTTAGATACGTGGCTTTTTCTACATCATAATCGTCTAACGCAACAATGGCATCTACTTTAGTAGTTTTCATAAAATTACCAACACCTAATAACAGATGTTCTAAATTCCAATCGACATCTTGGCCTTCCATATAAAAAATCTCATCAATATGTTCGTGTGGCCATGGCTTGTCTCTGAGTTTTTCGCTTGTCACTAAATAGACTTTGTTGCCTAATTTTTTTAAATTAATTAAAAAATCGGCACCTTTGAAATAATTTGAAATACAAAGAAAGGTTTTAGCGTTTTCCATAGGTTATAAATTTTCTATGAATTTAGTTAATAAATGAACACCATACGCTGTTGCATGCTTACTTTTAGCAAATTCATCCTCACCAAATGCCACTCCAGCTACATCAAGGTGCGCCCAAGCGTTGTGTTCTTGGGTGAAATATTCTAAAAATTTGGCGGCACTTATGGCTCCGGCAACTGGTTTTCCGCTATAATTTTTCACATCGGCAATATCACTTTCTATGTCTGATTTGTAAACATCCCAAAGCGGTAAAGGCCACAAACGCTCTCCTATTGCATCTCCGTTTTCTTGCAATTTCTTAGCCATTTCTGCATTGTTGGTAAACAAAGCACCACATTCATACCCAAAAGTACCCACGCTGCTTCCAGTAAGTGTGGCGATATCCACAATATATTCCGGTTTGAAATTTTTAATCAAATACGATAATCCATCGGCTAAAATGAGTCTGCCTTCTGCATCAGTATCAATTATTTCTATTGAATGTCCACTGTAACTGTGAATTACATCACTAGGTAAAAAGGACTTGCTGTCAACCGAGTTTTCGGCACAAGGAACAATAGCAGTTACTTTGACTGGCAATTGTAAATCGGCTATAAGTTGCATCGCCCCAAATACTGCCGCACCACCAGCCATATCACACTTCATGTGGACCATTCCTGCCGTTTTTATATTTAATCCACCAGTATCAAAGGTGATTCCTTTCCCCACCAATCCAACATGTTTTAAGTGTTTTACTTCAACAACAGGAGTATACTTCATAATGATAAATTGAGGTTCATTCTCGCTTCCTTTTCCTACGGCTAAAAAAGCGCCAAGACCTGCAATTTTAGAAGCTTCATAACCCAGGACTTCCACATCAAATCCATAGTGATCCCCGGTTTCTTTAGCCCAATTCGACAAGTATTTTGGATTGATCGTGTTGGGTGGTAAATCGACTAAATTATAGGTTGCTAGTTGTGCTTTGGCAATTTTAATTCCTTTTTTGGCTGTAGCCAAATGCTCTTTTTCAGATAATAAACTCAAGCTAAAATCTGGTTGTAAAAAAGGATGTACGCTTTTCTCCGATTTAAAATGACCTAAATCATACGTTCCCAAAAACAATCCTGAAATCATAGCTTCAACCTGATCCTCAGTAAATTGTTCTGGTATAACTAAAGCTACACTCAAACTTAAATTTTCTTTTTGTTTCGATGAAATACGGCGAAAAATAGTTTTTAACGATTTATAATCTATCGTTTTTCCCAAGCCAATAAAAACATACGTATTATCATTTTTTTCGGCCAAATAGTGTGTGTCTTTTTTACCAAAAAAAACTTTGGAAGCAATTTCTAATCCATTAAATGTAATGGGAACAATACTTTTTGAATAGGTTTCAAAAACCGGAATTAAAATTGTACCTGAAAAATCATCTGAATTTGTTATTGTACTTGTTCTCATTTATTCTTTTTTTATGGCTGTTGTTATTGGATGAAATTCAACATTAATGTCGTTTTTTTAGCTATACTCTGTAATAGACGCGATAAATCGCATCTCTACACCTCTTTTTCATTAAAAAACAACCATTCAATTGCTTTTGGAAACTCGTCACTCCAATAGGTTTCACTATGTTTTCCTTGCTTGTTAATACTTAAATTAATATTCGATTTTTCTTTTACAAATTCAGTTGAAATCAAACTATCTTTAAAACTTTTGATATGTTCAATCATCTTTATACTTTCATCGCCACCGGCATATAAATAGATTTTTGTATCTGCTGAATTAGCTTTTTCAGTATTGATTTTTAATTCAGGAACGACCCAAAGCGAGGGCGAAAAAATCATTAATTTCCCATACACTTCAGGATTTCTTAATCCACTAAAAATACTAACTAATCCACCCATTGAGCTTCCTCCAATTCCGGTGAATTCCCGTTCTTTTTTGGTTCTAAAATTGCGATCTACGTAGGGTTTTAATGTATCAGTCACAAAGCGAATGTATTTCTTGCCTTGTCCCTTTCCTAGAACAGTTTTCCCTACATTGTATTCTTTGATGCGATCTTCTTCGGCGTGTTCAATAGCAATAATTATAATTTTTCCGATTTTATATTCTGACATAACTGCCAGTTTTTTATCAATTTCCCAATTGCCAAATTCAGCTGATTCATTGAATAAATTTTGAGCATCCTGCAAATACATAACCGGATAACTTTCACTCGATTTGTCATAATCATGGGGTAATAACGCCCATATTTTCCTGGTTTTATTGAGTTGGGGAATTTCAAATTCATCCGAAATCAATTGCACTTGAGGTAAAAAAGATTGTTTAAAAGGCAACCAGTTTTTTCTCCATCTCTCAACGTGTTCTTTTTGAATGCCAGTATGTGCTAATGTAGAGCGATTTTCGGTACGATTCCCATGACTGTTAATCTCAACATCGCTCCAATCTCCTTTCGTAAATTTATACAAAAGCATCTCTGGATAATCAAAATCATGTGGGAATTTGTAATGATACGAACGGTTCCCTATCTTCTCCATCAGAAATTCGTTGTCCTGTGTGCGCCAATTATTAAAATTCCCTGAAATATAAACCGGCCGAGCGTCATCTTCATCAGTAGTTAGAATTATGTGTAGTCCAGTATTTAGTATAAAATTGTTTGCATCAGGATTAAAGGTGGTATTGTCTGAATTCATTACTTGCATGTGCTGCTTTAATTTTAAAATAAAAGTAAATATAGTGGATTGCTATTGGAAATAAAAGAAAAAAGAAAACCCAATAGCAAATGAATTTTCTATTGGGTTTTATGTATAAAAAGTAAGTATGCTAATTTTTCTTCTGACGGCTTTTTAAAACTGTTACCACATCATCTAACTTAAACCCTTTGGCTTGCAATAAGATAAGATAATGAAAAAGTAAATCAGCACTTTCACTCAAAAACAAATCATCATTGTCATCTTTGGCTTCAATAACCACTTCAATCGCTTCCTCACCTACTTTTTGGGCAATTTTGTTCATCCCTAATTTGAATAAAGAAGCAACGTAACTTTTTTCTGAATCTGCATTTTCTCTTCGAAGTTGGATTGTATCTTCTAAATCCGAAATAAAGCCATAATCTGCTTTGTTTTCGTCAGCCCAGCATGTATCTGTACCTTTATGACATGTTGGCCCTTCTGGTTTTACCTGAATCAATAGCGTATCATTATCACAGTCGTTTTTGATGTCAATCAGATTTAGAAAATTGCCACTTTCCTCGCCTTTTGTCCAAAGCCTTTGCTTACTTCGACTGTAAAAGGTTACTTTTTTAGTGTCTATCGTTTTTTGATACGCTTCGGCATTCATATAACCCAACATCAAAACCGTTTTGGTTTCACTGTCTTGAATGATTGCTGGAATTAATCCGTCTGTATTTTTTGAAAAATCTATGTTCATGTTTTTAATTTAAAGATTGAAAATTTAAAGATTGAAAGATTATCTAATCTAACTTTCTTTTCTCTTTATTCTATTATCTATTTCTATATTCTAATCTCGATATTGTTATTTTTAAGGACTTTTTTTAATGTTTTGATTTCAATTTCTTTAAAATGAAATACACTTGCGGCCAATGCTGCATCGGCTTTTCCAGCTACAAAAGCGTCTACAAAATGTTGAATATTTCCTGCTCCTCCTGAAGCAATTATAGGAATATTAACTAACTCAGAAAGTCTAGCCAAAGCTTCATTAGCAAAACCGTTTTTAGTTCCGTCATTATCCATTGACGTGAATAAAATTTCACCTGCACCACGTTCTTCCACTTCTTTGGCCCAATCAAACAAATTCAATTCGGTAGGCACTTTTCCTCCTACTAAATGAACAATCCATTGCCCGTCAATTTGTTTGGCATCAATTGCAACCACTACACATTGACTTCCAAATTTTTGTGCCAAATCATTAATCAACTGCGGGTTTTTGACCGCTGAAGAATTAATAGAAACTTTATCCGCCCCGTTTTGCAGCAAAATTTCAACATCTTCAACGGAGGAAATTCCACCACCAACAGTAAATGGAATATTAATCGTGGAAGCGACTTTACGAACCAAATCAACTAAGGTTTTCCTTCTTTCTTCCGTGGCAGAAATATCTAGAAAGACCAATTCATCCGCGCCTTCATCTGAATATATTTTAGCTAATTCAACTGGATCTCCTGCGTCACGCAAGTCCACAAAATTAATACCTTTTACGGTTCTTCCGTTTTTAATGTCGAGACAGGGAATAATTCTTTTTGTAAGCATTATTGTTTTTATTACACAGAGATTCACGAAGTTTCACAGAGATTCACAAAATTCTTGGTGAATCTTAGTGTCATCTTTGTGTGTCTTTGTGAAACAATCTATTTTATTATATATTTTTCTAATTGTTTCAATGAAATTCGTCCTTCATAAATTGCCTTACCAATTATTGTTCCTTCACAGCCTAATTCGGCTAGTTTTGGTAATTCGTCAAAAGTAGAAATTCCTCCTGAAGCAATTAATTTTATGCCATTGGCTTGCGCCAACTTCTCGCCTCTCGACTGCGCTCGAGATGACGCGCTCGAAGTGACAGTGCATTGATTAATAATTTTTTTATATAAATCAAAGGATGGTCCTTCAAGCATACCGTCTTTGGCAATATCGGTACAAATTACATACTGAATTCCCTTATTTTGATACTCTTGTATAAAGGGAATCAATTCTTCATTAGAATCTTCTAACCAACCAGAGACCGCTACTTTTTCATTGTTGGCATCTGCTCCCAAAATAATTTTATCAGCACCGTATTCTGCAATCCATTTTTCGAATAGTTCTCTATTTTTAACGGCTATACTTCCGCCGGTAATTTGATTGGCACCACTTTCAAAAGCAATTTTCAAATCGGAATCGGATTTTAATCCACCACCAAAATCAATTTTCAATTTGGTTTTAGAAGCTATTTGCTCTAATATTTTATAATTCACAATTTGGCTTGACTTTGCTCCGTCTAAATCAACCAGGTGCAGGTATTCTATACCGTGAGCTTCAAATGATTTGGCCACTTCAAGCGGATTTTCATTGTATATAATTTTGGTATTGTAATCGCCTTTTGACAAGCGAACACATTTTCCATCAATGATGTCTATTGCAGGTATTATTCTCATTTATTTTTAATTTAAAGATTTAAAAATTGAATTATTTAAAGATTGGGAATGTTAATTAAAGAACTATTTGATTCTCTAATTTTTCAATCTTTGAATTTTTCAATCCTTTAATTTTAAGAAATTACCCAAAATTTGTTCTCCAACATCACCACTTTTTTCGGGATGAAATTGAGTTCCATAAAAATTTTCATTTTCCAATGCTGAGGAATATTCTAGCTCGTAATTAGTTGTAGCAATGGTTTCTGTACAAATAGGAGCATAAAAACTATGTACTAAATACATATATTCGTTCTCAGCAATTCCTTTGAATAAATCTGATTTCAAGTTGTAAATTTGGTTCCACCCCATTTGTGGTACTTTTACTTTTGGCGTGAATTTAATCACATCAACATCAAAAATTCCCAAACCTTTGGTATTCCCTTCCTCCGATTTGTTGCACATCAGTTGCATTCCCAAACATATTCCCAAAACAGGTTGTTTCAAGGTTGGAATCAAAGTCTCTAAACCACTTTCTAAAAGCATTTTCATTGCGGAACTTGCTTCTCCAACGCCTGGAAAGATCACTTTGTCTGCTACTTTAATTTCTTCTGGATTATTACTCAAAATGGCTTTGAATCCCAATCTTTCGATGGCAAACATAATACTTTGAATATTGCCTGCACCGTAATTTATGATTACTGTTTTCATTTATATTGGTCTTAATGTTGTAAAGTCAAAAGTCATAAAGTCAATGCCGGAGCACTTTAAGACTTTAAGACTTTTGTCTTTCGACTAAATTAAAGCATCCCCTTTGTACTTGGCAAAATCATTTTTTCTGTATCCCGCTTTACGGCTACTTTTATTGCTTTGGCAAAAGCTTTAAAAATGGCTTCAATCTTGTGATGTTCGTTCGTTCCTTCTGCCTTTATATTGATGTTGGCTTTCGCTCCATCCGAGAAAGATTTGAAGAAATGATAAAACATCTCCGTTGGCATTTTTCCGACCATCTCCCGTTTAAATTCGGATTCCCAAACCAGCCAGTTTCTGCCTCCAAAATCAATAGCCACTTGCGCTAAACAGTCGTCCATTGGCAAACAAAAACCGTAACGTTCTATTCCTAATTTATTTCCTAATGCTTTCGCAAAAACTTCTCCAAGTGCAATTGCTGTATCTTCAATTGTGTGGTGTTCGTCTACTTCCAAATCACCTTTTACAAGAATTTCCAAGTCCATTTGTCCGTGACGAGCTATTTGATCCAGCATGTGGTCAAAGAAAGCAATACCAGTTTCGATTTTGCTTTTACCCGTTCCATCAAGGTTTACGTTGATGTAAATATCCGTTTCATTTGTTTTTCTTTTTATTGAAGCGGAGCGTTCTTCTAATTTCAAAAACTCATAAATTACTTTCCAATCGGTAGTTTGCAAAGCAATAACGGAATCTAATTCCTCTCTTTTTGAAGCAATTTCGTCGCCTCCCAATTCTTCATCGGTATTAATAAAAATCGCTTTTGAACCTAAATTTTTGGCTAATTCAACGTCGGTTATCCTATCTCCTATTACGAATGAATTTGTTAAATCATACTCCGGATTATCAATGTATTTTGTCAACAAACCTAATGCAGGTTTGCGCGTTGGAGCATTTTCGTGCGGAAATGTTTTATCAATTAAGACTTCACTAAAAACCACGCCTTCATTAGCAAATGCTTTCATTATTAAATTATGCACGGGCCAAAAGTTAATTTCCGGATGCGAATCCGTACCCAAACCATCTTGATTGGTCACCATTACGAGTTCAAAATCTAGTTCCAAAGCAATTTTCCCAAGGTATTGAAATGCTTTTGGATAGAATTCCAGTTTTTCAAAACTGTCTAATTGATAATCATTTGGTTCCAAAACCATTGTTCCGTCACGATCTATAAAAAGTATTTTTTTCATTTAGCTATGTCTTAGTTATCTACTGTAAAATTATATTAAAAACATTTTGTGTCTTCTGACATTTTTTCTATTTTCTTTAAGGCTATTTCCTCCATAACTTCTTTAAAATAAAGGTAGTACTCAAAAATACCTATTTCATAGACTAATTGAACATAGGTTATTTTTCCTGCTTCAACTTGAACTTCAAATTTTTCAGCACTTTCCCCTGGCTTCTTTCTGCCACCTTTAACAAAACAATTATGCTTTCCTTCAGCAACTTCATGTACGGAGTATTTTTTATTATTCAGTTTACAAACAAATTTATCATCAATAAACATTTTGAATGCTGAACCAGAGCCAGAAATACCTGTAGAACGTAGGAAATAGATTTTACCAGTTTTTTCTTTGTGTTGAGCATTGATAAAAGAAGTGAAACACAAAAAAATTAAAAAGCTTAACAACAGGTGTTTATTTATTTTCTTCATTTCGTTTTAATTAAGTTATTTACTAATTGCTAATAACACCTCAATCAACTTCTTATTCTCATTCTCTGTTCCAACAGTTAAACGCAATGTATTTTCACAAAGTGGTTGGGTGGTTCGATTTCTGATTACAATTCCTTTTGCAATCAACTCTGCGTATCTTTTATTGGCATCATCCACTTTTACCAAAATAAAATTGGCTTCTGTAGGATAAGTTTTTTCGACAAAATTAATATCAAGTAACACTTTAAGTAATTCCTCTCTTTGCGCTATAATAGATTCAATTTCAAATTTTATCTTTTCCGGCTTGTCTAATCGTTCCAATGCTCTTTTTTGAGTCAGTTCATTCACATTATACGGTGGTTTTATTTTATTCAAAACCGAAATTACTTCAGCAGATGCATAACAAATTCCCAATCTGATTCCTGCCAAACCGTACGCTTTTGATAGTGTTTGAGTAATGACCAAATTTGGATATTCGTCTAATTCATTAATCCAACTTTCTTTTTTTGAAAAGTCAATATATGCTTCATCAATTACTACCAACCCCTTAAAATTTTGAAGAATATACGCCACACTTTCATCCGAATAAGAATTTCCGGTTGGATTATTTGGTGAACATAAAAAAATGATTTTAGTGGTTGCATCAACAGCTTTAATAATTTTTTCTATTTGCGGTTGAAAATCTTCTGAAAGTAATACTTCTCTGTTTTCAACTGCATTGATATTAGCCAAAACACCATACATTCCGTAGGTTGGCGGTAAGGTAATCACATTATCTGTTTTTGGTTCACAAAAAGCTCTGAATAATAAATCCAATACTTCATCACTGCCATTTCCAAGTAAAATTTGGTTGGTCTTTACATTTTTTTGTTTGGCCAAAACTGCTTTCACACTCATTTGTTGTGGATCAGGATAGCGATTTACGCCATTCTCAAACGGATTTTCATTGGCATCCAAAAAAATCATATCAGCAGTATCAAAACCCTCAAATTCATCGCGAGCAGAGGAATACGGCTTCATTGTTTTTACGTTCTCTCGAACCAAATTATTGATATCAAAACTATTTCCCATCTTCCAGTGCTTTTAATCGTAATGTAACTGCATTTTTGTGTGCTTGCAACCCTTCGGCATCAGCCATTATTTCAATAGCTTTTCCTATATTTTGGATTCCTTTTTCCGTTATTTTTTGAAAAGTCATTGTTTTTGTAAAACTATCTAAATTTACACCACTATAGTTTTTTGCATATCCGTTGGTAGGCAAGGTATGATTGGTGCCCGATGCGTAATCACCGGCGCTCTCCGGTGTATAATTCCCTATAAAAACCGAACCTGCATTTTCAATTTCGTCAATATAAAAATCATCGTTGGCAGTGCACACAATAAAGTGTTCCGGTCCGTATTCGTTTATTAAATCCAAAGCGATTTTATCATTTTCGACAAAAATTAATTTAGAATTAGCAATCGCTTTTTCAGCAATCGCTTTTCTTGGCAACGCTTTTATTTGGATTTGGATTTCAGCCTCAACAGCCTCAATTAACTTTCTGGAAGTAGAAACTAAAATTACCTGACTGTCCGCTCCGTGTTCCGCTTGAGATAATAAATCTGATGCTACAAAAGCTGGAACTGCTGTATCATCAGCCACAATCAATAATTCTGATGGACCGGCCGGCATATCAATTGCTACGCCAAACTGAGTTGCGAGTTGCTTGGCTACCGTTACATATTGATTTCCTGGTCCAAAAATTTTATACACTTTAGGGATCGTTTCCGTACCAAAAGTCATTCCGGCAATTGCTTGAATACCTCCTACTTTTAATATTTTAGTCACACCACATAAATTTGCAGCATACAATATTGCGGGATTTATAGCTCCATTTTTATCGGGAGGGGAACACAAAACAATTTCGTTACAGCCTGCAATTTCTGCAGGAACAGCAAGCATTAAGACTGTGGAAAATAAAGGTGCAGTTCCTCCTGGAACATACAATCCAATTTTTTGAATGGGTCTTTTTTCCTGCCAACAATTTACTCCTTCAATAGTTTCTACAGTTACTCTTTCTGTTTTTTGAGCAGTATGGAATTTTTTAATGTTTGACTTTGCAAGTGAAATTGCTTCTTTTAAGTCGGCAGAAATGGAAGCAATAGCCTCGTCAATTTCTGCTTTAGAAACTGCTAAATTTTCGATAATTGCACCATCAAAAAGCGAAGTGTATTTTGCAACAGAAAGATCACCTTTCTTTTGTACTTCCTTAAAAATTTCTTTTACTGTTGCTTCTATATCATCAACCGTTTTTGTAGGTCTTTCTAAAATGGAAGCCCAGCTTTCGGGTTTTGGATTGAATATTTTATTCATTTTTAATTTTATTCAAAGATTAAATGATTTAAAAATTGAAAGATTTTACTTTTAAATCATATCATTCATAATTCTACAAAACCATTTTCTCAATTGGACAAACTAAAATTCCTTCAGCTCCAGCTTCTTTCAATTGATCAATCACATCCCAGAAAGTGTCTTTGTCGATTACCGAGTGTACGCTGCTCCATCCTTCTTGTGCCAAAGGCAAAACGGTTAAACTTCGTAATACCGGAAGAATTTTTCCAACAGCATCAATTTTGTCATTTGGCACATTCATCAAGATATACTTCGATTTTCTTGCTCTTAAAACAGATTCAATTCTGAATTTTAAAGTGTCTATTATTTTTTGAGATTCAGGACTTACTTTTGGAGAAACAGCCAACACCGCTTCACTTTTAAAAATAACTTCAACCTCTTTTAGATTATTTTTAAATAATGTACTTCCACTGGAAACAATATCAACAATAGCATCAGCTAAACCAATGTTTGGAGCTATTTCAACCGAACCTGAAATCTGGTGAATATCGACATTTACACCTTTAGAACTAAAAAAATCAAGTACTGTTTTAGGGTAGGAAGTGGCAATACGCATACCGTCTAAATCCTGAACGGATTTGTAATCAAATGCTTTTGGTACAGCAACAGATACTTTACATTTTGAAAAACCTAATTTTTGAATTACTTCAATATCTCCGCCTTTTTCAACTAATAAATTATCGCCCACAATAGCAATATCCACAACTCCATCAATCAGATATTGAGGAATATCCGAATTTCTTAAATACAAAACTTCTAAAGGAAAATTGGATGCTTCTGCTTTTAATTGGTCGATTCCGTTATCAATTGAAATGCCTGCATCTTTTAGAATTTGAATGCTGTCTTCGTTTAAACGCCCTGATTTTTGAATTGCAATTTTTAATGTACTCATTTTGTTTTTTGTTTTTTTGTTTAAAATATTTTGATTGAGTACAAATATGGGGTAATAAAAAACCCGTTTGATGTACTCAAACGGGTTTTTAGAATATGATGATTTACACACATACCATTAACACATCGCTTGAGAGCAATAATGAAAATGATGATGATGCAATTGATTTGTAAACATTTTTGTCTGCTTTATTTTAATTCTTTTGCAAATATACGAGTTAAATTCTTTAGAAAGCAATTTTTATTTTAACTTAAATGCTAATTTTTGTTAAATGAATATCATTCTTGTTTTTTATTATATTCTTTTTTCACAGCTGTATTCTCATTCACGGGTGCAGAAACAGCGCTGTCTTCACTAATTTCTGTATGACGAATTTCATCCCCAGAATTTCCTACTTTTATTGACAAAAATTGACACTATCACAAACAAAATATACGCCGTATTTTTTAACGAATCTTTCTTTAAAAACATTCCAGCTATCAAAATTCCAATTCCGAAAAAGGTTCCGATAATTAGAATTTTGTTTTCAACCATTTACAAATGAGTGTAATATGTATTTTGGTCTTGATTCCGTTTTCGGTCTCTGAATAAAAATAGTGCAGTTGAAAAGAATTAATATATGCATCTTTATTATTTTTTGTAAATTTAGGGTTTATTGCATTACAAATTTGAAAGCAATGGTAGCAATATTAGCCGTCAAATTATCACTTCGTTTGTAATGATTGAATCTAAAATCAATATTTTTTAAGCCAAATTTCCAAATTTTCCCTGCAGAAAAAATATCTGTATAATTAACGCCAAAACCGTATTGATTGGCATCAAATGTGGCTAAATCAGCATCTGAAGTATAAAATTTTTCTGTTGACAAATGCGTTTCATAAGGCGCATAATATTTAGAAGCCGCTTGTGTATAATAGCGGTACATGGGAAAAACAGTAAACTTATCGGACAATTTCACAGGAAGTTCAATACTGGCGGTATGCGATTGTAAATCCCAATTATCTGAATAAAAACGATAATAAGTTCGTAATATAAATCGGTCATTGATGTAATAATTCAAACGCGCTCCAACGGGAAGTTTAAACCGTGAATCCGGTAATCTTTCGATATCATCTGCTAATTTGTAAACTCCGGTGTTGCTTGGACTTTCGTAATTGCTTATGTATTGCGCTTGTCCAATGTAAAAATTGGCTTTGTCTGCAAAATAAATTCGGTGGTAAGGAGAAGACAATAATCCTTGTTGTTGCAATACATCAAAGAAAACGGAAACTTGTAATTTCTTAGTCAAAACCTGAGAAAACCCTACAGAAGCTGAAAATGAATTTCTGTTAACAGTAGTAACCTGTTTAAATTCAGACGGCAAGTAATCTGTTGAGGATACACCGTTCTGATCCAAAACTGATACACCAAAAAAATAGCCTTGATTTAAAAAATTTGAACCATACAATGAATATTCGTGCAACTCTGTTGGATAAATAGGTCTCCATTGATCTATATATGCATTTACTTTCAAACTCAATTCTGTGTTTTTTTCATTAAAAAGACCAGTGATTCCGCCACCAAAACCAACTGAAGTGTAATCATATTCATTTGAAAAAGAAACATCTGTATTCCAAATAAAATTCCTGGAATCGCTACTATGACTGTAATTAGCAACAACGGATACTAACTCATCACTTCTTGAAGCACCAGATGAAGCTTGCCAAGGCGTTCCACTGGGTCCCGTAGCCGCCGCTTTACTGCCTGCTGTTGGATCATTAGCGCCTCTGCTGCCAGAAGCACCCGTAGAATTAAATGGATTTATATTACTGGACGAAGCTGATGAATAGGCTGATATTCCTAAATCAATAGTCAAGACATCATCCTCATTCAACGGCATTGCCACCACAATATTAGAAGCGACATCTGTAAGTTTCTCTGAACCAATACCCCCAGAAACAGCTGATCTTGATCCATCTTGCTCGTAATAACTCGCTAGAAAGTCCACTTCTGTACTTTCTAACACTCTTTTTTTAAAAACGGGTTCTTTACTATTTTCTTGAGAAAAAGCAGTTACAGTGATTAAGATAAAAAGAGATAAAATTTTTATTTTCATTTTCTAATGGATTGGAATTTACAATCTGAATTGATGCTTTAAATTAATTGCAACCACAGCCGCCACCTGATTTTCCACCATTGGCTCCGCCAGCAGCTTCACGATATACTTGAAAAGACGTTTCATACCGTTCCGCTGTTCGGGCAGAAAGCTTCATGTCAGGATCAGTTATTTTCTCTTTTTCGTATTCTTTTATGGAACTGCACGATTGCAAAATCAAAAGTGTAAAAAATACAAAGGCTATTTTATGTTTCATGAGTGCATTTTGTTATTAATTATATTTTTTGATATCAATTCCATTTGAAGAGTGAATTTTTCCTTTATCGTCAACAATAATACATTCAATCCCTTTAATTTGATTTACTAAATCCAAGCCTACTTCTACTCCAAGTACAAAAATTCCTGTGGCCAACGCATCAGCGATTTCAGTCTGCTTGGAAAAAACAGAGACACTGACCACACCATTTGCCGGATACCCCGTTCTGGGATCAATAATATGCGAATAACGAATACCGTTAAAAATCACATATTTTTCATAACTGCCGGAAGTTTCCACCGCACTGTCTTCTATCGGGAACGTGGCAAAAATTTTATTCTTGTTCAAAGGGTTTACTATTCCTACAGTCCAAGGTTTTCCGTCCGGTTGTTTCCCCCAGGCATTAATATCTCCCGAGACGTTTATAATTCCGGAAAGACAGCCTTTAGAAAACAATAAATCTTTTACTTTATCAGCAATATAGCCTTGTCCAATGCCGCCCAAACCTAATTTCATTCCTTCTGATTTTAGAAAAATAGTCTGTTCTTTCTGGTTTAGAATAATATTTTTATACCCAATTTTCGCGACTGATTTTTTTATGGCTTCATCGGTTGGCATTACTTTCATGGAACCATCAAATTTCCATATTTTGTCCATGGAAGCATACGAAATATCAAAAGCACCATTGGTAATTTGGGAGATTTTAATGGCTCTTTCGACCAATTCAAAAACTTCAGCATCCACTTTTACTGGCTGTATTCCTGCATTGCGATTGATTTCGGAGATTTGCGTTGTTGGAATCCAATCGGAGATTAAATACTCAATTCGTTTTACTTCGGCTACAGCCAAATCAATATATTCGTTGGCCTTTATAGTATCACTTGCAACAGCGGTAACCTCAAAAGGACTCCCTAACATAAACAACTTTCTCTTATGCGTAATTTGCGAAGTTGCTAATGCCGTTGTGAATATAAAACTGAGTACGAGTATTTTTTTCATTATTTCTCAAAGGAATGAATGATTTGAATGTATTCTTGCGGAGTCACATTTTTGTAACCAGTAATTCCTAATACGGTCCCTGTTTTATCCAGTAACAGCACTAAAGGGAAATTTCCAGATTTGTTGTACTGCTCAGCTAATTTTTTATTGCTAGCTGTTAAATTAGCAGCCAGTAAATTTGCTTTTTTCTTAGGAAAATCAGCTTTGTATATGACCCATTTTTGCTTTGCCTCATTTTTAAAATCTTCTGACTTCCAGATTGTATTTTCTAGTTTAATACAAGGCGCACACCAATCAGATCCTGAAAACACAAGAAGGATATTTTTGTTTTCTTTGATTGCTTTTATTTTTGCATCATTAAAATCAGATTCCCAATTTTGAGAATAACCAAATGTTCCTAAGAAAAGAAACAAAATCAGCGTGTATTTTTTCATTTTAGGGTTGTTTTTATTTCTATAAAAGTATTTGTTTTCCCTAAACAACAATTTAGCAGAGAACAAAATTAAGACAGAATTAATTTAACAATAAGAGACTTAAGTAATAACCATGGTATAATGTCGTATTTTAAAATCAGGATAAAATCATGTAAAAATCTGATTTAAAGCTGTTTTACTTAAAGTTAATTCTTTTGACTTTACGACTTTTAAACTTTCGACTTACTTATAGCTCTTTGTTTTAATTTTATTATACAAAAACAGTCAGTGCTGTTCCTGCTAATGAAGTCTTGTACTCTCTTAAATTAGATGCTGCAGGCCCAATTGTAACTACTCCCTTACTGGTAAATTGAGAATTATGTCTTGGACAAACAAATTTGTTACCTGCTTCATCATAATTAACAATAACTCCCTCATGAGGGCATGCAGCAGAGACTGCTAGAAAATCACCTGCGTTGGTTCTAGCGATAATTATTCCTTGGGTTACTAAAAAACCTCCGTTTTTAGCTAAAGTCCCCATGCTTACATCAACTGTGAAATTTGAACTTGCTGAAGGTGTCGGGGTGGTGGTACCTGATGAACCTGAATTTGTATCATCAGAGCTACAACTCACGGCCATGCCAGCAATACAAGCAGGTAGTAAAACTGTTGCTGCTCCAAATCCTACTCTGGAAAAAAATTCTTTTCTAGTCATAATTATTGATATTAGTTTCTAATAATAATAGTTACGTAAAAAACTCAAGTTTAGTTTTTTATTGAAAGAAATTATCAACCATTGCAGCGTATTTATCGATAGACTTAGCAATAGCATCGCCTTTTTCAAAACCACCAAACGGGCAATAATCCGGAGGATAGAATTTTATATTGCCAGAATTCATAGCAAAATTTTGATGCGTTTCTAATAACGAAAACCAAACTGGATTATCTAATTTTTTATCGTTTTGTGTTTTCATAATAATTTAGTTTTTGAAAGTTGATCATCAATTTTACGTACTTTTTCATCCGTTAAAATTAACGGTATTTATGTTTCACTCTTTTTGCGGGTAATGTTAGTTCCTTCAATATAAAAATTAAAATTCATTATTAGTGCTCTAAGAACCGTACTGAATCTAGTTTTGAGCCTAATTTCAAGCTGAATCAATATCTTAAGATAAGAAAAGAGTATATTTGTCCTTGATCTTTAATGTTTAAAATTACTGACACTCCCTTTTATAATTAAAATCCCTTGATTATTAAGCTATTATTGAAAAGCTACTAATGAAAATTGTACTAAAGAAGTGTTTTAAATTTAATAAATTAGGTTTACAAGCATCATTTAAAATGACTCTATAATAAACTTGATGCATTAAAGTCGTTTATTAGAGCGCACTCAGCACTTATATAAAAAATATCCTATGTACTTAGAGAGGTTTGAGATTAAAAAAAACATTCAAAAAACGGATGATAAAAATTTGTCCTTCCGGGTTTTTGACCTTGGGACAGCAAGTGCTGAAGATTATTTGAAACCACATAAAAAAGATCATTTTTGTATCATACTTGTGGAATCAGGAAGTATTAAAGTACATATCGAAGACAAAATTCATTTATTAAACTCAGGAAAAATTTCTATTCTGTTTCCGGATCAAATCCACTTTTTGTCAAATTTGTCAACTGATTTATCTGGCAAAATTATATTATTTGAAGAAGTATTGTTCTGTTCAGATATATTGAAAAATGAGCTCAGTGCCTATAATGTAAACTTATCGGCCCACCTTAATTGTACCGCACTTTCTAGCCTAGAATTTGAACAAGTCCTACCTATTATAAAGAACATACAGGATATTTATAATGCCCCTAGCCTAGTTAAAAAAGAGCAGGCCCGTTTTTATATCAAAATCTTCCTTTTGGGACTCATTGAATCAATCCATGGCCAACATCCTGTTTTACATCAGGACACTCAAGGTCCTGACCAGAATACCTATATAGCCTTTAAAAAACTTTTGAACCATCAATATAAAATGGAGCGCACTGTACAATACTATGCCTTAAAACTGGCTATCAGCACTAAAAAGTTAAATGCACTAAATAAAAAATATTCTGGCGAAACCGCAATAAATGCAATCCACAACCGGATCCTTACCGAAATTAAAAGACAATTACTGTTTACGGATCGCTCTCACAAAGAAATCGCATTTGACCTTGGGTTTAGCTCTCCATCAGCTCTTAATAAATTTGTAAGAGCTAAGCTAAAGGAAACGCCAACGGACCTTCAGAATGGCCTGGCGCAAATTTATACCGCATAGTCTTGTATATATAACATCCCTCCTTTCCTTCTGATCTATCTTTGCATCAGTAATTAATACTATTCAAAATAGAGATTAATTACTGTTGCAAAAAATCGATTACAGCTTTATTATTCTATTTAATTCTGAATAGAAAAAATTAAAATTATAAAGGCATCCTGTAATTTCAATCACGCAATACCTCACACACTCGAAAAAAAATCGATCAAAATTACCCAATTTCATTGGTGTACTAATTTGAATGATAGTAGGAGCGTATCGCTTATTTAAAAATAAAACAAAATGAATAGTAACACTTTGACAAACAAAAATCTGCATGTTATTTTGGAGGAAAACCTAAAATTAGCAAATGAGATTAATCCTCAAGAGATAAAGGTTTTGGTTAACGAAATTAAAGCAGCCAAACGAATTTTTGTAATGGCAGCAGGGAGAAGCGGACTTGCATTAAAAATGGCAGCCATGAGATTTATGCATTTAGGCTATACGGTATTCATAGTAGGAGAAACGAATACACCCGCCATTCTTGAAGGTGATTTGTTACTGCTAGCATCAGGATCCGGCACTACTTCTTCAGTACTCTCATCAGCGGTGAAAGCGAAGGCTCAAAAAGCAACAGTTATTGCGCTGACTGCCGATGCAGAAAGTAAATTAGCAGAAGTGGCAGACCATATCATATTCATAAAAGCGGCAACAAAAACTGACTTTGGGGCTTCGGTCTCCGAGCAGTATGCAGGCAGCCTTTTTGAACAGTTTATATTATTTATCCTGGAGAGCGTTTTTATGTCGCTTTGGCAAGAATCAAAGTTGACCAAAGAAGACCTATGGCCCAAACACGCCAACCTGGAATAACGATTTTTTTAATATTATTAATTTTTTTAAACATTTTAGACATGACAAAATTACAAGTCGCAATTGATTTACTTACTACAGAAGCAGCATTAGAACTAGCACACAAAGTAGCACCTTACGTAGATATTATAGAATTAGGTACTCCGCTTATTAAATCGGAAGGACTTAGTGTGGTAACAGCAATGAAAACTGCTTTCCCTGACAAATTAATTTTTGCAGACATGAAAATTGCAGATACCGGTTTTCTAGAAGCTGAGATTGCATTTAAAGCTGGAGCAGATCTAGTAACCGTTATGGGTGCTGTAGATGATGCAACTGTAAAAGGCGCGGTAGAAGCTGCAGCAAAATATGGTAAAAAAGTAGTAGTTGATACTATTGGAGTTAAAGATAGAGTACAAAGAGCAAAAGAAGTAACTGCTTTTGGAGTTGCGTTTGTTGAACTACACGCTGGTCTTGACGAACAAACATTAGCAGGATATTCTGTACAAACACTTATCAGTGAAGGTAGACTAGCAAAAGTTCCTTTCTCTGTAGCAGGTGGTGTAAACATTGATACAATAAAAGATGTTGTAGCTGCTGGTGCAGATGTAGCTGTTGCTGGTGGTGCCATTTATGGTGCTGAAGATCCAGCTGCTGCTGCAAAAGCATTAAAAGAAGCTATAAATAGTGTTACTGTAGCCTAATAATTGACTAATTTTGGCTGGACTTTATAAATAAAGTCCAGCCTTTTTTTTTCTAATAATAAATTTACATACTAATTATGAATACATTCGATTTTGGTATAGTGGGCCTAGGAGTTATGGGGCGTAATCTACTTTTAAATATGGCCGACCAAGGTTATGCTGTAGCTGGCTTAGACTTAGATGATGATAAAGTTCTTTCTCTCACAGAAGAAGCGAATTCCCAACACCGAATTAAAGCCACAACAGCCGTCGAAGATTTTGTTGCACTTATCAGACAGCCAAGAGCTATCCTGATATTAGTACCAGCAGGAAAACCTGTTGATGCTGTCATTCAAAACCTACTGCCCCACCTAGATAAAGGAGATATTCTTATCGACGGCGGAAATACATATTTTACTGATACTGACCGTAGATATACAGAATTATCGGCCAAGGGAATCCACTTCTTTGGAATGGGAATCTCAGGAGGCGAAAAAGGAGCCCGTTTTGGCCCTAGCCTTATGCCCGGAGGTAATAAAGAAGCCTATGAAAGGCTACGTCCTATTTTTGAATCCATTGCTGCTAAAGTAAATGGAGAACCTTGCGTAGAATACTTAGGCAACGGATCTGCAGGAAACTACGTGAAAATGGCGCATAACGGAATTGAATATGGGATTATGCAGCTTATTTCAGAGGCATACGATCTTATGAAACGCGGATACAAACTAGACGACACTACAATTCAAAAAGTATTTGAAGACTGGAATAACACCGAACTCGAATCCTACCTGATTGAAATAACAGGACACATCCTGAAGAAAAAAGATACCGACGGCCAGATATTAATAAATCTAATCTCCGACTGGGCAAAATCCAAAGGAACAGGAAAATGGACTTCTCAAAATGCCATGGACTTAGAAGTTCCCCTTTCAACCGTAGATGCTGCCGTTGCAATGAGGGAAATGTCTAAAAATAAACCGGAAAGAATTGAGGCTTCCTCAAAATTAATTTGGAATGCAGAACAAACCAATACTGACTTGCCTGCAGCCATAGAAACACTTAAAGGGGCTTTATATTTTTCCATATTAATTACTTATGCCCAAGGATTAGCCTTGCTAACAAAAGCTTCAAAAGAATATAATTACGAATTGAACTTGGAGACAATCGCTAAAATTTGGCGTGGTGGATGTATTATTCGTTCGGTAGTATTGGAAGATTTCCGAAAGGCTTACGCCAAAAATAGTGAACTGAAAAACATACTGCTCGATGATAGCATAGCAAAGACCTTAAATGAGAATCAATCCAGCATAAGGAATACCGTTCAATTTGCCGTTCAAAAAGGGATACCTATTGCCGGTCTAATGAACTCCTTAGCGTATTTTGATGCTTATCGATCAGAAAACCTTCCTACTAATCTGATACAGGCATTACGCGACTACTTCGGGGCTCATACTTATGAGCGTACTGATACTAACGGTATATTTCACACCGAGTGGAATGACTAAATTTTAAATGGAACATAATGGATAATCTCAATACTATAAACCCAACCATCATTCTTGTTTTTGGAGCTACCGGTGACTTAGCTAAAAGAAAGCTTTTCCCCGCTTTTTATAATCTTTATCTTGATGGTCGTATGCCGGAAAAGTTTGAGATCATTGCCTTAGGAAGGGCCGAAAACAGTGATGCGCATTACCGAAACCATGTCAGTGAAAACCTAAATGAGTTTTCGAGAAATAAAATAGCCTCCGAAAAAGAGTTCGAACAATTTGCTTCTCATATTTCTTATTTGCAAAATGATATCGACAAAGAAGAATCATACGTGTTGATGAAACAAAAGTTAGACGCCATAGATGCGTCTTTTGGGGTACGTGCCAACCGACTTTTTTACCTCTCAATAGCACCTTCTTTCATTGAAACCATATCTAATAATATTAAGAAATTAGATCTTGCCGCGAATCCGGAACAGGATCGTATTATTATTGAAAAACCGTTTGGTTATGATAAAAGTTCTGCCGAGCTCTTAAATAAGCTATTGGCAAAAACCTTTGAAGAGGAACAAATCTACCGCATAGACCACTATTTAGGCAAGGAAACTGTACAGAACATCCTAGCTTTCCGCTTTGGAAATTCAATGTTTGAGCCGCTCTGGAACCGTAACTTTATTGATTCGGTACAGATTACGGTTGCCGAAGAAGTGGGTGTTGAAGACCGCGGTGGTTTTTATGAAGGTGCCGGAGCATTAAGGGATATGATACAAAATCACCTGATGCAAATTTTAACGATGGTTGCCATGGAAGCCCCCACTTCGTTACAAGCTGATGAGGTCAGAAACCGTAAAGCTGACGTTTTAAAAGCAATACGCCGTATAACTCCTGATGAAGTAGAACACTACACAGTGAGAGGCCAGTACGAAAAAGCTTCGATAAAAGGAAAACCGATAGCTGGATACCTGCAAGAAAAAGGGGTGAAGGATAATTCCATCACAGAAACATTTGTAGCCATGAAATTTTATTTGGATAACTGGCGTTGGCAAGGTGTTCCCTTTTACGTTCGAACAGGTAAAAGAATGAAGGAAAAACAATCCTCTATCGTTATACAATTCAAACCGGTACCCCATTCTACTTTTTCTTTTGGAAAAGAAGGAATGATGCCAAACCGATTAATCATAAACATTCAGCCCGCAATGGATATTAGGCTGCAGTTTATGACTAAAAAACAAGGCTTGTCTCTTTCGTTAAAACCAGCTGAAATGGTTTTTGACTATTTTTCATGCTCTACCCAAGCAACTGAAGCCTATGAAACCCTTTTATTAGATGCTTTACAGGGAGACCCAACTTTATTCATGCGCTCCGATCAGGTCGAAGAAGCCTGGGATGTGGTAACATCCATTCAGGATGCTTGGGAAAACGATAAATTTTCAAGTCTACACAAATACGAAGCTGGAAGCTGGGGTCCTGAAGCGGCAAATGAATTACTTGCTCGTCAGGGGCATTCTTGGGCATCAAATACACTAGATGCCGAAGAAGAAAAGCTACGAAAGAAAGCAGAGAAAGCGGACAAGGCAGAAAAAGATAAGAAAGCAGTACAAACAAAACAAGTAGAAGTAGCAGCTGATGGTAAGAATTTTTAATACTAAGGAAGACATAACAAGCCAGGCTGCCAATATATTTGTAGCTGCTGCAGAAAAAGCAATACAGAAACGCGGTCGCTTTGTCGTAGCGCTTACCGGCGGTTCCTCACCTGTAGCTATCTATGCCCTTTTGGCAACAGCTTCCTACAAGACAAAAATAGATTGGGAAAAGATTTTTATTTTTTGGGGTGACGAACGCTGGGTACCGCTTGATGATGTACTTAGCAATGCGAAAATGGCTAACGATACGCTACTAAGTCTTGTAAATATACCAAAAAACAATATATTTCCAATGTATAGAGAAGGTGTTACTCCTGAGGATTACGCGTTGGAATATGAAAAATCTATTAAAAATATAACAGGCGAGGACGGACAATTTGACCTTATTTTATTAGGAATGGGCGATGATGGCCATACTGCTTCTCTTTTTCCAGGGCAAGCCGTATTGCAAGAACAGGATAAGTGGGTAGCAGCTTATTATCTTGAGTCTCAAACTATGTTTCGAATAACTCTAACTGCACCTCTTATTAATAGAGCGAAGCAGATTGTAGTAGTGACTTTTGGAGAAAATAAAGCCTATGCCTTAAACGAAGTTTTATATGGAGCGTATAATCCCGAAAAATATCCTATGCAATTAATTAAACCATCGGATGGCGAATTATTGTTCTTGACCGATAAAGCTGCTACAAGTAAGGAAAAATAATTTAGTGCTAAATTACATTGCATTATTAAGTTAGCGGTCTTGTTTAATTATCTTTAGCTACCACAATGCAAAAATATTTTTTTAATTTTATGACTATCCGTTACTAATACCATTTCGTTTTATTTTGTTATTTCGACGGAGGAGAAATCATATCAGTTGCTCTCGTTATGTGATTTCTCCCTTTGGTCGAAATAACAAAAGAGCTAAATTTCATTTGTAAAATGTAGTTTGGTACAAGTAACGGACAGCCATATTTAATTTTATGTCTTTCTGTAATTACTCCTATTAAAAGAAAACTGGCACGGATTCCCGGGTTATACATAGATTTTTTAAAATGGAAAAGCGTAAAATCTGTAGTAAAAAAATATACTTTAGGTATCAGATAAACATATATATTTAAAATATGTTTATCGGCTTATTCATCATTATATTTTTAGTTTTGAACCAAACAAAACACTTCAATAAAAAGCCAAATTCAAAATCCATTTTTCATTCAAATTGTTTATTTTTTGAGAAGGATGGTGTAGCGCTCTTACACGGTTAGATAAAATAAAATAATCTCAGATCATAACTAACTTACTCTACTGTTAGGACTCTAAGGAAAATATATACTTTAAAATTTTTTTTTATCAAAAATAAACACTAACTTTCTTAAAATCAATAAAATATATAATTCTAAAATTACCATTAAAAGTATCAAAAGACTACTATTTGATTGTAAATTCTCAATCCTTTTACAATAAAAAATAGGAAATTCCATTGTGTTAATGGAAACACCAAATTAAATTAACTAAAAGATACCCTTTTTAGCAAAAACACACTGTTTAATAACACTTAATACAGGAAACGTAACGATTATTACTTTTGTTTTTATTTAAAGAACTGCTGAGTACTATTGCTATTTATTGTTTTATTTTCGATACACAAAAATATTATTTTATTTTTTTTATAACATTCTAAAAATGAATACTATAGATTAATATCTAATGGTATTCATCGGTTTTAAAGATCAATTACCCCTTAAGTCCACACCTATGATACCTATTAATGCCGTAATTATTACGAAAGAAAAAGACACTTTACAAATTATTAAAAAATTTGAAAAAGAAAACTTTATAATTCTTAAAATAGTAAACGAAACGAGCTCTATAATTGAAGGAATCAATAGTATACAATTACAAAAACCAGATCTCGTATTTTTAGATATTTCCTTTACAGATGATACTTTTTTTGATATGCTCAATGAATTAGAACAGAGCATTCCTAAACTGGTATTCATTTCTGCCGATAAACAAAATGCTGTAATCGCATTTAAACAAAATGCGATTGATTTTATTTTAAAACCTGTCGATTTTAATTCTCTTCTTTTAGCTGTATACAAAGTAATTAAAAGAATTAAAATGGAGCGATCCTATCAAAATCAGGTAATCAAGGCACTTGAGCTATTAAACTCATTAAATCAGCCAAACGACTATGTTGCGGTTTCCTCCTTGGATAAAATTGAACTCATTCCTATGTCGGAAATAATTTACTGTAAGGCCGAAGGAAGGTGCACTACTTTTTTTCTACAAAATGGTAAAAAAATCGTATCGAGTAAAAATTTAGGAGAATACAGTACAATTCTCGATCCCAACTATTTTTTTAGAATTCATCACTCGTATATTATTAATCTGCGTCACATAGTAAAAATTTCTAAAAAAGAGGGGTATTTCTGCGAATTTCCTAATGGTGTACTTTTGGCTGTTGCCAAAAGACGACAAGATGGTTTTAATAAATTTATTAAACTTAAAGAATAACAATTACACAAAATGATAGGAGTTCTTTTTCGTTGTAAACTAATAAATATTTCCTGTATGACTGCACTTAAATACTAAAACCATGAAAACCGAGTTGAAAGCAAAATTCGAAAAAGTGCTATTAATTGATGATAATCCAATTGAACGCTACATTAATTCTAGAATAATTCTCCATAATAATTTTGGAAAAAAGGTTGTCGAGTTTTCACTTGCAAGGGAAGCACTGACATATTTAGAAGAAAATCAAGAAAGACATGGTCAGCTGCCTGAGATAATTTTTATAGATTTATATATGCCCCATTTTTCGGGTTTTGAATTTCTGGAAGCTTATGATAAATTTCCGCTTACTTTAAAAAATAAGGTTAAAGTATTTATTGTTTCAAACACGATTGATAATCATGATATTATTCGTGTTTGCAGGGACCCAAATGTAGTTTCCTTTCAGCAAAAACCTATTACACAAGAATTTCTGGATCGAATTATACTCAAATGATGCTAATTTTGAAACGTTTAAAAACAACTTGTTTTAAACCGCAAAGACACTCTTTTTTAATTTTCGAAACTAGTTCCATTCGTTTATAAATTATCTTTTTAAACCTTTTAAGAAAATACAATAAATGAACGCATAACTGTAGCAATAATACATTTTTATAAGAATTTTAATTATTAAAAATTCAAGTCCTTTTAGTTAATTTTAACTTTTTAATGTTTTTTTTATCCTTAAAAAGACACGAAAACAATAAAAATTAAGTTTCTCTTAATTTTTATCAAATAATTTTTACTTCGGTTCCTTTTCACTTATGCCTTAGTAGCCATCATTTATTACTTCTCGTTTTACATATATTAACGGACTAAATACATTTGCTCCGGAATTGGCACTTTTGCTAATACAAAACAAATTATTTAAACTGATTAAGGACCAGGGCAAAACCTGCACTTGCTCCTTAATTTTAACCCCAAATTATTTTTACAATGAAAAAAATTACATCACTTTTATCTATTATGGCTTTGACTGCTGTGTTTAGTACAAGTGCTTTGGCACAACAAAGTGCTTCTGCCTCTGCTCCTACAAGCACAACTATTGTTGCGCCAATTGGAATTACTAAAACAACTTCAATGACTTTCGGTTCTTTTGCAACAGGTGGTGCAGGTACATTAGTTATGACTTCTGCTGCTGTTAGATCTGCAACTGGCGGAGTTAAATTGACTACTATTACTGGAAGTCCTACCGCTGCTGAATTTTCAGTAACAGGTCAAGCATCTTATGGTTATGATATTACGTTACCAGCTTCACTTACACTTACAACTACAGCTACAGGAACAGTCAATACTATGATAGTTAATACTTTTACAAGCTCACTTACCAATAGTAAAGGTACTTTGGGTACTGATGGTACTAATAGCTTCACTGTTGGAGCTACGCTAAATGTTTTAGCTAGTCAAGTTGTTGGAACATATACAAATGCTGATGGTTTTGCAGTTACGGTAAATTACAACTAAATTGAATAAAAAGGGTGCTTAGAAATAAACACCCTTTTTAATTAAATTTTAAGGAGCTTAATTCATTAAATAGAAAAACAAAATACCACAAAATTAAAACCCTCATGACTAAAAAAAGTATTCTTATTCTGGTTCTTTTTTTAAATTTTTCATTTCCCTTACTGGCACAAGGCGATTTAATGGTATTCCCAAAACGCATTGTCTTTGACGGAATTCAAAGCCGGGTGCAAAATGTTAATTTATCCAATACCGGTAAGGATACCGCAACTTACAGATTATCCTACAGTCAGATTAAAATGGATGAAGATGGTAAATTCAATACGATAGAAGAACCAGAAGAAAATCAAAATTTTGCCTCACCTTATCTCCGTTATTATCCCCGCACCATAACTTTGGCGCCCAATGAATCGCAGGTAGTAAAAATTCAACTCATCAAAACCAGCGAATTAAAAGAAGGCGAATACCGCTCTCATCTGTATTTTCGAGGTGTTCCTAAAACGAAACTTTTAGAAAACGAAACCACCGCAACAGATACGCTCAAACCAAAAAGTTTAGATATTCAATTAACACCTGTTTATGGGATTTCAATCGCCAATATTATTACGATAGGACAAGCAACTACCGCGGTGACCTTATCTAATTTGGCATTGCTGCCATCACAGGATTTATACTTGGATATAAACCGCACAGGCAATCAATCTGCTTATGGGGAACTGAATGTCAATTATATTTATCCTGAGGGAATTAGTACTAATGTGGGACTAATAAAAGGCTTTGCAGTATATGCTCCTGGAAATTTGCGCAAAACCAAAATTAAACTCAATACTATTCCAGGTATTGATTACAGCAAGGGAAAATTACAGGTGATCTATTCTATCCCAAATCAAGAAACTACTTATGCTGAAGCCTTCCTTAATTTGTCAGACAACGAAGAATATTCACTTGAAACGGAAATTAATAGTAATAAATAAGAATCATCTGTTTGTAATTTTGTTTGTTTTTTGAAAAACATTACGATAAAAAATACAATACCAAAACATCAAAATATTTTCAGATAAATTACGCCGTGAAAGACATCGTTTTTTTCTAAAACAAAGCATGATAATGAGATAAGTGCAATCGCAAAAGAATTATATTACAGATAAACCTTTTGATTTATATATTATTTAATAGAACAGAAAATTAATAATGCCGAAAATTCTTATAACAAGTATCGTTCTAATTATATTCATATTAGACTTAAAAGTACCTCTAGGAGTAGCAATAGCTGTTTTGTATATAATTCCTTTAGTTATTTCATATACTTTAGACAAAGATAAAATAATAAGGCTTGCCATAATATGCACTATTTTAACACTTATTGATACCATTGATTACTACCATATCGAAATGTATTATAGTGTTTTTACTAACAAATTCTTATCCATTCTTTCTATCTGGATATCGTGCTTTATTATTCTACGATACAAAGATATCTTGTTACAAAAAGATACAGAAAAACAGAAATACCTAAAATCCATTACTGAAATGCTTTTTCAAGTTTCCCATCAAGTTCGAAGTCCTATTTCTAGAATGCAAGGTTTGACAAATCATATTGATTCTAAAGCTATATCAAAAGAAGAGTTAGAAAGTTTAAGTATCTATTTAAAAGATTCTGTTACTGAACTTGACATCTTCACAAGAACTTTGACAGCTAGTTTAGAAAAAATCCGAATTCAAAACACTACTGATCAAACAAATTCTAATTAATATTCATAGACGCAACTCAGGCAGTTCTCTAAAAAAATAATTCCCTTTAGCAAAAGTACTTGCTACTCTTCGTTCTTTATGACTAAATTGTACAACATCATATCTCTATTCCTTTTCTCCATGATAGCCTTTTCTGCTACTGCACAAGAGGAAGATTGCGATGAAGTTTTAGTGCTGCTTCAGGTAAAATACATTGGTGCCACCGAAATTTCCTCGGTAATATGCGGATCTAAAGTCTATCTTTCGGTATCCGAAGTTTTGGATTATATTAAAATACGAAATATACCCAATTCTAATTTTACTACTATTGAAGGTTTTTTTATTAATCAAAATAACACCTTCAAAATTGACCAAAACACCAACACCATTAGCTACAAAGAGGAAGTTTACACCCTGAAATCAAGCGATTTTATTCGTACCAAAACAAATTTATTTTTAAACGCTTCTTATTTCAATCAAATATTTGGGCTCGAAAATAATTTTAGCTTTAGGAGTTTATCCGTTGAAATGGTCTCAAAACTCGAACTTCCCGCCATTAGAGAAGCCCGATTGCTAGAAATGCGCGATAACATCAACAAAATGAAAATGGAATTTAAAGCGGACACAACTATCGTACGTGACAAACCACTACTTCATTTTGGAACAGCTAATTGGGCTGTTAATACCATACAACAATCTGAAGGAAGTCATTCAGAACGATTACTCCTCAATTTAGGCGGCATTGTAGCTGGAGGTGAATTGACCACTTTGCTAAATTACACCAGCAACCAACCCATAGTGGCCAAAAACCAGTTTTATCGATGGCGCTATGTGAACAATGAAAACAAATATATTAAGCAGTTCACTTTAGGAAAAATTTCAGCTCCTTCCAAAGCGACAATTTTGTTTCCCATTATCGGAGCTCAGATCACGAATGCCTCTACCCAAATCAGAAAATCTTTTGGCACGTATATCTTGAGCGATCATACCCAGGCCAATTGGACGGTGGAACTCTACATCAACAATGTATTAATCGATTATCTTCAGGCAGATGCCAACGGTTTCTTTTCGTTCAACGTTCCTTTAATGTACGGTCGTACCGAAGTTACACTCCGATATTATGGACCTTGGGGCGAAGAGCAGTTATTTAGCAATCAATTTGTAGTTCCTGCTCTTTTCCTTCCAAAAAAGGAGGTAGAATACACGATCAGTTCCGGGATTATTGAGGATAGCAAAGGCAGTATTTTTACCAGTGCAAAAGTAAATTATGGACTTTCTAATCACGTCACTTTGGGAGGTGGAATAGAATATATTTCCTCTTTAGAATCGAATAAAAGTATTCCGTTTTTGAATTCATCCTTTCGACTCTCGTCTCAATTATTTCTTACGGCAAGCTATTATTCAAAAGTGCTGTATGATCTCAATTTGAATTATACGACACCCAAAAACCTTCGTTTTGACTTTGATTATAGCAAATACGATAAGAACCAACAAGCCGTTCGATTCAATTATTCCGAAATGCGGAAAGCAAGTATTTCCATGCCACATCGCAGTTCTTTTTTTTCGGGAACTTCCCGATTTACCATTCAAGAAAACCTATTTAGTACCACTAAATTTACCACTTCTGAATTTTTACTCTCGGGAAATTCATTTGGATTTAATTTTAATTTTACCACCAATGCCTTTTTTACCAAAAACCAAAAACCATCGGTATACAGCAATATTTCTACCTCATTCCAACTTCCTAAAAGATTTGTCCTTGTTCCCCAATTGCGCTATGGATATGATGCCAATGCCATGACGACATTGCAAACACAATTGAGAAAGCCAATTTTTAAAAAAGGCTATATTCAAGCCTCTTTAGATTATAATTTTAAGAATCAAAACAGTAGTTTTCAAATTAGTTTTACACATAATTTCGATCATATCAATACTGGATTTTCAAGTGTTTTTTATAAAAATAGTGCTTCTTTTTCGCAATCTGCCAGCGGAAGCTTAATCTTTGAACCCCAAGCTAATTTTGTACGTTTTAATAACCAAATAAGTGTGGGCAGAGCGAGTGTAAAATTCGTTCCGTTTTTAGACATCAATGGAAATGGAAAAAAAGAGGCCAAAGAACCTCTGGTAAAAGGAGTCCAGATCATAGTAATGGGCGGTGACCGTCAGCTCGTTAATCCCGATGGAACCACCATTATAACCGGATTAGAACCCTATATTAATAATTATGTGGAACTTAATACCGCCAAAGTTAATTCTATTGCTTGGCGCATAAATAACAAAACTTTAAATTGTATACTAAATCCCAATCAATTAAAAATAATTGAAATTCCGGTTGTGGTTGTGGGAGAAGTTTCCGGAATGGTGTATCGAAAAGAAAATGAGCAACTTCTGGGAACTGGAGGCTTAAAAGTCGCTATCTATGATTTACACGATACATTAATCGCCAGTATTCTTTCGGAACCCGATGGTTATTTTAGTTATTTGGGTTTAAAATCGGGACAATATGTTGCGAAAATGGATTCACTTCAATTGGAAAATTTACAGATGAAGGCAAGTCCCTCCTACCAGAATTTTGAAATCGATAATGGTATCGATGGTGCTTTTGTAGATACTTTGGAATTTGTACTCGAAAAAACAAAATAAGTAGATCTACATAATCTTTACTGAAGTCATACGAGAAGAATCCCCAATAACTTGTATTCAAAAAAGAGCCTGAAATTTTATGTAAGTCGTTTAATGAGTTCATAGCTATTTTTTTTACCGCAAATCCGCAAATTATATATTAAAAATTAAATAGAAAAATTTGCGAATTTGCGGTTATTTTTAGATTTACTCCACAAAATTTTCATCTTTAAATCCGATCAAATATAATTTGTTTTTGGCTCGGGTCATTGCGGTATACAACCACCGAATATAATCTCTATTGATGCCGTCCGGCAAATACGGTTGTTCTATAAAAACCGTATTCCATTGCCCACCTTGTGATTTATGACAGGTTATGGCATACGAGAATTTTACTTGTAAGCCGTTGAAATATTCGTTGGCTTTTACTTTTTGGAATTGATTGAATTTTGTTTGACCTTCGTAATCTTTCAGCACTTCCTGATACAATCGGTTGGACTCTTCATAGGTTAATGATGGCGATTCGCTTTTTATGGTGTCCAATAACAATACTGTTTCAAACGGAATCTGATTGGGATAATCAATCATTCTGATTTTTACTTTGGCAAACTTAAAACCATACAATTCTTTGATATTGAAAATTTCCAAGACTTCGATAATATCACCATTGGCAATAAAACCTGCTTCATCAGAGTCTTTTAACCAGAAATAATTATTTTTCACCACCATCAGGAAATCACCTGTAGAAAGTTCGCTTTCTTTATCGAGGATTTTGGTTCGGATTTGTTCATTATATTGATTCGCTCTTTTATTGGAACGAACAATAAAAGCAGTATCTTCAATACTATAATTACTGTAAGCAGAATTAATGGCGTCCTGAATATCATAGCCATCAGTTAGGCGCACAATATCTTTGAATTTTTTGACATCAAATTTGAATTCAGTTATAAAAGAATCCTTCAATAGTTCTCGAAGTTCCGTGGCATTGTGCAAAATCCCCGAATTTTCTTCCTGACGCATCACTTCGTCCAACTCAATATATTCGACTTCTTTATCGTAGTTAATACTTAATGTTTGAATGTCCAATGCGGGACTGATATCTAAATTTACCGGCGGCAATTGAGCCGAATCTCCCAGTAAAATCATTTTGCAATTCGTGCCTGAATACACATAGGAAATCAAATCATCCAGTAGAGAACCATTTTCATAAAGCTTAGAATCGGAATTGGTGTCCGAAATCATCGAAGCTTCATCAACAATAAAAATCGTGTTGGTGTGTTTGTTTTGTTGCAAAGTAAATGAGACGCCACCTCCGGAAGATTTCTTAGGAAAATAGATTTTTTTATGAATTGTAAAAGCCGGTTTATCGGAATAATTAGCAATCACTTTTGCCGCACGCCCTGTTGGCGCTAATAAAACATACTTTTTATTGATTTCTACTAAACTATTTACAATCGTAGCTATTACGGTAGTTTTTCCGGTTCCCGCATATCCTTTTAAAACAAAAATGGTATCGTTATGCGTGTCCGTTAAAAAAATAGCTATTTTTTGAAAAAAAATATCCTGTTTGTGTGTCGGTTGAAAAGGAAATTTTTTTTGTAAAAGACTATAAAAAGAGGAGGAATTCATTTGGTATAATTTACATGCAAGGTAGAGAATGTTTTTTCAATTTCAATGTCAATAGCAATTTCAATTTTCAATTATTACTATTGATTTTGGCTATTGACATTGCAATTGATATTGTTATTGATTTTAAAATTTGTAAGTTTGCGTTGTTTAGAAAAAGTAATCTTATTATGAACATAGTCGAAAAAAATTATAAAAAACTTTCCATTCAAGTTTCATTGAAGGGACTTTCTTTTTGTACATTTGATATGCTGAACAACACTGTTATTTCATTCAATGAGATACATTTTGATCCATTTGACACCACTACCAAAATTGAAGATTTGTTTGCCAATGCCTTTCAGAATTATCCAGAATTAAAGGATACCTATGACGCCGTTCTGGTGATCCACAACAACAATCTTTCTACGTTTGTACCTACAGCACTTTTTGACGAAAACTTTCTAGGAAGTTACTTACAATACAATACAAAGGTTTTTGAAACTGATTTTTTTGCGTTTGATGAAATACCAAATAATCAAATGAATGCCGTCTATATTCCGTACGTGAATATCAATAATTTTTTTATTGATCAGTTTGGCTCTTTTGATTATAAACACGCCAATAGTATTTTAGTTTCGAAACTTTTGGTTGCCTCCAAAAACATTGACCAAAAAAAGATGTTTATTCATTTCAATTCAGGTCATTTTGAAATCATTGTGGTTCAAAACCAAAAATTATTGCTTTTCAATTCTTTTGAATACAGCACACCTGAAGATTTTATGTATTACATCTTATTTACAGCCGAACAATTGAATTTAAATCCAGAGAACTTTCAACTGGAAATGATAGGGAAAATTGAAACCGAGAGTGCTTTTTTCAAAATAGCTTACCAATACATTCGCAATGTTTCCCTAATTGATGTGGAAGATTTGCGATGGAACAATTATTTTTCTGAGGCCGAAAACAGAAATCATTTTATACTTTTCAACTCATGAGAATCATTTCAGGAAAATACAAAGGAAGACGCATTTTTCCGCCAAAAGGACTCCCAGTTCGTCCCACTACCGATATGTCTAAAGAAGCATTATTCAATGTTTTGAACAACCATTTCAGTTTTGAAGGACTAAAAATATTAGATTTATTCTCTGGAACCGGGAATATCAGTTTCGAGTTTGCCTCTCGTGGCAGCACCCCAATTACCTCTGTCGATGCGGATTTTGGTTGTGTAAAATTCATCAAACAAGTGGCAACCGAATATGATTTTAATATAGCTGCTACAAAAAGTGATGTTTTTACCTATTTAGAACGGTGTAAAACTTCGTACGATATCATTTTTGCAGATCCACCTTATGCATTAGACCAGAATACTTTTGAAAAAATTGTTTCATTGATTTTTGAAAAAGAACTGCTCAATGAAGAGGGAATGATGGTAATTGAACATTCTAAATATACCAAACTGGATCACATGATTCACTTTTCATTTAAAAAAAGTTATGGTGGTTCCATTTTTAGTTTCTTCGAAATTGGCTCTGGCGAGGAAGATTCTGAAAATGAATCAGACCAAAACGATAGTGACGAAGAATAATTCCGGAAACAATTTTAAGACAATTGCTCCAATATTTGCTTATATATTGGAGTATCAACCCCGAATTTCAAACCTTCATTAACTACATATTCTGTCAAGGAACCCACTTCCGTTTTATTACCTGCTAATAGATCTCTGTGCATTGATGATGTATTGTCTTGTGGGGACTTCTCTAATTTAGCAATAGTTTGAGCAACAATGTCAATTGGCATCGCTAATCCTTTTGCTAAAGCAACAGCAGAAATCTCGTTTAATAATGAGCTATAAACTGCCTTATTTTCAGGATTATTTAAAATTCCTCCAATGTTTTGGTTCAAACATGAAGTTGCTGAAGCCAGAGCTGAAATAAAAATAAACTTTTCCCAAATCGTTTCTTCTATATTTTCAACAAGATAACTTTCAATATTTGCCTTTTCGAAGATAGATTGTAATTCCTTTAATTTAGAAACCGGAGCATTTTTTGAACCAAAGAATAATTTTTCATAAGCACCAATTTTTTTGATCGCACCGGGAGCAACAATCATCGAAACAATATACACACAACCCTGTAATACATTATTTTCAGGAAATAGTATTTGTATGCGTGCCGTGGCATCAACGCCATTATATAAAGGAAGAATTATCGTATCTGGAGTGATACAGTTTTTTATAGATTCAAAACTTTTTTCGATATCATAGGTTTTAGTGGCGCAAATAAGGTAATCCAGCTCCCCAATTTCTTCTGGATCGTTAGAAACTAAACTAGGAAAAACAATGGTTTCACTCTCCTCTAAAATAATTTTCAAACCTTTTTGGGCTATTGCTTTTTGGGTTTCGCCACGAGCAATAAAGACAATTTCGATTGCATCCGACTCAGAATAAGCTTTGGCTAATAATCCTCCGAAATAACCGCCTACTCCACCTAATCCTAAAATTCCAATTCGTGTTATCATAAGCACTATTTAAAAAAGTAAACCATTAAGGAATTTAGAAAATTAAGCCGTGGAACTTAATGAAACTAATATCTTAATGGTTTCCTTTTAGATTTTACAATCCTAAATTTTATTAAATCTTTTAACAAAAAAAATGCAGACCTATAAGCCGGATTCTGTCTCCGAATCCCGATAGCTATCGGGTCGGAGCCTTATCATTTATCTAGATCCCGCATTACTGCGGGACTCAAGCTATCTACCCTTCAACAACGGACGAGAAGCCCTTAAATGCTGATATACTTGATATTTCACCGCATAGAGTTTACCTGGTTTCACTACAGCATTACCTGTACATACTTTCTGTTGCACTTGTCCTAATCCAATTACTTGAACCGACGGGTGTTACCCGCTATGCTTCCCTTTGGTGTCCGGACTTTCCTCTCTTTTGATTGCTCAAAACAGCGATAAGGCGGTCTGCGGTGCAAAATTACAATATTTTTTCATGTATCGCCATTTTAGATTATTTACTTTAACATCCTTTTCGCAATGACTTAATAATAAATTAGTTACCTTTATAAATAACAATAAATCTTTCATTAATCATGAAACCAATGTACCATTATACCACCGTAATAGAAGCCTTAGAAGATCTAAAAGAAAAAGGTTTTACCTATGATTTTAATATTCATCAAGATGATATTAAATCTAATCCACATAAATTTGAAGTAAATCACGTCTACCGCTACGAAGGGGATACTGATCCTGACGAAGAATCAGTAGTATATGGAATCAGCTCTGATTCTGGTAAAAAAGGAGTTTTTGTAGCTGGTTTTTCGGCAAATTCAAATAATGACGCCGCAGTTGTTTTAGAAAAATTATGCATCGAAACCGGTGGACAATCCAAACTTTAGGTAACACATAATACCGTTAAAAAAAAACACTTAAAAATCTGATTTTCTCTTCTATCTGGGCTAGGGAATTTGGGAAATAAAAACCATTTGAAAAATTATAAAATCTTTCAATACTTAAATTTTTCCATCTTTAAATTAAAACCTATATTTGCTTTCGAATAAAATTCTATGGAACAATTTGTAGTATCGGCCCGTAAATATCGTCCTCAAACATTTAAAGATGTTGTAGGACAAAAAGCCATTACCAATACTTTATTGAATGCCATAGAAAGCAATCACTTGGCTTCTGCCTTATTATTCACAGGGCCTCGTGGCGTTGGCAAAACGACATGCGCTCGTATTTTGGCTCGAAAAATAAATCAGCCCGGATACGATGATCCAAATGAAGATTTCGCTTTTAATGTTTTTGAATTGGATGCCGCATCAAACAACTCTGTTGATGATATCAGGAATTTGATTGACCAAGTTCGGATCCCGCCACAAACGGGACAATACAAAGTGTATATTATTGATGAGGTTCACATGTTGTCTTCCGCAGCTTTTAATGCTTTCTTGAAAACATTGGAAGAACCGCCAAAACACGCCATCTTTATTTTGGCAACGACCGAAAAACATAAAATTATTCCAACGATACTTTCTCGTTGTCAGATATTTGATTTCAAAAGAATTACCGTAAAGGATGCCAAAGAACATCTTGCTGAAGTGGCTGCCAGTCAAGGCGTAAATTTTGAAGATGACGCTTTGCATATCATTGCTCAAAAAGCTGATGGTGCCATGCGAGATGCGTTGTCTATTTTTGACCGAGTAGTTTCTTTTTGTGGAAAAGAGTTGACACGTCAGGCCGTTACGGAAAACTTGAATGTGTTGGATTACGAAACCTATATTAATGTAACAGATTTGATTTTGGAAAACAAAATTCCGGAATTATTAATCGCTTTCAACGAAATTCTTGCCAAAGGATTTGATGCACACCATTTTGTATCCGGATTAGCCTCTCATTTTAGAGATTTACTGGTTTCTAAAACACCTGCAACTTTATCTTTATTAGAAGTTGGAGAACAAGCACAACAAATGTATGGCGTGCAATCACAAAATTGCAGTCAAGATTTTCTCTTGAAAGGAATCGAAATAGCAAATGATTGTGATTTAAAGTACAAACTGAGTCAAAATCAACGACTTCTTGTTGAGCTTTGCCTTATGCAACTGGCCTCTATCACTTTTGATGGAGAAAAAAAAAAGTTGACCAATTTATAATTCCACCTACTTATTACAGGAAGAATGATTACGCTATAGTAGAAATTCAAAAAAACAATGGCAATGGCAATGTCAAAAATCAAGTTCCAGTTTCCAAATCCGAAACTGTTTCTCAGAACTCAGCCGAAGAGTTTAAACCTGAAGTTGTTCAACCTGAAACCCAAAACCCAAAACCCATAACCCATAACCCATCAGGAAACGAGCCTAAGATTTCAGCTTTTTCGTTATCCAGTATTCGGGCAAAAAAAGCTTTAGAAGAAAGCAATAAAGGAATAATAAAAGAAGTTCTTAATTTGCCTACAGAAACTTTTAGCGAGACTGAAATGTTGCTGTATTGGAATAAATATGCACAACGCTTAGGAGAGAAAGGGTTTCGAATTATGGAATCACTCCTGCTCATTAATGATCCGGTATTAAGTGGGACTGCCATCACAATTGAGTTGCCCAATGAAGGATCAAAACTTGATTTTGAAAAAGAATTAAATGGGCTTTTGGGATATTTAAAAGGGCATTTACACAATCACGACATTACAATTGAAGTGATTGTAAATGAAAGTATTCAAAGCAGAAAAAATTTTAATGACCAAGACCGTTACAACAGACTTCATGAAATAAATCCAAATATTGATCTGTTACGAACAACATTTGGATTAGATTTAGATGCATAATACACATAATTTAGATTGGAAACTTAAATTTTATTGTAGTACATGGCTTTTACAATACCATCTGAAAGTCCAATTTTAGGAACATAAATATTTCTGGCACCACTCCATTTCATAGCATTCAGATAGATTCTGGTTGCAGGAATAATTACATCGGCACGATCCGGATTTAATCCCAACTCAGATATTCTTTGCTCGTAACTAAGGGAATTCAGGAAAGCGTATTGTGAATTCATATAAATGTACGACAAGGGCTTTTCTTGTATTTTTCCGGACATTTTAAAAAGCTTATTAATGTTTCCGCCAGAACCTATTAAGGTAACTTCATCGTATTCCTGCGTATTTGTTTTAATCCATTTTTCTATTTCATCCCAGACTACATCGCAAACCATGTCATTTAATAAACGTACGGTTCCGGCTTTGAAGGATCTTGAATTTTTCATTTTTCCATTCGAAAACAATGTAAACTCGGTGCTTCCCCCACCAACATCTACAAAAAGATAGGTTTGATCCGTCTTTAATAAATGATGTAAATCAGTAGAAGCAATTATGGCTGCTTCTTTTTTACCATCAATAATTTCAATTTTTATATCGGCTTTTTTCTTTATTATTGTCACAACTTCCTTACCGTTATAGGCTTCGCGCATGGCTGAAGTAGCAAAAGCCTTATAGGATTCTACTTTGTGAACTTTCATCAAAAGATTAAAAGCTTTCATGGCATCACACATTCTTTCAATATTTTCTTCTGAAATTTCACCAACGGTAAAGGCATCTTGCCCAAGACGAATAGGAACACGAACCAAGGAACTTTTGTTAAACTGTGGCTCTTTGCCTTCTTGTTCTACTATATTTGTAATTAGCAAGCGCATGGCATTAGATCCAATATCGATTGCTGCATATTTTTTTATTTTAATCATTTTGTTTGGATTCGTTATTCCTTATAAAAAATCATTATTCAATTTAATGTATCAAACAAATGATTACCGGGATGATACTACTTACTTTTTGGATGCTAGTTCTAACTTATTTTGGTAATATTTATAGGTCTCTAGTTGTGCCCTAAAAACAGGATTATGATTTCGTCCTCTGTATTTATTATCTAATTTATAGGAATGAAAACGAGCTTTTACGTTGCCTTTCCATCCGATATCAAAATTATCGATTAATTCATTTTTTATTTCCTGATCATAAATAGGACAGGTTACTTCGACACGGTCATCTAAGTTTCTAGTCATGAAATCTGCGGATGAAATATAAACTTCGGTTTGTCCGGCATTTCCAAAAATATAAACTCTGGAATGTTCTAAATAATTATCCACAATGCTTATGGCCTCTATGTTATTGCTCATTCCAGCAATACCGGGTATTAAGGAACAAATTCCTCTCACTTCAAGTTGAATTTTCACTCCTGCCCTGCTGGCTTCATATAACTTATCTATCATTGCAAAATCAGACAAACTATTCATTTTTAGTTTCATATGTGTTTTCCTTCCGGCTAATGCATGTGTAATTTCACGGTCTATTAATTTTACAAATCGAGTTCTTGTATAGTGAGGCGAAACAATCAGATGTTTGTAACGATTCACCCTGTAGTTAATGTCAAAAAACTCAAAAATCTTCATGATATCTTTCAAAATTTGTTGGTGACTCGTAAAAAGAGTCACATCAGTATAGACTTTGGCGGTAGATTCGTTGAAATTTCCTGTTGAAATAAAACCATATCGTTTTATCTTATCATTTTCATTTCTTTCGATGACACATATTTTACTGTGGACTTTTAGCCCTTTTATTCCAAAAATAAGTTCAATACCTTCTAATTGCATTTGTTCAGCATAGGAAATATTTGAAGCTTCATCGAAACGAGCTTGTAATTCGATTTGAACCGTTACTTTTTTTCCATTTTTAGCCGCATTAATCAGAGAGCTAATAATTTGAGAATTTTTAGCTAAACGATACAATGTGATTTTAATGGAAGTCACTTTTGGGTCCAATGCCGCTTCACGCAAAAATCGTGTGAGATAGGAGAAAGACTGATAAGGAGCATTTAATAAATAATCTCTTTGGCTAATTTTTTCTAAGATACTTCCTTCGAGACTTAGCCCAGGAATGGGTAAAGGATCATTCGTTTTGTACAATAAATCAAATCGCCCAAGATTAGGAAAATTCATATAATCCCTTCTGTTATGATATCTCCCTCCTGGAATAATACTATCTGTTGATTCAATTTTCATTTCATCAAGAAAAAACTGTAAGGTATCTTTTTCAATCAATTGGTCGTAAATAAAGCGAACTGGTTCTCCAATTCTTCGGTCTTTTACACTCAAGGATATCTTTTCGATCATGCTTTTACTTAAGTCACTATCGATATCCAATTGCGCATCTCTGGTAATTTTGATCATGTGTGCTGAAACACTTTTATAATCAAAAATATTAAAGATGCTGCTTAAATTATGTCGAATCACGTCATCAATAAGAATTACATATTGTTTTTCATTATCAGAGGGCAAAACCACAAAACGGTTAATTGTTTTAGGAATTTCGATAACGGCATAGCGAATCTCTGAGGTGTGATTCATCACCAACTTCACTGCCAGGTATCCGGATGTATCTTTTAGCAATGGAAATTCTGCTAAATCATTTAATATAATAGTGACTAATTCAGGACTTAATTTTTGGATAAAAAAGTCCTTCAAAAAAATTTCTTGTTGTGTGGAGATATCATTTTCCGTAATGATAAATATATTTTTTTTCTCGAGTTCCGATTCAATTACACTCAAAATTCGCAAACTTTCGGATTGCTGCTGGATAACAATTTCAGTGATATCTTTGACTAATTGTTGTGCTGAAATACCCCCAAGATATTTTTCTCCGGTTATCCCTGTTAAACTTAATCGTCTGATGGCGGCAAAACGAACTCTAAAAAACTCATCTAAATTATTGGAAAAAATACCTAAAAACCGCAATCTGTCTAGTAACGGAACTGAATTATCTCCAGCTTCCTGAAGCACTCTGGCATTGAATGCCAACCAACTTTTTTCTCTATCAATATATTTATGTGCTACTACTTTATTCATCTTAAATCTTTGGGGAATATAATTTTTTTTATTTTACCTTTTTTTATTTTTTTCCAATTTTCAGTATCAAATTCTAAGGATACAAATCCGGTTGTAGGAATGTTTTCAACGAAAACATCCCCAAATTTATTCACGAAATTTGTAACTGCCCCGTTATGTCCAAAAAGAATAATATTTTCGAAACTGTTACTGCAGGATTTAATAGCTTTCTCAAGCTTTTTTTCATCAAAGGTATAAAGGTCGTCTTTGTAAATGATACAGTCAATAGGATATGCTAAATTTTGAGCAAAAATTAACGCAGTGTCTGTTGCTCTTTTGGCTGTACTCGTCCAGATTAGATATGTTTTGGGTATAAAATGGCTAATATCCGAAGAAACAAGATGCGCATCTTGTATGCCTCTCTTTGTTAAAGCACGATCCTTATCGTGTAACGATACCTCCCAACTTGATTTTGCATGACGTACTATAATTAAATTTTTCATAATGTAAAATAATTTTAGGGTCTCTAAACATAAGAAATTAAATAATCAGATACAATTTACAAAAACTAAGTTTATTATTTAAATTTTTTTATTAAAAACTATGTTATTAGTATCAAAAAGAATCATTACAAGGTGCTTTTTAGTTGGTAAAAATGTTTTTAGTAAACAGTCTAAAAAATAAGTCACCTTAAATCAGTCTATTAGTAAATAGATGGTTAAATTATAAACAAAAATTACAAAACCTCTTTTTATGGCAAATAATTATATCCCTATATTATAAAAAATTAACTTTCTTTTCCGTTTTTTATCTTTTTTTTTTAAAAAATTTTACCTTTCATCGACTTTTTAAGTAGTTTATAGAAAAAAGAAACAAACCTGCTGTATTACCTATAATTTAGCTCTTTTAAACATTGCCCTGTTTAAAAAAACCTGAATATAATCACTCATACCTACATGAAAAAAAATACTTTACCCCAAAAAATATCTTCTCAGATTTATCAAATTTTTTTGAAAAGTCCTTCACTCTAAATATATCATTCATCTTCATTAATGAATAGTCAGACTGACTTTGTAAATACTATTCAGTGTATTAACAGAACAAAGGACTAGAAAAATTTCATTTAAATACAATACAAATAATTGCTAGCAAAACATCATTCAAAAACAGAATGTATGTTATTTAAAAGTTCTGAAGGATAAAACAAAAATTAGGAATTTAAAAAACAAAAAATGAAAATAATTTTACTTTATACAATTACTATCGTGTTCATTTCATCAAATTTAAGCTCGAACAAATGTTCAGATTGGATTTCTTTTGGTCAAAGCAAAACGGAATCCTTACTATTTCTTAGAACTTGTGAAAATGAAAATGGCGATTCTGGATATTTTGAAATTAAGAATGAAAATGAAAAAGATGTAAAACTTACTTATGTCATTACTTTCAAAAATGGGGATCTTTTTACGGCTAACATTATGATACCTCTAGATGACAAAACAGCACAAATAGTTTGTTGGAATTGTTTAGAGTCTAAAGATAGTGGAATTGCTTCCTGGAAATTTGAAAACATTGTTTTTGAAGACCAAGCCGGCTACTAATATCATTTTGTTTTTCAACATTATTATGCTTTAAGACTTGAATTTGATTTTTAAAATTCAAAATAATACTCCTCAATTAATTAAAATTTGATTGTATGAAAACTAAAATTACTCTTTTTTTATTGGCTTTCTTTATGTCTGAAAGTCCTATACATTCTCAAACTAATCCCAACAAAACATTCGATGCAGGCTCTTATATTATTGATATGGGGCAAAACACTACAGTTGCCAAAGGTTTAAAGCCTTATGGCTTAGTTTACACTTTGATTCGCGATAAAAATGTACCAGTATACTGGTCAATAAACTCCTCAAAAGTTAAAGATGGTGCTGATTTTTCAATTGGATCTAAAGCCTATAAAGGGGGAACTTTTATAATTGCTGCTGAGGATGCCGCTATTTTAGGAACCCTTATTGCCACTTGGAGATCAAATGGGGTTGTTATTGATGGCCCGATTGCAGCACCCTTCACTGCACCCATATTTAATAAACTTACCAGCTGGCCAAGGGCACTACTAGATACCGAAAATGGTAGCCTAATAACTCCATATTATCTTAATGCCGGAATTCCATCAAGTTCTTATGTAACACAAAGTAACCCAACTCAACTTACAAATTGTGGTGATATTTACGTACTGCCACATGCTGATCCACAGAATTGGTCTTCGGCGTATGTTATCGCACTAAGAAATTATATGCATAATGGCGGCTATCTTTGGGTAGGCTGTCATGCAGTAAGCGCATTAGACATAGTGAGTGCGGGGAATACAACTCCATTTAATTTTCTTACGGAAAAAGGTCTAGAGCCATGGGGAAATCACAATAAGCCAATCGTTGTTGGAACTTATAATCCATCCGCTAATGCTGATCCGGTGATGCAGTTTATTGGGAAAATGGATGCTTCACTACAAAATGGATCAGAACGAATCTATCTTCCAAAAGCAGAATCTTTATGGAGAAGTACTACTAAAGTAGCCATTTATCAAAACAATTATACGGACTCTGGTAGAAATTACACTTTCCCTGAAAATCCGGCTGCTCTTCTAGCTTATGGACCAACTTATGGTGATGCTACCAAGGGTATGGTAATGTATCAAGCGGCTCATGAATATAACAGTGGAACTACTGAATCTATGATTGCGGCTCAAAGATCATTTTTTAACTTTGTACTATTGGCTGGAATTAAACAACAAATTAATGTAAACCTTAACAGCTCTTTTCCAACTGCATTAACTCCTAGTCAAACGTATCCATTAATAGCAACTGTGACTGGAAATAAGGGGGCGGTTACCTATGAATGGTCCGCTATTGGAGGTGGGACTTTTTCAAGCACTTCAACAAACCCAACAACCTACATCGCTCCTTCTGTAATTGGGAACGTAGCACTCCAACTAAAAGTTACAGATGCCTGTGGTAGATCTAATTTTGTTTCCGCTTTTATGAATGGTGGTTCAATAGTAAGTTGTGCAGCAGAAGCTATTCTACCTTCAACTCCTACTTTTAAAAACAATTGCGGTAATGATATCATATTTACAGGTCTAACTATTAAAGAGCCTAATTCATCTTCAATTTGTAATACTACAAAAACTTACACGTGGTCTTATGTAGATTATACAACATGTAATCCAAGTGAAACTCCATATACCCGCAACTGGTCTTATACATATACAATAAAAGATTTAGTAGCCCCAATAATAAGTGCTGCCGGTCAAAATATTACAATTAATTCTCCGACAACACCTGTTTTTAGTCCGCCAACTGCAACTGATACTTGTGGAATAACCACAGTTAATATACTTTCTACCACTCAAACACCTGGCAGTCGACCTGGATTATACAGTACAACCAGAACTTGGGATGCATCCGACAACTGTGGGAATCGCAGTGATTCAGTAAGCCAGACTATAACAACAAATATTGTCTCAGCTCAATGTAATTCAGATACTCCACTTCCTTTTATTGATAGCACTTACGGTAACCTATTAGCAACAGCAAGTATCAACGGTGTGTGTGTGCTTTGTGCGGTTCCTAATGCTTCTAGGTTAATAGATACAGACTTGAATAATTTTGCAACTGCATTTGTAACTATTGGCGCAGCAGGTTCAGCAAATTATAGAGTGACAGACACAGATACGGATTATTCTGCTGGTACTTATGTAGGGTACAGGATTGATACTGGTAATTTATTGAGCTTAAATTTACTGGGCTCAATTACAATTAGAACATATCTGAACGGTACATTAAAAGAAACAGCTTCGGGTTCTTCTCTTTTGGGTGTAGGATTGCTTAACGGTTCAGGAAATAATTATGTAGTAGGTTTTAATACAACTCAAGATTTTGATGCGATTGAAATTTCTGTAGAAGGTTTGGCTAGTTTGTTAAATACTATTGATGTTTATTACCCAGTTATCCAAAACTATTGTACAGGTCCGGCTTTAAGTTGTAATACCGCATCGGCAATGAATCTTCCAGCTTATCCAGTAAGTTTAGAACCGTCACATACTGGCATTTCAGGCATAAGTTTAGGTACTATTTACGATGCTTCGAATGTCATTAGCGCTAATACAAATGATTATGCTACAATAACTTTAACAGCTGGTGTCGCTGCTTCGGGAAGTATTGCTGTAAAAGATCAACTAACGGATTATTCCGCGGGTACTTATGCTGGCTTTGAAATAGAAAACTCTAATTTGCTGAATGTTTCAGCCTTAGGGAATATATCAATAATTACATACCTTAATGGAGTTCAGCAAGAATCTTTTTTGGGTAATAATTTGGTAGTCAATGGCTCTTTATTAAACAATCCTGGTCGGTATAAAGTGGGTTTTGTTTCAACAAAATCATTTGATGAAGTTCAGCTTTCCATTAACCAGACATTGTCTCTGAATTTAGGTTCAACAAGAGTTTATAGTGCTGTTTTTGAAAATTTCTGTGCTGGGCCTGATTTGGTTTGTAATACACAAACAGCGATGTTAGCTCCTACTTATCCAGTTTATATTAATGGTATAAATACAGGTATTGATGGTTTAGTTTGTGCACTTTGTTCAATAAACAATGCAGACAATTTGATAGATCAGAATACTTCAAATTTTGCTCAAATAAATTTAACGATAAGTGTTGGAAACAGCGGTAGTATTTCTGTAAAAGATCAGGTAAAAGATTATCCTATAGGTTCTTTTGTAGGTTTTACAATAGAGAATCCTTCATTGTTGAATGTAAATGCACTCGACGCAGTCACTATAAGAACGTATCTTAATGGAGTTCTTCAGGAAACTAAAGTTGGAAATGCTGCTTTAGTTACGGTAGGAACCAATCTTTTGGTAGGAAGTAGTTTACAGACAATTGGTTTTGTTACAACTAAATCTTTTGATGAAGCTCGTATTACTATTACTAATACAGCAACAGTGAGTCTGGGAGTTGTGAATGTTTACAGTGCTATTTTCCAAAAATTGTGTCCGGTAATCTTAGAATGCAATAAAACATACGCATTGACGAATCCAATTTTTCCTGTAATCATTGATAGTGGAAAAACCGGTGTTGATGGATTGGCTTGTGTGGCCTGCGCAGTTAACAATACAAATAATGTATTAACAGCAAACACTACTGATTTTGCTTCGGTTTTAGTTACCGCAGGAGTAATTGCTCCAGCTTCTATAGCTGTTTTAGATCAGTTGTCTACTTATCCTGCGGGTAGTTATGCAGGATTTACAATAAAAGATTTGAATAGTTTGATCCAGTTAGATTTGTTCAATTCGTTAACTATTTCTACTTATTTAGACGGTGTATTTAGAGAGTCTAAAAGTGCATCACTATTGTTAAATCTATCTTTGACGATACCTCCGTATGACTCTGGTCCTGGAATCTATAATGTGGGTTTTCAGAGTACTCAATCTTTTGACGAAATCAGAATTAGTGTAGGGTCACTTGCGAGTGTAATAAATGATATTAATGTATACGGAGCATTTATCAACACAGCAAGTACTAGTGGCGGAACTTTGCAATGCGCTGCTATTGTCGCTAATGATGATGCTGGAACTGCTGTAAATGGTGCCAACGGAGGAACAGCTTTCTCCAATGTTTTA
>NZ_RYDM01000003.1:0-366060 GCF_003984825.1 Flavobacterium sp. RSP46
TTGTTATAGCGTTTCTCGAAGCGGGTGCAAAAGTACAACTTTCTTTTTAACTAACAAGAAAAATGTGAAGTTTTTTTGAGATAATTTTTATATCCCTTTCTTCTGCTTTTCTTATCAATCTGTCAAGGAACATTGCGCGTTTTGCGGGGTGCAAAGGTAACATCCGTTTTCTATTCTCACAAGCTTTATCAAATCTTTTTTTGAAAATAAATTTTCCTTTTGATCCAATTAACTTGCCAGTATTTTAAAGAACTTCTGCACCATTACCTCACTATAATTATATTCTAATTGGCGTTCGGTAAACTTGTTTGCGGGTGCAAAACTACACCCTTTATTCGCTTTTACAAGCTTTTTAATCCCTTTTTTTTGACCTTTTCTTAACTTTTTCTTTAACTAGCTGATATCTCGTTTTTTGAAGATCAAAGTTTTTTAAATAATCCTAATTCTTAACTCCCCTTTTAATCCGTTTCAATCCTAAATCACCATTTATCTATCCTCACAAAGCTTTAATCTCCATTCCCTTTTTTGAAACCTATCCAAATCACGCTTTATTACACTTTTTATGCGCTTCCTTCTTTTTCATTTACTGAAAATTAACGCCAACATACCCTATCCTAACAAAAGAGCACAACAGATTAAAAGGTTTTCTCCTCTATAGTGTAATGTCTAAATTCTACTATTGCTTTTATATCCTATATATAAGGTGTCATGAGAAACAACTAAATATTCTGGTTTTATTATCTTCGCGTTAGGGATAGTAGTGGAAAGTCAATAAAAAAACTGAAATTGCATCATTATTTAGTCAGCAGCATCTTTTAAAAGTAGTAAAACAATCTCAATAACAAAAAATTCATGTCGTTAAAAATAATACACACCGCCGATTGGCATCTTGGACAGACCTTTTTGCAAAAATCAAGAATTGAGGAACACACCTATTTTATCGATTGGTTGTTAAAAACCATTCAAACGCAGGTTATTGATGCTATTATTATTGCTGGGGACATTTTTGATGTTTCGAGTCCTTCAATTGAAGCCATAAACAAATATCATTATTTTTTGTTGGAGGCTTATAAACTCAAGGTACAAGTTATAATTATTGGTGGCAATCACGATTCAGCGTCTCGATTAAATTCTTATAAAGATATTTTCAAAATTTTAAATGTAAGTATTGTCGGTGGCGATCTTAACAATGTGGGAGAATTAATCCCAGTTTACAAACGCGGAACAACAAATGCCGCAGCCGTTATTGCCGCAGTGCCTTACCTTCGTGATGGTGATATTCGTAAAATTATCGAGGGCGAAACCGTCAATGAAGCCCATGGTTTATTTACATCGGAAGTAAAAAAGCACTACGATAATTTGTTGAAACAAGCAAAAACGAATTATCCAGGTGTACCCGTTATTGGCACGGCGCATTTGTATGTAACCGGCTGTATTCTCAGTGAACCCGCCGAAAAAAGAATGCATTCTTTGGTGGGGACACTCGGACAAATCCCATCGAGTGTATTTTCAGTCGGATATGATTATATTGCCATGGGGCACATTCACAAACCTCAGATGGTCCAACATCCGGATAATGTGATTGCAAAATATGCCGGTTCCCCAATTTCGCTCAGTTTTAACGAACGCAATGATCTTAAAGAAATAACTGTTTTGACGATTGCCGATAATAAAATAGCACATGAATCTCTGCCGATCCCTTTGCAAAGGAGCGTGATACGATTTGAAGGAAAGGCTGATGAAATTATTGAAAAAATAAAATTACATGAACATTCACAAGTATTGCCAACTTGGGCAGAAATCATAATTACTGAAGCTGTAAATTATATTGACTTTAATAACGAGATAAATGATTTATGTATTGATAGAAAAATAGAAATTTTGAACCGAACTACTAAGTTTACCCCAATTAATAATCAATCAATAAGAGAAGAATATATTGCCGGTACCGATAATAATCCTTTGGATAATATCCCAAAAATCTTTACTATAAGATGCGAAAAGAAAGGAATGAATGAAGAAAGTATTGCCGGAATAATGCCGTTGTTTATGCAGATATTGGATGAAATTAATAACACACATTAGGTTTTCAAAAACATTTTTTAACCCAAGCGATAAACCACCGGCAAAGCATTACAGAATTCTGTCCGATTTCAATAAAAAAATAGCATCTGGTTATGAAATCGCTATAATTCCAAATCACAAACCGGAATGAAGAATGGCGATACCATATTCCTTTAAAAAGCAAATATTATCTTAGTATGAAAATTTTAAAAATAAACATCAACAACATACAGTCTTTGAAAGGGGTTCAACCCGAAATTAATTTTACCGATGGAATTTTGGCCCATGCAGGTTTGTATGCTATTACCGGTCAAACAGGAGCCGGAAAATCAACCATCTTGGATGCGATTACTTTGGCGTTATACGGTAAAATAAATCGATATGGCAATGACAAACCGAGTTCTGAAATAATCACCCGCAATCAAAAAGAAGCTTATGCAGAGGTTACATTCGAAGTAAATGACATCGTTTATTTGGCCAGATGGGCAGCTTCATTCAATAAAAATAACAAAATAAATGCGACGGATGACAGAAAATTGTCTAGAAAAAAGAATGGTGAATTTCGGTTAATTGCCGAAAAAGTATCAAACGTCAATCCAATGATAGAAGAAATTATTGGGCTAAAATACGAGCAATTTACCAAATCCATTTTATTGGCTCAAAATAATTTTTCAGCGTTTTTAAAAGCAAAACCGGATGAACGTGCCGAAATGTTGAGCAAAATAACGGGAACACAAATTTATGAAGAAATCTCGAAGAAGGTTTTTGAGCATACAAAAGCCTTTGAAACTGAAATTAATAACCTAAGAGCCACCATAAACGGAAATATTTTAAATGAAGAAGAATTAAATGCTATTGCCGTTTCATTTGAAGAAAAAGAAAATACGATTAAGGAAATAGAACCGAAATTAACCCGAATTCTGGCGGAAATTGCTTGGTTGGCGGCTGTTGAAAACACGAAAACAGAAATCAATCAGCATAAAAATTCGCTTGAATTGGTGAAGCAACATTTTTTAGATAATATCGAATTATATCAAAAATTAGAGCATTACAGCAAAGCAACACTAATTGAAAAAGATTGGCTAGCTTTTCAAAACAGTGAAAAGGAGTGCACTAAAAATACCGTAAACACGCAAAGAACGACTGATGAAATTGAAAGTCTAAATAAAAATTTGGCTACCATTGCACCCGAATTAGAATCTGCAATCAAAAAACTAGAAGAAACTCAAAAAGAGCAATTACTTAAAAAACCATTAATTGAAAGTGCCAAAACAACTTTTGGAGCGATTGCAAATAATAATGAAACCCTAAAACAAAATGCTAAAGATTTAGTAACAGCAAAAAGCAATTTCGATTCAAACCTAGAAGATTTGAAGGCTCAAACAGCCAAAAAATCAATCTTAGATTCTGCAATTGAACAGAACCAAAAAACCATTGTACAACATGAAAAATATGGCTCATGGGAAACAGAGAAGGGAGCTGTGATTTTAAAACGGCAGGATATTGAAAAATCTCAAAAAGAAATTGAATCGTTTAATATTGAAAGTTTACAAAAACAGATTTCTGATTATGATACAAAAAATATTGGGATAGAAAAGTTATTGCAAAACACAAGACACGAAAACACTACATTAAAATCGGAAGTTGATTTATTAGAATTACAAAAAAAGGATTCAGATACCTTAGAAAATTTATCGAAACTAAAAGACAATACAAAAACCGATTTAGAAAACTGGAAGAAATTATTAGAGTATTTTCCAAAATTAGAAAGTCAAAATGATCAATTAAGACTAAATTCTGCCGAATTAATTACCGCTAATTTATCCAGGGAAACTTTAGAAACAGCAATTTTTGACAAAAAAAAATCGCTGGGGATCTTACATGAAAATAAAAACTTAAAACAGTTATTGGCGAGTTTTGAGGAACACCGACACAATTTAAAAGAGGACGAAGATTGTCCGTTATGCGGTTCTAAAGAGCACCCTTATGCTATGAATTTACCTGAAATATTTTCTAAAAATGATATTGACGATGAAATCAAAGATCTAGATTACGAAATTAAATTAAAGGAAAATGAAAAGGAAGAAGCTGTAAAAAAAGTGGCAAGTTCCAGTCAACAAATCATAAACACGAATGCAACTATTGCTGAAATTCAGGAAGCTATTGCTAAATTAAAATACGTTTTACAAGTTGAAAAAGAGTTGAAAATGGAGGATATTGAAGCTGCAATTCTCAATTTGAAAGCTGAATTTGACTTTGTTCAAGCCCGGATTAATAAACTATCGGAATTGAATGCAGCTTATGACCGTGTTAATAAATTGTATTCCAATAAAACCAGCCATTTAAATGAAATTCATTTGTCCGATACTGCCTATCAAACTGCCAAAAAACAAATAGACGAAAAGGAAGTTAACATAGCCGAAAATTTCGCTTTTATAAAAAAGATATTCTATTCATTTGATGAGAATTTAGAAGAAAATGACATCGCAGCCGTTTCTGAAATCGGCAAGAAACTAGGGGACAATTTAAGAAAACTGAATGCCGGTAATGAAATTTTAAAAGCCAATCAGACTGAAATTGTAACCGTAAACAATGCCATAACGGCGTTTTTAACAAAAAATACCAGTTTAGAAGAGAGTGTTTCAAAGTATATAAAAGAAGATGAAGCGCTTAACACTAAAAAAGGTTTGCTAGAGAATGAATTTAGAAATCAAACGGCCAATTTTGAATTGAAATCACCACAAGAGGAAGAATACCGTTTGCAAATTAAAGGTAAAACGGAACAAGATTTGGTAACCAAATGGAAAGGTAAAAAGGAAATCACCTTGGCTTCCATCAAAAACAAACACGCTGATGTAGGGCAATTGGTTGCCGAAAAATCAGAACTAGATGATGTATTTCGTTTGGCTACAGCCCAATTGAATGATAAGCTGACTGAAAATGGTTTCGAAAACAGTGTCCAATTACAAGAAGCATTAAACTTAGAAAACAGTGCTTTGTTGATTATACAAAAACAAACATTTGAGACTAAAAAACAACAAATTGAAGGAGCATTGAATGCTAATTTACTCAAACAAGAGGAACTCAATTCCAATCCTTTAACAGCTAAATCAGTAGAAGATTTAAATGTCGAAAAAGTGGCTTTAGAGGAAGACAAAACCAAAATAAACCAAGAAATAGGGCAACTTAAGGAGCAAATCAATAATAATAAAAAAATACAGGAGGAAAATCAACTCATAATTGATGTAATCAAAACAAAAAATAATGTATTCCAAAAATGGGATCTATTAAATAAAACGGTAGGTTCTTCTGATGGCAAAGCTTTTAAAAAATTCGCTCAAGATTTTACGCTTTCCTTATTGGTACAACACGCCAATAAGCATCTAGAAACCATGTTCAACAGATATGAACTTTTTAAAGATGACACCTCAGATGAAATGGAATTGCAAATAAAAGACAAAAACTTTTTTGGTGAAATTCGCAATATTAATTCGCTTTCTGGTGGTGAAACTTTTTTGGTAAGTTTATCGTTAGCGTTAGGATTATCCGACCTTGCGAGTAAAAACACTAAAATCCGTTCTTTATTTATCGACGAAGGTTTTGGATCACTCGATCCCGAAAACTTGAATAATGCATTAGACACGCTCGAGTTGCTTCGTCAAAATGACGACCGCCAAATTGGGATCATCTCACATGTGGAAGAATTGAAAAAAAGAATTACCACTCAAATTCAAGTAAAAAAATATACGAGTGAGTTTAGTACTATTGAAATTGTGGATTAACAACGATGAATTAGCACCAGTATAAAGTACCATTTTGTCGCAAATATCTCGTGTTTTTGCGACAAAATAAAACGATTTAAAATACTGCCAATTCGCATTCTTTTAATTAATCCTCTGCCTCTGTTGTTTTTGAAATCCACTGATTCTCGATTCCCCACTTTTTATTTGGTACAGCAGCAGTTTCAAGGATCAGAGTTCCTCCTTTGCTAATCTCCTCTTGTGTCAACCAATTTCTGTATATTGGCTGGCCGTTTAATTGAGCTGATTGGACATAAAAGTACTCTTTATTATAATTAGACACTTGTATGTGAAATGATTTTCCATTTTCCCAATTTAATTTTACGGACTCAAAGATTGGAGCTGTCAAATAATAAATGGGGCTGCCAATATTTGCCGGAGACAGACCTATACTTCGCATTACAAACCAAGAGGACATCGTACCGGCATCATCATCCATAGTGCGGACATAGGCTTGGGGTTCGTTTTTATAGATCTTTTTTATATTCTTTGGTGATTTTTAGGATTTCAAACTATTTATTGAACAAAAAAATGGTGTCTTAACATTTAAGACACCATCTTTACTTTTATATTGTAGGCAATATTATCTTTTTACTCTAACTACTCTTGTAAAATTAGGATAGTTATATTTCCCCAAAACAGACCTTTCCATTTCTAGTTTATAAACTCCCCATGGTAACTTTACTTCAGTTTTAATTAGTTCAATCTTAGCAGTAAGTGGAACATTATTAGAAACTTTTTCTGTTAGCAACTCATACATAACCCGACCGTCCATTTGTTTAGGAATTGTTAAATTATGTAGATGGAGAACAGTGGGAATTATATCTACATTTGATGTAGGCAAATTACCTTCAAACTTATTCTTAAAACTAGGGCCATTAGCCAGTAATGCAATATGAATTTCATATGGACTAAATCCACCATGACCTGCAACACCTTTTGCGAAACTTGTACCTGCATATCCAGCATCATTTTTGTTATCATTCCAGTTCATGTCTACAAGAACATCTCCTGATCGGCCATGATCCCAATATATTGATTCGAAAGAAAGCGTCCCTTCTACAAAACCATTTACATCTCCTTCTTTTAAAGCTTTTGTATAAATACCGCCTATCCAGTTCTGTTCCTGTAAGGCTGCAACAATATTTTTTATGGTCTTTTCATCATGATCCTTTACATAAACTGCTCCTTCAGCAACCACTACTTCTGTTGATTCCTTGTCTTTTTTTAGTCCTTGCTGGATTAGGAAATCTGCAAGGCTTAGTTTTCCAATATGTGTCACAAAACCATGATCGGAAGAAATGATAACATTAAAGTTTTGATCAAGTCCTTTTAATTGAAGTGATTTTATAATCCTTCCAAACTGCTCATCTACATATTTGATAGACTCAATTGCTTCGGGCGATCCTATTCCGTTTTTATGAGCAGCCGAGTCCGGGTCTCCATACCATAAGGTACTTACCAAAGGACCATCAAGCGTTAATCCGTATTTTATAACTGCATCTGTTAACCATTTGTGCTTTCCAAGACCCATTGGAACTGTTCCAATTTCACTGAGTATTTTTGCTTGCATCGACTCTGGCAAAATCATAGAAGTATTAATGATTGCTCCTCCACTAACTTTATGGTTTTGCATTAAGGCTTGTCCTGTAGAACCGGAACTAAAAACAAATAGGCTTTTACCATTTTGTTCTAAAACTTCTCCCAGCGAAACGGATGTTAATAAATGGTTATCTGTAGCTTTAGAAATTTTATTTAATTCTTCAGCTTCTCCCGTATTTAAACCTGCAGTTTCATTTATCTGCGGGAAATACACCGTATTTCCCATTAATCCATGACTTCCAGGATAGCATCCGGTAGATAGCGAAGATGCATTAACCCTAGTTACTGTGGGGAATACACTGTGGTGCTGTTTACCATAACTTCCTTTTTTACTAAATAAATATACATTTGGCATTAATTCAGGGGTGATATAATCCGGTCTTAAGCCATCAAAGAATACAACTAATGTTCGAACATTAGATTTTTCAACCTTTTTTTGCGCTAGACTAGTGGTACTAACAAGCAAAGTCAATGATAAGATTAAGAAACTTTTATTTACGATTTTCATAATAGAATGATTTGGTTTTAAATTTAATCCAACTGGAACGCCTAGGTCTTTCTGGCTCTTAGAAGTATTTCCCTGTTTCTATTTCTGTTTTAGTTTTATATTTAAAAATGTAAAATAGTTTTACTTTTTATTTAATTATTTAGCCCACCAAACTTTACTAACGGTATTATCTCCTCCCATTGCTGCTGAGGCTGCTGCAAGATTTTCAGGATTAAGCGATTGTAGATATGTTGGATAAGGCACCCGATTTGGAAATACTCTTTCTGCTGGTATACCCGTTCCTCTTGGCAAAATCGGATATCCCGTTCTTCTTTTTTCAAACCATGACTGATAGTCAACAAAAAACGAAGCGTAATATTTCTGTGTAATGATTCTCTCTAATTGCGCTTCTACTGATGCATTGGTATCATAAACTACGCCCGCTTGTGTAAGATAATTTGAAGGCATAGTTGCGCCCCATTGGATCATTGATGCAGTTATTGCTGAATCATAATGCTGCTTAGGCGATTTTCCGGTATTAAATCCTTTTAATGCTAATTCTGCTTTAATAGACTCTACCTCAGACCAAGTCATCATTATACCCAATTGGGGTAAAGTTTTTATAAGATCATTATAGCTTGTATTGGCTCCAACCTGGTATTCAGTAGTTATAGGATAACCACTTTCTATACCTTGGTATACATTTTGACCGCCAACCATTACTGTTCTAAACCATATAGTTCTTCTTGGATCGTTATCTGTATTCATTTTATTGATGAAGTATTTGGTAACATAGGTACCATCTCTCCACTCCAATTGTCGTGTATTAAAATACGGATTGTAATAAGGGTATATTCCTGTATATTTAAAAATAGCATCATCAGTATTACTAGTAAACACAGGGTATTTTACAGGGTCCGCTAATAGTGCCGTAATTTGTTCATTGATATTAATCTCCCCATTACGTTTCGATAATCGTAGCAATAATCTCATTTTTAATGAGTTACAGAATTTTTTCCATTTTACAATTCCGGGATTTGCACCTCCTGAAAGGCTATTGGAATTGTATAAAAGATCACCACCATAAGTCAGCGCTTTAGAGGGATCAAGCAAAGCATTGGCTTGTTCTAAATCACTCAGGATTTTAATATATATATCCTTTTGTTTATCGAATGCAGGTTTAAGGTTGCCTTCAGTTGCTTTAACGGCTTCTGAATAAGGAACATCTCCGTACAAATCTGTGATAATAGAATAAGCCCAACATTTATAGATCATCGAGATCGCTTTATAGTTATTCTCTCCTAATGCTTCGGATGTTCTATTAATATCCTCTATATCTGCCATATAACCATAGAAACTTGTCCATATTCCTGCACCAGGATTAATTACATATCGATGCACTCCCTCACCCGAAGGACTAGATCGTGGTGCATCAACTTGCATCAACTCATGGGTAAGATTTCGAGAAGCAGTGATACTAGAATTAACAATTCTATATTGCAACTGTCCCAACATAACTCCCGGTGTGATCTGTTTAGGTCGGTTTGGATCGGTATTTATATCCTCAAAATCTTTGGTACAAGAGGATAGTAGTACTACAAACAAAAAAAGAAAATTATATGTTTTATTCATTTTTATCATGATCTATTGATTTAAAATTTTAGAGTAAGATTAGTTCCTATAGTTCTCGTGGAGGGAAATTGAGCTAATTCAACTCCTGGTGTCAGTGTCCCATTATTTAGATTTCCTCCTTCAGGATCAAAACCAGGAAACTTAGTAAAATTAAACAGGTCTCTTCCGAAAAAAGCAAGACTTGCCGATTTCATTCCTATCTTTTTCAAGAGGGTTTTCGGTAAGTTAAATTCGATCCGAACCTCTCTAATCTTAATAAAAGAAGCGTCAAATATATTGGTCTCTCCATTACCGATGTTATAATAATTTTCATAATAGGAACTAGCAGCTACTCTTACAGTGTTTGGAATATAAGTTCCGTCCGATTGTAAAACGACTCCTTGTCCTACAATTCCGCCATCACGACCTGGAAGCGTTACTCGGGTTTTCCCTAAGGTATTATTCTTATGATTGGTTTGCGAATACATACTTCCTCCTTTTTGTCCGTCTAGAAGTACACTCAATCTTACTTTTCCAATGGTAAACTCATTCATGATTCCTGCTTTCCAGTCAGCAAATGCATTTCCTCTTATTTTCAACACCGGATCCAATGTTGCAGGCAAACCAGCCGAAGTATATATAATCTGCCCGTCAGGAGATCTCTGGAAACCTCTACTGTACATATCTCCCATTCTTCCTCCAACTCTAGCTTCTATGCTTACATTATTCTCGTGGTTATAAATAACTTGGTTTGTAATCCCTGGAGCCAATTCTTTTACATAACTTCTGTTTCTACTCCAAGTCAAGGTGGTATTCCATTTGAAATTGTTTTTGGCTATTATTTTTCCTGTTACAGCTAGCTCCATTCCTCTACTGTTTATTAAACCTGCATTTACGGTTGCATTTGAATAACCCGTAACTGGATCTAATGGAATTGCTAAAATCTGATTGCGACTATTATTATTGTAATAGGCCATATCAATTGATAATCGATTTTTAAACATCCTAATATCAATTCCAGTTTCTATACTTGAAGTTATCTCTGGTTTTAAATTTGCATTAAATAAGATCGAAGTATTCGTAAAGCTATTGCCATAAATCCTGTCATAATACTTATCAGTTTGATACGGTCTTGTGTCATTACCAACCTGGGCCCAAGACAATCTAAATTTAGCAAAAGAGAAAATAGAGGGAAGATTTGTCATTTCGTGAATCAAGAAACTGGAACTGATAGAAGGGTAGAAAAAGGAATTGTTACCATATGGCAAAGTGCTTGACCAGTCATTCCGTCCCGTTACATCTAAAAATATTTTTTCCTGATAGGAGATTTGCCCTAAACCATAAAAACTGTTAATCGCTTTCTTTGTTTTTAAAGGATCTGCAACAGCTTGATCCAAGCTATTTGAAATTTGGTATATTCCAGGCTGTGATAACTGATCTGCATAAAGTCCTACAAAATCATAGTTTTGCCTCATTGAATTGGCACCTGCAATAATGCTATAATTGATATCCTTATTTAGCGCATTCTTATAAGTTAACAGTGCATCTGTATTTATTTCATAACTAAATACATTTTGTTCTCTATACATTCCACGAGCATATTTAGTCATACTAAAAGGACGTTGTTGTGATCTGAACTCATTTGACATATCTAGTCCAGAACGGACCATCAATTCAAGTTTATCATTAAACTGATAGGTAGCGGACAAGTTTCCAATTACCCCGTTTTTATTCATTTTGTTAAGCATTTCATACATACCTAGATAAGGATTATCAGGTCCCGTATTAAAAGGATTTTTTTGTTTTACACCTACTAGGCCAGGCTGCCAATAAGGTTTAAACCATTCCGGCTTAATGTTTGGAGCGGTACCAATCATTAGAAAATACATTATGGATTGATTGTTGTAACCTGCAGCTGGTAGATTATCACTTTTCTTATTCGTATAATTTACTTTACCATTTATTTTTAACTTATCAGAGATTTTTTGATTTATAGATAAGGAGGCATTTAATCTTTCGAAACCCGTATTAGGAAGAATCCAATCATTTTTTAGATGAGTAATCGATAATCGAGTAGAGCCGTTTTCATTCCCACCTTCTAATGCGATACTATTTGATTGTGTCGTTCCTGTTCTAAAAAATCCAGAAATATAATCTTTGTTAGCAACCCATGGTGAACGTTCAGTAGGTTTGCCATTTGCAGCATTAGGATTATATTGAAAATAAGATTGACCATCAAATCTTGGCCCCCAGGCTCTTCCTGCTCCTACATTTGTACTTGTATTTAGTCCGTCAGCACTATCTAAATAAGAATAGTATTTATCAGTTCGACCTTCTCCATATTCAAATTGATAATCCGGCCAACGATTCACTTGATCAAAACTAAAATTACTACTTATTGTTACTCCTATTCCTCCACCTTTAGTTTTGCCAGACTTGGTAGTAATAATAATTGCGCCACCTGCAGCTCTTGTTCCATAAAGTGCCGTTGCACCTGGCCCCTTCAAAACTGTTATTTTCTCAATATCTTCAGGGTTAATATCTGATAATGTTGAACCAAAGTCAACTGGACTATCCTGAGAAAGGTGTGATGAAAATCCTGTACCGGTGATCTTACTACTTACAGGTACTCCGTCCAAAACAATCAAAGCTTGATTGTTATCAAGGTTAAGTGAGGATTCTCCACGAAGAGTTATTCTGGAAGAACCCATTGGACCAGCACCAGATCCCTGGATATTTAGACCAGCAACTTTTCCGGAAAGAGAATTTACCCAGTTATTTGATTTGGCATCTTTTACAGCATTTTCACCAAGAGATTGTGCTGAATATCCTAGCGACTTTTCTTCTCGTTTTATCCCTAATGCTGTTACAACCACCTCTTTTAGAGCCGTTTCATCTTGTCCTAGCATTACTTTAATTTCAGTCTTATTTTCTATATTGATTTCTTTCGTTTCAAATCCTACATAACTTATAGACAAGACTTTTGTATTTGCTGGAACACTAATCGTAAATTTTCCGTCAAAATCAGTTGTTGTAGCAATAGAAGTCCCTGATACAAAAACAGAAGCTCCGGGTATTGGCAAATTAGATTCGTCTAAAACCAAACCTGTAATTTTTCGATTTTGCTGATTCTTTTTCGGAATACTTTTCGGAATACTTTTTGGAGTAATATCAATAAGCTCTTTTACCAGAACTCCATTTTTTGTGACTTTAAAATCAATATTTGCCTTGGTTTTCAAAACCGCTAAGACTTGATTTAAATCTTGGTTATTTATCGTAATTGAAATTTTCTTTTGAAGAAAATTTTGGTCTGACATATAAATAAACTTATTATTTATTTGCTGTTCTATAAGAGTAAAGGTTTGCTTTATGGAAACGTCTTTTAGATTTAAATTGATTTGTTCTTTTTTAACTGCAATATTTTCAATAGCATTTGTATTTGAAGTCTTTGAATAAGATATCCCATTACCAAATAGAAGCAATAAGGATACCGTTAGAATAATTTTTTGTTTCATTTTACCTGTGATTATTTATTGTTATTTTTTACAAACCAAAACTGATCTTAAAATAGCTGGTTTTCTACTAATTATTAAATGGAGTTCAGCAAACCTCTTTTTTTATAGGATTCTAAAGCCCTACTAATATACTTTAGAGCAATAGCGATATGATTTTCAACCGTTTTAGGAGTGACGTTTTGGATTTCAGCAATTTCTTTGTATTTTAAACCATCTATTCTACTGAGTTCAAATGCCTGACGTGATTTTTTAGGAATAATATCTAATATTTCACGTATCAAATTAGTTTTCATTTCTTTTTGTTCATTTTCAATAATCTCCTGCTCCCTACTGGGCGAAAATATAGAGTTTATAGTTTTTGTTTCTTCGATTTGTTGGTGAAATGGCTCTGATTTTCGTACTTTTTTTAAACTATTTTTCACAATTACATAGATATAAGATTTAGGGTTTTTAATTGTATCAAGAATATTTCTATTGGTCCACAACTGAATAAAGATATCAGCCACTTTTTCTTCAACAAGGCACGAGTTCGATTCATAACTCATTCCAAAACGGCACAGAGGCGTGTAATACCTTTTAAAGAAAAGTTCCATCGCCTCGTATTGACCGTTCTGAATTTGCTTAAATAAATAATCGTCTGAAAAACAATCACTACTACCCATTTTTGTTGCATTAATTTTCATGGTACTTGGATATCTCGATGTTGTTTTGAATAGTTTTTGTGATGCTTACCTCTGAAATAAACTCCAGAGACGTTATAAATTCATCAATTGTCTGGTTTTTAAAAGCTCCTTTTATATGCTGATTTGCAATGTCAGCATCCTTAATGATAAAATTTACTCCATAGAATTGATTGATTTTTGGGAGTGCATCTTCAAATTTTTCATCATCCAATATAAGTATATTGTCTTTCCAAGCAGCAACCTTATTCACATCAAAATTCCTTTTGATCACTAACTTGGTTTTAGAATTCCATACTAATTCTTCATTTGGCAATAGGTTAATTTCATCCTTACTTTCTTTAAGCAATACGTTTACTTTTCCTTTTGCCAAAGAAACAGTTTGATCAATGGTATTGCTACTGACATTAAATTCTGTTCCTAAAACTTTCACATCAAAACCATTTGTATGTACAACAAAAGGAGAATTAGTATTCTTCGTAACTTTAAAGAAAGCTTCCCCTTGCAACCAGATGGCTCTTTGTGTACTGAAATCACTGGAATATTTAACTTCACTGCCTGAATTTAAAATAACGGTGCTGCTATCCGGTAACTTAAAAGTTAGCCGCTGCCCTTTAAGGGCAATTTTATGATTGGTATACCCGGAAGGAGTCATTCCTATAAAATAAAAACCCAGACAAAAAACCATAAGAAAAGCCATAGAAAAAACAGCCTTCTTTTTGATAGAAATTTTTACGGATTTTATCTTTTCTGGTTTATTATATTTTGTGATGATTTCCTCAAAAGAAATAGTTTGTATTGGCACTTCACTATTGGGATAATTCATCCAAATGGTTTGAAAATTTTCAAAAACAGCAAGGAGTTCATCATCTAAAGACAGTTCAATTTCAAACACAGATCGCTCTGCTATAGACATTTCGTTGGTAAGATACCGCACACATTTTTTTTCTTTCTGACTAACATTCAACATAAAAAATTCTCTTTACTAATAGGAGTCAAAATAAGAGAAATACCCCTAGTTTTCAATACCATCAAATCGACACGATATCGTTAATGAATTGTTAATCGTCCGGTTTAAATCAGCTTCGAATAGCTGAGCTTGAGAGAACACGCAAAGTCACAGTACTAAAAGAGATATCAAAAAAAAACAATAAGCTTCATTTATAAAAAAAGATCCATGATTAATACTTTCCAAAAAAAAACGAAAAGATATTTCCCATTGAAAAAAGCCTATAGTATTGCAACTGGGACAATGAATTTATCACCACTGGAAAAGCCAAGTCTTATTAGCGTGGAAAATAGTAAATAAGGGACTTACGTACTATTAGATACATTAAAAAATACTTCCATTTCATAAAACGGAACAACATAATAAATAGGGTTTTAACAGCAAGACATTCATTTAACTTCTTTTTTTATCGGACAATAATGGTTACTTTTATAAAAATTATTCAGGCTAGCCTACCACCAAAAAAAATGAAATGAAATTAACCAACCTGTTTTTCACACTGCTGATCGTATTTACTAATACCAGTTTTAAACCGGTACCCGCGCAAACGATTGTACCAACACCTGTTCAAAAACCTAGGGAATTGTATCAACTCAAAACCTATATTTTCAAGACAGAACAACAAGAACAAACAACTGACAAGTACCTAAAAGAAGCTTATTTGCCGGGATTAAAAAAACTAGGAATCAAAAATATTGGGGTGTTCAAGTTAAAACCAAACGCCACAGATACCTTAAAAAAAATTGTGGTACTGATTCCGTTTTCCACTTTGGAACAATTCCTTGCACTTGACGAAAAACTAGCTAAAGACAAAACCTACTTAACTGCGGGAGCAGCCTATTTGAATGCGGTTTACAATGAACCTTCATACTTGAGAATAGAATCCGTTTTGTTACAGGCTTTTTCAGACCATCCTTTCCTGACAAAACCCGCTTTGAACAGCACAAGATCCAGTCGTGTATACGAATTGAGAAGCTATGAATCAGCCACAGAAGCAATTTACGCCAACAAAGTAGCCATGTTTAACGGAGGAGGAGAAATAAAACTCTTTGATCGATTAGGTTTTAATCCTGTTTTTTATGGCGAAGTGATCTCTGGTCCCAAAATGCCAAACCTTATGTACCTCACTACTTTCGCAGATCAAACAAGCCGAGAAGCACATTGGAAATCTTTTGTAGATTCACCGGAATGGAAAGCCCTAATTGCCATGGAAAAATATAAAAATAATATTTCCCACATCGACATCACTTTTTTGTATCCAACTGAATATTCTGATTATTAGTTTTGCTTCTGGAAATCTAGCAAAACCAACTACAGGTAGTTTTCTTTTAATCCTACATAGAAACCAAAAAAAAATAAAATACCTCTCTTATTTTCTGTTGGAATTTGGTTTAATGTTCAGAGGTCTTTCCTTTATGAAAACGGCTATGAAAACTCAGGTACAAGACCTAAAAACGGTTAATGAGCCTTAAATTTATATCAAAAATTTAATGCCATATTTTTTTGATTTTATACTAACTTTCCTTTTTTTAATTTTGAACTTTGTTTACTTATTCCATTTGTACTTGAAATTGCAATTCTGATTTAAATTGGTTATTTTTAGCCACAAAATAAAACCACTTTTGAAAAAATATTTAAAGAAAAGTTTAAAAATTTTCCTTTGGATAATAGGATCCCTACTTCTATTGTTCTTAGTCTTGGTTGTGGCCATCCAAATTATGTCTGTTCAAAATTATGTCAAAGAAAAAGCAGTAACCTATCTGGAAGGAAAAATCAAAACTAAAGTTACTATTGACCGAATAGAAATTGGATTTCCAAAAAAAATAATGCTGCAAGGTGTTTATTTTGAAGATCAAAAAAAAGACACCCTTTTTGCCGGAGAAAAACTAGCTGTAGATATTAGTCTTTTTCAATTGATGAATAATAAAGTCGAAATTAATTCCGTTCAGCTCGAAGGCATCACCACTAATTTGAGTCGGGATTCAAAAGCAGTTTTTAATTTTGATTATATCCTGAATGCATTTGCCTCGTCAGAGGAACAAAAGAGCGATTCGCCACCCATGCAATTCTCTGTATCCGAAATTAAGCTCGACCGAATCCAGTTAACGTATTCCGATGCGATTACCAAAAATTATCTATCTACCAATCTAAATCACTTTGAAACGAAAATTAAAACTTTCGATTTAGAACAAATGAATTTCGAAATTCCAAAGGCTAAAATCAATGGACTACACTTTAAATTAAAGCAAGGTTTGGTTCAGAAATCCGCTGCTAAAGAAGTTCCCACAGGAAATACACCGGAACCCGTTTTCAAATTAAAACTAGGAGAAATTGATTTTGCAAAAATTGATTTTGATTACCAAAGTGAGGGAACAAAGTTATCTACTGCTTTTTATTTGAAAAAACTAGTAGCTAAAATTGACCGGTTGGATATCAATAACAAATTTGCACTCCTCGAAAGTATTGAATTATCGGGTCTAAAAGGAGCTTTGGCTTTTGGTAAATCAGAACCCGTTAAAACTAAAAAAAATCCTGCTTCGGAAGAAGGCAATAACTGGCAAATCAAAATCAAGAATACGGAAATCAAGCGAGTAGATTTTAGGTATGACAACAACAATGTTGCGGCTGTTGCCAAAGGCATGGATTACAACCATTTGCATCTTACTAACTTAAACCTGCAAATTGATGCCATAAATTACGGCTCAACTAACATATCCGGAGTAGTTAATTCCTTAAGCGTTAAAGATCATAGTGGTTTGAATATCCAATCCTTCAACGCAGAATTTTACTATGGCAAAAAGAATGCGTTTCTCAAAAAACTGTATTTAAAAACACCGCAGACAGAATTGAGAAATGAAATCAGAATTGGATATCCATCTCTTGCCGCTTTGGCTGATACTCCGGGAGAATTGGGTCTGATTGCTTACTTAAAAAAAAGCAAATTGGGTGTCAAAGATGTGCTGCTCTTTGTACCAACTTTAGCAAATACAGACCCATTTAAGAGTAATCCCAATGCCATCTTGCTAATCAACGGTGACATAACCGGGAAATTGAGTGCTATCACATTCCCATCTATGGAGATTAGCGGCATTGGTACTACAAAAGTAGCAGCAAGCGGCAGCATAGTAGGTTTGCCAGATGTAAATAAAGCCTATTTTGACTTGAATATCAAAAACTTACAATCAGGATCCAAAGATTTTATTGATTTTTTACCCAATGGAACAATCCCAAATTCGATCCTGCTGCCTCCGCAGTTCAATGCCAAAGGAACGTTTAAAGGAACCATTGCTAATTTCAATACGAACCTGAATCTGTCAAGTAGTTTTGGTTCTGCCAAGATCAAAGCGGCGTTGAATCAAAACAGAAAAAATTACGAGAAATATGATATTCAAACCGAGTTTACAAATTTTGATTTGGGACGCTTTATCAAAAATGATTCTATTGGAAAAATCACTCTGAAAGGAACCCTAAAAGGAACTGGATTTGATCCAAAAACAGCCAATGCCTCTTTGAATGGCAACATTCTAAAAGCAAATTACAACAAATACACCTATCAAAATTTAAGCTTAAAAGGAAACGTTCGCAACGGAAATTTCAATGCTACTGCCTACGCAAAAGATCCTAATTTAACGTTTGATTTAGTGAGTAACGGAAGCTTTAGAGACAAATATCCTACCGGAAAATTAAAACTGAATGTGGATATTGCTGATTTAGAAAAACTAAATCTCCATGCAGGACCACTAAAAATAAGAGGCGTTGTAGATGCTGACATTCAATCCGCAAATTTAGATTATCTCAACGGAAGTGTAAGTGCAAACCGCATAAGCATCACTAATGCAACAGAACAATTTGAGATAGACTCGATCACTCTTGTTGCAATATCTACTGCTCAAAAGAATACATTATTGCTGCGTTCGTCGCTTGCAAATGCAGAAATAAAAGGAAAATACACGCTGTCTAAAGTTGCTACAGCACTAACAAACTCGATTGCTAAATATTATGACAAGAATCCTACTGCTAAAAAAACAGTGGTAGGAAAGCAACAATTTGCTTTTCAAATTGGTATCAAAGACAGTCCTCTTTTAATAAAATTAATTCCTAGCATAAAAAGCCTGGAACCCATTAGCATCAGCGGAAGATACAACTCTGTCAACGACTCAATTGTTCTTAATGGCGCTGTTCCAAAATTAATTTATGGAGAAAACACGATAACCAATGTAATTTTCAAACTAGACACACAAGCAAATGCACTTGTTTACAGCTTAATTATAGACGACATTCAAAACAAACAAATTCAGCTCCCACATACGAGTATTACAGGTAAAGTAGCGCAAAATATCCTGGATTACACCTTACAGCTGAAGGATGCAAAAGACGCAGAACGATATGGCATAAGCGGAACACTAAAAGCGGTAAACGGAAATAACGAAGTTCGTCTAGATCCCGCTAAACTACTGCTGAATTATGAATCTTGGACAATAGCGGATGCTAATTTGATTCGGTTTGGCAAAAAAGGAATTTACGCAGATAATTTCGAATTAAACAAGAACGGCAGCACCATTCGCATTCAATCACAGTCTGAAACTCCTAATGCGCCGATCACTATTGATTTCAAAGATTTTGACATTAAAACGATTACGAGTTTTGTGGAGAAAAAGGATTTACAACTGAGTGGTAAGATCAATGGAAACGCAGTGGTGAAAAACACAACCACATCGCCCGTTTTTACTTCGGATTTAAATATTGAAAATTTTACGTTCAAAAAAGATACCATTGGAACTATCAGTGTAAAAGTAAATAATGCCATTTCCAACCAATACGATGCTGTTGTTGCTATTACAGGTCAGGGAAACCAAGTCAAATTAGAAGGAAACTATAAAATAAACAACAGTAGTTTTGATATGAGTCTGGATATTGAAAAGCTGAATTTAAAAAGCATTCAAGGTTTTACGTTGAATAATATCACTGAAAGCACCGGTTTTTTGAATGGGAATTTTAAAATCACTGGGAATACCAGCCAGCCCAAAGTAATTGGAGAATTACAATTCAATGAAATTGGTTTCAAAGCCACGCCGCTCAATTCTAAATTTAAGTCGTTAAATGATAAAATTATCTTTACTGAAAACGCTATTGTTTTTGATAATTTCATTATCAATGATGAGAGAGACAATGATTTAGCCATCAACGGAAAAATTGACAGTGCCAATTTTAGTAATTTTGGGTTCGATTTAGCCCTGGATGCGGATAACTTCAAAGCGGTCAATTCTAAAGCGAAAGACAATGATTTGTATTATGGAGAGCTGTACTTAGACAACCATTTAAAAATAACAGGAAATTTAGACAATCCTATTGTCGAAGGAACCATACGTATTAATAAAGAGACTAAATTCACTATTGTTTTGCCCCAATCAGATCCTTCAATAGCTGATAGGGAAGGAATTGTAGAATTTATTGACCAAGACAATCCAAAATTAATGGAGACCATTGTTCTGGAAGAATTCAGCAGTGAATCCACTATAAAAGGGGTTAACGCATCCGTAAACATTGAGGTAAACAAAGAAGCTGAATTATCAATGGTAATTGACAAAGCCAACGGGGATTTCTTGAAATTAAAAGGCGAAGCGCAATTAAACGGAGGAATTGATCCTTCAGGAAAAACAACGCTGACCGGACGCTATGAATTGTCCGAAGGGAGTTATGAAATGAACTTTAACGCCATCAAAAGGAAATTTGACATCAAAAAAGGCAGCTACATTCTATGGACAGGAGAGCCCACAACTGCTGACATTAATATAACTGCAATTTATAAAACAGAAGCGGCTCCAATTGATTTAGTAAATGACCAATTAGGAAGTGTTACCACCGAAGTGAGAAATACCTACAAACAAAAAATCCCTTTTGAAACCGCATTAAAAATGAATGGTGCTTTGCTCAAACCCACTATTTCATTTGATATAGTTTTGCCGGAGGGGAACAATAGTGTTTCAACAGAGATTATAAATACCACTCAGGCTAAACTGACCCAATTGCGTCAGCAACCTGATGAGCTGAACAAACAGGTTTTTGCCTTACTGCTCTTGAATCGTTTTATTGGAGAAAACCCATTTGCAAGTCAATCCGGCGGAGCAACCGTTTCCTCACTGGCCAGAGAAAGTGCCAGTAAAATTTTATCCCAACAACTGAACAACCTCGCCGGTGATTTAATTCAAGGAGTAGAGCTGAATTTTGATCTGAATACGTCCGATGATTATACTACCGGGCAACGCGAGAACAAAACAGATCTGAATGTAGGCATTTCAAAAAAATTGCTGAACGACCGATTGAAAGTTACTGTTGGCAGCAGCTTTGGGATTGAAGGGCCCCAGCAAGCCAATCAAAATACCAATAATATTGCCGGCAATGTTTCCTTAGATTATCAACTCTCAAGAGATGGAAGGTATAAAATGAGAGCCTACCGCATAAACAAATACCAAGTGGCGCTGCAAGGGGAAGTCGTCGAGACTGGAATTGCCTTTATAATCACTTTAGATTATAATAAATTCAAAGAATTATTTACAAAAAGTGAGGCGAAGAAAGCAAAGCAAAAAAATAAATAAAAGTTTTTTTACCATTAAGAAATTAGACCAATTGATTTTCCTTAATAAAAACCTAATCTCTTAGTGGTTTAATTTTTTTTAATAAATAATAAAATTAATGAACAATAACCATTTAGTATCTTTTCTTTTCTTTGCAATGTTGGCTTCATCGTGCAGCAACACTCGCTTTTTGCCAGAAGGAGAGCTACTGTATACCGGTGCTAAAGTAACCGTAGAAGGAAAAGAAACCTCTAAAAAAGGAAACAAAGCATTAAAAACCGCTCTTGGAGAAGTGGTAAGACCAAAACCCAATTCCTCGATTTTAGGATTGAGGCCTAAGCTATACATTTATAACTTGGCTGGGACGCCAAAGAAAGAAAAAGGATGGCGCTACTGGTTAAAAACTAAAGTAGGCGAAGCCCCTGTTTTATACAGTCAGGTAGACTTAGAATACAACAAAAACGTTTTACAAAATTTCACAGAAAACAATGGCTATTTCAATACAAAAACAGCGGCTGATTCAACACGACACGGAAAAAAAGCAACTGCAGAATATCTTGTAAAACCCGCAAAACAATACAAAATCAGAGCCGTCAAATTCCCTGTAGACTCCGCAGTGATTTCAAGTGCCGTGCGCAATACCAGACGTAGAAGTTTGTTAAAAAAAGAAGAAGGATACAGCCTAAATACCATCAAAGAAGAAAGAATCAGAATCGATTCCAGGCTAAAAGAAAAAGGATTCTTTTATTTTAATCCTGATTATTTAAAAGTACAAGTAGACTCAACGGTTGCAGATCATCAGGTCGATCTTATTGTAAAGATAAAAGAGGAAGCTCCTAAACTAGCCGAAACTCCGTACAAAATTAATAAAATTATTGTATATCCAAACTATTCTATTAGTTCTGACAGTTTAAAAATCAGTATCGATACCATTACAAAATATAATGATTTAACCATTATAGATCCAGAAAATTTATTCAAACCAAGGATTTTTGATCGGGCTTTATATTTTAAAAAAGGGGATCTATACAACCGTAGCGACCATAATTTATCATTGAACCGATTGGTAAACCTAGGTACTTTCAAATTTGTGAAAAATCAGTTTAAGGTTTCTGATACACTCGGAAATTATTTAGATGCCTATTATTACCTGACGCCATTGCCTAAAAAATCGCTTCGGATGGAATTATTGGCCAAAACAAATTCTGCTAATTACACCGGAACCGAACTCAATTTAAACTGGAGCAATCGCAATGCGTTCCGGGGTGCTGAATTATTGACAATCTCAGCTTTTGGGGGTGTAGAAGTGCAAGTTTCCGGACAAAATAATGGTTTCAATGTGTACAGAGTTGGTACCGAAGCTAATTTAATTTGGCCCCGATTTGTATCCCCTTTTAAGCTAAACCCGTCAAGTGGTTTTGTTCCAAAGACAAAAGCAACATTGGGATATGAATTTCAAAACAGAACCAATTTATATTCCCTACAAACATTCAAAGGTTCTTTTGGTTATTTATGGAAAGAAAACGAACGAAAAGAACACCTTTTAAATGTTACCGAAATCACATACGCCAGTCCGCAAAACATAACTAATTTGTACCATGAACAAATTGCAAACAACCCTTCTCTGGAGAAAGTGGTTGAGAAGCAATTACTATTTGGACCATCCTATTCCTATACGTACACTAATACTTTACAAACGAGAAAGAAAAACACTTTTTACTACAAAGCTAGCCTTGATCTGGTGGGAAATATAGCAGGATTAGTTTCAGGAGCAAATATTAGAAAAGGAGATACTATCAAATTATTTGATGTTCCGTTTAGTCAATTTATCAAAATAGAGCAAGATTTCAGACATTATTTGAAATTAGGAAAAGAGTCTCAATTAGCCAGCAGAATCATTGCAGGAGCCGGATTTACGTATGGAAATTCAAATGAAATGCCTTTTATCAAGCAGTTTTTCATTGGTGGGACCAATAGTTTGCGAGCCTTTAGAGCCCGTTCCTTGGGACCTGGAAGTTTTGATGGAGCTGCAGCTAACACCGGCACTTTTTTAGCGGATCAATCCGGTGATTTAAAACTAGAGTTTAATACCGAATACCGAACTAAAATATATGGACTGGTAAAAGGAGCTTTGTTTCTAGATGCCGGAAATATTTGGTTACTGAATGAAAATCCGGATAAACCGGGAGCAAAATTTTCCAAAAAATTCCTGAATGAACTGGCCGTTGGAGTTGGAGCCGGATTACGCTTTGATTTCTCTTTTCTAATTCTGAGAACAGATCTTGCTTTCCCGTTACGCAAACCGTATTTACCAAATGGAGATCGCTGGGTTTTAGATCAAATCAGTCTGGGAAATAGTGCCTGGAGAAAAGAAAATTTAGTTTTCAATCTAGCAATTGGTTATCCTTTTTAGAAAAACAATGAAACAAAAAAAGAGCTCGATACCTCGTGCTCTTTTTATGTAACCTATCTTGTACACTCTTTAATTGACTAAGAACAATGCATTGCTGAACAATAGATTTCCATTTTCCCAAAAACCTCTAAATAATGGATTATCTACCATATAAATTACAGATCCATCGCCTTTTTTATCAACTGCAAAGCTCACGGTATTGTTCAGTTTCTTTTTGATTTCATTACCTACAAAACCATAACTCTTATAATCTTTAGGAACATAAGCAACATTTATGGCTTTTTTCAATAGTGAATAATGTCTGTCATCCGTTTTTAGACTGAAATATGTATCGCCTAAACCAAAAGACATGGGATGTGTTTTATTCAATAGGTTTTCAATTATGGCTCCGGGAATCGATTTAGAAATATACCTGCGTTCTGAATCCTGAAAATCTAAGAAGCGTTCTTTTAGTTCCTCTTCTTCAGCGGCTTTCTCAGAGCTTAATTTGTCTTCTTCAGTTGCAAAAGGACTTAACGCATATCCTTCTTTTGCTTCAAAAAGGGTAAGCGCACTATTCATTGCAATCACTTTTCCACCGTTTTTAATCCATTCGCCAATTTTCTTTTGTTGGTCATCTGAAAAATCATAATATCCGTCTGCTAAAATCAGTGTGTTGTAGTTAAAAAGATTAAATCTATTGAAATTATTTACTTCAACCACACTCACCGGATATGCAATAGTTTCTTGCATATAATACCAAGCGGCACCAAACTCTGTAGAGCCCACCCCTTTTCCGGATAATAAAACTACTTTAGGCGCTTTCAATAAATTAAAATTTTCGCCGCCTACATCTTTAGAATTAGACGAAAAACCTGTAAGTATGTAATTATAATCGGTTTTTATTTTTACGAGTTCACTAATCGTTTTTTCAAAATCAGCCACTTTGGGATTATCCGCTTTGGTCACTAACAGTCCACCCGGCTCTACAATCACATCTCCAAAAATGGCTTTTTTCATCGCAGACCTCACTTTGATATTATTTTGGTGCAACAAAGACAACACCTGAGCTGAAATTCTGTTATTCCAAGGAATATGAAACGCATAAGCATTTTTAGGAACGATCTTTTCTTTCACTTCAATAGTTGCTTTAGTCTTTATGTCCAGACTATTTTTTAACGCATAACCTTCAACACCGTACGCCAAGGGCAAAGCCCAAGAGGTAATATCATACGATAAACTGTCATTCAACTTTTGGTCCGGTTCAAAAAGCACTTGTGCTAAAACAGCTTTTTGTTGATCTACTTTTACAATTAAATCATTGGGTTCAATAGTAAAACCTTTATCTGTTTTTGTATTGTAATTGAATCCGGATACTTTTTGACTGGCATCAGCGTAACTGAATTCTACATTATTTTTTTTCAACAAATCCGCCATTTGAACCAACTTCGGATTATTTTTCATCACATACATTTTATAATTTCCCTTCACTGTTTTTCGGGAATTATTCATAAAACCTCTGAAACCTTTCAGCAAAACATCCGCTTGTGCGGCGGCTGATTCTACAACCGTCAGGACTGCCGTAGCGTGATGTGTCAATCGGTCTTGTATCGTCAAGGTGATTCCGTTGCCCATAGTAACGGCTCTCCCCGCGCCTATTCCGCCTTGTTCCATCGTCATACCAACCGCGCCATTGTATGTAGGATACGTATCCCCATAACTTGGATAAAACAAATCAAAACGTTCACCGGTGTTATACATCCAGTTTTGAGCATCAAATTTTTTAGAAATATTTTTACCTAAAGTGTAGTGAAAATCTTTCTGGTATTTCTCAATATATTCGTGCAAAGGTTCCGCTGAGGGTGGAAAAAAATACGGAGAATCGTATCCCATTTCATGCACATCTGTATGAACTTGTGGCATCCATTGGTTGTACAACGCAATACGCTGTTGGGTTTCCGGTTGTGTTTGCCACGCCCAGTCTCTGTTTAAATCAAATATATAATGGTTGTATCTACCGCCCGGCCACACTTCCATGTGCTCTCTGTCTGACAATTCCGGATGCGTTTTTTTACCTGAAATTTCTCTTAACCAATTTCCGTATCTGGAATATCCATCCGGATTGATGCATGGATCCAGTATTACAATGGTATTCTCTAACCACTTTTTAGTATCGGCATTCGAAGGATTTACTAATTCGTACGCCACGGTCATAGCACTTTCGGTTCCGGCAAATTCATTTCCGTGCACATTAAAACTCAACCAAACAATTAATTTATCGCCAATCATTTGTGATTTATTTTCGGATAAACCAATGGCTGCCAAATTGTTATTCCTAATTTGTTCCAAATTAGCCAAATTCTCCGGGCTCGATATAAAGTATACATTCAAATCCCTTTGTTCCGGCGTTACACCATATTTCTGGTGTTTGATAAAAGTAGACTTTTCCGTAAGATGCTTAAAATAATTTTCAGTCTGATGGTAATAGGTTATTTGTTTTCCGTAATTGGGTATAAATTCAGAAGGACTTTGCACTTGCGAATGAACACTCAGCACCAAAGTTAGCAGTAGATAAAAAGAAAAAATAATCTTTTTCATATTGTTTTGGGTTAGTTAAGCTTCAAAAATAGCCATTTACAAAGTATTGCACAAGCTAAATTTTGGATTAAAGAAATATTGATTTTAACAAAGTATTAGTTTAGTTAAATCCTTTTTTTTTGAAGAATACTAACAATACAGCAATATTAATTATTAAAAAAACAATATTATTCTATTTTCAATTCGTATCCTTGCTACATTCTATTATATTTGCAGGTAACAAAAATTTACACTTAACATGGAAGAATGTATCTCCGTTTTTGATATGCTAAAAATTGGTGTTGGACCTTCGAGTTCACACACACTTGGGCCTTGGAGAGCTGCCGAACGCTTTCTTAGTGAATTGCGAAACGAAAATTTACTTCATGCGGTCAACAGGGTGAAAATAGATTTATACGGTTCCCTTTCCTTAACTGGCAAAGGACACGCCACGGATTTAGCCGTAATGCTGGGTTTGAGCGGACAAGATCCAGAATACATTCCCATAGAAAATATTGATGCAATTATCAAATCCATTGAATCAAAAAACAAAATCAACTTAGGAAACGAAAAGCCAATTGCTTTTTATTTCCTCCAAGACATCGTTTTTAATAAAAACTTCCTTCCCTTTCATGCCAATGGAATGACTTTCACAGCCTATATGACTGATGATCGTCAATACGTTTCTACCTTTTATTCTATTGGTGGCGGATTTGTAGTAAAAGAAGAACGCATCAACGCTAAAAAGAAAATTAAAATAAAATGTGCTTTTCCATATCCAATTGAGAAAGCGGCAGAACTACTGGATTATTGCATAAAAGAAAACAAATCGATATCGGAAATCATTTATGAAAACGAAAAATCAATGCGTTCCGAAGCCGTTATCGATCAGGAACTAATACGCATTTGGCACACGATGCTCGAATGCATGTACATTGGTTGTCATTCCGAAGGGATTCTTCCCGGCGGACTAAACGTGCGTCGCCGTGCTTTTGACATGCACCAAAAACTAATTGGTTTATCCAATTATAATTCCCCTCAAACCTGGCTTGAGGAGATCAGAAAAACAGAAGTGAAATTCCGCCAAATCCTGAAATGGGTTTCCTGTTTTGCCCTTGCGGTAAATGAAGTAAATGCCGCTTTAGGACGCGTGGTCACTGCCCCAACAAATGGAAGCGCAGGCGTAATTCCGGCCGTTTTAATGTATTATTTAGTGATTGAAAACCACAATGCAGGAGAAAAAGAAATCAAACAATTCCTGATGGTTGCCGGTGAAGTAGGCAGTATTTTCAAGAAAGGTTCTACCATTTCTGCGGCAATGGGCGGTTGTCAGGCCGAAATAGGCGTTTCATCTTCCATGGCTGCTGCCGCTTTATGCGAATTGATGGGCGGAACTCCTGCACAGGTTTTAATGGCTGCCGAAATTGCCATGGAACATCACTTGGGGTTGACCTGTGATCCTATTGGCGGTTTGGTTCAGATTCCGTGCATCGAAAGAAATACAATGGGTGCCATAAAAGCTATTAATGCCGCTGAGTTAGCCCTGGAAACCGATCCGAAAAATGCCAAAGTCCCTTTAGACAAAGTCGTGGACACGATGTGGCAAACCGCCAAAGACATGAACAACAAGTACAAAGAAACCTCCGAAGGCGGATTAGCCATCGCCGTGAATATGTCAGATTGTTAATTTACGTATTAAACAAAAAAACAATGAAAATCAATTGGGTAATAGTTGGACTTGTACTCTTCTTCGGAATTGCTTTGATAGTATTTCTCATCAGAAAAAATCAAAAAGACAAAAAGAAATACAAACAGTTCTTGAATAAAGATTTCAAAAAAACAACTGAAGAAGATTCTGACTGGAATGATGATACGCATTGATGAATATTTTAATCATTTTAGAAAAATTTAGAAATAAAATCCAATAACGTATTATTAAAAACAAAAACTGCTTGCAAACAGATCCGTAAAACGGTTACAACCAAAGGAAATTTCACTAGTACCATATTTTCTCTTTTAAACTTAAAATAATCCAGAAAAGCACCCTTTAAACACTTGGCAGATGGCGACTCGCTTAAATTATAATCGACTTTAACGAAAATTTACAACTATTAAGCAAGAAAATAGTGTAATTATGCAAAATGATTAAACAAATTCGACATACTCTTTTAACTCGATATTTTTGGGGTTTCATGTCGTTATACCTGCTGAACTGCTTTGTTGATTCCCCGGATGCGCAACCAAATTATTTACCTGAGGATCTGACCCACAATGATCTGGAAAGCATTATTGAAATAGTGGTTGAAAAAATATTAGGATTCGAAAATGCCATACCTGAATACGATGATAATGATACCAATCAAGATTTTGCTGCAAAAAGTGCTTTTTTTATAGATTTTTTTGTAGTACCAAACAGTGCAATTAGTCTTTATAAAAAATATTTATATTTAAAAAAGAGGAAATTAGCTGAACAAAATTCGATTCCTCCGACCCCGTATTTTGAAATACACACACCTCCCCCTGACATTTAATTTGTTATTTAGATCATTAATCCCTGCCTTATTTTCTCATGAAAACTAGGGTTGCAATTCGTATACTAAAACATAAAACAAATTAAAATGGCTCTTCAATATTTAAAAACAGCGGTATTTACTCTGCTATTAACGGTACTTACGGGTACACATTCTCAAGCACAAACAGAAAAAAACCAACAAAATACGATCAAAGACAGTCTTTACATTCAAGAAATTGAAGGCAAAAAAAAACGTCCAAAAGTGTTACATGCTGAACCTCTGTACATCGATCTCATTAGAGATTTGGGAGCCCGAAAAGGAGAAAAAGAATGGAATTTAGGTCTCGGTTTGACAGACAATATCACTCATGATGAATATACTGCACTGCTAGAATATGAATGGGCTCCAATTGATCGATTAGGACTTGAAGTAGAATTGCCTTTTTCAATTTATTACCCTACTTCCGGCAACGGAAATTCGCCGGGAAGTAACCTGAATAGTATAAAACTAGCGGCACAATATACCTTTTTTGTTTCAGAAAAAAAGAAAATATCAATGGCTGTTGGCTATATTCACGAATTTCTATTACCCAATTTTAACAACTACAGCAATAGTACTTTAATAACCGGAAATGGATATAATCCGTTCTTGGTGATTGCTAAACGCTGGGGACAAAATTTTCATACCCTTTTATACACCGGGCCACAATTTACGCACCACTTTTCAGATAATACAACACAGACGAACTGGCAGATTAATTCAAATATCCATTACATGATCCCCGGAACGCGAAATTTTATTGGACTGGAGTTTAACAAAGAAATTAATAATGCTGATTTTGATATGACAATCCGACCTCAAATGAGAGTAGAAATTACAGATAATTTACTAATAGGCATAGTAACCGGAATTCCTATAAATAGAGAAAACCAGCGGTTTAGCTCCTTTTTACGACTCATTTATGAACCTTCGTCGCATTAAAAAAACAGTGCTTTTTTGATGCAAGTTAGTAGGATCCGATACTAAAACCTTAAAATAAAGCGACCTTTCTTTAATTAATATTACCACTAGACTAGCCGGATTTTTTTAAACACAATCCGGTTAATCAGTGATAATTAGCGGGATAGTGTCAAGAGTCTTTTTTTGCAGCTGTTGTAAAACTCTCTCTTAATACAACAACGCACAAAAATGAAATCCTATTTGTTTTCATAGGATTAAATTATATATTTACGTTCGTAAAGAACCTTAAAATTCTTGAAAGCACATGTTTTTAGCTGATTTTACGCCATAAAAACGAAAAACATAATATTCTAAAAAACAGGCCTGATATGAAATGGACAATATCCTTTTATCTTATACTAGCACTAAATTTGATAGGTTATAGTCAAAATAATGATGAATCTGAGAGCATCAAAAAACTACTTGAAAAAGAGTCTGCCACATGGAGAGCTGGCGACAGCAAGGGACATACGGACTGCTGGTACATTCAGCCCTACAGCCGAATATTAATTTCAACTGGAGACGGAACCGTACTCGACATTCCGCCTACGGCTATGATTAATACAAATCCGGAAGCAATGGGTAACGGTGGCTATTCTGTAAATACAAATTACAAAATGAGTATTCATAAGGACAACGCCTGGGTAAGCCACAACGAAGAGTCAACGGCCAAAGATGGTAAAAAAACGTTCTCGTATGAAATTCGGTTATTAGAAAAAATTGATGGACACTGGAAATTAGTGGGGCAATCCATTCATATTTCTAAACAAACAGGTGAATAACTTGTAATTGAACTGCAGCTTACACTTTTTTTTTAATTAACACTCGGCAACTGTCTATTAATCACAAAAGACAAATACATCAACATTAATCAAGGTTCTGAATCTGCATTATGCTTTTTTAAAGCGCGCTTAATCATGGAAAAATATGCAGAAAATCCATCGATTTCATTATAAATATCCAAAACTAGGTGGTAAATACGTTAATACTACTGAAGAAACTACTTTACAGCAGATTTTTTATATCGTTTTCAAAGCTGCAATAAGCAAATCAATATCTTCTTTAGTATTATAATGGCTGAATGAAATGCGCAAACTTGGTTTCTTTAAATCGTCATTCGAAAGCATTTCGGCTAATACATGAGACGGTTTTATACTCCCGGACTGGCAGGCGCTACCGCGGGAAACTGCTATCCCTTTCATGTCTAAATGAAACAAAATCATCGCTGTCTTTTCGTCTGAAAAAGGCAGTAAAACATTTAAAACCGTGTAAAAACCATCGCTATTCCCATTAATTTCGAAACCTGGAAAATCAATTTCAAGCTTGGTAATTAAATAACTCCGTACTTCAGAAATGTGCTTTCGTTCCGTTTCTAAATTGGTGTATGAAAGTTCCAGAGCTTTTGCCATTCCTGCAATTTGATGTAGAGCCTCAGTCCCGGCGCGCAATCCTTTCTCTTGTTCGCCACCAAAAAATAAGGGTTGCATTCCTGAATTTTTTCGAATAAATGCAAAACCAACGCCTTTAGGTCCATGAAATTTATGCGCACTGGCCACGATAAAATCTATAGATAAATTTTGCAAATCTATGCCGGTTTTCCCTATGGACTGTACGGTATCCGAATGAAACAAAGCACTGTGCTCTTGACAAATACGGCTTATTCGTTCTAAATCTAAAACAGTTCCAATTTCATTATTCACATGCATCAAACTGACTAATGTTTTCTTATCCTGTGATAATAACTCTACTAAATCAGTAATATCAATTGCTCCATTTGGCTTTATTGCTACATAATCAATCTGAATGCCATACTCTTTTTCTAAAACTAAAGCCGTGTACAAAACCGCATGATGCTCGATTTTACTGGTAATGATTCGTTGCACTTTCAAGTCCTTAACGGCTGACCGAAGAATCCAGTTATTGGCCTCGGTACCACAGGAAGTAAAAATTATTTCCTGCGCAGTGGCATTCAGGTTTTTGGCAATTGACTTTCTGGAAAGCTCCAGAACATTTTTTGCAGAACGCCCTAAGCTGTGCGTTGAAGATGGATTTCCATAATCTTCCGTTAATACTTTAGTCATTTCCTGGATTACTTCGGGACGAATAGCAGTTGTAGAAGCGTTATCGAGATATACTTTTTTCATTTTTTAAATTATAAAATTATTTTAAAACTGGTATTTCTGAAGGGACGAGTTTTAATTTTCGGGGAAAAAGCAGTTTTTCATTAAAAACAACAATTGAAACCAAAATCAGCAAATAAGAAAACAATTGAAGCGAGCTAACCTGCTCGTTATAATAAAATATAGCCAACAAGAAATTAATAATCGGGTTAATATAAATCATAATTCCCACCGCGGAAGAGTTGATTCCTTTGAGCGCATAGAGATTTAGAAACAAAGGGATAATCGTAAAAAAAACCACTATCAGGAACATGTAGCCGTAAAACAGAGGCTCTACAGGAATTGTTCCACTGTATTTTGGATAAAAAGGGAGCAGTACAAGTGCCGTAAAAATCAATTGAATCGTCAGGCTGAGGAATTTATCTAAATCATTATTTTTACGTTGACTCACTAAATACAGCGCATAAGTAGCAGCCGTAATAAGACTGTAGAATATATCCTGAAAATGATTAAAGGATAATAAAACACAACTAAATACACTAATTAAAACAGCAATCCACTGCCATTTGCTCAGCGTTTCTTTCAACATGAAAAAGGCAAAAACAGTTGTTACAATTGGACAAATTAAATACGCCAACGAAGCCGCATTGACACTTACGTGATTCATCACATAAATGTAAACAAACCAGTTTGAGGAGAGAAATATACCTCCGCCAAGTGTTAGCATAACAACACTCTTCTGTTGTTTGGGAGGTATCGTCTTGAAGTGATTCCAGTTTTTACGCATTACATTTCTACGGAAAACAACATTGATCAACACCATGGTAATGGCACTAAAAAACACTCGGTAAAATAATATATCCAGCGACGGATAATTGTGTAAAGGCTTTAAAGCAAAACTAAAAAAACCCCAAACAAAAAAAGCTAAAAAAGCAGCCGAATAATATTTGTTAAGTCTCATCTATCGTATTAAATTTAGACAAAGATACTGATTTCAATCGGCTTTAAATTCTCACTATCTTTCAATTTTATAACTATTAAAACAGGTACTTTATCACTTAATTGATAGTTGCTAAAACACAATATCCTGTTAAATAATCTATTTTTAAGCGGTTATGCATTTGGAATAAATTAAAAATTCTATTTTTGTTTTAAATTTTATAAAATGAAAAGAATTGTTAGCCTGTTGGTTTTTGCATTGCTCCTAAACGGATGTGATGATGGAGATTTAATTCAAGAAACCATCACTTTTGAAGATGTAGCCACACAAAATTGCACGACAAATGGGATCATTTATAAATTAAAAGATAGCGAAGCGTTAATTCTTGAAATAAAAAATGTTGTTTTTCCGACAGAAACAAGTGTGCAAGAACTGGATATCAATGGTACAAATCGAGTTTTTTACCGTTTTTATAACGGAACTGTCACAAATGCTACAATTTGCGAAACTATTCCTCCAGCAACACCTACAGTTACAGGCCAATGGACCGCAACTGGCGGGAAAATTGTAATAACTACAACGGCAATAAAACCCCTAAATCCTGATGATAACAGTACTAAAATTACAGGATACAATCATAATATAACGTTCAAAAACATCACTTTTGATAAAGGAAACGGAACGCAAGTGTACGAAACATTCTTTTTTGGAGACTATCAAATAGCAGCAACACCGCTGCCTTTTAGTTTCAATAAAACATTGGAACAATGTGCTACTTCCAAACAATTATACGATTACAACAGCAGTGAAGCGCTAATTCTGGATATTGATGCCAGTTTAATCGTGAATGCCGTAACACCGCTGAACACTCCTAGAACCGGATTGATAGGCGACACAGAAAACAAACTGACGTATCGTTTATTCTCTGGCTTGGTTACAGGAAATTATTTTTGTAATACTACTTTTCCTACTACTCCGACATTTAGTGAAGAATGGATTGGAGTGTCAGGAATAGCAAATACCAGCGGTATTATAGAAGTAACAACTACAACAAATGGATCAGGTTTTAGACATACTGTAGTGCTGAAAAAAGTAAAAATAAAGAAAGGAAACAGTGATTTTATTCTAGGTGATGCTTATATTTATGGAGATTTATTGACTACCAATTAGGGGCCAAAAAACTTATATTTCAGATAAGAAAAAGTTGTTTTCAAGGCTACAAAAATGGTCTTATTTAAGATGATTTCTCCATTGAAATCATCTTAAATCAGACCTTTCGTTTTGGAATTAAAAATTAAAAATGAGCTTACATAGCGCTTTGCTTAATGAAAACTTCTGTTGCTCCTTGACCGTATTTTTGATAATTACCTTCTTGAAAAGCGATGTTATCATACCGTCCCAATAAGAAATCTAGCTCTGCTTTCAAGACTCCTTCCCCGACTCCATGTATAAAAACAATCTTTGGAATGCGATTTTTAATCGCAAATTCAATATGACGTTTTGCTGTTTCAGTCTGTAGCGTCAGAATATCATAATTCGACATTCCGCGTTTATTAGGCACCAGTTTTTCAATGTGTAAATCAAATTCAGGAGCTGGAATTTCGTGTTTAGATTTCCTTTCTTTTACAAAACTACGGGGTTTTGGGATCTCTTTCTCTTTTGCAATTTCACTTACATTTATTCTTCTGATTGATTCCATTAAGTTACTGGAATCGTTTATTTTAAGCAATTCATTGACAATAAATGTCATCGTAAAACCATCCTCCGTTTCTATCGTAACCTGCTGGTCTTTGACTGACAACACTATCCCATTCATCGCTTCATCCAGCACGGAAACTTTATCTCCTTTATTGAACATTTTCGTCTTCTTTTTCTTGATTTTTACTCGGAGTTTTAGCACTCAACTGCATCATTCCAATCATAAAAACTACAATTGCAACAACCATGATGTACACGTTTTTTTCGGCACTCACCTGCTCATATAAAGCAACTGTGATGGCGAGAATCATTATGGGGATTATATATTTTTTCATCTTTTAAAATATCAGATTCCAAAAGTACTGAATTTAAAATTACTCTATTTACTCTTGATAAAATTTCTTACTTTTACGTATACTTGTAAAAAAGAAAAAAAATTGAATCTAGAAAAATACATGCTCCCGTGTTTCAGTAAAACACTCTTTGGAATAGAGTGTTTGGGCTGTGGTTTTCAGCGAGGATTTTTATTGCTTTTACAAGGCGATTTTGGAGGTGCCTTCGATAGGTATCCGGCAATTTTCACGACCTTATTATTTCTGGGAATTCTGGCTTTGAATTTCATAGACACCAACAGAAACTACAAAAAAATAATTATCGGCGCCGCTGTCCTTAATGGTGTTTTTATGATTGCAGGGTATTATTTTAAACACTACTAATGAGTTTCTTTTTATCCCCTTTACAGCAACAACAATTATTTGATTCGGGCTAGGATATCATTCATCATTTCGATTTGTACTTTCTGAATTTCAATTAATTCTTCTTGCTGATGCATAATCAAATGATCCAGTTTTTCATGAAGCATTCTGATTTCAAGTTCTGATTTCAAATTAATCATATAATCTTTTTTAGCTCTTTCCCGATCTTTTTCTTCCTGACGGTTTTGGCTCATCATAATTACCGGTGCTTGAAGTGCAGCCAAACAGGACAAAATTAAATTTAATAAAATAAATGGATACGGATCAAAACCTTTATTCAGCAGAATATAAATATTAGTCAAAATCCACAACAAGATAAACACCCCAAAAAGAATGATAAATTTCCAGCTTCCGCCAAAAGCAGCTACCTTGTCTGCCACTTTTTGCCCTACGGTTCGATCACCATTTTCATCCTCTACAGTATTCACCAGCGATTTATCTTCGCTTAAGGAACCGATTACTTTAGCCTCCAGATTAGACAATTCCCCTATTTCGACCAATAAATAATTCGAAATATATTTTTCCCGATACCTATTAAGTTCACTTATTGCTAATAATTTATTGGCATCAAAATCAGGATAATCATTTTGAATAAGTGCTAATATTGGGTTCCGTATGGTCTTAGCAGCTATTTTATCCGCTATTGGGAATACCTTTTTAGAAATGTCACTTATAAAAGTCGAATTACTTTTCATAGCTAGTTATTTATTGGCTAATTTAAAAAACACTTCTATCGAAACTAATAATCAATTTGTATACCTTGAAAATATAAACAGTCTAGCAATAGCTGTTTATATCTTAAAATTGTAAAAAAAGCTATTGATTTAATTTTTATTAATTCCAATTAACGGATATAACAAAAATTTCAATTGCATTCAAAAGCGATAAATTTAACAAAAATGTAGCAATAAACAAGATAGCTTTATTGACTAAAAACAAATAATCCAAAATTGTTCAATACCTTTACCATTCGTTTTAAAAACCATGAAAATGTCACTGAATTATAAAAATATTCCTTTCTGCTATTGTTGTTGCTATTTTTAAAATAAGCTTGTTAAAAATAGTTTTTATAAACGAATACTTATCAAATTTAGTCAATACTCGGATTATTACAAATCAAACACAACACACCCAATAGCATGAAATCTCAAACAATACTAGATTTAATAGGCAATACACCTTTAGTTGAATCTACCCATTTGATACAAAATGACAAGGTAAAACTTTTACTGAAACTCGAAGGAAATAATCCAGGCGGAAGCATAAAGGATCGTGCGGCATACAACATGATCAAATCAGCATTAGAAAGAGGAGAAATCAAAAAAGGAGACAAGTTAATTGAGGCAACCAGCGGCAATACCGGAATTGCTTTGGCGATGATTGCCCAATTATTCAATATCGAAATCGAATTGATACTCCCGGAAGATTCCACTATAGAACGTACGCTTACTATGCGTGCTTATGGAGCTACGGTCATTCTAACGCCTGCTGACACCGGAATAATTGGTTCCAGAGATTATGCTGATAAAAAGGTAGCCGAAGGCGGATACATAATGCTCAATCAGTTTGCTAATGATGACAACTGGAAAGCACATTACAAAACCACAGGTCCGGAAATATGGAATGATACGGAAGGAACGGTAACCCATTTCATATCAGCAATGGGAACTACAGGGACAATTATAGGAACGTCAACGTATTTGAAAGAGCGGAATCCAGAAATTCAAATTATTGGTGCGCAACCCAGCGACGGTTCGCAGATTCCGGGAATCAGAAAATGGCCTCAAGAATATTTACCTAGAATTTTTGATGCTTCAAAAGTAGATACCATCATTGAAATTTCGGAACAGGAAGCACGTGCTATGACCAAACGTTTGGCACTTGAAGAAGGCATTTTTGCAGGAATGAGCAGTGGCGGTTCCGTGGCTGCTGCACTAAAAATAGCAAATACAATAGAGTCCGGCGTGATTGTCGCTATCATTTGCGACCGAGGCGATCGGTATTTGTCTTCCGATTTATTTGATTAAATACCAATACACTATAAAATCAACCTTCCTTTTCTCTATCTTTCGGATAAGAATGGAAGGTTGTTGCGTTTTACTGCACTACCACTTATTTACTGTTTTCAAAATTTCTAATCCGGTTACAAATGAAAAACATCCAATTTATTTACAGCATCTTATTTTTATCAATCGTTATGGGAGAAACAATACAGGCGCAGGACTGGCCAAATTTAAGCAAATACCAAGAGCAGAATGTTGCGCTGAAACCACCAGCAGCTGGACAACAACGAATTGTCTTTATGGGTGATTCCATAACCGAATTCTGGAGTGCAACCAATTCTGAATACTTTTCAGGAAAACCATATATAAATAGGGGTATTAGCGGTCAAACAACCCCGCAAATGCTCATCCGTTTCAGAGCTGATGTTATTGCTTTACAGCCAGCCGCAGTACTCATTTTAGCAGGAATCAATGATATTGCCGGAAATACAGGCCCCACAACATTAGATAGGATTGAAAACAATATTATTTCGATGGTTGAATTGGCACAAGCAAACCAGATCAAAGTTATTTTGTGTTCCGTATTACCCGCTTTTGATTTTCCTTGGAAACCCAATCAAAATCCGGCTGAAAAGGTTATGGAGCTTAATCAATTACTAAAGAAATATGCTGATGCGAATGGAATTATCTACCTGGATTATTTTTCAGCAATGGCCGATGAGAGCAACGGATTAAAAGCTGCCTATTCCGGTGATGGAGTACATCCTAATAAATTGGGCTATCAGGTAATGGCGCCTCTGGCTGAAAAAGCGATTGCGCAAGTTCTAGCAATGAAACACTAAAGCACAATTTTGTGCCTAAAATCTTTTCCTTTTCCCTAACTTTGAGAAAACTAAAAAAAATTAGATGAAATCAACCTCAATTCTCTGTTTGTTCCTACTATTATTCATTACTCATGCCAATTACGCACAAACCACCGTCGATGATCCCGAAATAAAAAAAATGGTGGCTGAGGTACAATCGGAAAATATGGAAGCTACGGTTCGAAAACTAGTGTCTTTTGGAACCAGACATACCCTAAGCGACACAAAAAGTAACATTCGCGGTATTGGCGCAGCGCAACGCTGGGTTAAATCGGAATTTGATAAATATGCTTTGGCTTCTGGCGGCAGACTAACTTCGGTTATTGACTTTTTCACCATCAAAGCAGATGGAAGACGTATTGCCACCGACAGCCAATTGGGTAATGTCATGGCAACCTTAAAAGGAACTGATCCTACGGACGATCGTGTATTAATTATAAGCGGCCATTTAGATTCCCGTGCTTCGGATGTCATGGATGCTAAAATTGATGCGCCAGGTGCTAATGACGACGCTTCCGGAGTAGCCGCCATGATGGAACTGGCCCGTATAATGAGCCAAAGAAAATTCCCTTTTACACTGATTTTTGTGGCTGTAGTTGGTGAAGAACAAGGATTATACGGAGCTAAGCATTTAGCGGATGTTGCCAAAGAGGGAAAATGGAATGTTATTGCCATGATCAACAATGATATGATTGGAAACAGTTTATCCAGCGGTACTTTATTACGAGACAATACTAAAGTGCGCGTTTTCAGTGAAACAATTCCATTCTTAGAGACAGAAGCCGAGTCAAAAATGCGTAAATCGACCAATCGTGATAATGACAGTCCATCCAGACAACTAGCGCGATACATCAAAACGGTTACCAATCAATATGTGGAGCAACTGGATATTAATTTAGTGTATCGCAACGACCGTTTCTTACGTGGTGGGGATCATACTCCTTTCAGTCAAAATGGATTTACAGCTGTTCGTTTTTGTGAAATGAACGAAAACTACGACCACCAACATCAAGATGTTCGAAAAGAAAACAACATCCAGTACGGCGATCTTGCAGAATTTATGGACTTTGAATACATGAAGAAAGTAACCTGTTCTAACTTGGCTACGTTCAGTAATTTGGCTTGGTCTCCAAAAGCACCAACAAACGTAGGAATTGAAGTAAAGGATTTGACTAATTTTTCTACTTTAGTTTGGACCGCACCTGAAGGGAAATCGGTTTATGGATACAACATTCTTATTAGAGAAACGGCATCCCAACATTGGGAAAAAACAATTTTTGTACAAGATACTAAAGCTGAAATCCCATATTCTAAAGACAATTTTTTCTTTGCTGTTCAGGCTGTTGATGCATTAGGACATTCCAGTTTACCGGTTTTCCCTTTGCCAATTCGTTAAAACACTAGAAGGTTTTAAACAATTAAAGTAATTTTTTATAGTCACGTTTTTATTAATGAATCTTACTTGATGGTTCAACTCAACAATAAATAAAAAAGCGTTTGCTTATGCAAACGTTTTTTTTTATGTTTCCCATTTATAAATTAAGTATAAATGGTAAATATCAATGATCCGAAAATAATTAAATCAACTCTTTAAAATATTGCAGTAAAATGCTATCGTTTTTCAAGGTTGGTGTGAAAATTTCCAAAATACTTGGTTTTTCATTTTGAGCATACAAAGCAGTCAAACTTATTGCTAAACTCGCCTCATCACTGGCAATACTATATTCAAAACCATACATTTTAGCCAAATGTTCCGCAGTTAAACAATGTGAAGTTTCAAAGAAGGTATTAAAAACCGGTGTTTCTTTGTGTCCGGGTAAAATCCTAAATATTCCTCCTCCACCGTTATTAATCAATATAATCTTGAAATTTTTTGGAATGTAATTGTTCCATAATGCATTGCTGTCGTACAAAAACCCTATATCACCTGTTATAAAAACCGTTTGTTTTTCATTGGCAACAGCCGCACCAATAGCCGTAGAAGTACTACCATCGATTCCGCTGGTACCGCGATTGCAATATACTTCAATTGAAGGATCAACAGCTACTAATTGCGCATACCGAATTGCTGAACTATTACTGATTTGCAATTGACTGTTCGTTGGTAAACACTGCATTACTTTTTCGAAAACTTTAAAATCTGAAAAAGGAATTTTGTTTAAATAAATATCACTTTTTAGCTTTCGCAGCACTTTAACCGCGTCTAATTGCTGAAAATAATTACTTTCTGTTGCTTTTGTAAGTGGCAAGAAAGTATCAAAAAAAACATTTGGGTCTGCTTCAAAATGTTTGGTCAAAGCGCCAAACGTGTCGTAAGCTCTTAAAGAATCAATATGCCAATGGTGTTTTGGTTTGTGTTTTCTTAAAAAAGCCTTGATTCGTTTTGAAACGACCATTCCTCCAAAAGTGACTAAAATTTCCGGACGAAAATTTTCAAAATCGGCATTCGTAAAAGGCGTAATTATTGTGTCTATAGTATTGATGAAAGTATCGTGATGCACGTTAGAAGTTGTTTCAGTCAGCACGACTATCGACACGTCTTTGGCGAAGGCCTCAATTATTTTTTGGTTGATAGCATTTGGGGCATTCACACCAACCAAAATCATTTTTTTAGTGGAATTGTTCCAAATTGTTGCAAATTCCGAAACGTCTTCTATGGAAATCGTCTGAGTCACTTTTGCGGAAGCGATACTATTCACTTCGATTGAAAGTTCCGAAACGGTTTCATACAATGGTTCTTCAAAAGGCGCATTGATGTGAACGGGGCCTTTTTGAGTGATGGCCGCATTGATCGCCGCATTGATTTTTAAATCATTTGCCACCGAAACATTCTCAAGTAAATTAGCATTGTAAAGCGAATGGTTTTCGAATACATTTTCTTGCCGAATCGTTTGGCCGTCACCAATATCAATCTTGCTTTGGGGTCTGTCTGCCGAAATCACAATCATAGGAATCTGGCTGTAAAATGCTTCCGCAAAAGCCGGATAATAATTCAATAAAGCCGACCCAGAAGTGCACACTAAAACCGCTGGTTGCTTGGTTTGTTGTGCTATTCCCAATGCAAAAAAAGCAGCCGAACGCTCGTCAGCAATACTGTAACATTGAAAAGCGGGATTATTTACAAAACCAATTGTGAGCGGGGCATTACGAGAACCCGGAGAAATAATTATAGTAGTAATTCCTTTGGCCAAACAGATTTCAATAATGCTTTGTGCTAAAGGTATTTTTGGGTAAATCATTGTTTTAGTTTGAAAAAAACAAAGATACAAAGATGTGAAGGTTTTTCTCTAATCTTAAATAGTTTTCTTAAATTTGAAGCAAAATATATTCTTTATGGAAATCAAAATAAGACCGGCAGTTTTTACCGATTTAGATACAATATTGGAGATCATCAATCACCAAATACTGCACAGTACTTCGATTTATGATTATGAGCCCCGTGATTTTGAAACCCATAAATTGTGGTTTGAAGACAAAATAACTAATGACTTACCTGTTATTGTTGCTGAAACTGAAAATGGAACAATCGGGTACGCTACTTACGGAACTTTTCGTCATAAAATAGGATATCGTTTTACGGTAGAACATTCTGTTTATGTTGCGGAGGAGTTTTTAGGAAAAGGCGTTGGGAAATTATTACTGGCTGAACTAATTCAATTGGCAAAAAAACAAAAATACCATACAATGATTGGCGTTATTGACTCCGAAAATAAAGGCAGTATCGCTTTTCATAAAAAATATGGGTTTGAAACCGTTGGCGTTATTAAAGAATCCGGTTATAAATTTGATCGTTGGTTGAGTTCCGTTTTTATGCAATTGATTTTAGAATAATTGAATTTGTACCAGCATATAATAGTTTATTTATTAAACATGTTAGGCTTTAAAAAATTTATACCTTTAAGACTTGCCACTTTATAGTATATTTGCACAACTAAAAATTTCATGGACTACACCTTACTCTCCTCGCCTTTACAGGGATTTACTGACTTTCGTTTTAGAAATGCCCAAAACAAACTTTTTGGAGGAATTGATACATTTTACTCGCCTTATATTCGATTGAACGGAAAGATGGTAATAAAACCTTCGTATGAACGAGACCTGCTTCCTGAAAATAATCTTGATTTAGAAGTTATTCCGCAAGTGATAACAAACGATGCCGATGAATTTTTATTTGTAGCCAAGTACGTTCAAGAATTGGGATATAAAGAATTAAACTGGAATTTAGGCTGTCCGTATCCTATGGTTACTAAGTCTGGTATGGGTTCCGGATTGATCAGTAATCCCGATAAAATAAATACTATCCTTCACAGAGCGCATACTGAATCGGATATTATTGTCTCTATGAAAATGCGTTTGGGGTATGAAAACAGTGAAGAAATACTGGATGTTTTACCTATTTTAGATACCTATCCAATCAAGAACATAGCGATTCATGCGCGTATTGGCAAGCAATTGTACAAAGGTGGAGTAAATCTAGATGCATTCCAGCATTGTGTTGACAACACCAAGCATAAATTGTATTACAATGGCGACATAACCTCCGTGGCTAAATTTCATGAAATGCAGCAACGCTTCCCAACCATTGACCATTGGATGATTGGCCGAGGATTAATATCAGATCCTTTTTTACCAAGTATGATAAAAAACAATACTTCAGAATATCCTGCAAACAAAATAGAATTATTCAGTGCGTTTCACGATACTTTGTATGCTATTTATAGCGAATCACTTTCTGGTTCGACACATATTTTACTAAAAATGTACCATTTATGGGAATACTTTTCGGCTACGTTTTCAAATCCGCACAAAGTTTTAAAGAAAATAAAAAAAGCACAGAGTATTCGGAATTACGAAGCAGCTGTAGCTGAAATTTTCAAAAATGAAAAATTCTAAGAAAAAAAATAAACCATTAAGAAATTAAGAAAAACTAAGCTCTGATTCTTAATATAACTTAATTTCTAAATAGTTAAATTTAATCGAAGCTACATTAATACTAAAAACAGCAAAAAAAAGAGATTTTCATTTGACTGAAAATCTCTTTTGATTATTTACATAATAATTAGCAAATTAGTTACATAAAATTATGCTTTAATCCAATTCAATACTTCCGGATCCGTTACTAATGTTCGTGGAGCGATCACTTTTTCTAATTCACCTTTTTCATTGATTAGGTATTTTTGAAAATTCCATTCTACAGTGGAATCTTGTAATCCGTTTTTAGATTTTTGAGTCAAAAACTGATAAATAGCAGCCATATCCTCTCCTTTTACAGAAACTTTGTCCATCATAGGAAACGTAACACCGTAATTCATTTGACAAAAAGTAGCAATTTCATCATTGGTTCCTGGCTCTTGTGACGCAAAATTATTAGCAGGAAAACCTACAATCACTAATCCTTTGTCTTTGTATTCTTTATATGTAGCTTCAAGATCTTTGTATTGAGGTGTCAGTCCACATTTTGACGCCGTATTCACAATCATGATTTTTTTTCCTTTCAAAGAAGCAAAATCAAAACTGTTTCCTGATAAATCTTCTACTTTAAACTGATAAATGGTTTCTTTTGCAATTGGAGCTGTGTTCATATTTATTTCAGATTTTTTAGGTTGTGCCTGATTTTGGCAACTAAATAACAGTAAAGCGCAAGTAGCTATAAATACACTATTTTTCATAATTGAAATTTTTTATAAAATTAGACAAATATTTGTTTTGTCAAAGTAATTTTTTGTTAAACAACAGTTAAAAAAATAAGGAGCCTAACATCATGAAAATGCTAGACTCCCAAACAAATAAACAACAAATCTTACTGTGGTATTTAAAAAGTATACGTTATTTTTCCTTTCATGAAGAAAGGCGTTCCTGGAGTTAAATGAATTTCTTCGACACTTTGTGGTTCATTTTGTAATCTGGATTCAGTGGCAAACTGGGTTTCGTTCCATTCAGTATCAAAAATATTTTCTACTGAAATTCCAAAATTCATATTCTTATATTGATAGTTAACATTCAAATCGGATATAAAATAGCCTTTGGCAACAATCGAATTATCTTCATTTGCCGGGCGATTTTTTAGATACCGATACCGAATTCCTCCCGAAAAACCATTCACTTTTTGGAAACTTAATCCGCCAGTTGTGGTAAAATCCGGTGCTAACGGAATGTAATCCTGCCCTTTGGGCTCATCAATACTTCTGGCATAAGTATAATTAGCATCCGTATCAAAATACAACCAATCGTTCAATTGATACCGCAATCCTAGTTCAGCACCCATGCGTCTTGATTGTCCGCTTGGTTCAACAATTCCGGCATCTCCCACATAAACAAATTCTTGTTCTAAGTACAAATACCATAAAGCAGCATTGACAATCAATTTTGGAAATGGTTTAAAAATGGTCCCTATATCCGTTCCTATTGCAGTTGGTAGTATTTGTTTCCCATTGTTTTGAACCACCACACGGGCATCATTCGAATGGAAACCCATTCCTGATTTTATAAAAAACTGCAAATTGTTATTTTGTGAATAAATAAAATTCAGTTTTGGAGAAAACTTTACTTTCGATTCGGATGCTGTTTTATAATTTTCCATCAATTTATCCTGATAATTGAATTTGAAATAATCCAATCGAATGGCCGGATTAATTATCAGTTTTCCAAAAGTAAACTCAGAGTTCAAATACGTAAACAAATTAGACTCATCAATATCTCCTAATTGTATATTTTCAAGAACAGTTCTTCTATTCAACGTATGCGAAAGTTCCGTATCAGTTGTGGCATCCGTACGGAAACCAGCTCCAAATTGGAACAAAACATTGGTATCATTCCATTTCGTTTTCTTGTTCAACTCAGCATTCATTCCATAAATATCCCTGTTTTCCTTCTGTTTAATCTGGTCCCCATTGATGGGGTCATTTAGGAAAAAAGTAAAGTTAGAATACAATTCAAATTCATATTTTGAATAAAAAGCATTTGCTTTCAGAAATGTATTTTCGTCAATAGATTTACTCAAACTGGCATTGAAGTTCGTTCTGGATGTATTTCCGCCTTCAGTATCGTCAACAGAGCCAAATCTTGAAATCGTTCCATCATCAATCAGCCGTTGCGGAATTTGGCCTGAAGCATCCCATTTGCTGGAAAAGCGAGAAGCCAAGATTGAAAACTTGCTGTTATCTTTCAAAAAAGCCGAATATTTTCCTAATATGTTAATTCGGTTAAAATTCTGAGGAGATTCAAACGGACCGTCTGTCAGGATATACTCTGTGGCAATATAAGCACTTTGTGTTTTTTGATTCCCCAAAAGGTTAAAAAGCCCAACTGTTCTTAAGGTATTGAATTGTCCGACTTCGATACCAATACTGCTTTTTTCGATTTTGTCTTTAGTTTGGAAAGCAACGTATCCCGCCGTAGCAAAATCCCCTTTGTTGGCATAATACGTTCCTTTTCCAAAATCTATTTTTTCTACTGTTTCCGGAATTACAAAATGCAAATCGGCATAACCTTGACCGTGAGCGTGAGACACCATATTAACCGGCATTCCGTCTACTGAAATAGCAATGTCTGTGCCGTGATCAATATCAAAACCTCTTAAAAATATTTGCTCTGCTTTTCCCCCACCGGCATGTTGCCCGATAAATAATCCCGGAACTTTTCGAAGAATTTCCTGCGACGAATTTACAGGAGTGGTTTCTAAATCTATTTTTGAAATGACATTCATCGCCGAAAGTTTTGGTTGGATAACAATTTCATTCAATCTAAAAATATCATCTTCCATCACAATTACCTCCTCGGAAAAATTCAGGATGAAATTTGTTTTTTTATACCCTAAAGCAGTTATTTTGATTACATCTCCCAAAATCGTTTTATCCAAACTAAACAATCCAAATTCATTAGTGTGGGCATGACTTTCAGAATTTGTATTGACTAAATAGGCATTTTCAATTGGATTTCCATCACGATCCAAAATTTTTCCCTTTTGAATTTGGGCGTAAGAGGACAGCCCAAAAAGGGAAATCAATACTAAAACAATATTTTTCATAATGAATTATAATTGGTTTACCTTTTTCTCAAAGTTAGGCCCCAATTCATACAAACTAGACAGTAATTCGTCCTTGATAGGTTTGGTTTTGAGTGGTAAATTATTCGATTTATAAATCATCGCTAAATGGTATTGAATCTTTGGCTCAAAGGATTTCCCTGCTACATGAAGCTGAGCAATTTCTAAAGCCTTTTTATTATCGCCTACATTTAAGTACGCCCAGGCCAATAAATCATAGGAATCAGCAGTGGGCCTGTGTGCTACTTCAATCTTAGCAATTTCTATTGCTTTTTGCGCCGTTTTTTTGTCCTCAGCATAAATCAAAGCATTGTATTTGTTGTACATCGCACCATAATTATTTTTCTCCATCATCGAAAAATAAGCGTTTCTATTTTTTATTTCTTCACTTTTATTTCCATCAAATTGAGCAATTTGAGATTTTAATAAATAAAAATCTGGAGTGTTGTGTGTGGTGGCAATAGCATCAATAATTCGATTCGCCTCTTCAGTGTTTCTTTCTTTCGAAAAAACAATCCAGGCAATTCCTTTTAGAGCATAGGAATAATTAGGATCTAGTGCTACTGTCTTTAAGAAACTGTCATACGAATCCTGAATTCTGCCAGCATGACCATAAAAATCACCTAAGTTCGAATAGGACCAAATTTTAAGCACCTTATTATCTTCTTTCTCAGCAATATCTCTGGCTTTTTCCATAAAAGTGATAGCTGTTTCAAGATCGCCTTTGTGATCGTTCCATTTTGCCAAGCGAATCAAATAATCAAAACTATTCATATCCCTAATCACATTCAAATTTTTGACTGCTTCCGGATAATTCCCAAGTTCCATTTGAACGTCGAAAAGTAATTTTTGAGTTTCTTTTTTTCCTTCACCTATAGCTAATGCTTTATTAGCTAATACCAACGCTTCTTTAAAACGATGCTGAGAGATATAATTTCTTGCTAAAGATCGAACCGTTGACACTCTGGAATAATCGTAGGCTTCGTTCGATTGTATTAATAATTCTTCCGTTTTATATAGGTTTTTAATATCGCCTGTATATTCAAAAAGGGTACTGTAATTAGCCGCTATCTGACTTAAATAACTAATTTGATTGGGTGCTGCATCGAATTTTTTTTGCCAAAAATCAATTTCATTCTGAGCAAAAGTGACTGATTTATTATCTTTTAAACCCAGATATTTCATGTAATCATCTGCATTTGTAATTTGTTCTGATTTAGTCTCGCAACCGAATATTAATAGGATTGTGAAAACCAAAAATGGAATTATTTTTAAAGTTTTCATACTCTAATTATTTTGTTTGTTTGTTTGTTTGTTTGTTTTAAAAATAAAAAAACAGAGCGAAGATTATTAAATAAAGCGCTCTGTTTTTTTAAGAAAATACTACCAAGCAGAAGCTAGGTATGGGAAAGTTGTGCTAAATGTTTTATCATTTGAATTCACATTATCTTTAGTAAGCCCTGGATTTGAAGTACCCGCTGATCCACCAAAAATCAATAATAATTCCACATCGATTACATCATCAGCCAAAGCTCTTCCTGTCAAAATATTAGTCCCATCAAAGAAAGTTGTTTTTGCTGTTTTAGAAACTCCTAATACATCCGTAGCTAAAAGACCGGTAAACTGAGCAGCCGTTTGTCCTAATGCATTAGTAGTATACCCTGGATTCAAGGCCATTAATCTAGATTGAAAAACAGATTGATATTTAGCACCCATTGCTGAAGGAATGGTACCGTTAAATTCATCTTTAGGAGATCCTGAAGCAATAAATACAGTGTTTATTGCCGGTCTAGCCATTTGATCTTGCTGTACAAAAGTACCTGTGAAATTAATACTTGGTTCAGAAACAGAATCTGAATCATTATTATCACAATTTACTGAAACAACTGCAGTTATTAATGCGATTGTTATAATTTTGAATTTATTTGTTTTACTCATGACGTTTGTATTTAGTTATTTTAAAAATCGTAGATTCCGATTTCATACTTTAAAATTAAAATAGTTATTGTTTTTTCTTGGTTTCTGCCCAAACATTTACTGTTCCTGAAGTACCTAGCATTGCTTTAGGAACTTCTACAACTACTGAAAGCACATTAGTCCCTGCAAAAGTATCTGTTCCAGGATTCTTGAATCCAGTTGCTGTACCAGCAAGAATAGCTTTAAATTGACCTAAGTCAAAAAAGAAGGGATCGTCTCTTGGTCCTGCAAAAAATTTCATTCCATTATTCTCTGCCGTTAATGCAGCAGCTCCATAAGAAGATATGGTAACACTTCCTGAGGCAGCAGCCGTTTTAATCGTGCTTGAAGTTCCTGGAGTACCTGGAGCTACCGGACCAAAGAAATACATCTTGTCATCTCTTTTGATAGCTTGGATCACTAAATCCTCAACATTGTCACCATTGTTGTCAATATTAATTTCGATCATTGTGTTTTCATCGAATTTTGCAGCACCAGTTGCATTTGGACTTAACAAGCCTTGTGTATTTACAGCAAAAACTAAATTATTAGTGTCTTGCCCTTGAAAAGCGTACACGTCAGTAATATCATTTGCACCACCCGATGCTGTAGCAGGAGCATCAATGTGATCCGCAGCTACTAAAATTAAGCCTGAAACCGCCACTAGCGAAAGACCTAAAATCATTTTTGATTTTTTCATTTTATTATAAATTTAAAAGGTTATACAAGCATTTACGGGATTGTACTTGATTTGGTTTTTTTTAACCCTAAAAAAAAATAGACTTTTATTTAAGTTGCTTACAATCAATATTTTAAATACTTAAATAAAATTCAATTATTTTAAAAATTATTTTTTTTGGTATTACTAATCATAAAAAAGGTCAATTGTAAAGTAAGATTGTATAAATTTGTAAGAGATAAATAAAAAATAGTATGAGCCAAGAAGAATTGTTAGTCTTAATTTACAAGAAAGATGAAAGGGCATTTACACATCTATATGATATGTATTCGAAAAGCTTATTTTCCGTGATCAATGTTCTCGTAAAAAACAGAGAAGAAGCTGAAGATGTACTTCAGGATGTATTTGTCAAAATCTGGAAAAACATTGATTCCTATCACGAAAGTAAAGGTCGGTTCTACACATGGATTCTAAACATTGCCAGAAATACCTCTATTGATAAATTACGTTCTAAAAATTTTAATAACAGTCAAAAAAACCTTTCTTCAGATAATTTCGTAAATCATTTTGAAGACAGCAACAAACTGTCTGACAAAGTGGATACAATAGGGTTGCAGGAATTTGTAAAAAGACTGAAACCAAAATGTATTCAAATAATAGATTTACTTTTTTTTAAAGGTTACACCCAGCAGGAAGCTTCGGATGAGTTGGCAATACCTTTAGGAACTGTAAAAACACAAAATAGAAATTGTATTAATGACCTACGAAATTATTTGAAAGTATAATGGAAATAAAAGAATATATCGAATCAGGAATTCTGGAGTTTTACGTTTACGGTTTACTGAGTGAACCCGAAAACGAAGAAGTTACCACTATGGCGAAAAACAATCCGGAAATAAATGCAGAAATTATTGCTATTGAGAAAGCGATTATTGCTATATCATCCAGCTTTTCACCCTTTCATTCTGTAGCTAATTTCGAAAAAATAAAAGAAAAGCTAGAACTTAAACATGCTCAAGTCATACCATTACAACCTACTAACAATAGAGCTCAGTACATTGGTTGGGCTGCAGCTATACTATTATTAGTTGGTATTGGGTACCAATACAATCAACTGGATCAGACCAATACACAAGTTGCTACTACAGCAATTGAGAAAGCTAAATTAGAAAAAGAATTTAATGTCTTAAAATTAAAAAATACAACAATTGAAACGAGTTTAGCCGTTGTAAGGGATACTAAAAATACGGTAGTAGCTCTTGGAGGGCAAACTGTAGCTCCGGAATCCTTTGCAAAAGTATACTGGAATCAAGACACCAAAGTGGTTTATATTGATGCTGCAGGCTTGCCAGAACCGCCAGAAGGAATGGTATATCAGGTTTGGGCGTTAAAATTAAGTCCGCTGACTCCTACCAGCATTGGATTATTAGAAGATTTTGATGTAAATGAACAAAAATTATTTGCAGTAAATAATGCTAATGAAGCGGAAGCCTTTGGAATTACATTAGAACCCGCAGGCGGAAGTTTGACTCCTACAATGGAACAATTATACACCTTAGGAAAAGTATAACTAATTCCTTTTTTGGATCAATATAAATAGGCTATCTCAAAAGGACAGCCTATTTATATATTCAAATTAACAGAATAAGCATTCTATTTTTACGATTTTCTGGTTTTTAATCCATACTATGTAATTTCAAAAACCTGTTTTTAAAGCCTTTCATCAAAAGCAAATAAAGCTTTAGCCTTCTTCAAGACAAGACTTAGTGCCGCTAGTCCATCTATTTCACGAAGTAATTGAAGTGAGTATACATCAAATTATCCTCAAAGCACAACCAAATACGAAAAACAAGAAGTTATTCCGGGAGAAAGAAATTCCTATTCCATCGCTGCTTTTTACTTTTTATCAAATTCACCTCCTTGAGAGTGAAATAGATCTTTGGAAATCATAGGTTTTCCCAATTCAAAATACAAACAATAGTGACTGGTTTATTTTTAATTTGAGACAACCCTTTTTTTATATCATTTATTCTCCCTAAATTTAGTCTTTAAAACACCTTATCATGGCAAATCTTTATGATGGAAAAATGGCCTCAATTTTTGACGCCATGTACCAAACCTTTATTGATTATGATGCAGAATATCAATTCTATACCAATTTAATTAAGGAACACGAGTGCAAAACAGTTTTGGAAATTGGCAGTGGAACAGGCAATCTAGCCAAACGGTTTTTACAAAATTACATCGATTATATTGGTTTGGATTACAGCCAAAGTATGATTGCAATTGCCAAAAAAAGAAATGAAAATGGGATTTTTATTCTGGGAGACATGAGGGATTTTAAACTACAAAAACCTGTTGATTCCATATTAATTACGGGACGCTCTACCAGTTATTTGATAACAAATCAAGATCTAAATAATACGTTCTGTTCTATTTATAAAAACCTGAGTAAAGAGGGAATTCTCATTTTTGACTTTATAGATGCTAATAGATTTATCCCTTTTATTAAAGAAAATCCTGTAACACTTCACGAAGCTACCTACCAAGGAATAGACTACTATCGCAACAGCAAGTGGAGAACAACTGCCTTAGAAAATTTCATGCTGGATTGGACAGCACTTTATTACACCATGAAAAATGATAAAAAAGAAATAATTGCCGATGATTTTTCTACCGTTCGTGTTTTTACCTTAAACGAAATACAACTATTTTTATATTTAAATGACTTTGAAATCATTCAAACCATCGATAGAAAAACCTACGCTTACGATACGTATGTTATTGTTGCACGAAAAAAATAGAAAAAAAAATCCCGAGCATCAGACTCAGGATTTATATCAATACAAAATTATTTGCTATTCATTGTGTAAAAACGCTTGTCTGTTCAGTAAAGTCTCTTCGCTTTCTACATGATTGTCATCCGGAATACAGCAATCTACCGGGCATACAGCCGCACATTGTGGCTCATCGTGAAATCCTTTACACTCCGTACATTTTCCGGGTACGATATAATACACTTCGTCAGAAATTGGAGTTTGAGCCTCATCAGAATCTACTTCGGACCCATCAGGCAAAATCACTTTCCCTTTCAGTTTTGTTCCGTCTTTGTATCTCCAATCGTCTGCTCCTTCATATATTGCTGTATTTGGGCACTCGGGCTCACAAGCTCCACAATTGATACATTCGTCTGTTATAATAATTGCCATCTTTTTATTGTTTTAAAGTCAAAATATCAAAGGTAAAATATCAAATTTTCTTTTGATATTAGGACTTTTGACTTTCGACATAATTATGCTTATTTTTGTGCAAAATTACAATCAAAACTATTCATAAGCAAACATTATGACATTAGAAACAAAAAAAAGTGTTTTTGTTGAATTAGGGAAATTTTTAAGTCAGTTTTCCGAAAACAACACGTTAAAAAATCCGACTGTTTTGCACAACGAAGCGTTTTTTGATGCTTTTGTTGACTTGGTACAATTATCGCAATCGCATAATGGCTGGTACACCCCAGAAAACGTCTATTTCTCGATACATTCTTGGGCAGAAGCTCTGACAGAAAAGAACTTAAACCAATGGCTTTCCAGTTATACTATTCCAATACAAGAATCTAAAAACATCGCCTTAATTCTTGCCGGAAATATTCCGTTGGTGGGTTTTCACGATTTTCTATCGGTTCTAATTACAGGAAATAATGTGTTGGTTAAAACATCGTCAAATGACCAGCATTTATTACCTTTTTTAGCTAAATACATCATTGCAGTACAACCAGGATTAGCTAAGAATATTACCTTTGTAGATGGAAAATTAGAGAATTTTGATGCCGTTATTGCCACAGGAAGCAACAACACAGCCCGTTATTTTGAATATTATTTTAAAGACAAACCGTCTATTATTAGAAAAAGCAGAAATTCAGTAGCGGTTTTAACCGGAAATGAAACCCAAGAACAACTTACTGCTTTAGGCGAAGATATTTTTCGCTATTTCGGATTGGGTTGCCGCAATGTTTCTAAACTTTTTGTGCCAAAAGGATATTCGTTTGTTCCGTTTTTTGAAGCCATATTTGTGTACCAAGACGTCATTCATTACGAAAAATATGCTAACAATTACGATTACAATAAGGCGGTTTTTCTGATGAGTAATTTCAAATTACTGGACAATGGATTTCTGACTTTAAAAGAAGATCAAAGTCATGCCTCGCCAATTTCAAGTGTCTTTTATGAGTTTTATGACGACATTAATGAATTAAAAACAAAATTAAAATTAGAAAGTGAGCAAATACAATGTGTTGTAGCGGATAGAACGATTGATGACAATGTGGCTTTTGGACAAACTCAAAATCCCCAATTATGGAATTATGCAGATAATACCGATACTATTTCGTTTTTGTTAACAATATAGCTGAAAAAAGTACAATTATTCCGAATTAATTAACGTTTTTTAAACTCCTATTGTCGAAATTTGCACTTTAATTTTTTGGACATAAACTACACCATGAAAAAACACAACTACAGCGCAGGACCTTGTATTTTACCGCAAGAAGTTTTTGAAAAATCAGCACAAGCTATTTTAAATTTTAATGATTCCGGATTATCCCTTTTAGAAATATCACACAGAAGCAAGGATTTTGTTGCCGTTATGGACGAAGCGAGAACACTGGTTATTGAACTTTTAGGACTTGAAGGCAAAGGCTACAGCGCCTTATTTCTGGCAGGCGGAGCGAGTCTAGAATTTATTATGGCTCCCTATAACTTGATGAAAGAGGGCGGAAAAGCGGCGTATCTTGATTCCGGAACCTGGGCAGCTGGTGCTATAAAAGAAGCTAAGCTTTTTGGTGACACAGTAGTTGTTGCTTCCTCAAAAGACGAAAATTACAATCATATTCCAAAAGGATACGCAGTACCAGCAGATGCTGATTATTTTCACTGCACGAGTAACAACACTATTTTTGGTACACAAATGAAGGAATTCCCGGCGTTGGACATGCCAATTGTATGTGACATGAGCTCTGATATATTTTCACGACAATTAGACTTTTCTAAATTTGATTTGATTTATGCCGGAGCCCAAAAAAATATGGGACCAGCAGGAACTACCCTGATTGTTGTAAAAGAAGAAATCTTGGGTAAAAGTGGTAGAATAATCCCAAGCATGTTGGATTATACTAAACATATCAAAGCAGAAAGTATGTACAATACACCCCCTGTTTTTCCGGTTTATGCTTCCTTGTTGACCTTACAATGGTTGAAAAATCTTGGTGGTATTGCCGCTATTGAAAAAATAAACAATGCTAAAGCAGCGTTGATTTACGGAGAAATTGACAGAAACCCATTATTCAAAGGCGCTGCAGCTGTTGAAGATCGTTCGAACATGAATGCTACTTTCTTATTAAATGATGAAGCACATGCTGCCACATTTGATGCAATGTGGAAAGCAGCGGGAATTTCAGGTTTGCCCGGACACCGTTCAGTAGGTGGTTACAGAGCTTCTATGTACAATGCACTCCCGTTAGAAAGTGTTCAAGTATTAGTGGATGTAATGCAGGCTTTGGAAAAAGGAATTTAAAAATTAAAATATTGAATGATTTAAAGATTTGAAAAATCAATTTTTAATCAATCACACATTAAACAACATAGATTGAATCTTTAAATTTTTCAATCTTTAAATATAAAATACAAATGAAAGTATTAGCCAATGACGGAATTTCTAAAAGTGGAATTCTAGCTTTAGAAAAAGGTGGATTTGAAGTAATAACAACAAAAGTAGCACAGGAACAAGTGGCTAATTTTGTAAACGAAAATAATGTAAGTGTGGTCTTGGTACGAAGTGCAACTAAAGTTCGGAAAGATATCATTGACGCTTGCCCAGGGCTGAAAATCATAGGTCGTGGTGGTGTAGGTATGGATAATATTGATGTGGATTATGCTAAAAGCAAAGGGATTCACGTGATTAATACTCCAGCTTCATCCTCAGAATCAGTGGCTGAATTGGTTTTTGCACATTTATTTTCCGGCGTTCGTTTCTTGCATGATTCGAACAGAAATATGCCGCTTGAAGGAGATACCAACTTTGATGGTTTGAAGAAAGCTTATGCGAACGGAATTGAACTAAGAGGAAAAACACTGGGAATTGTTGGAATTGGCCGTATTGGTCAGGCTACCGCTAAAATGGCGTTAGGACTAGGAATGAAAGTGATTGCTGCCGATAGTTTTATCCCGCAAGTAGATGTTAAAGTCGAATTTTTTGACGGACAAGCTATCACGACCACAATCGTTTCTCAATCATTAGAATCTTTATTCAAAGAAGCTGATTTCATTACGTTACACGTTCCTGCACAAGATGGTTACATCATTGGAGAGGCAGCACTTGCTATTATGAAAGAGGGTGTAGGAATTGTAAACTGTGCCCGTGGCGGTGTTATTGACGAAGTTGCATTAGTAAAAGCATTAGACAGCGGAAAAGTATTATTTGCAGGATTAGACGTTTTTGAAAATGAACCAACTCCTGAAATGGCTATTTTGATGCATCATAAAATCTCGTTGACTCCACATATTGGAGCGGCAACAGGAGAAGCACAAGATAGAATTGGGACTGAATTAGCTTCCCAAATTATTAGTATATTAGGTTAGTGTTTTTCAAATTAAATATTTAATGAGAGGCTGTTTGATACAAACAGCCTCTTTTTTTGTTTAAAATCCTACCAATCAATGATTTGTTTTTCGTAACTTTATAATTCAATTTTTTATCATGAAAAAAAGTTACTGCATCATTATCGTTATTTTTTGTGTGATTTTGGGATGCACATCTTCTAAAACTGCATTTCCAAGTACTGAAAAATCTGTTGCCGCTCAAAGCGACACAGTTCGCATTGCAAATGAGGAACTGGAATACGAGGTGATAATTATTGATCCCGGTTTTAGCATGTGGCTTAACTCAAGGGCTTTTCCAAGAAATTATCATTCCCAACATTTTTTGGAAAGCAAAAACCAACTTTATGTGATGGAATGGAACAGTCGGGTGTTGCAACCGCAACGCTATGATCCCAATTTGTATGAATTGACAATCAATTATGACCTTAACATTGATTATGGGTATGAAGTAAATTATTTGATCTACAATTATATGATTTATTTTCAAAACACGCATAAACAAAAATTCTTTGGTTTTGTCCCCATCAGATAATGTCACTATCTTTGTATTGATTATAAATAAAAATGAACAAACTGAAACAGCGTTGGGGGATTGAAACTAATTTCCAACTTACCCTTATATTTATTGTTTTTGCAATAACCGGATCCGCATCGGCATGGTTGTCCGAACCTTTTTGTTTTTGGCTGGGAATTACTTCCGAAGAATTAGGGCATTGGTTTACTCCTGTTCGGTTAGTTCTAATTTTCCCCATCTATCAAGTATTATTAGTGTTAATAGGCTTTTTGTTCGGACAGTTCAAATTCTTTTGGACTTTCGAAAAAAAGATGCTTAAACGCATGGGATTAGAATTTATTTTTAAGAAATAACTAAAAACGCCTCGAATTACGAGGCGTTTTTGTTTTTAATTACATACTTGTAAATCCAAGTTAAGGTAAAGGTGGGAATAAAATCCGAAAACGGTAAAATTTCTTCCAGAAAAGTAATCACTCCTCCTACCCGTCCAATTGTTCCTTTATACATCCATGTCATCAAAAAACCGGCTAGAGGAGCCCAAATTACATCTGAAAACTCCCCTATAAAAGGGACAACGAACGAAAGCATACCGATGGCATCAAACAGAATTCCTAAAAAGAGATTTCTGGTCTTGCTACTTTCTGCGCTAACGGAAACCTGTTCTGTCATAGAATTTTGATTTTATTTTGGAATGCGTACAAATCTAGTGCCAATTATTTTTTGAGTTTATCCTGATATATTTTTTTTAATTTATCAATTTTGGGTGTGATCACATAACTGCAATATCCTTGTGTTTTGTTCTGATTGTAGTAGTTTTGATGGTAATCCTCCGCTACATAAAACTTTGTTGCTGATGAAATTTTAGTAACAATTGGTTTTTCAAATGTGTTTTCCGTAGTCATCAAAGCCATATAATCCTCGGATAACTGTTTCTGGAAAGGATTGTGGTAAAAAATTTCACTTCGGTATTGCGTTCCAATATCATTCCCCTGACGGTTCAAGGTTGTAGGATCGTGTGTGGCAAAGAATATTTCCAACAGCTCCCCAAAACTTATTTTATTAGGATCAAAAGTAATTTCAATCGCTTCGGCATGACCAGTGTCACCAGTACCTATTTGCTGATATGTAGGATTTACTGTGTTTCCGCCTATATATCCTGAAACTACCTTGCTCACGCCGTCTAGTTGTAAAAAAACTGCTTCGGTACACCAGAAACAACCTCCCGCGAAGGTGGCAACTTCCATTTTGTTTTGTATTTCCATATTTTTTGTTTCTATACTTTTAGGCAAAGTACTATTTTTTTCTTTTGCACAAAATGAAAAAGGCAATAGTGCTAAAAAAATCCCAATTATTTTTTTCATAACCTATTATTTAAGATCAAATTTATTCATTAAATCGTTGTGAATATCCACTCTTAACTAAAGTTTATAGTTTGTCAAAGGAAAATAAACGGTGTTCCAATTCATAATCATGAAAATCTTTGTTTCTTTGTAAAAATAGATTATAATGATACAAGCCAAAAATTTACATAAATATTACGATCAACTCCATGTGTTGAAAGGAGTTGATTTACATATTCAAAAAGGAGAGATTGTCTCTATCGTTGGTGCTTCAGGAGCCGGAAAAACAACACTTTTACAAATCCTTGGTACTTTAGACAAGCCAAGCCTTGAAAACGGAATTGAATTGCGCATCAACAATGAGGACATTCTGACGATGAATGACAAAAACTTATCCAAATTCAGAAACTTAAATTTAGGTTTTATATTCCAATTTCACCAATTGTTACCAGAATTTAGCGCATTAGAAAATGTGTGCATACCTGCTTTCATTGCTAATAAGCCCAAAGTTGAAACGGAAATTGAAGCTAAAAAACTACTGACTTATCTTGGTCTTTCCCATAGAATGAATCACAAACCCAACGAGCTTTCCGGCGGCGAACAGCAACGTGTGGCGGTGGCCAGAGCGCTTATTAATAAACCTGCTATCATTTTTGCTGATGAGCCTTCCGGGAATCTAGACACGGCTTCTGCTGAAAACCTACATCAATTATTTTTCAAACTGCGTGATGAATTGGGACAAACGTTTGTAATTGTAACACACAACGAGGAATTAGCCAATATGGCCGACAGAAAACTAATAATGGTAGACGGTTTGATTAGTAATTAGGAGCTATTTCCAGCTATACCTTGAAAGAACTAGCTGTACTTCCTAAAACAAAGTAGTATCCAAAGTCATCCTCAATAATGAATCCATCAGAACTTAAAGATTTCCTCGACGAAAAAGTCCTACAATACAACACACTTGATTTCATAGAAAGTGATCCGGTACAAATCCCGCATTTGTTTTCACAAAAAGAAGACATTGAAATTTCCGGTTTTCTCAGCGCTACTATTGCTTGGGGAAACCGTAAGATGATTATCAAAAATTCACATCGCATGATGGATTTAATGGGAAATGCACCGTATGATTTTGTCATGTCACATACAGAAAATGATTTGGAACAATTGGAATTGTTTGTACACCGCACTTTCAACGGACAGGATTTTGCTAGTTTCATCAGAAGTTTACAGCACGTTTATGCCAATCATGGTGGTTTAGAAGCGGTTTTCAGCAAACATCAGGAAACCCATTCGATGCAAAAAAGCATCCATGAATTCAAGAAAATATTTTTTGAAATTCCGCACCCGCACAGGACCCAAAAGCACATCTCCGATCCGCTGAACAATTCAGCAGCAAAGAGAATTAACATGTACCTCAGGTGGATGATTCGTCAAGATAATAAGGGAGTCGATTTAGGAATCTGGAAAAGCATTTCTCCCGCTTCATTATCTTGTCCCTTGGATGTACATTCCGGTAATGTAGCCCGAAAATTAGGTCTCTTGACACGCAAACAAAATGATGGAAAAGCCTTGTCTGAATTAGATACAAACCTTCGTAAATTAGATGGTATAGATCCTGTTAAATATGATTTTGCTTTGTTTGGACTGGGGATTTTCGAGGGATTTTAGCAGGGGTAAAAGTTAATTTAATTTTAGGGGATTTTTTTTCTATGGTGTAAAATAGTTTACATTAAAATAACCCGAAAATTTCATCTGTCATAAATAGCCTTAGAAAAATCGAACTTAAACTTGATGAAAACCTACTTGTGGATATGCAAATAAAAACTGCACATTAAGTTAAGCTACATTTTTGTAATTAATTTGATTGTTAAATTCTTCAATAGTTGCATAATTTAAAGCAGAATGTCTCCTTTTTCTGTTGTACCAAATTTCAATGTATTCAAAGATTTCCAGTTTCATTTGTTCTTTTGAAATCAGTTTGTTTCCATAAATCAATTCCGTTTTCAAGGATTTAAAAAAGCTTTCCGCTACTGCATTATCCCAACAATTTCCTTTGCGACTCATACTGCGGGTTATTTTTTTATAGGAATCAAGAACATTTACAAACTTTTTGCTAGCATATTGAACACCTCTGTCGGAATGAAAAATCAAACCTTCCTCAATATTTCGGTTTTTAACGGCCATTTTCCAAGCTCCAAGCGTAGTTTCATCTGTACTCATTCCATCGCTCAAACTCCAACCTATAATTTTTCGGTCGTATAAATCCATAATAGTTGTCAGGTATACAAATCCCTCTTTAGTTTGAATATAGGTGATATCAGAAACCCAAACTTTTGAAGGCATTTTGACAACAAACTCCCTATTTAATATATTTTCGACGATTAAGTAATTATGATTTGAGTTGGTCGTCACTTTGAATTTCTTGCTTAATTTACTTCGCAAGCCTAACTGTTTCATATATTTTGCTACAGTAATTCTTGAAATTTTATAACCAATACTCAGAAGTTCTAATGTTATTCTAGGACTTCCATATCTTTGCTTGGCTGCAAAATAAATCAATGTTATCTGTTCTTTTATGGTAATTTTTAGTTGTTGTCTTGCTGTGATTGCTTGTTTTTTCCATCGGTAATAACTTCCGCTGCTCACTTGTAGAACTTTGCACATTTTTTCAATCGGGAATAGTTGTTCATTGCTTTTTATGAAACTATAAATCATCGACCGCTCTTGGAAAAAATGCCGATTGCTTTTTTTAATATATCACGTTCTAACTCGGCATCTTTGAGTCTTTTCTCCAGTTCGTGGATTTTTTCTTGCTCGGGAGTGAGTTTTAAATTTCCTTTCCCAGGAAAACTTCCTTCTCCAAATTCCTCAAACTCTTTACGCCATTTATACAACTGTGGTGCTGTGACTCCCAATTCTCTGGCGAGTTCTGATACATTTGTTCTATCATAACTCAATTGAACGGCTTTTTCTTTAAAAGCTTTATCATAAATTTTGCGGACTTGTTTCATAGGCTAAAATTAAGATTATTTCTTAACTTAATGTGATGGCTAAGTTAGCATGTCCACTTGCGTATCTTCGCTTAAAATATTTATCCTTTACAATTGTGTTTTTAAAATTCTATTTATTGGATCTTGAAAGCCACCTATTCTTTTGTCTTCTTTTCGATTAAAATGATGGCTCCAAACCAAAAATTTTGACTTTAAAAAAAACAAAAAATTTGTTTGGATAAAAAAGTATTGAGGTCAGTATTAAATTTCATATATTTAAAGTCTATAAAAGACCGATAAAATGGTAATTCCCAAAGGTCAAAACCTTATAGAGTTTGCTGAACGCTTTAATAGTGATTAAATTTGTAATAATACCTTTTAAAAATAAAATGCTCAGAGAAGTATGTTTGTAGAAACTGTAGTCATACTAAAAGTCAAATTCGCAAAGACTATACAAGAACCTAAAACATTTGTAATGATACTGAATAAACTATGGCTAATACGCTATTCCATAAAGTAAAATTTGGATTAAGAAAAGCATTTTTCATTTGCTTTGAAATGGCTACAACCACAAAAAGTCTTTCTGCATCTCAAATGGGTGTTCAATTTGGAGTTCAAAAAAAAATAGCAAGAATGTTTATGTAAAAAGTTCGAGAAGCAATGAAATCAAGTAAAAATTTTCCATGAAAGGGATTATAAATGTAGATGAATCCGTTGTTGGTGGTTTGGAGAAAGGCAGATAATATTTGTCATAAAGAAATAATATGCGGTTAGATACCGACCTCAAGAAACTAATTCATTAAAAATAAAAACTATTCAATATGCGATTGCGTATATAAGTAATAGGAACGATATATTGTTGCGTATTATAATGTCAAACCTATAATAAAGACTGAGGTTGAGTTAAAAACAAATACAACATTATTTTAATCTCATTACTTAATTAAATATTAATAATAATTTTAATTTAGATTTTCCAAATATAATCCATGAAACAAAAATTTATAACAGTACAAAAACTAAATAAAATGGACGAACTTATACTGTTTTTCCCCTTAAAAATAAAAGACAAAAACCGTACTTTATTCCCAAAATTAAAAGCAGTAGACAATGAGTGATTTGAAAAAAATCGTCTTGGCTGAAGATAATTCTATTTTTTTATTATTATTAAAGTTTCGATTGGAAAAAGAGGGCTATAAAATCCTGACAGCTGTAAATGGAAAAGAAGCACTTGAAATAATAGAAGAACACAATCCTGACTTAATTTTGACTGATATCATGATGCCTTTTATTAGTGGTTTAGAAGTTATCAGCTATGTAAGAAATAAATTGAACCTACAAATCCCAATCATCGTTTTTTCATCGGCGGGACAAGAGGAAATTGTTCTTAAAGCATTTGATTTAGGCGCTACTGATTTTATGAGTAAGCCTTTAAGTCCTAACGAACTAGTGATTAGAGTAAAAAGATTATTGCGCTAACAAGTCCCTATAAAGAACCCTGGGGTTGCTATATGAATACAAATTATTACTTACTTGACTATTTCAATGGGTCACCACTTATCATTCAAGTGGCATGGATGATAAGTGGTCTTTTTATTCTTATTCTTCTTCCTCTAATACTATACTTGAAATATTTGAGAAGCCATCTGAGAAAAAAAGAACGGATTACGGCTGAATATGAAAGCAAATATGAAACGCTTCTAATCCGATATCTATATTCTGGAGATGAAGAACAAGAGATCAGTCCGGAACAGCAAGTGATAATAGATGAATTAAAAGACTCTCTAACGGATCTATTCAAACGAAAAATTTTAATTGCTGTTTTGCTAAAGTTAAAAAATGAGGTTTCAGGAGAAATTGATGAATCTATTCAAAAACTCTATTTTCAAACTGGTCTTATCAACTACACTTTATCGCAATTAAAGCATAAAAAATGGTATATTATTGCCAAAGTAATCCGGGAATTAAAGCAATTTAAGGTAAAGGAAGCACATGATGAAGTGATTGTTCACATAAACCATCCCCGAAGAGAGGTTCGAAAAGAAATGCAATTGTATATGGTCAATTTATTTTATTTTGAAGGACTGAATTTTTTAGACATTTTAGAAACACAACTGTCTGAATGGGATCAGATTCAATTATTAGAAGTCCTACAAAGACTGGAAAATCAGAATATCTCTAATATTAAATCCTGGTTGGGTTCCCCTAATGATTCAGTAGTCATATTTTCTTTGAAACTAGCAAAAACGTACAATCAGTTTGAAGCAAAAGAGGAACTAATCCATTTGTTGTACCACATTAATAAAAAAATAAGACTAGAGTCCATTCAAGTATTGAGTTATTTAAATGCCTCAGAAGCCAAAGAAATTTTGAAAATCAATATAGAGCAACGCAGTCCGGAGGAACAAATTGCTTTTTTTAAAATGATGGAAAATTTATATGAAACCAGTGACGAATTGTTTCTGATGCAATACATACATTATACAATTTTTGAAATTAAGGTTTCCTCATTAAAAATTTTAAAAATCCTTAATACCGAAAAATTCAATCTGCTTAAATTAGAATCTTCTGATCCACAATTTTTGAAAATTGTTAATTTTATTGAAAACAATTAAGTATGGGAAACAGTACTGAACAAATTATATTTGAAACAATCCATTATTTGTTTTTTATTTATAGCATGACGGCTATAGTGTCTTATCTCATACTTGCCGCCATTTCTGCTGTAGAAACAATAGAATACAAACGAAAAAACAGTTTTGTGAATTACATAGAAATATTATCTTCAAATAGCTCCCCTTCCATTTCAATTATAGCTCCAGCCTATAATGAAAGTTTAAATATCGTTGAAAACGTACGCTCTTTATTGTCAAACCACTACGTAAATTATGATGTAATTATAGTAAATGACGGTAGCAAAGATGACAGTTTAGAAAAACTCATTCTGGTGTATGAACTAGTGCCCGTATCCTTGCTTATTAACGAACAAATCCCAACCAGACCGCTCAGAAAAGGAATTTACAAATCAACAAATCCTGCATTTGAAAAATTAATTGTTGTTGACAAAGAAAACGGAGGAAAAGCAGATGCTTTGAATATGGGCCTTAATATAAGCAACAGTAAGTATGTTGCCTGCATAGACGTCGATTGTTTATTGCTTGAAGATTCACTCCAAAAAATGATTAAACCCTTTCTTGAAACTACTGACAGAAGAGTTATTGCTGCTGGAGGAGTCATTAGAATTTCGAATTCATGCATTGTCAAAGAAGGCAAGTTGCAAGATATCAATTTTCCTAAAAAATTACTAGAGCAAGGCCAGATCCTAGAATACATTCGTGCTTTTTTATTAGGAAGAATGGCCTGGAGCAGACTTAATGGGTTGTTAGTGATTTCCGGCGCTTTTGGCTTGTTTGACAAAAAAATTGCGATCAGGGTAGGCGGTTATGACATCCGTACGGTAGGAGAAGACATGGAACTTGTAGTACGAATGAGAGGCTACATGGAAGAACAGAAAAAAAAATACAAAGTTGCCTATATTCCTGATCCGCTGTGTTGGACGGAAGCACCTGATAATTATAAAACATTTATTTCACAAAGAAACAGATGGACTCGCGGAACTATTGAAACTTTGAGAAGACATCGAAAAGTTGGATTTAATCCAAAATACAAGGCGCTGGGAATGCTGAGTTATCCCTATTGGTTTTTTTTCGAAAGAATGGCTCCTATCATAGAAGTGGCAGGTCTGCTCTATTTTGGAATTCTTATTGTGTTTAATCAAGTACGCTGGGATTATTCACTTGCCTTTTTACTTTTAGCCTATTTATTTACCGTTTTTTTTTCTTTAATATCCTTAATTACAGAAGAACTCACCTATCATCAGTATAAAAAGAAAGGAACAGGCGTTCACTTATTGCTAATTGCTTTTTTAGAACCATTTGTCAATCATCCCTTTATTTTATATGCAGCGATTCAAGGGAATAGCGATTACTATTTTAATAAAAAGAAAAAATGGGGAGAAATGACCCGAAAAGGAATGACTAAAGCATCTAATTAAACGCAAATGAAAACGAAATTTACTTATAAAAAAAGTTTAGAATATATTTACGCTACGGTTTCGTTGATCCTTATATTTTGTCTGTTGAGTTTCATTGATGTATTCAAAAATTTTGAATTACTGTCATTTATTTATAAAGTATTTAATGATTTTTTTACGGGAATACTCCTCGGAATATTATTTTTTCCACTGTATTTAGGATTAGAATATATAAAAAATACTATTGGAATACTGGTTATCAGAATACTATTCTCCAGTATCGTACTCATCCAAGTTGGATTAACGGGATACAGCCTTACCACTCATATCAATCTTGGAGCAGACCTTCTAGGTTATTCATTGAGTGATATGTACACCACTGTTTCTGCATCTTTATCCTTATCCTTGCTGACATTTTTACCTTTTGTAGTTATACCTGCAATGTATTGGGGACTGAACTGGTTGTTCCATTTATTTAGACATAAAATCAACACAAAAATTTTACTTCTAGTGGTATTCTTTTTTGGAAGTTTGAATTTATTAATTGCCAATAGCAATAAAACTGCTTCTCAAAACAAATTAAATTTTTTGTTGAGTGATATTCTAAGAGCTAAAAATGACATCGCTTTAGCGTCTCAAGGCGACTTCTCTTTTAAGAAAGAATACCCATTAGAACGAGCCTCTGAAGAAACTAAAGATGTCCTGGCTTCGTTTTTTAACATTCAAAAAGAGAAACCAAACGTGGTTTTTATAATTGTTGAAGGACTTGGTAGCGATTTTACTAACAATGGCGATTATAAAGGTTTCACGCCTTACCTTGACGCCTTGGTATCAAAATCGCTTTACTGGGAGAATTTCGTGAGCAATGCAGGTCGAACATTTGGCGCACTCCCTTCATTAATAGGTTCGTTGCCGTTTGGAAAAAATGGCTTTATGGAATTGAATCCCTTACCCAAGCACAATTCACTAATCAGTATTTTGAAATCAAATGGATACACTACCAATTATTTTTGTGGTGATGACTCCAGTTTTGACAAAAAAAGTAATTTCCTGGAATACAATGGTATCGATAAAATTGTAGATATCGATAAATTTGGCCCAGGATATACAAAAACAAAGAAAAATGCAGGCGGTTTTTCCTGGGGCTATCCTGATGCGGAGATTTTTCGTAAAACATTATCTGAATTAAAAGATACTAAACAACCTCGCCTGGATATCATCATGACGCTTACCAATCACGAACCCTTTAATTTTCCTTCTAAAAAAGCGTATTTAGAAAAAGTAGAACGCATTTTAGAAACCAAATCATATTTTGAAAAAGACAAATGGAACGATTACAAAGATATTTTTGCGTGTTTGTTGTACACAGACAATGCGATACAGAATTTCATGCAAGCCTATGCTAAAAGACCCGAGTATGCAAACACCATTTTTATTATTACGGGGGATCACAGGTTAATTCCAGTTCCTCAAAAAGATAATTTATCCCGTTTTCATGTTCCTTTTTACATTTACAGCCCCATGTTGAAGAAAACGGCAACATTCAAATCTATTTCTTCCCATAGCGATGTTACTCCAAGTTTAATTTCTTTTTTGACAAATAATTATGAATTTAATCCATTAGAAAAAACGACCTGGCTTGGTCAGGGACTCGACACCGTGCGAGAATTCAGAAATATCCATAGCATTCCGCTGATGCGATACAAAGGAAGCATCAATGATTATATTTATAAGGACTATTTCTATTCTGATGGGACTGTATTTAAGATTGATAAAAATTTAAATCTTAGTGAAGCAAATAACGACATGACTGAAACGATAAGCAATTTTTTTACTGATTTCAAAAAATTAAATGCTTATTTAACTACAAAGAATAAAATCACAAAGGCTGCTACAAGCTTTAAGAAACCTGCTTATACGTTTACTGCTGAAGAATTTTTGACCATTAAAAAATTAACAAAAGGATTGAATCGTGATCAGGTTTTCTTTTTAGCCAGAGAATTAGCATTTACAAAAGAGCGTGAAAAATCCCGATTATTATGTGATTACATCTTGAATGAACTTCCTAATTATGGCGAAGTAAGAACACTCAAAGGCCGAACGTTAGCTTGGGATGGCGATTATAAAAACGCCGAAAAAGAATTATTGGAAGTTATCAACAGAACCCCTTTTTATAGCGATGCCTATTTAGCACTGATGGATGTGTATTGGTGGTTAGGGCAAAACAATAAAGGGGTCGCAATTGGCAAGCTAGCATTGGGTAATCAAATAAATGATGCAGAATTGGGTTATAAACTGGCACAAGCATACTATAGAATTCACAATCTAAAAAATTCAAACACACTGATTGATAGCCTATTGATACTATATCCTAAAAATAAAGAATACTCTAATTTTAAAAAAAATCTGAAAAAATGATTTCAAAAATAATGCTAAAACTACTTTTTCTAGCCCTGTTTTTTTGCGGCTTTCAAATGTCCGCACAAGAAACTAAATTTGAGGGAGATCCTGATGCTTCTTTTGAAATTGCTCGCAATTTAGCTTTTAATCAACAACGCAAGCAGGCACAAGACACCTTGTTATTCATTTTGACAACATATCCTAATTACCATGATATCCGCTCTTTTTTAGCGACAACCTATTCTTGGGACGGCGACTATAAAAAAGCAAGAAAAGAATTTAATTATGTCCTCGAAAAAGACATTGAGAATAAAACTACCTGGATAGCTGCCATAAAAAATGAATTGTGGGGAGATTTGCCATTTGCCGCATTAGAAATGACAAATAATGCTTTAAAAATATTTCCAAAAGACACTGAACTATTGTATTTGAAGGCGAGCGCACAAGAAAACAGCAATAATACATTAGAAGCATTAAGCACGATTCAGCTCCTATTAGATACAAATCCGGAGGATCAGAAAGCCAAAGACTACAAGGCGAATTTAAACAATGGCTTGAGCCAAAATGCCATAGGAATAACTTCCTCCGTAGACCTTTATTCCGATGTTTTTGATCCAATGCAATACCATGCGCTAATGTACAGGCGGCAAACGAAATACGGAAGCATCATAGGAAGAGTAAATTTCAACAGGAGATTCAACGAAAATGGAGTGCAATATGAAGTAGATTTATACCCAAAAATTACAAAAGGACTATATGCCTATGTGAATTTTGGCATCGCCAGTACTTTTTTGTTTCCAGATATAAAATATGGTGCTGAATTATTTAAATCACTACCTAAAAGCTTTGAAATTTCCCTAGGATTCCGCACCTTGAAATACAATACTACCACCAATATTTATACTGGATCTCTGGGCTGGTATACCGGAAACAGTTATTTATCTTTCCGTCCTTACTTTACTCCCGGAGTAACAGGAACCAGTATATCCGGGACTTTTACCTATAGAAAATACCGAAGTGACGCTGATAATTATTTAGGAGTAGCCGTTAGTATGGGTTTCTCTCCGGAAATTAATCAGTTCGCTATTGATGAAAATGCAGCTAAATTTGTCGCCTTAGAAGCCCAAAGAATTAATCTTGGGTATTATTTTACCTCATCTAATAAGCAAAATGCCTGGGGAACACAATTAGCGGTTACACACCAAGAAATAATATTTGACCAAGGAAATTTCTTTTGGATTTATTCTCTAGTACTTTCATGGGAATTAAAATTCAAATAACCGATTCCCATTTCTAATTTAATTTTCCAAATCTTTTTTTGCTTCAAAAGAAGGATTCTTCATGTATAAAAAATCGAACTCACTGTTTCTAAAAACCAATAAAACAAATGCTGAAAAACTGCTTTTTGTTAAAAACGATTCTGCTTTTTTAAGATTATGTGTTTTGAAGCATTTTAATGCAATACATCAAAAATATTTTTTTTTGATGTATTTTATATGTTATATTATAGTGCAAAATATTAATAATCAAATACCTATTAAAAAAAATTCCACTTGACAAACATTAATTTAAGTAAATGATTGAAAATAGTATGATTCGCTTTAAACGCAGTTTAAAAGGAAAAACATCCGAGCAAATCAATATTTTTTATCAAGCACCATAACTTGATAAATATTCAGCTGGTTTAATTCTTCATTTCAGAAGCTTTTACAGATGCCAAAATTTTTATCTTTATCCAATTTGTTATTGAGTAAAGTCGAAATAAATAGTATAAACGATATTCAGGATTAATTTAAATGTATAGATTTGCAGTAGGATTTTTAATCAATAAGTGTATTTTTTTTTCAGGACGAGACACGGCTATGTAAGAAAAGAACTTTTAATACAATTAGTTCTCATGATTCATCCGCCCAAACGCTGTGATGAAATAGACGGAATTGCTTGTGAAATATTAAACGGAACGCCAGATTTTTGTTCTGTACCATTTATTGTAAAGTCCGGCATACAAATTTTTGTGGAAACTAAGGTATCACAGAGTGTTTGGCATGGTAAACGGATCATTTTCAGAGTCAGCTAAAGATATATCTCAAATGAAACTATCAGAAAAAAAATTTTTAAAAATATTTCATCACAATCCATCTGCTTGTAGTTTAAGTGATTTGGTTACAGGAGAATATATTGAAGTGAATGACGCATTTTGCAATTTGCTCGGATTTGATAAAAATGAAGTCATAGGTAAAGCATCTGTGGAATTTGGTGTTTTAACACTTGAAAGTCTAAATACCCTATACTTGAAGATAGATGCCAATGAAAAAGTATCTAACCTGGAAGCAAATCTGATAGCGAAGAATGGAGATGTGAAGCATGTGCTGTTATCGGCAGATAATGTATATATCCGGAATAAAAAATGCCGTTTTACTGTTGTCCATGACATTACCAATCACATACAGGCCAAGCAGGCGCTGGAAGTAAGCGAAGGAAAATACAAAACCTTGCTAAATGCATCTCCCGATGGTATTTTATTAATCAATATGAAAGGAGTCATTACTGAGGTTTCTGAAATCGGGCTTGAATTATTTGGCACCGATACCAAAGATGATTTGGTAGGCAAAAAAATTTTCCGATTCATTCCATTTGATGAAAAAAATACGATAAGAAAAATCATTGAAAAGACAATGAATGAAGGACTATCACAAAATATTGAATTAAAAATTAGAAAGCTAAATCAATCGTTATTTGCCGGTGAAACGAGTGTCACTTTAATACAGGACCCGGATGGGGTATCCTTATCATTCATGATCATCATCCGTGATATTTCACAACGTAAGAAGATAGAGGCAAAACAACTTCATGCCGACCGGATGGCCAACCTTGGAGAAATGGCCACAGGTATTGCACATGAGATCAACCAGCCATTAAATATCATTTCTATGGTAATGGATAAGATTTTATTTGAGTCTGCCAAAACCGAAACTATCAACATTGAATTCCTTGAAAATAAATCAAGCAAAATTTTTGAAAATATAATCCGGATCAGGAACATTATAGATCATATCAGGGCATTTTCAAGAAACGACAGCGATTACATATTGACAGCTTTCGATATTAATTCAAGCATCGAAAATGCCGTTACTATATCAATAGAACAGTTGAAACACCTTGGAATCAACCTGAACCTCCAACTTGATAAACAAATTCCTCATATAGTTGGCAATACCTACAAATTTGAGCAGGTTATTATTAATCTGCTGGCCAATGCCAAAGATGCAATAGAAGAAAAGCAAAGCATACAGGAAGATTATTTTGAAACACTCATTGGGATCAGAACGTATCAGCAGAATCAATTTCTAATCGTAGAAGTTACAGATAATGGTATTGGCATTGGAAATAACGATATCAATAATATTTTACTTCCTTTTTATACTACAAAAGATGAAGGAAAGGGAACCGGAGTTGGATTATCAATCTGTTATCAGATAATCAAGGAAATGAACGGAACCATAGACATAACGAGCGATCATTTTTATGGAACGAAAATAAAACTAGTTTTGGATACTCAAAAGAAAAAGTAAAAATGGAAAAAAAAGAGAAAATAAAAATCTTGATCATTGATGATGAGAAGCAATTCACAGAAGAATTGATTGGTTTTTTTCTGGATTCAGACTTTGAATTTTATGAGGCCAACACAGCCGCAGAAGGGAAAAAAGTATTAAAAAATAATAAAATTGATCTTTTAATCCTTGACGTGCGGTTGCCTGGTGTGAATGGCCTTGATATTCTGAAAGAGGTAAAAATCCAATACGCTGAGATGGAAGTCATCGTCATTTCGGCTCATGGCGATATGGATACGGTGATCAAAGCCATGCGATTTGGGGCATTCGATTATTTGCGCAAACCTTTCCGGTTTATTGACATTCAGATTGCGATTGAGCGTACCCGAAAATATCTTCAGATGCAACGAAGGCTGAAGCAGATGGAAGAAAAGAACTCATTAATATCCAAAACCCTCGAAGATAAAATCAACCGACAGTTTATCGGAGTCAGCCCACAGATTTTGAATGTATTTGAACAAGCCATCATCGCCGCAAATTATCCCGATGCTAATGTGCTGATAACCGGCGAAAGTGGAACCGGAAAAGAAAATATTGCCAGAATCATACATTATTCGAGCGAAAAGAAGGATCCTGTTTTTTGTGCCGTTAATAGTAGTGCCATTACAGAATCACTTTTGGAAAGCGAATTTTTTGGCCATAAAAAGGGATCGTTTACCGGTGCCATCTCCGATAAAATGGGTTACTTTGAAGTGTGTAACGGCGGTACCCTATTTCTTGACGAAATCGCAGATATGCCATTAAACCTACAGGCGAAAATTCTGCGTGCCACGGAAGAAAAGGTAATCACCCGGGTGGGGGATACAAACCCGATACATACTGACTTCCGGATTATTTCTGCCACCAATCATGATATTTATAAAAAAGTGGAGCAAAAAAAATTCAGGCTCGATCTGCTTCACCGGCTCAATACACTGCATATACATATTCCGCCCCTTAGGGAAAGGCCAGAAGATATCAAACCTCTGTTGATCCATTATGTTGATGACTATGCAACGAAATTTAAAAAACCAAACATTCATATCTCCAAAGAGGTTTTTGATGCGCTCCTAAAATATGATTTTCCTGGAAATGTCAGAGAATTGAGAAATATGACCGAAAGGGCCCTCATTCTTTGCAAAGGCAACCTGCTCGGGATAAATGACTTCCCTGTAAAATCGCAAAAAACATCCTCATCGGAAGCTCATTCTGATTCAGTCAATCTGAGAACCCACGAAATTAAAATGGTACGTAAAGCTCTACAAAATTGCAAATGCAATCAGACGGCTGCAGCTGATATGCTGGGAATTACCCGCGATGCTCTCTTGCGAAAAATGAAAAAGTACAATATATCTGTTAATAAAAACGAAGAGTAAAAAACGATAACCAACAATTCTTCTGATATAAAAAGTATCATTCAATTCAGGAGATCTCAGATCAGGTCTGGGAAGGGTCAATGTTATTATCAGATTCGGGAAGGACGGTCAGGTTAGGAATGCTCCTTGACTCAGGAAGTCTCGGACTTACAAATTTACCTATCCGTTTTGTAAGTTGAATTCGTTAACCTTTTTGTGGATAATGTAACTGACGAAGTTAATTGCACTTAACCATTTGTTGAGAGCCTGCCTACCAGATGAAGTTCTCCCATTTCCGCACATGTGTGCGATAATTTCAATTATTATCCATTTTTACTAATCTTTTCGTAAAAAATATATTAATATAATTTATTTTTTTTATAAAAAATCACAATTAATTAATGATATTGAAATAATGTCTTGTTTGTTTTTAACTCAACCCCAGTCTTTACTGAAGGTTTGACATTATAATATGCAACAATATATCGTTCCTATCACTTATATAAACACCTATATACCTTAATTACAGCATACTGTACTGTATAATACAATGCAATATTCCTGTTTACTTACTTTTCGGCACACTACTTGTAATACGCTCAGAACAAGAGGTAAGCCGTCTCTCTAATTTGTAAAGCACGGTTTTATTAATAACTTAATTTAATAAAAAATGGCAGTAGAAAAAACAATTGGATCATCTAGCCTCGTAGAGGTTATTGATCGTATCTTGGACAAGGGTGTTGTAGTTGATGCCTGGGTAAGAGTTTCGTTGGTAGGTATTGAGTTACTTGCTATTGAAGCAAGAATCGTTGTTGCCTCAGTTGAAACATACTTAAAGTATGCAGAAGCAATTGGATTAACTGCTAAAGCCGCTTAGGCATTTGTAGTTAAAAAATAGGTGTTCTTGCTAAATCATCCTTACGGATTAATGCTCGGAAGCATGATTTACCAAGAATTTCTATTTCAAACTCATCAATCCCTATTTTTCATCAACCTATTCAACCACAATGAATACTCAACCTGAATTAAATATAGATGGTTTTTTTGACAATATTATAACATCTTATGAAAGCCGGATTCAAAAAATTCAAACTGTCTTTCAATCATCCGAAAATATTACAGAATCATCTTATTCCTTGTTCGGGAATGTCAATAATTCTCTAAACGAACTTACAAAGGAAATAGAGATATTAAATTCCAGACTTAGCGAAACTCTGGCAAAAAATGGCTCCCTGCGAAAAAAAGATTACAATACAATAATGTCGTGTATTTTTGATATAATCGATGAAAAGAGAAGCGAAGCCGAAAGCCAGTTTTTGAATTTTGTTGAAACCCAGAAAGAAACTGCCCAATCGCTTAAGAATGGTCTGTTAGGTCTTAAAGACATTACCTCACCAGATGCGCTGGAAAGAATAAGCATCATCAAAGAGCAGCTTTCTCAAATCCCCAAACTACAGGAAATGAGAAAGGAAAAGGTAATGAAAACATTCTTGAATTTTCAGAAAATACATAACAGTATGATAGAATGCCTTGAAAACTTACTTAAAAAAGGCGATAATATTCTGGTAAAGGATATAAAAAAAGTTAAAGATCAAATAATTAAAGAGAATCAAGGCCTTATGTCAAGTATCCAATAGGGTAAATAACCATAGGGAATTAAATATTCATTAATAATTAAAAAATAAAAAATGAGACTATCATCAGAAATGAAAAATTTAAGCGAAGACATACTTGCTTCATTCAAAAAAAGAAACAAGGAAAATGAAGAGCTTGTAATTGAAGTACAAAAAACCCTTGATGGATTTCAAAAGGATCATCAAGAGATGTCAGTGGCTTTAAATGCCAATGCTGTAGCTTTAAGAGTAAAACTTGAAAAGGACGAACAAAAACGGTTAAAAGATTCAGATATTTCCTTGAAAAAAATTAGTAAAGAAAATAAGAATATGGCAACAGCTCTAAGAGCAGGGTTAAATGAGGGTGAAAAAAATAGAATGAAAGAATTTGTTGCTCTTATGAAAAGTATCAACAATAAGATTTCAGAGATTTTTACTTACACGGATAATTTGCTTGAAACTAACGAAACAGAAAGGCTCAAGGAATTTGCTAGCCTTATGAAAAACATAAATACAGAAGTTTCAGATATTTTTACATATACCCATAGTTTGCTTGAGAAAAGCGAAACGGACAGGCTTGAAGAATTTTCCATCCTTATGAAAGGTATAAATGGAGAGATTTTAAGGATTTTCACATATACTCATAATTTGCTTTCTAACGGCGAAATAGCAAGGCTTAAGGAATTTGATGTAGTAATGAAAGGGATCCAAAATGATGTGAAAAACCTTAAAAAAGCAATTAAAGCGCTACTTGGTGATTATGCGAAAGACAGAGGTGATGCATCAGCATCATGGAAAAAAATGTCGGAAATTCTTACTCAATTACGAAATAAAGTTGTTGCTCAGCCTAAGGAAGTAGCTAAAAAAATTGAAAAAAAAGAAGTTAAAATAGAAACTCCAGTTAAAGAAGTAAAGGTAATTCAGGTTGAAGTACAGCAAAAAGTGGAAACCAAAGCAGTAATCCCAATAACTTTGGAAGAGAAAGTAACGGATTATATCAACAACCATCCACAAGGTGTAAGAATTTCAGAAATGGAAGAGCCACTGGGAGAAACACGCATGAAGCTTGGGTTTGTAGCTAAAAATTTATTAGATGAGGGGAAAGTTCAAAAAGTTGAAAATATTTACTTCCCGATAAAATAATATCCTGTACTGAGCAAGAGTTGTGGGGCATTTTCTTCAACTCAGCATTTTTAATTTATAATTGATATAAAAACCATGTCAAAAACAATCAGTTGCACATTTTGTAATGGTCTTGGAAAGGATCCTTATGATTTACTCTCACCAATGTCGGGTTGTCAGGTTTGTAAAGGAACTGGGCAGGTTGAAGTGGAGAATCCTGCAATAGCCTGTGTTTTTTGTTCGGGTACAGGTAAAAATCCGCTGGGAGCCAGAGTCCCTTGTATTGTATGTGGTGGAAAGGGAAGTAATTATTGCCAAAGCAATACAAAATGTTCGCAATGTAAGGGTACAGGAAAATCAAATGACGGCTTGCCTTGTACACGTTGTAAAGGCAAAGGATATGAAGGTAATTAACAATGAACAATACCAGCAACACAATAAGGAAAGGTCTTACGAAAAGATTAGAGGCCATGGCTAAGCATTATGCCCGCAAGGAAGAATTTGTAAAAACAAGGGCAAGAATGATACAAGACATTGAAGAGGCGAGGAACATTTGGAAATTGACTCTGGAACAATTACCTAAACAGGAGTTTTAATCAAATAATAAAGGTGAAAATTATGGAGAATAAAATAATGAACAATGAAACTAACACGGTCCTTGAACCTAAGCCCATGTCGGATTTTGTTGAGACAGCGTACATTAAAGATATTACAGAGCGTAGTCTTACCTACATAAAAGCAGGATTTCCAGTACATTTCAGAGGCCCATCTGGAACTGGAAAAACAACTGTGGCTATGCATTTAGCAAGTAAAATTGGAAGACCAGTAGTCATTATTCATGGCGATGCGGAGTATAAAACATCCGATCTGGTTGGTAGCGAGTCTGGATATAGATTTAAAAAATTAGACGATAGATTTATACATAGTGTTCACAAAGTTGAGGAAGACATGGAAAAAAAATGGGTGAATAATCGTTTAACAATAGCAGTTAAAAATGGTTTCACACTTATTTATGATGAATTTACTCGCTCACGTGCCGAAGCTAATAATATATTACTGCCCATCCTTCAGGAAAAAATGATGAGCACCTCGGCAGGAAAAGAAGAGGATTATTATATGAAAGTACATCCAGAATTTCGTGCCATCTTTACTTCAAATCCTGAAGAATATGCGGGTGTTAACCGGACTCAGGACGCATTGCGCGACAGGATGGTAACCATGGATCTCGATCATTTTGATTACGAAACTGAGTTACAGATTACCAGGGCTAAATCAAACCTTACATTGGACGATGCTGAAAAAATCATAAAGATTGTGAGAGGCTTACGCGAATCTGGGAAAACAGAATTTGACCCAACCGTTCGTGGCTCTATTATGATTGCAAAAACTTTGGCAACCATAAATGCAACTCCTTCTAAAAACAACGAAATGTTTAGATTAATATGTCAGGATATACTTACTTCTGAAACCAGCAGGGTTGGCTCAAAAACCAATCAGGAAAAGGTTAGATTAATTGTTAATGAACTGATCGAAAAAAATTGCTAATTACCCATCAACTAATATAATATATTATGCCAACTTCAAGTGCAGTAAAAGGGATTGGAAGTATCAAAACAATGTACAATACAAAAAAATCAGCCATTTCAAATAATGAAGGTTCTGATTTTTTAAAAATGTATATGCTTGAAAAGGAAAGAACTCGTTTGCGAAGCGAAGAAATATTGATTTCGCGAAGACTTAATATCATTCAAATTAGGCTAAACGAAATTCAAGAGTTTTATAATGGACAATCTATACTGCTCCAAAATCCAGATAGGACAGAAAGCTATCAAACAAACAAAGATGAGGAGAAACCGAATTTTAAAACCATGTCGATAGACTATTAAAAACAATACGCTTATTATGTCACAAACACAACCCACCCATTCAATTAATGCGACTGGCCTTGCTGATATTCTTGAAAGAGTACTCGATAAAGGGATTGTAATAGCAGGTGATATTAAGATACAAATAGCTGATATTGATTTACTTACTATAAAAATTAGACTGCTGGTTTGTTCAGTTGACAAGGCCATGGAGATGGGTATCAACTGGTGGCAGGAAGATACTTACCTGTCCACTAAAGCTAGAGAAAAAGAGCTGATGCAACAGCATGAAACTTTAGAGGCTCGTCTGGAAAAGCTTGAAGCTATTAGTAAACCATTATAATTTACAGAACCTAATAAATTATCAATAAAATGGAAAACGATAAAAATAAAGGAAAAAGAGACGAAGCTGATTTTGAAATTTTCGGGCTTGGCGGTTTGTTCAAAGGCATCGAAAAATTGGTTGACCTTGCGGGAAAGCTCGAAGAAAAGGCCGGAATAAGTAAGGAAGGGGAGATCAATTTTGATCATATCAAAAAAGGCATGAAAGGCGTTTATGGCTTTACCATCAACACGGCAGGTGGTGGTACCCCAAAAGTGGAAACTTTCGGGAACATAAAAAAAACACCCGAAGGGCCTAAAGTAGATGAAGAGCGGGAACCGATAACAGACATCTTTGATGAAGAGAATGAAATTGTTGTCATTGCCGAAATGCCTGGAATAGAGGAAAATGACCTTATAATCGACTTGAAGGAAGACATTCTTGAAATTTCTGCGATCAGCAAAAGCCGAACATACCGAAAAGAATTACTGCTTCCGGTAAAAGTCATTAAAGAAAATTTAAGTCACAAATTCATCAACGGTATCCTTGAAATCAATATTAAAAAATAAAATCATGGCACTTGAGTGCTTAGAAAACAAGGACTTAAAACTCATTATTTTCGGAGGAAAAGGTGGTGTTGGAAAAAGTGTTTGTGCCATAGCTACTGCCCTGGCATTATCTAAAAATTTTAAAACGCTACTTATATCTACCGATCCGGCTCATTCCGTATCAGATTGTCTCGAACAAGAAATTGGTTTTAAAGTAGTAAATGTTGACGGTACAGCTAACATGTCGGCCCTTGAAGTAGATGCCGACAAAGCACTTTCCAATTTTAAAACAGAACACCGGAATGAGCTGAAAAAACTTTTTGATACCTCTACAAATCTTGACAGCGAGGACATCGATGAAATGCTGGACTTATCAATACCCGGCATTGATGAGATGATGAGTTTTAAAACCATCATTGATTTTATTGAAGAAGGTGGATACGATAAATATGTGGTGGATACAGCACCCACCGGGCATGCATTGCGATTGATTTCATCTCCAAAGTTATTGGATGATTGGATAAAAGTTGCAGCCAGAATGAGATGGAAATACCGCTATATGGTTACCAGTTTTTCGGGGTCCTATCAACAGGATGAGGTGGACGCATTGTTATTCAGCCTGAAAAAAATAGTAAAAAGAATCCAAAACCTGTTGCGGGATAAAACCAAATGTGAATTTATTCCTGTATGTATCCCCGAAGCGATGGCTACCATGGAAACAGACAGACTGCTTGCTGATCTTAGCGCATCCGGAATAATTGCGAGGCAGATTATCGTGAACAATGTAATGGTTTCGGATGATGGTGATTTTTGCAAAAGAGTAAAGGCTAATCAATTACCTTATTTACAAGAGATTAAAAAAACGTTTAGCAATTTAAATATAGTTCAAGTGCCAAAATTTGCTGAAGAAATTAAAGGACTGGAAGCGTTGGATAAATTGAGACAAGTATTGACAAGTTAATAAAGCGGTTGAAGAGTTTATGAAATGTCCCTTTGAAAATTTTGAAGTTTGGAAAACGCCAATGAAACTGGTAAATATCGAGCAAATAAACTTATAAATCAATAAACCTATCAACAAATAAATAACCCAACATATTAACTTTTTCACCAACCTTTTATCAACGAAAATGAAAGACGAAATAATATTACGTGTAAAAGAAGCCCCGGTAAAGGATGTTGGAAGGGCAATTGCTAGGATTGACCCAAAAGACATGAAGTTGATGGGTTTGGAAAGTGGCGATGTGATTGTTATAGAAGGCAAACGTGCCACGCCTGTTAAGATTATGCCTTGTTTTCCAGAAGACAGGGACAAACGTATTATTCAGATTGATGGCATTACCAGAGAAAATGCTCAGGCTGGGATTGATGAAAAAGTGAAGATCATTAAAACTACCTGCCGCCAGGCTTCAAAAATAAAACTCAAACCTGATACAAACTCTGGTTCTTTATTTAAGGCCGATGACGCAAAATATATTGGTTCGCTCATCAATGGTCTTTCGGTAACAAAAGGAGATAAAGTGAGAGCCACCCTTTTTGGTTCCCGGGCGGTTAATTATACCGTAACCGGCACCAACCCTGATGGGGTGGTACTGATACACCCAAATACCACGTTTCAGCTTGAATTGACCAAGCAAGAAGGAGAAAATAAAAGTAAGGTTTCGTACGAAGACATCGGCGGACTTGGAAATCAGGTACAGCGCATTCGGGAGATGATAGAACTGCCCTTGAAGTATCCTGAAATTTTTGAACGTCTTGGTGTTCAGGCTCCCAAAGGTGTATTTCTGTATGGCCCTCCTGGAACAGGGAAAACGCTCATCGTTAGAGCGGTGGCTCATGAAACAGATGCTTATTTTATCAACATCTCCGGTCCGGAGATCATGGGGAAATTTTATGGGGAAAGTGAAGGCCGGATAAGGAAAATTTTTGAAGAGGCTCAGGCACATGCACCATCCATCATTTTTATTGATGAAATTGATGCTATTGCGCCCAAGCGGGAAGATATGGGTGGCGAAAAACAGGTTGAAAAGCGTGTTGTCGCCCAACTATTATCACTTATGGACGGATTGGAATCAAGGGGGAAGGTCATTGTAATTGGCGCAACCAACATTCCTAATTCCATTGATCCGGCATTGAGAAGGCCGGGACGTTTTGATCGCGAAATTTCTATCTCTATTCCCGATAAAATAGGCAGGCTGGAAATTCTTCACATCCATACTAGGGGAATTCCTTTGTCGCTGGATGTAGATATGGAAAAACTAGCAGAAATTACCCATGGTTTTGTGGGTGCTGATTTGGAAGCTTTAGCCAGGGAAGCCGCTATGACTGCTTTGCGGAAAATACTCCCACAAATCGATTTCGAGATGGCCGAAATCCCTTACGAACTTTTGATGTCGCTCGAAGTAACCATGGATAACTTTTTTGACGCGATGAAAGAAGTAGAGCCTTCGGCCATAAGGGAGGTTTTTGTGGAGGTACCCAATGTGAAATGGGATGATGTTGGCGGCCTCGATGAAATAAAAGAGGCTTTAAAGGAAACCGTAGAGTGGCCACTGATATATGACGACCTGTTTAAAAAAGCCGATACCAAACCTCCCAAGGGAATTATCCTTCACGGGAAACCTGGCACAGGTAAAACCTACCTGGCAAAAGCGCTGGCAAGCGAGAGCGGAGTTAATTTTATCTCTGTAAAAGGGCCACAAATTTTAAGCCGCTACATCGGTGAATCGGAAAAAGGGGTAAGAGAATTATTCAGGATGGCAAAACAGGCATCGCCTTGTATCTTGTTTCTGGATGAAATAGATAGCCTAACCCCCAGACGCAGTAGTGACGGTTCAGGTTCCGGGGTAATCGAAAGAGTGATTGGCCAGTTCCTTACCGAAATGGATGGTATTGAAGACCTGAAAGGAGTGATTGTGCTGGCCGCTACCAACAGAATCGATTTAATTGATCCAGCTTTGCTAAGAAGTGGCCGGTTCGATCTGATATTTGAATTGCCGTTCCCAGATGTAAAAACAAGGGAAAAAATATTCGGTATTCATACCCGGAATAAACCACTTGGAAAAAAAGTAAGCCTAAATAAACTGGCCCTGAAAACAGAAAGCCTCACCGGATCAGATATCGAATTTATTTGTCGTAAAGCGGCCATGCTTGCTATTCGAGAATTGATTGATAAAAGCAAAGGAAAATCGAAGGAAGTTACCGGAGAAATCATCATCATGGAGAATCATTTCGAAGAAGCGATCGGGCTGGTATTACAACAAAATTCAACGAAAAAAGGTTGATAGAAAGGTTGATAAGTTAAGGCGTTTATGAAATATTCATTTGAAAATATGGAAGTTTGGCAAACGTCAAGGAAACTAGTTAATATCAACCAATAAACCGATCAACCAATAAACTAATAAAATGACAACAAAAGGAATATACATCTATGGAATAGTGCCGAATTTTTACAGTACGGATATATTTAAATCATTTGAAAATTCAGGGATTTATGCCATCCCCTTCCAAAATATATCTGCCATTGTTTCCGACAGGGAGAGTGCACACATTGATTATTTAGACAGGGAAAGTTTGGGATACTTGCTGGTTCATCATCAAAAAACCATAGAAGAACTCATGGAGAAAGGATTCAACATGCTTATCCCTATGCGGCTCGGTACGATTGTAAACTCAAAGGAAGAGGTTATTAAAATACTTGCAAATGGCCATGATTTAGTTATTGATACCCTAAATAAAATTGAAACCCTGACAGAAATTGACTTAGTGGTTACTTGGGCTGATTTTTCTAATACCCTCATAGAGATTGGAAACCACCCCGAGATCATCGCAATAAGAGATGATATTCTAAAAAAGACAGATACGCTTTCACAAATCGACCAGATAAAAATAGGGATGCTAGTTCAGGAAAAAGTAAAAGAAAAAAACACAAAGGTTGAAACGAATATTTTGGATTCGCTGTCATCAATCAGTCTCGATATAAAATCACATGAGGTGATGAATGACGAAATGGTGGCCAACTCTGCTTTTCTCATTAACAGGAATAAAAAAGAAAAATTTGAACAGATAATTGACCAACTTGATGAAGAATACAAAGGCTTGTTGAACTTCAAATTGGTTGGACCCTTGCCCTGCTATAGTTTTTATACTATTGAAGTTAAAGAATTAGATCAGGAGAATGTGGCACAGGCAAAAATAGAACTTGGCTTAACAATAGAAACTTCTGACTCTGAAATAAAAAGGGCATATCAGGAAAAAGCAAAAGAATTTCATCCCGATGCAAATCAGAATAATCATAATAAGGAAAATTTCAATAGGATTAATAAAGCCTATCATACATTGCTCGAATATTCAGAAGCGGAAAGGCAATCTTCAAAAGAGAGTTTAACCTTTAAGGGAAAACAAAAAGTGAATGAAAATTTGATTTTGATAAAAATAAAGGAATAATATGCAACGTGACGGGAAATATATTTATTGCATCATTGCAACGGATTACGACATCAATCTGGGTCCAATAGGAATAGGCGGACGCGGCGACCTAGTCTCCACTATCAGTTTCGATGGCTTGTGTATGGTGGTGAGTGATCATCCCCTTAACACGGTAGTGGCTAATCCAGAAAACATGCTTGCACACCAAAAGGTTATAGAAGTGGTGATGCAGGAATTTAAGAGCATACTTCCCATTAGGTTTGGCACCATTGCGGCAACTCCTAACGAAATACGAAATCTACTTAACCGGAGATACAACGAATTTATGGAATTGCTCAAACAGTTTGAAAATAAAGTGGAGCTTAATGTGAGAGGAACATGGAAAAACATGCGAATGATATACAAAGAGATCGACAAGGAACACGTTGAGCTACAAAAAATAATGACCGAAATTGAAAAACTACATGATCAGGAAAGGAAGAACATGGAAATTGCAGATGCCGGAAATCTAGTAGCAGATGCACTGATTGAAAAGAAAGTAGAGGAAACTGAAACGATTATCGATGCTTTGCGCAGATCAGCATTCGAGTATAAACATAACAAAACAAATGGTGATGCCATGTTTATGAATACTGCATTCTTGGTGAATAGTGGCAGGGAGATCGAATTTGACCACATAATGGCCGACCTTGGTGCCAGATACGAGGACCGAAGTGATTTTGTATATACAGCTGCCTTACCTATTTATAATTTTATTGACCTGAAAATATTTCCAGAGAAATGGGAATTGTAATAGAAAAACAAAACGCTGATGACGCAGATTAATTAATAAAATAGTAACAACATATCTGAAGGATTTTATGGAAAAAGAAGTTGATATACCGAAAGAAGGAAAATATATTTATGGGATTATCAGGCATTCAGATCCATTAGACTATGGTCCGATTGGTATGGGTAAACGGACGGACCTGGTTTATGGGATAAATTTTAAAGATATTAGTGCTATCGTCAGTAATTCGCCGATCATCGAATACGAAGTCCGAAGAATAAACATGATCACTCACGAAAGAGTACTTGAAGAGGTTATGAAACAATTTACGGTTCTTCCTGTTCGGTTTTCAACTATTTCCGAACATAACGATGACTCTGGTATCCTGAGAATTCTTGAGAAAGATTACAAAAAATTTGATGACTTACTTACTAAAATGGAAGGCAAGAAAGAACTGGGTCTCAAAGTACTGACAAAGGAAGCTGTGATATATGAAAGTATCATTGAAAAATATGACGAAATTAGGTTACTCAGGGGAAAATTGATGAGTCTTCCGGCCGATAAAAGCCATTACCAGCGCATGAAAATAGGCGAAATGGTAGCAGAAGCACTCAAAAAGGAGACGGAAAATTACAAAAATAGCATTCTCGATATTTTAAATCCACTTTCTGTTGATGTAAAAATAAACGATAGCTACGGAGAAATGATGATTATCAATGTTGCCTTTCTTGTTAAAAACTTAGCTGAATCTGCATTTGATAAAGCTGTGAATGATTTAGAGGAGAAATTTGGCCGCTTTATGACCTTCAAATATGTAGGAACATTACCTCTCTATAATTTTGTCACCCTTGTAATAAACACTAAAGGAATATAATATGTTTTTAATCGATAGCATACTGTTAGCACCCCTAAAAGGAGTAGTTTTTATCGCTAATAAAATCAATGAGATTGTTGAGAAGGAAACGTCGGATGAAGGCTCCGTCAAAGAAAAACTGATGCGACTACAGTTGAAATTTGAATTGGATGAAATTGATGAAGAAGAATATGACAGAAGAGAAGATGAATTGTTGAAATTACTGGAAAATATAAGGAAAGATAAATAAGGAGTAAAAAATATGAGCAACATTATTGAAGTTAAAAAAGTAGTGATTAAGTTCCTGAGAGAGAACATCAAAAGTTATGATGTAACGGTCATAAAAATTGAAAAAGTGAAAGAAATCTGGAATGCTGTGGCAGAGGTATATGAAGACGATTCATTTCTAAAATCAATGGATCTTCCGTCAAAAAAAGTGCGGCTTTTCTATGCGGTCAAACTGGATGAAAATCTTGAAATTACATCCTTCGAACGGCATGGTTCCTTGGAAGGAATAGATAGCACTGACGAATATATTAATTAACAAATTTCTGTCATGATAAATGATCTGATATATGTTTATTGCATATCACGTACTCCTCCCCGGCTTATAACGGGCATGGGGTATAGTACAGTGGAATCACTTATGTTCGATGATTTTCACGTGATCGTTAAATATGTTTCCAAAAGTGAATTCTCTGAAGAAAATTTCAAAAAGAATTTATCAGATATTCAGTGGGCGGAATTAAACGCACGGAATCATATCAGGGTAATCAGCATGATTATGGAACAGAGTACTGTGATTCCTTTTAAATTTGGCACCATCTATCATACTAAAGCCAGTTTGAAAACCTTCATTATTGATTATGCTGACTCATTGATTGAAAGCTTCAATCATATCGAGGGAAAGGAAGAATGGTCGATTAAAATTTATTGCGATCGTAAAACACTGTGCGAGCAAATTGACGAATTAAGCGAGGAAGCTGCTGCGCTTGAAAAGCAGATTATGGAAAGTTCGCCTGGGAAAGCCTTTTTGCTGGGAAGAAAAAAAACTGACCTAATCGAAAATGAGATGGACAGGATTTGTAAGAACTACGGACAGAAATATTATGATGAATTTAAAAAACTGAGCGAATCAACCAGCCTCAACAATCTACTCCCGAAAGCGTTTACCGGAAGAGAAGAGACCATGATCCTCAATACCACCTTTCTTGTAAGTAAAAACAAAGTTGCTGATTTTATAAGTACAGTTGAAACATTGAAAAAAAAAGAAGGGGATTCCGGCTTTATTATTGAAGCAACCGGTCCCTGGCCACCATTTAGTTTTATTTCCATTAAAGAAAAACAATAATGCACAATAATGTAATCGACCGGTCTAAAGACATTACCATGCTTGAATTGCTTGACAGAGTATTGAACAAAGGGGTTATCCTCAGTGGGGATATTATAATTTCAGTAGCAGATATCGACCTGGTATATGTAGGAGTGAAATTGCTTCTAAGCTCTGTTGAAACCATGGAGCAGTTAAAGTCTGGAAAGCCAATAATTTTGTAGAAATGAAAAAAATGATTTATTCCATATTATCCGTAAAAAGAAATCCAGAGAAGTTAAATGCTCTGCTGGTTGGGATGAAGGGCATTTCTGGTTCTGACTTATGTGCTGTTTCTTTTGGTGAAATTACTGCTGTAGTAAGCGATGTAAAAAGAGCTGAATTAATTGCAGATAGATCCAATGCTATTGAATATGCAGGTGTGATCGAAAACCTTGCGCAACAATTTACAGTTCTTCCCATGCGATATGGCTCAATAATGGAATCAGCCGAATTAATTAATAAAATGCTCGAAAGAAACTACCATGAATTTCAACAAAATCTCCAGGAAGTTGAAAATAAGTATGAATTTGGGCTAAAGATTTTTTGTGATTCCGAAAAATTAAAATCAGAACTGAAGATAAAATCAGAGGCAGATACCCAAACAACCGAGAATTCTGCGACGGAAATCAAAAATTCAGTTTACAAGGATTATCTGGATAAAAAACTTAAAGAGCACAGGCTTGAGGAATTGATGCTAACTTATGTTAATTCGGTCATTGAAATGATCACTGGATACCTTTTCCGGTTAAACACCGTCAATAAATTCAAAAAAAGGGCAATAACAACAACAGCTATTATTGATGCCGTTTTCTTACTTGATATGGAGCGGAAAGATGGACTAATTCATGTAATTGGGGATTTGCAAAACCAATATCCAAGGCTTAACTTTGTCCTGACTGGACCTTGGCCTCCGTATAATTTTGTTGAAATCGCCATAAAATAATCGGTATGATAAGTGAAAATAAAATACTGTTTAATACCGGATCGCTTGATGAGCTTTCGGAGGAGATCGGGAAACTAACAAACAATGAAGAATCCAGGCTAAAGCTAGGCCCAGACAATGCTGATTCCGGCTTGGCAAAACTGGTACTAACCCTGGTTGAACTCATTCGTAAACTGGTTGAAAAGCAAGCTATGCGCAGAGTTGACGGGGGATCATTGACTGAAGATGAGATTGAACGGCTTGGTGAAACCCTTATGAAACTTGAACTAAAAATGGAAGAGCTGAAAAAGCACTTTAATCTTACCGACAGGGATTTAAACATCAATCTTGGCCCATTAGGCAATTTAATGTAATATAATGAGTAAAATTTTAGGTATAGATTTAGGAACCACAAATTCCTGTATAGCTGTTATGGAAGGTAATGAACCGGTCGTAATCCTTAACAGTGAAGGTAACAGAACAACGCCTTCTGTAGTAGGATTTACTGACAGTGGTGAGCGTAAAGTTGGTGACCCGGCAAAACGTCAGGCCATTAGCAATCCAGTAAACACGATTTTTTCCATTAAACGGTTTATTGGTGAATCATACGATCAGGTTGAGAAAGAGATTAGCAGATTGCCATATCAGGTTTCAAAAGGCGAAAATAATACACCCCGTGTAAACATTTCCGGGGAACTGTATTCGGCTCAGGAGATTTCGGCTATGATTCTTCAGAAAATGAAAAAAACAGCTGAAGACTACCTTGGACAAGAGATCAAGGAGGCGGTGATTACCGTTCCTGCCTATTTCAGCGATTCACAGCGGCAGGCAACCAAAGAGGCTGGTGAGATTGCAGGGTTTACAGTCAGACGTATTATTAACGAACCTACGGCGGCAGCTCTTGCCTATGGATTGGATAAAAGGCATACAGATATTAAGGTTGCAGTATATGACCTTGGTGGCGGAACTTTCGATATTTCGATACTCGAACTCGGAAATGGTATTTTTGAAGTGAAATCTACCAACGGGAACACTCACCTTGGTGGCGATGATTTTAATCAGCTGATCATTGACTGGTTGGTTGATGAATTCAGAAAAGACGAAGGTATAGATCTCCTTAGAGATTCTATGGTACTTCTGCGGTTGAAAGAGGCGGCCGAAAACGCAAAGATCGAATTGTCTGGATTGATGGAAACTGAAATTAACCTACCCTATATTATGCTGGTTCAAGGCATACCCAAGCACTTGGTAAAGAAGCTTACCCGTGCCAAATTTGAACAGTTGGTTGATAACCTGTTGCAGTCAACTATTCTATCTTGTCAGCAGGCACTTAAGAATGCCCGATTGAAGGTCTCCGATTTAGATGAAATCATCCTCGTTGGCGGATCAACCAGAATACCTGCTGTTCAAAAAATTGTGCGTGACTTTTTCGAGAAAGAACCTTCCAAAGGTGTTAACCCAGATGAAGTTGTCGCTATTGGCGCTGCCATCCAGGGTGGAGTTCTTGCTGGCGAAGTAAAAGATGTATTGCTACTTGATGTTACACCGCTTTCATTAGGTATCGAAACCCGGGGTGGTGTGATGACACGGCTGATCGAAGCCAATACAACCATTCCTACTCAGCAATCAGAAGTCTTTTCTACGGCTGCTGATAACCAACCCTCTGTAGAAATACACATATTACAAGGAGAACGGCCAATGGCTAACGATAACAAGAGCATCGGGAGGTTTCATTTTGATGGAATTCCGCCATTCCATAGGGGTATTCCTAAAATCGAAGTTACCTTTGATATTGATGCTAATGGCATTCTTCATGTGACTGCCAAAGATCAGTTAACTGACAAATCGCAGCAGATTCGCATTGAGGCCTCTACCGGACTTTCGCATGAGGATATTCACCGGATGAAGGAGGAAGCCAGGCAACACGCTGTTTCGGATAGAGAGACAAAAGAAAAGGTGGTTCAAAGCAATCAAGCCGACACTCAGATCTTCCAAACGGAAAAACAGTTAAAGGAATTTGGGGATACAATTCCAGGTAACAAAAAAGCTGCTATTGAAAATGCACTTGAAGAGTTGAAATCAGCGATTAAAAACCGAAGTTTTACCGATATTGAACAGGCTATGGAAACTCTGAGTACCGTATGCCAATTGGCTAGTGAAGAGTTGAGTATAGATCAAAGCTAAAAACCTTTCACAATGAAGACACTAATATATGTTCCCATCATTCATACAAGTGCCGACATGGGATCCATGGCAGCCGAGCTAACCCAGAAGGGTATTGATGAATTTGGGAGAGAATTTTGGGAAACACATGTTGATACCGTTAACAAATACTGGGAGATAATAAGCCAATATTGTGATACTATTGGGCTTGGCGGAAAAGTTGTAAAAATATACCAGGATGGAATGGTTGCGGATGGAGAGATCGCAATAAAAATCATGGAAGATAGCGTAAAGGCAGGAAGTAAGAACTATGAAATTATTTCAAGACTGGTCAAACGGGGAGCTATTATCGTGCGAACCGAGGATATTTCGATGGTTAAAAAAGAATTGGAAATGCTAAAATTGATACCCTCTTCCGGCCCATTAATCATGAAACTGATCAGGATTATTAGGTTTAAAATTAGCCGATCCAAACTGTTGAATCAACGGGATGAGTATATTGCTGGCAGGATTGCGGCAACACTCGGCCCAAATGAAACGGGTATAATCTTTCTTGGGGCTTATCATAATATTTTAGATAAACTGCCGAAAGATATAAGAATAAATGAACAAAAAGAAATCCATAAAGTAAGGGAATACCAAAAACTCCTTCCGTTCTATGCTATAAAAAAACAACGTTTTGAAGAACTCTCTCAGTACCTCATAAAACCTATAGTGAGCAAGTGACAGCAGGGTATTAACAAAGCCCTTATTTAGTATCTGATGATGGAGAGAACAAATCAAAATTCTGGGTTTGGCTCTCCACTTTTTTATCAATAGTTATTACATTTATTTGTTATGTTGTATAAATAATCTTTATTTACCCAAGGTTGTTGCACTAAATTGTATGTTGTTCCTGATGTTGGGTTTGAAGCTCCTACCCCATCTTGTCATTCCGTCCACATATTCCAAGTATCTAAAGCTACTCCAACAAAAGGTTATCCTTTTCCCTAAGATGAAAAATATTATACTACACCAATACTTCCTACAAAACTTTTTGTTTCCAATAATTTCAGGATTTAATTCAATTCTTTATTAGGTTAAGAAAGTAGCTCAATCCTTGGCTTTGTAAACCACCGCATCAAGTTTCATTTGCTTTATCATGCTCTCCAATCCTCCGGCACGTTTCATCGAAAGCATGCTTTTAAATCCTATCCTTTCAATAAAATTAAGCGGGGCTTTAATAATTTCATCAGGTGTATGCCCCGAAAGTACATGAATCAACATGGCAACAAGCCCTTTAGCATAATCGGCATTTGCATCTGCATAAAAAATAATTTTACCATCTTTTAATTCACTATATAACCACACATGTGCCTGGCATCCTTTTATCATACAGTTATCCGTTTTCAATGAAACGTCTAATGGTTTTAGATTTTTACCTAAATCAATCAGGTATCCGAATTTATCAAACAGGTCCTCAAACTCCGAGAATTCTTCCACGAGTTCCTGCTCTATATTTTCTATTGTTTTCATCTCTATCATTTTTGGTTTATTCGTTTAATTGATTTCACAATTGCGTTTGCAAAAACATCTATTTCCTCCTTTGTATTATAAAATGAAAAACTTGCACGCACAGTCCCCGGAATTTGATAATGTGCCATTAGTGGTTGCGTACAGTGGTGCCCTGTTCGTACTGCTATTCCCTGCGCATCCAGGAGCATGCCTAAGTCAAGCGGATGGATCCCATCCACAACAAACGAAATTACACTTGCTTTTTCTTTTGCCGTGCCGATAATTCGCAAATTATCAATCGCTGAAAGTTTTTCTGTAGCATACCCAAGCAGTTCGTGTTCATAAGTAGCAATATTTTCAAGACCGAGTACGTTGATGTAGTCCAGTGCCACTGCAAGACCAATTCCTCCTTCGATATTCGGAGTTCCTGCCTCAAATCGAAGAGGGGATTCTGCGTATTCTGATTTATCGAATGAAACTGTTTTAATGGTTCCGCCACCTACTTGATAATTCGGGAGTTTATTAAGCCATTCTTCTTTTCCGTAAAGTATTCCTACTCCTGTGGGAGCATAAACTTTGTGCCCGCTAAAACAATAAAAATCAGCATCTAAATCTTGCACATCCACTTTTATATGAGGGATTGATTGGGCTCCATCCACAAGCACAGGAATATTTTTCGAGTGAGCGATAGCAATCATCTCTTTTACGGGATTTACCGTACCAAGTGTGTTTGATACGTGTGTAATGGCGATCAGTTTTGTTTTTGCAGAAAGTAGTTTTTTATATTCGTCCATACACAATTCTCCGCTATCAGTGATTGGGATAACTTTAAGTACTGCATTTTTTTCTTCGCATAACTGTTGCCAAGGAAGAATATTACTGTGATGCTCCATCTCACTAACAACAATCTCGTCTCCGGAATTCACATACTTTTTCCCAAACACAGTGGCTATAAAGTTGATGCTATCAGTAGTTCCGCTTGTAAAAATTATTTCGTGTTCCTGTTTAGCACCTATATGTTTTTGAACAGTAATTCGGGCATTCTCATATTCATCAGTTACATCCTGACTCATTCGATGAACTCCACGGTGAATGTTAGCGTTCTGCACCGTGTAATATTTTATGAGGGCATCAATCACTTGTTGCGGTTTCTGTGTAGTAGCACCGTTATCAAAATAAATCAATGGCTTATTATTCACCATCCTTGAAAGGATAGGGAAATCTTTTCGGATTTTATGAACATCAAAAAGAATTACTTTTTCTAAGTTTTTTGGCAGTTTCATTTATTCCTTTTTATATGTTTATTTGTTCTTTTTTTTTCGAATCTTGTTAGACTATCTTGACCTACAACATTTACATAACCCAAGAAGTTATCAATAGCCGGTTCCTCAATTATGATTTCTATCTCTTCCTTTAAATCTTTCAGAATCATGCCTTCTTTAATTAGTGTTTGAATTTCTTTAACCCTTGAGATTTTTATAGGTATTAAATCATCTTCATTCGGGTAACTAAACCACATTATATTTTTTTCAATATCTGTTTTTTGACGGCTGGCGATACCTTTAAGCGTTTTAATTCTATTGAGATCATTGTCCTTCAAAGAAGATTTGTTGTTTTCTCGATCTTCTATTAAGCAACATTTGAATTCAGTCCATTGTTTATCTTTATTCCTGCCGTATAATGTAGCCCTAGTATTAAAATCTGTTAACCAGGCAGAATGACAAAACTCTCTTCCACAAGTACCGATACCACCTAAACGGGCGGCTTCCTCGAACAGGCTAATCTGACGCATTACTATTTTGATATGAAACGCTGTAGCCATTACCAGAATTAGTTCCCGGAAATCTACCCGTCCTTCAGCGGTATAATAGAAGGTGGCACTTGACTTATCCCCTTGATAATCAACATCACATATTTTCATCTTCAAGTCCAAATCTTTAGCTAAAATTCGGGCTTTATACATCGTTTCAGATTCCAAACCCTTCGCTGTTTTCCATTTTTCAATATCAGCTGATGTTGCCTTTCTATAGATTTTTTTAATGACTTCTTCCGTCTGGATATTGTGTTTTTTTAATTGCAACCTAACCAGTTCTCCTGTTAATGAAACATGACCTGTATCGTGTCCTCCAATGGTTTCAACAACTACTATATCTGTTTGTTTAAGAGATATATTTTCATGCTTCAAATAAAAATCTTTACGTCCTCCTTTAAATTTTACTTCAACAATGTTGAATGTTTGTTGATTGGGTGGCAATGGTATATCGGCAAGCCAATCATATATATTTAATTGACTATAACCACTGATTAGGGATGGTACATCATTTTTGTGTTTTGTAGTAGTATCCATAGCTATTGTATAAATTCCTTTTTCATGTTTGTCAATATATACTGTTTTGTTCCTTTTGCTGAGCATATTAAATTTTAATTTTTTATCTAAAATTAATTCACCTTTGCTCAATTACTTTAATAAACCGGTTCAACAATTATCTCTGTTAAAACCGAATTGGCTATAAAACATTCCCGGTGAGCACGGTGGTGCATTGCATTAATTATTGTTTTATCGGGTATATTATCTCCTTTGTTTTTCCAGTTTAAATAAACTTTATGTTCTGACATGTTTTTATGTTTTAAATTATTTTACACTATTTTATTTTTTTGCAAGAACTTAAGATGAACAGGAAACACTATAATTTTCTTTTCTGTAGGCGTTGGTTTTGAATACGATTCATATTCTGGATGTTCGGCAAATGGCGAATACAAAATTTCTAACCATTTTTTTAATTTTTCATTCCCTCCTTTTTCTACCTCCTCAATTATTTCCTGAGCAATATAATTTCTTAATACATACTTTGGATTTACGCGTTTCATTTCCATCTGGCGTTTCATTTCGTCAGATAATTCTCTTTTCAATCTTTGGTCATAAAGTGAAAGCCATAGTATCACTCTTGAGGTAGGAATTCCTAAACCGTACATAGTTTCTGAGCAAAGATATTCTCTGACTGATGAACGAATTACGGCTTTGCCATCTCCCATTCTGGAAAAAGAAGTTTTGCCTGATCCTTTAGTTTGTATTTCCCATCGCTTTCCATCAGAAGTTAAAATTTCGCACTAGGAAATTGCCCTGCCATCGCCTAACTGTCCGGCAAAGCTCCCAAATTGATGACCGGCATAACGGGTAGCAATTCTCTGCTCATTACTAATCTTGATTTAGCCATTTAACCATTTTTGTAAAATGGAATCACTAAGTGAATCCAGACCAAGTTCTTTTTTTAACACCGTTACATGAATAAGAGTAGGATCTTTTAATGGGGTAAGCGCAACATGTTCATGCAAAAATGCAGGAAGTTTTTGGAAAGAATTATCAAATTAATAGCAACGTCGAACATGATGTTTGTTTAATATATTATTTTTTTGGAGGCAATCCAAATGCAACAGCCTCATGTTCAAAGTGCCCGTTATGAGCACCATCACAAAAAGGTTTATTTTTAGAAAGACCACAACGGCAAAGTGAAAGCATCTCTCGTCCTGCTAAATCATATACATTCCCATTTTTATCTACAATCTCAAAGTCATTTTCTATTCTCAGGGAACCATTATTGTTTACTGTAATTTTTGTTTTAGCCATAATTATTTTTGTGAGCGTAAATATTAAATCTATTTTATTTATTAAAACAAATGTCTTTCTGCATGATAAGATGATCTTATTAATGGTCCGCTTTCAACAAAACGAAAACCCTTGTTCATGCCTATTTCTTTATACTTTGCAAATATTTCTGGCTTAATAAATTCTATAACGAGTAAATGGTTTTTAGTAGGCTGCATATACTGGCCAATAGTTAATATATCAACACCAACGCTTCTCAAGTCGTCCATAGTTTCATATATTTCTTCTTCTGTTTCACCTAAACCCAACATGATACCTGATTTAGTTTTCATCCCAGCTTCCTTTAATCTTTTGAGAACCTCAAGGCTTCTGTCATACTTTGCCTGTACCCTAACTTCTTTCGTTAATCTGCGTACGGTTTCAAGATTATGTGAAACTATTTCGGGATGTACATTAATAACTCGCTGCAGGTTTTCCCATTTACCCTGAAAATCCCCAATAAGCGTTTCCATGGTAATTCCCGGGCATGCTTTTCTTACTTCATTTACGGTTTCTTCCCATATCATAGAACCACCATCTTTCAAGTCATCTCTATCAACCGAAGTTATTACGGCATGTTTCAACTTCATTAGGCGAATAGATTCGGCCACCATCTTAGGTTCCTCCGGATCAGCAGGCAGAGGTTTACCAGTATGTACATTACAAAATCCGCAGGATCTTGTACAGGTATTCCCCAATATCATAAAGGTAGCCGTTCCATTTCCCCAACATTCACCCATGTTAGGACAACTGCCGCTTTCACATATCGTATGTAGTTTATGTTCGGATACTATTTGTCTTACTTCGGCATATTCTTTTCCTGTGGGTAATTTTACACGAAGCCAATCTGGCTTTTTAGTATATTTACTTTCTTCTTCAATTATTTCTGACATAATCTAAATTTTAACCAATATTAATTTTTTATTTTATTACATTGGTATTATAATTCCCCATAGCATGATAGTTTTATCATCACCGGTTGAAATCAAATAATTATTAAAATCACTCCATAAAAGTTTATTTACCGAATGGGTATGGCCTCCGTGTTGAGACTTATCTATTCGATAGGGTAGTTCAAAGTTTTCTGCATCCCATATTTTAATTGTTTTATCTCTGCTACCCGTAGCAAAAAACTTTTTATCAGGACTGAAAACGATGCTGTAAATAGCGTAATTATGGGCAGGAATATGATGGATCAACGCATAATCGTTTTCAATATCCCATACATTCAAATAGGCATCTCTAGAACCAGACAAAAGGTATTTCCCGTTTGGATGATAGCGTACTGTATTTACCGAAAAATCATCAAGATGCCCCTTAAGGATTTTCTTTTCTTCATAGGTTTCAAAATCAAAAATTCGAATAGAACCATCACCGCATCCAATAGCTGCTTCTTTCAAAATAATATTAAAATCGATGCTACGGATATTTTTATCACAAAGTTTTAGAGCTGTTATCAATGAGAAATCATTGATTGACCAAACTGAAAGTGTACCGTCACCAGCTAAAACCCAAAAGCATTCTGTTTCTGGTAAATATTGGATATCAAAAATGTATTCCTTATGAAGCTGTAATAGTTTTATTTCCTTATTTTCTTTTAAGTCAATAACATGAATACCTCCTAATGACTGACCGATAAGTAATATATTTCTATCGGGAACATATTTCAATGCCATGGCTTTGGCAGGTAATTTCGCAACAACTTTGTTTTGTTGCTGGTCTTTCATATTCCATTCTACTACAAGGTTATCACTGCTGCCAGAGTAAAAAAGATGAGCTTCATGAGCAAATTCTAATGTGTAAATAGCACCTCCGTGTCCATTAAATTGACCTGTTTTTTCTATTTGTATTTTTGTAAGTGCAGTTATCATATAAGATGCATAAATTCTTTTTTGTGTAGTAATTCTTCTATTGTTTCTCTGTAATCCGGATCATCTACGCAGCAATCTACCGGACAAACTGCGGCACATTGTGGTTCATCATGAAAACCGACACACTCGGTACATTTATCAGTTACGATATAATAAAAATCCATAGAAACAGGCGTATTGGGAGTATCAACATCAACGGTATTACCTGAATTTTGTCCTGTGTAAAAGCCTTTGAGTGCGGTGCCGTCTGCATATCTCCATTCATCACCACCTTCATAAATTGCATTATTGGGGCATTCAGGCTCGCATGCTCCACAATTTATACACTCCTCTGTTATCATTATTGCCATAGTAATGAATTTTAGTAATCAAGATTTAATTTAATAATTTATTTAGCGCTTCCTTCTATAATATTTTGTAACACTCCGGAAACATCTTTTTCATTTTTCATCATGTCTGCCATAGTTACCTTATCTAGTAATTTATCCAGTGTAGCCTGCATCATTGACCATAATGATCGGATGGAGCAGTCTACAGAATTAGTGCATAAGGTCATTATTCCTGAATGACTATCACAGAATTTTTTATCGAACAACTTTCCGCTCAAAGCTTTTAATGTGTCATTTACTGTTATAGCGGCAGCAGGTTTTGCGAGTACATACCCACCCATGTGGCCTCTTGTACTGTTAATTAATCCCTTTATGCGAAGTAGTCGGGTTAATTTAGCAACATAGTTAATAGATAATCCTTCTGCTTCACTTAGCTGACGAATGCTTAGTCCTTTCTCATCTGTGCAACGGGTTATCCTTACCATTATTCTTAATCCATATTCTACCTGAGCTGTTATTTTCATAATTGTATTATTTAATTAGTTTGTGTATTTAATTTACTATTACAGACAAAGTTCGCAAATAAAAAAGTAGCTTACTATTGCAAATTTATTATAAACCATAAACACAAACTAAATAGACACAAACTATTTAGTTTTTATCCTTACCTAAATCAGTATAACAACCGTATTTGCCTTGAGTAATATTTTCAAAATCTTTTGCAGAAATTGACGGCCCTGTATTACTGCATTCGTTGTTAAAAATAGTCACCAATTGGCTGGCAATACTTTCTGCTGTATGTCCGTCAATATCGGAACGTTTAAAAATTGCAACTGGCTCACCATTTCTAAAAAGGGCAATGTGGGGTGAAGAGGTGTGATGATTTGCAAGATATTTATTCCTGTACCAGTCAATTGCATCTTTTTCCATTCCGCCAAACAGCGTGTAAAGCTCATCAGGGATACTACTGTTTTGCAACGCCATCATTACTCCTGGTCGTCCACTACCTGCCGAACAACCGCATACAGAGTTGATTACAACAAGTATCGTTTTGTCATCATTTCTGTCTAATGCCTTATCTACATCTTCAGGGGTTAATAATTCTTTGCAACCTACAGCTGTTAGTTCCTCTCTCATGGGCTGAACATAAACGGCATCATAGCTGGGTTGTTGCGTGATTTTGGTTAAATTAGATTGTTCCATTTTTTTAATGATTAATTTTGTTATTGTTTAATTTACATCATTCCAGTTTCAAATTTAGCCGTCTCGCTCATCATGTCTTTTGACCAAGCGGGATCCCAAGTTACTTCTACATTAGAGCTGCTAACTCCAGGAATATTCCTAATCTTTTCTTCCACTTCTGGAGGAAGTGTTCCCGCTACCGGACATGAAGGGGAGGTTAGTGTCATTATGGTATGCACATTGGCTTCATCATCAATGTTGATTCCATATACCAATCCTAAATCATAAATATTGGTAGGTATTTCTGGGTCGAAACAGGTTGTTAGAACCTCTATGACTTTTATTTCCAATGCTATTTTAGCTGCTATTTCCATTTTTTAATTGTTAGTTGTTAGTCTTTACAGCTTTAATGTCTTTTACGCATTCCATTACTTTTAGGGCTAAGTCTTTAAATATTTTGCTTTCAATCGTATTTTCATTTAATGCTGCTGGCGCTCCAACATCTCCTGCTTCCCGTATTCTTGTTATTAAAGGAATTTGACCCAATAGTGGAACATTCATTTCTTCTGATAATTTTTTTGCACCATCCTTTCCAAATATGTACTCTTTTTTATCAGGATTACCTTCCGGTATATAGTATGCCATATTTTCAACCAATCCAAGCACCGGAACATTAACCATTGGCATCCTGAACATATCGATACCTTTTCTGGCATCAGCCAAAGCTACTTCTTGTGGTGTACTAACTACAATAGTACCTGTAAGCGGAATTTTATCTACCAGCGTAAGATGAATATCACCTGTGCCTGGCGGAAGATCCACAAGCAGATAATCTAAATTACCCCAATCTGCATCCTGAAATAATTGAATAAGGGCTTTGGAAACCATAGGTCCACGCCATGGAAGTGCCTGCGATGCTTCCGTAAAAAAACCAATAGATAAAACTCCTACTCCATGAGATACAATTGGTTCTATTAGATTTCGACCAGAATCATTGGAAACTTCAGGCTTTCTATTCACTAAGTCAAACATGAGTGGCATTGATGGCCCATAAATATCGGCATCTAATAAGCCCACTTTTGCACCTAATTGGCTTAATCCCACTGCAAGATTGGCGGAAACGGTAGATTTACCTACACCACCTTTCCCGGAGGCAATAGCAATAATATGTTTAACACCAGGCAATATTGTTCTAAGTTCAGGAGCTCTATCCTTAAAACCAGGTAGGGCTTGCATATCTATATCCACCTTAATATCCGTACCTAATGCTTGCAAAAGGCTATCCATACAAGCCTCTTTTACTATCTTTTTACTATTCATAGTAGGGCTGCTAATCTTAACGACAAAGCTGATGATGTTCCCTTCAACATGAATATCATTCACTAATCCTAATTCAACAATACTTCTCTTGAGGTCAGGCTCAACGACGTTAGTCAGTATTTTTAGAATATCCTCTTTAGTTATTTCAGGCATGTCATTTATCAATTTAATAGTTAATTGTTTGTTTCCGTAAATTGCTTAAATTTATCAACAAGAAGCTGTTCTACTTTTCCCCTTACAGGTTCAATTTTAATTAACTCCGTTATTTCTGTTAAAAAAGCTTGTTTTAAAACTGATATAGCTTCTTTTTCAGATAAGCCTCTGGAACGCATATAATATAATGCCTCTTTATTTAATTGTCCAATGGTTGCCCCGTGACTGCATTTAACATCATCCGCAAAAATTTCCAACTGGGGTTTGCTATTCATCGAGGCGGTTTTTGATAATACAAGGCTATGGTTTTTCTGAAAAGCATTTGTTTTTTGAGCATCGGGTCGTACTATTATTTTACCATTAAATACTCCTTTAGCTTTATCTGCAAGAATTCCTTTGTACAATTCGTTGCTGTTACAATTCGGATACGCATGGTCTATAAAAGTTTGGTTGTCTATATGCTGCTTATTTATACCAACATAAAGTCCATAAAAATTAGTCATTGTTCCACTATCCTTTAAAATGGAGCTTAGGTTGTTCCTTACTAATTTTCCGCCCAAATCAACTACATAAGAGCTGTAGGTACTATCACGCATCTGCTCAACTTCTGTATTATTGATAAAAAATGCATTCTCACCTTCATCTTGAATTCTATAATGATCAACAATCGCATTTCTTTTTAGAACCAACTGTGTAACCGTATTCGTGAAATACGTTTGTTGGGAATTAGTGAGATGATGATACGTTTCAATAACCGTTAATTTACTATTTTCTCCGGCTACGATTATTTTTTGCGGACTGATAACTGTTGGCTCTTCTTCTGTATGTGCTATATTTAGTATATGAACAGGGCGATCCAGCACTAATCCATCAGGCACATAAATATAAATTCCATTGTGAGCGAAGGCAGTATTTAATACAACGAAGGAATTCATTTCTTTAATTGCCCATTTCGACAGGTATTCAGAAACCGTTTCTTTTGTAAGCCTATCTTCTCTCAAACTAGAAGGAATATCCTGCACTATGATTTTTTGCGATAATTCATCTTTTGATGAAAGTAATTTATTGTATTTACCGTTCACAAAAACTAGCAGGTATGCATCCAACCCTTCAAAAAGAAAAGGCTTAATATCTTCTGTTGTAATGTCAACCAGTTTTGGCTGCTGGTATGTTGGCTGAAGTAACTCGGCAACATTGGTATATTTCCAATCCTCATTTCTTCTGGTTGGAAAATCTACGTTATTGCCAAATCGTTGAATAGCAACTTTCTGGAGACTATGCATTACATTATTTTTCTGTCCATTTAATGAATTTTCATAAAGACGGAATAGTTCAATAAACTTTCCCCTGTTATCATTTTTATCTGGTGTATTTTGAATTTTCATGCTTATCTTTTTAAGATATTGTTAATGTTGCTACTTCTTCTTTAATCCAGTCGTATCCCTTTTCTTCCAGCTGTAATGCTAAATTTTTGTCGCCCGATTTAACGATTTGTCCATTGTATAACACATGCACAAAATCAGGGATAATGTAATCGAGTAAACGTTGGTAGTGTGTAATTACTATAAAAGCATTGTCCTTTGTTTTTAGTTGATTAACACCATTGGCAACTATTTTAAGCGCATCAATATCAAGCCCTGAATCAGTTTCATCCAACACGGCAAGTCTTGGTTCTAAAACAGCCATTTGTAAAATTTCATTGCGCTTTTTTTCTCCGCCCGAAAATCCCTGATTTAGAGAACGGCTTAAAAAACCATCTTCCATCTCCACCATTTTTGCCTTCTCTTTAATATATTTTAGCATTTCGGTTGCACTCAAATCCGTCTTTTCTTGATGTTTTCTAACAGCATTAATGGTATGTTTAAGAAAGTTTGCAGTGCTTACACCCGGTATTTCTATCGGGTATTGAAATGCCTGAAATATACCTTCCTTGGCACGTTCATCTACTGATAATTCGAGGAGGTCTTTCCCCATATAGGTAATACTACCCTCAGTGATTTCATACCCTTCTCGACCTGCTAAAACGTGTGCCAGCGTACTTTTACCACCACCGTTTGGTCCCATTATAGCGTGTACTTCGCCAGCATTTATTTGAAGGTTAATACCATTCAATATTTTTTTTCCTTCAATTTCTGCGTGTAAATTTTTTATTATTAACATGAGTTCTGTTTTTTTATTTAATTATTTTATCCAACACTACCTTCTAAACTTACAGCAAGCAATTTTTGTGCTTCCACTGCAAATTCCATTGGTAATTCTTTAAACACATCCTTGCAATACCCATTAACAATAAGATTAATGGCATCCTCCATTTTTAATCCTCTTTGCATACAGTAATAAAGTTGATCTTCACCTACTTTAGAAGTTGTGGCTTCGTGTTCAATTTGAGCTGTATCATTGTCAATTTCGAGATAAGGGAAAGTATGCGCACCACATTTATCTCCCATTAATAAGGAATCACATTGTGAAAAATTCTTGGCATTTTCCGCATTTTTTCCTACTTTAACCAAACCTCTGTACGAGTTATTGCTTTGACCTGCTGAGATACCTTTGGAAATAATAGTACTGCTGGTGTTTTTACCAATATGCCACATCTTAGTTCCTGTATCCGCTTGTTGTAAATTATTTGTAACTGCAACAGAATAAAACTCACCCGTTGAATAGTCACCTTTTAAAATGCAACTTGGATATTTCCAAGTAATGGAAGAACCTGCTTCTACTTGTGTCCAACTGATTTTTGATCTTACACCTGCGCACAATCCTCTTTTAGTTACGAAGTTATAAATGCCTCCTTTTCCGTCTTTATCTCCCGGATACCAGTTTTGGATAGTGGAATATTTGATTTGAGCATCGTCAAACGCTATGAGTTCAACCACTGCAGCATGCAATTGATTTTCATCTCTTGTAGGAGCAGTGCATCCTTCCAAATAGCTAACATAACTGCCTGCTTCGGCCACAATTAATGTTCTTTCAAATTGGCCTGATCCCTCGGCATTGATACGGAAGTAAGTTGAAAGTTCCATCGGACACCTAACCCCTTTTGGAATGTAACAAAACGAACCATCTGTGAACACGGCGGAATTAAGTGCAGCATAAAAATTATCAGTAGAAGGAACAACCATTCCTAAATATTTTTTTATTAGCTCAGGATGTTCTTTTACGGCATCACCAAACGAGCAAAAGATAATTCCTAATTTGGATAATTCTTCTTTGAAGGTAGTTATCACTGATACACTGTCAATTACGATATCAACGGCAACACCTGTTAATCGTTTTTGTTCTCCTATTGAAATACCTAATTTCTCAAACGTTTTCAATAATTCAGGATCTGCCTCATCCAAGCTGTTGAGTATTTTTTTTTGTTTTGGAGCAGCATAATAAATGATGTCCTGATAATTTACTGGTGGATATTTCACATTCGGCCATTTGGGTTCTGTCAGGGTCTCCCAATGCCTAAATGCTTCTAAACGCCAGTCAAGTAGCCATTGCGGCTCCTCTTTTTTAAAAGATATTAATCGAATAGTATCTTCATTTAAACCTTTTGGAATAAGTTCAGTATCAATATTACTGGTAAATCCATATTTGTAATCACTCTTGGTGTAATCTTCAAGAGTTGCTGTGGACGCTTCTTTGCTCATGATTTTAGCTATTAAATTTAAATCTTCTCTGCAAAGATAAACGAAGTTATTTATTATGTACTAAAAAGTATAAATTAATTTATACTAAAAAGTATAATAATATTACGTGACTATAAATATGAGTTTATTTAGATATATAGGCAACATAAGAATAGCTACTTTATTTGAATATTCATCCATTTTTTGGTATAAACAATATATATAGAGGAGTGGGATTTGGATTTCAAAATGGATATATTGCAGCCTTACCTATTTTAGGAAAAGCTGGACTGAAAACTCTGGGTCGTAATAATCAACATTGTTAAAACCTGCATTTAAACGAAGGTTTTACGGTACTGTCCAAAATTTGAGATTTTTCATTCTATAATAAATTAGGCAAAGAAAATAATAATTTATGGCTACATTTGGAAAAAAATTAAAACTTAATATTTCTGAATATTGATGACACATACGCTTTTTAATCCTTTTAAGGATTTAAATTTTGACGAACATTTTTGCTTCCTTTCAGGAGCTTTGACAAATGAAAACATGAACGTTTTTCCAGTATGGCTGATGGATCATTTTAAATTAGGTAATGAAAGAATTGAGATGATGGATAAAACCAAATCTTATAATTATTCAGATCTTAAATTACCGTGTTCTTCCGAAGTGAAAACAGCTTTTGAGGAGCTGGATGTAAAAGTTGAGGCTGCGTATAAAAAAGGTTTTGAAGGCATGGCGTCACTCGATCAAGAGTTGCTTTTTCAATGGACAGGCAGAATGGTCTATGGTATGCTATACTACGAAATGCTTTATGAAAGAGACAGGCTGCTAAGGCAAGGTGAAGATTTTGAGCTTTCCGTCACTCTCAGGAAACGCTTTGGTTACTTCCATTTAATGCTACAATCCTTAATAGAACCGATTTCCTTCGTTGGAAAAAAACCATGGAGCATCGCCGTATTTCCACTTAAATATTCTGCCGACATTTTTAGCTATCGCAACGATGCAGTTAATTTAATGTTCTCATTTGGAGTCAATGAATTTGGTTTTATTGCATGTTTACAAGATAACGGCGTAATTGGGGAGAAGCAAAAAGAGATTCTCGATAAAATGGAAGGTCATGTTTTACATCCCATCCAGTTTGAAGAGTTGTACGCTAGGTTTCATTATTCAGATTATATATTACAGTACAAACCTGAATACAAAATTGAAAACCAAGACAATGGGATTGCTATAGAAGTTGAAACGGCTGGTAAGCAACCTCATTTCGGATTTTGGGATGAGGATATATATGCCCAATTGCTATCCAATTATTGGCAGGTTTACGGTATTGAAAAAGAGGATATTCTTAAATTTCAAATGCCGCCACTTAGCTTTCTTGAAAATCCGTATACCAAAGATTTTATTAATCCAGAATCTATTGACTTACCATTTTAACGGCTTAATAGCAAAAATTAGTTAGCCAACGCATAACCAATATTTAATGCCATTAAAAGTAAGTTTTTAGCTGTTTCTCTAAAGTAGTTGCACAAATTCTCATTATCTAAAATACAATCGGGATTTCCGGTAATTTTTTTATTTGAGTTAAAATTTATAATTGTAACCTAATCGAACTACCTGTGTTTCATTATAGTCAGTGCTGTTATAATTAAAATTCAGACCTTGAATTTGTTTCCTGATTACTAATGTATTTAAAATGTCGGTTGCATTTAGAAAGAATTCTCCTTTGCCATTTTGGACTGATTTTTTAATCCCTAAATCAATTGAAAATCGAGAAGCAATTTTTCCTTGCGGAATAATATCTGGCGCCAAATATATAGCGGTTACTTGAGCATCCACTTTTTTGGATAAGTGCAAGATATTGTTCCATTTAATATTTCCAGAAAAAATGTCTTGCTTCTCTGCCGAAAAAGTATTGGGAATTGGATATTTATTTTCAACAGCAAAAGCATTAATTTGATTGTGATACGCAATTAAGTTGAAGTTAAACGAGTACCATTTTGCAATCTCTTGTGAAAAGATCATTTCAATCCCAGTATTGAAACTTTTATTTGCATTTTGGAAAATAGCATAGATTAAATTGCTGTCTGGAACTGTCGATGCTATTCGAGTAATGGTAGCATTTGCAAAACGGTGGTACACTGCCGAATAGAAATATCCTTTTTTTAAGTTCGTTTTATAACCCAGTTCTAACAAATTGGTGAACTGCGGACGAAGTGCAGGATTCCCAACCTTTATTATTTCTGCATCATCGTATTTTGGAAATATTCTAATATCGACTTCATTTGGCCTGTCTACTCTACGATTGTAAAATAATGATATTTTATTGCTGTCATCAATTTTGTATGCCAATCGCACATTTGGAAAAGGTTGGGTATAGTTGTACCCGTCACTTTTATAGGTATTATGATCTGGATTGATATTGTATTGCAAATCGACATATTCTACTCGCAAACCCAGTTCTGCCTCAATTTTATTGTTTTCAAAAATATAATTTCCGTACACGGCCGGAATAATTTCTTTGTAAGTTGCTTGACCGCCAGCACCGCTATCTATGGGAGAATTTGCGCCGGGAAAGAACTGCATATTAGTTGGAATATCCCTTTTTCTGAATTTAAAACCGGTTTCAAATCTTCCATATTTTAAGGGTTTGATATAATCAATATTAAAGTCGGCTACTTTCTCCTCTGATAACAATTTGAAAGCATCTTTTCCGGTGTAGGTTGGCAGAATATTGTCAAAAAAATATTTTTCATCCTCTCTGTGAAAAGTATAATTTAAACCAATATTTAATAACCGTCCTGCTTCTTTAAACTTGTGCTGGTATGCCGCAGTAGCCATAGCGGTGGTTTTTAATTCATCTTCCAAAAATTGCCAAAGTCGCAATCGTTCCGAATAATTTTCATTGAAAAAGGGCTGATCTCCATTGTCAATGATTTTTTCGGTTCCAAACAGACCAGAAACGGTTAATGAATTTCGGTCATTAATATTCCAGTCAATTCCAGTTTTTAAAGTAGTAAAGTGCGTATTCCGATTTCTTTTGGTTTGTTGATTAATAATAGTTCCATCAGTGTAGGTTCGCGTTACAAACTCATTTTTATTGAGCGTTTCTGTATAAAGATAATCACCCTGAAAAAAAGCATTGATTTTGTTTTTACGATAATTAAGTGATAACGTCGGATTAATTTTTGGTGTTAATGAGTATTGCGGACGAATAGTTGGTAAATTTTCTTTTCTTTCCCACAGCGCACCTAGTCCAGAGGTAAAACCCACTTTTCCGTTGAATCCCTCTTTTTTATTTTTCTTGTAAATAATATTGATAATTCCAGCGTTTCCGTTGGCATCGTATTTTGCAGAAGGATTGTTAATGATTTCAATTTTTTCTATCGCAGATGCGGGTATATTATCTAAGCCCGATTGGTTTCCAAACCCTGTTAATGCGGTTTGTTTTCCGTCAATTAAAACGGTGACTTTATCATTGCCTCTAATTTGTACTTTCCCGTCTTGCACAGAAACACCAGGCAAATTTTGCATTGTTTGTAAAACAGAACCACCACTCTGACTGATATTATCTGCCACAGAGAAGGTTTTTTTGTCCATTTTCTGATTAATAAGTTCTTCCTTTGAAACGACCACAACTTCATTTAAAATAGTAGCATTATCTTCCAATTCAATGCTTCCCTCATCTAGAAATTCAGAAAGTGAACCTACATAAATAGGTTGGTTTTTTGTTTTGTATCCATCAAGTGTAAACTCTAGAAAGTAATTTCCAGGAACTACATTCGAAAATGAAAACCTACCCTCTTCATTGGTAACAGTTCCCGTAATCAAAACGTTATCCTTTGTGTTTTTCAAGAGTACATTTACATAAAGCAAAGTCTCTTTTGATGTTTTATCTTTTGTAATTCCGGATAGTGTGACCGCTTTGTTTTGTCCTAATAAATCTGAAATTGATAGTATTAGAAATGATACTAATAATATTGTTTTTATTGGCATATCTTAATTTTTATTCTTTATTTAAACGACAAAATTGCAATTGGAGTTTGAAGAAATATTGAATTTTAGAATTGAATTTCGAAAATGTGTAACTTATCTTTGTAACTATAAATAACTTCCCAATTGTTGTTCTCTACAATTTTATTAATTATTGATAAACCCAAACCGTTCCCTTTCGAGGATGGATTTACTTTAGAAAAACGTTCAAATAATTTATCTGTTTCGAGCGATTTTAATATACCCGTATTGGAAAAAACTAAAGCATTCTTATGCAATACAACATTGATGCTTCCATTAGCAACATTATGATTAATTGCATTCAGAAACAAATTACTGATCAAAACTTCAGATAAAAACAGATTCGTTTTAACAAATGTATTCGATTCTAAAGCAGTATTTATCTTAATATTTTTTGCTAATGCCTGTTCTATAAAAAAATCTAATTGATTTGTGATAACCTCATTCAAAAGAACCTCTTCAGGGATGTTATATTGTTTGTTTTCTATTTTTGATAAAAGCAACAGGTTTTTATTTAATCGGTTTAGCCTTGTTGTTGTATCATTTAATTTATCCAGTATTTCAAATTGTTCTTCCGATACATCGTCTCTTTGCAATAATGTTTCCAATTTTCCTTTAAAAATAGCAATTGGTGTTTGCAATTCGTGTGCCGCGTTCTCAATAAATTCTTTTTGGCTTTTATAAATGCGTGTGTTTTTTTCAATCAATTTATTTATTGCCTGATTGAGTCGATTGAATTCCTCAATAGTATTTACAACTAATTTTGGATGGGAACTTTTATCGATTTCAAATTTCTCAATTTGCTCGAGAGTGTCATAAAATGGTTTCCAAAGCCTAAGAGATAGCCTTTTAGTAATGATAAATAATCCAAATAAAAGAATTAAAATAATGATGGTAAACACCATTAAAATACTGACAATAAAATCCTTATTGTCAACTAGGTTTATTCTGGCAGAAAAAAGGTAGTGTTTATTATTAATTATAACTGGAGCATTTAGCACCCGATAGGGTTCGTTTTCTTTATCCAAATTATTATAATAACTATTGCTGAATAGTGTGTCTCTAGAAATTATTTTCTGAACTTTCTCTATTTTTATATCCCTATTCCATTTATTCCAAACTGCAACATCCTTGTCTTGTAATTGCGGCGCATACAATAACTCGAATTCCTCTTTTTGAAGTAGCAAGGCTTCATCTGTTTCATGTAGATACAGTAATTGAGTTATATAAAAGAATAATGGCGCTGCTGAAAGCATCACTATTAAAGAAAATAAAACATAATATTTTAGAGTAGTATGTAATAATTTTTTATTCATTGTTCCATTTGTAACCAATTCCATAAACTGATTTTATGTAATCATTGCTTCCGGCATCGTTTAGCTTTTTTTTCAAATTCTTGATGTGGGCATAAACAAAATCATGATTGTCCAGCATGTCCGCCATATCACCTGAAAGGTGTTCAGCTATGGCACTTTTAGACAAAACCTTGTTTTTATTTCCAATTAAAAACAATAATAAATCAATTTCTTTCTTGGTGCATTCTATTTTCTTCTCTCCAATTTTTACCGATTTTGCTAAAGTATCAATTTCTATTTCATTGAATTCAATTTTATTGTTTCCGTCGTATTTTTTTCTTCTAACCAAGGCCTGAATTCTGACCAACAACTCTGAAAGATGAAAGGGTTTCGTCAAATAATCATCTGCTCCAAGATTGAATCCCTCGATTTTGGTCTCTAACGTTTCTTTAGCCGAAATTATAATAATCCCCTCTGATTTGTTTAGTATTTTCAATTTCTTCAAAATGCTAAATCCATCACCACCCGGAAGCATTAGATCTACTAAAATACAATCATAATCATACATAATAATTTTGTCTAAAGCCGTTTGATACGTGCTTGCGGTTTCGCAATGAATATCATTTGTTTTTAGATAACTTTTTATGCTGTTCGCAATATCGATTTCGTCTTCGATGATTAGAATTTTCATGTTGCAAATTAACAATTCAATTTTGAATGAAATTTGAATTTAGGTATTAAATTGTTTTTTCTAAATTTAACTGAGTTATTCACTTATAAAATTCTGACAACTAATGCAGCTACATCAGACAGCGTGGTTGATTTTAAAAATTATTTTCTGTCATTACTGTAAATTTATGTTTTTTATTCTTCTACATTTTTCATTTTCATTAAAAGTGCATAAGCTCCTTTGATAACAATTCTTTCGTCTTTTAAATCGTCTGAAAGAATTTCAGTGAATTCATTTTCTGTCGCTCCTATTGTGACTTCTTTCATTTCAAATTGTTTATTTTGTTTGGCAATAAAGATATAATTCTTATTTTCATAATTTACAATAGCATCAGATGGCAGTACATTTGATTGCTGACTTTTTAATTCTATTTCGGCATTCATATACATGCCCGGTAAAAGTGTTTTATCATAATTTATAAAATGGCAGTGTATTTCAGTGCTGCGGTTTTCTGAAAAATCTTTACCTATCAAAATAATTTGGCAAGGATATTTTTTCTCGGGATTGGTATTAGTATAAGCCAATACCGATTGACCAATAGCCAATTTATTGATGTCTTTTTCAAATACGGTTAAGGCCAAATGAATATCCGATGGATTTACAATCTCGAATAAAACATCGCTCGGGTTTACATACTTGCCAATATTTACATTTACCTTAGCTACATAACCACTTATTGGCGAGTATACATTGATGCTTTTTGAAATGTTTTTTGTTGAAACATTATTCGGATTTATCCCTGCAAATTTTAATTTCTCGCCATACGATTGCACCATTACAAATAGTGAGTTGTATTCTGATTGTGCTTGTTGATACACTTTATCGCTGCTGGCTTTGCTTTGGTTGAGTTCTTTTTGTCTTTCAAATTCGGCTTTTGCATACCCAATTTTTGCTTTCGCCAAAAGGTAATCTTCCTGCAGTTGAATGTATTGTTGGTCTTCTACAACGCACAAAACCTGCCCTTTGGTAACATGCATTCCTTCTAACAATTTGGTGTATTTTAAATAACCGCCCATTGGAACACTAATGGAAACTAAGCTTTGAGGCGGCACATCTATTTTACCATTTAATTTTAAGGTAGATGAAATTTGTTTTTGTGTGATTTTTCCAGTTTCAATACCTGCATTTTTTATTTGTGCATCGGTAAGAGTTGTCGTGTTTTCGATAGTTGGATTAGCTTCGGTTTCGCTTTCCGTTTTCTTGTTTCCACAAGAAGAAAGGAATACTATTGCCAATATTGTAATAATTGTATTTTTAATCATGATAGTATTTTTATTTTGGTATTTGTGAATTTTCGATTCTTTTTCATAATTTAAAATTAAGGTTTTTATTCTTAACTTTTTATGCGGGTAAAGTTAGCAAGTCCAGTCATATGTAATTCGCATATCATCATTGGCGCTTGCGACTCCAATTACGATCATGCTCCTTTCATAATTAAACTATTTTAATTAGTTAAAGCATTGATTTCAATAACAGCGGTGTTTAATTTTTTAACTGCTTCGATGTATCTGCTTTGAATTTCGGTACCTTGATTAATAAGCATTACCCATTCCATATAATTAATGTCACCATTGATAAATTTATCATTAGCAGCTTTAGTTACTAAATCAACATTTTTTAAAGCTTGACTCTCGTAATAGGCGATAGTTTCTTTGTGTTTTTTATATTCCTGGACTAATTCCTGGTTCTTGCTTTCCAGTTTTAGTTTTTCATTATTTAAATTATTTTCGGCTATTTGCGTATTTATCTCTAAAGCCTTTTTCCTGTTATTTATTGCTGTATTAAATAATGGAAGCGCCACTCCTAATTGTCCGTAAACACCATTATTACTGTCTTGAAATACAGTATTTGTTTTGAAAGTCTGGTAATAAACACCACCAATTAATTCCGGTAATTTTTTAGATTTTTCAAGTGAAACTTCTGCTTTACTGCTATTCACTTCTTGCTCAAATAATTTCACACTGGGTTGATTGCTAATAGCATTTGTATCTGAATTTTTAATGAAATCCATTTTAAATTTATTTGAAACTGGGACAAAGTCTTTATCCGTATTAAGTAAATACTTGAATTGTGATTGAATTATTTTGTAATCACTTTGTAATTCCAAAAGTTGAATTTTTATTTGTCCAGATTGGTTTTCAGCGGTTGCTTTTTCTAATATATTGCTTTCGCCTTTATCAAACCGAAGCGTTGAGATCCTTAAAAAATCAGAATATATACTATCGCTTTTTAGCAACAGCTTTTCCTTTTCTTTTAGATACATCATTTCGTAAAACACGATTGTTACCTGTCTGGTCAATTGCTTTCTTTGCAAAGCTTCGTTCCATTGTCCTTTTTTGGCTTCTTCTATTAAAAGTTGTTTCTGTCTTTTATAAACGGTTGGGAATTTTATGCTTTGCGAAACACCAATTTTCACATCATTTACAGTGCTGTTAAACTGACCATATTCGCTTATAATTCCCGTGTTGGAAATATCATAACCTGTGTTTTCCATTATTTGCAAGTACTCTGAATTCAGTTTTTCATTTTTAATTTTGATATTGTTTAAAAGAGCTGTTTCAATCGCGCGCTCTATTGAAATTTTTTCCTGAGCATTGGTACTTTGAAAAGAAAAGAACAATCCCAATACCAGGATAGTCGTAATTGATTTTATCTTTTTGGGTTGTAATTTAATTCCTTTTTCAAACATGATATATAAAATTGGTAAAACAAATAGAGTTAAGAATGTTGCAACCAACAGACCTCCGATGACAACAGTTGCCAATGGTTTTTGTACCTCTGCACCAGAACCATTGCTTAATGCCATGGGTAAAAACCCTAATGATGCTACAAATGCAGTCATTAAAACGGGGCGTAATCGTATTCTAGTTCCTTGCAAAACAATCGCTTTTAAATCGGTTTCCCCCGATTTTCGAATGCTGTTGAATTCTGCAATTAACACCAATCCATTCAGAACCGCTACACCAAATAAAGCAATAAAACCAACTCCGGCACTGATGCTAAACGGCATTCCTCGCAATGCTAAAAAGAAAATACCTCCAATTGCCGATAGTGGAATTGCCGAATAAATCAACAGTCCTTGTCTTACGGAATTGAACGCAAAATAGAGCAAAATAAATATTAATAGTAATGAAACTGGAACCGCAATCATCAAACGATTTTTGGCTTCGTTTAAGTTTTCAAAAGCACCGCCATACGTAGGATAGTATCCCGCAGGAAATTTTATTTGAGCTTCGACTTTACCTTGTAGTTCTTTTACAATACTTTGTACATCACGGCCTCGTACATTAAAACCAACTACAATTCTACGTTTGGCATCTTCCCTTTGTATTTGATTCGGTCCTTCGATAATTTCAACTTTAGCTAATTGAGATAAAGGAATTTGCAAACCAGTTGCCGTTGGAATTAATAAATTTTGAACATCTGCCAAATCCTGACGTTTTTCGCCTTCTAAGCGAACTACTAAATCAAATCGTTTTTCACCTTCATAAACAACCCCTGTGCTTTGTCCTGCAAATGCGGTATTTACAATTCGATTGATATCCTGAATGTTTAAGCCATATTGTGCAATGGAAGCTCTGTTGTAGTCAATTACTACTTGTGGCATTCCGGTAACGGTTTCTACATAAAGATCGGAAGTTCCCTCTACGGTACTTACAATTTTACCTAACTTATTGGCGTATAACGCTAACGTATCTAAGTTTTCTCCAAATATTTTACAGACCACATCTTGCCTAGCACCAGTCATCAATTCATTAAAACGCATTTGAACCGGATATTGAAAACCAAAGGAAACTCCAGGAACAGCTTCCAATTCCTTGGCCATTTTTGCTGATAATTCGTCAAAAGTTGTGGCAGAAGTCCATTCGCTTTTGTTCTTTAAAATGATCATCATGTCGCTTGCATCAATTGGCATTGGATCGGTAGGCACTTCGCTACTTCCTGTTTTGCCTACAATTTTCTCCACTTCGGGAAATTTTTCTATTAATATTTTTGCACCTTGTGAAATAGCTGTCATTGAAGTTTGCAAATTACTTCCCGGCAAAACCCTAGTTTCTACTGCAAAATCTCCTTCTTCTAACGAGGGCATAAATTCACCACCCATAAACGAAAGTGTAATCAGCGCTAAAACAAACAATCCTAATGTTACAGCAATAATTGTTCTTGGAATTCCCAATGCTTTGTTCAAAATGGGTTGATAAAAATTTTCTAATTTTTCCATCATTCGATCTGAAAAAGTTTTTTTGTGGGATATTTTTTTATTTAAAAATAGAGCGGTCATCATCGGAACATAAGTCAATGACAATATAAAAGCGCCAAACAGAGCAAATGCAATGGTTTGTGCCATTGGTAAAAACATTTTCCCTTCGATACCGCGCAACGTAAAAATGGGAATGTATACGATCAATATAATCAATTCCCCAAAAACGGAAACATTACGCATTTTTATTGACGTTTTTAGTACGGTGTTATCCATTTCTTGTTGTGAAATTTGAGCAGTTTTCCTGCTGTGCAAACTAAACAAACACGCTTCAACAATAATAACAGCACCATCTACAATCAATCCGAAATCTAATGCCCCTAAACTCATTAAATTACCGCTCACCCCAAATATGTTCATCAATATGACCGCTATCAACATAGCCAAAGGAATAACTGACGCCACAATTAATCCTGCTCGTATGTTTCCTAAAAAGAAAATAAGAACAAAGAGAACGATTAATGCACCTTCTAATAAATTTTTTTCGACCGTCGAAATAGAATTATTTACCATTTTGGTGCGGTCTAGAAAAGGTTCCAGAATAACACCTTCGGGTAATGTTTTTTCAATTTGTGCAATACGATCCTTAATTTTTTTAATAACCACATTACTGTTGGCTCCTTTTAACATCATTACTACTGCACCCGAAACTTCACCAGATTGAACCTCTTTTTTGTGAAATGTCATTGCTCCGTAACGGATAGCACTACCAATGCGAACTTCAGCTACATCACGAATAAACAAAGGACTACCGTTATTAGTGTTTTTAATAGCAATATCTTTTATGTTTTCGATAGTATTAATTAATCCCTCACTGCGGATGTATAAAACTTTAGGCCCTTTTTCAATGTAAGCACCACCCGTATTTTGATTGTTTTTTTCTAATGCAGTAAAAACATCTGTAATAGTGATATTATAGGATTGCAATTTATTTGGGTCAACGGCTATTTCAAATTGTTTCAATTTTCCACCAAAACTGCTCACTTCCGCCACACCTTCAACGCTCAATAACTGCCGGCGAACAATCCAATCTTGAATGGTTCTTAACTCCGTGATATCGTATTTTTTTTCATAACCGGGTTTGGTTCGTACAACATATTGATAAATTTCGCCTAGTCCTGTTGTCACTGGTGCAAGAACTGGATCTCCAATACCGGTGGGAATTTGGTCTTTTACAGCACTTAATCGTTCTGTTACTTGCTGTCTTGCCCAGTACACATCGGTTGCATCGTTAAAAACAATGGTAACCACTGATAAACCAAAACGAGAAAAACTACGAATTTCTTTCAGTCCAGGAATATTACTGTTGGCTTGTTCAATCGGAAAAGTAATCAGTCTTTCAATATCGGTCGCACCCAGTGATGGTGCAGAGGTAATTACCTGGACTTGATTATCTGTAATATCAGGAACGGCATCAATTGGTAATTTGGTAAATTGATAACTCCCATATCCGATGAGAGCCACAATGAAAAGACCAATAATGAGTTTGTTTTTGATTGAAAACTCAATAATTTTATTTAGCATAATTTGTTATATTAAGGAATGTTCACTACTTATATTGAATACTGACCTTTTAATTTTATTGTAACTGTAATGGCTGTCTTTTCATTATTTCTGAAAAACCAACCGTGTTTTCCTTCATACGGAGCATAAAAAGTCCCAACCATATTATTGGAATAGGCAAGCGTGTAACTTTCAAAATAAACGTCATTCGTTTCTTTAGCTTGTTTTACTTCCCCGTGAAAATCAAAATAAACGATTCCTTTATTAGTCGTCCATTCGTATTTCATTTTGCCATATTTCAGCATATAAATTTTATATTCAATTCCTTTTCCTGCCGGTACGATTACTTCAACCGTGTCTTCTCTTTCTGCATATTGTTTTTCAGGTGCAGGATTATTTGCTTCGATAGGTCTTTTTACTTCAGGTCCAGAACCTGCTTTTTCCATTTTAATTAATGGGAATGTTTTTCCTGTTATTGTAGCTAATCCATCATCAGCATTCGCTGGTACATAAAGCTTACTGAACCCGAACAGTTTGCCTGTTCCTATTGGATCCATTCCATATTCGGCAGGTAAAACTGCGCTTACTAAAATTAGTACAGAAAGTAGTAACGCGAAGATAACTGCTTTGATAATTTGTTTTTTATTTACTATTTGATGATTTATTTCTGACATTTTTTAATTTTTAAGATGTAAAATAACCCGTTAATTGATATCCTATTAATACAAATCCAGCAGCCATAAGCAGCGTATTTGTTATTGTTGAAAATTTCATAAAGCTGGAATGTCTGCGCCATAAAGTAATCAAGATTAGCACAAAAGTCAATGCTATGAACTGACCTATTTCGACACCAATATTGAATCCAAGCAGATTGGTAAACAATCCTTCTTTTTCAAATTTGAAATCTTGCAATTTGCTGGCAAGCCCGAAACCATGAAATAATCCAAAAATCAAAACAGCTGCTTTTGTATTGGGTTGCCTTCCGAAAAATTTCTTGAAACCACCTAAATTATCAAAACCTTTATACACTATTGACAGTGCGATAATGGCATCAATTAAATACGAATTAATTGATATAGTACTCATAACTCCAAACAATAATGTTGCGCTATGACCAATTGTAAAGAAACTTACATAAAGTAGCACTTCTTTCGGACGATAAAGGAAAAAGATAACGCCAACTAAAAAAAGCAGATGATCGTAACCCGTAAGCATGTGTTTTGCACCAATATAGAGAAATGGGCCAAAAGCAACGCCATCATTTCCTGACAAAAAAGTTTGCGTATTTTCATCTACACCATGAGCAAAAACGCCTGTGATGCCGACAAAAAAAAGTATAACAAGAAATATTATTTTTTTTGAATTCATAATTTTATTTTTCTTTAAAAAACTACTTCTCTCCTGAAATTTTCGCAAGAGAAGCAGCCTGTTAAATTATACTAATGCGTGTGACCATGAGCCGCGTCAACTTTATCTTGCTCCACTTGATTAATACTGTCCGTACCTACTTGATCCGTAGAATCTGTGATCACTTGAACTTGTTCTACTGTTTCAGTAGATTGACTTTCAGTGTTTTCAGTTTCGTTATTTGCTTTGTTGTTGCAAGAAGTTAACATTCCGATTGCGATAGTCGCTACGATTAAAAAATTTTTCATAATTGTAATTTTAATTGGGTTTATAAAGAATAATAAAATTAATGTTGGTGCCCATGATTAATATCTTGTTCAGAAACTTGGCTATTTTTAAATTTGGAAGAGATTGTTTTTCCATTGACAAGTAATGTGATGGTACAATAAGCATATATGCTTGCTTTAGGAACTTGTACAAATAAAGCATTGTTGGTGTCTAAAAAAACTGGATTCGTTGCTTTTGTTTTATTAAAAAATTCAAAAACAGCCAAGCCAGTAATTTTTTTATTTGAAACCGTTTTTCCTTTCGCATTCAGTACGTAAAAACTAATATTGTTTTCTCTTTCGACCCTTTCAATTTTGTAGTCGCCTGAATCTTGTATTATTCCACCGTGCGGCGTTTTGGATTGATTTTCGTTTACTTGTGCATTTGAAATTGTTGTGCCTACCACTAACAAGAATATGCCTATTACGTTTGATTTAATTGCTTTCATTATAGATGTTTTTCGAATTAAATAATATTGATTGCCTTACAGATTGACACTAAAAAAGCTAGGAGAGTTTTGTGAAGTCTAAAAACATTTTAGTTATGGAGTAACCTAAAACTCTTAAACGTCTAGTTAGTGATGAATGCTAATGGAATTGATACAACGTATCGTTCGCTATACGTAAATAGCAAAGTATATTTTAAAATAGCAATCAGAAATATTTAAAATATAACTAATTATGGTTTAAAATAAAATTAATTAACTCAACTTAGGGGGAAGCCAGATAGAGGTAAAAACGCTGGAAATGTAAAAATCCTGACTGAAAGCTACAGTGCGGTTTAGATAAATAATAGTAGGCTTGCGAAAAGAAAACGTTGTTTGGTTTATAAAAGCAAGAACCGTATTTACATTTGTATTAATTGTCTTGAAAGGTAAATTTTGATGACTATCTTTTTCTTTACTTGAATGTTGATGACTATCATTGTAATGAATAGCTATAAAATCAAGTAATGAAATATTCTGACCAATGTTATCTTCTTGGTGATCTGAAAAGTGTTGTAGTAAGTTCGGCAATTTAAATAACTGTCCAATCTCTGTGTTAGCACACAAAAAAGCAAAAAGGAATGATATGACAACTATTTTTTTCAAGATTGTAAAAGTACTAAATTTTATTGATTGCCAAAAATTTAAAATTGTAAGTAAATCTTGATCTACAGAAATTCCTAGCTAATGTGTCTGATGACACATTATTTTGGTTTTCTTTTTGATTGCAGTATTTATTATAATATTTCGTGTCCAAAAATCAACGAATCTATTTGATGCAGTATTAAAAACTCAAGCGAAATGATGGAACACCAGGAGCAACATCATATCATTTTTGGATTCTTAAGCTCCATAAAGTATTGTGTTTTTTGGTGAACCTGTAACTACTTTTGTGGGTACTACTTTATTTTGAACCATCAGTTACTAATAGAATTTTCACTCTTTTTTCTCCACTAAATTCATTCCGCATTTGGGACATTTTCCGGGTTTATCCAACGTAACTTCTGGATGCATTGGACAGCTATACGTTTTTTGAGTTTCCATTTTTTTTCACTACTAACCGACTAAATAAATTCAAGACAAAGGGCCACTTTTAACAGTAAGCCCTTTTTTTCATATCTTTTGGTTACCAAATCAAAAAAACATTATAGCGGAATGAGCGTAATAAGAAACAACAGCCAAGAAGATACACCGCCCGACGCAATAATAATTGATTTTACAGATTAATCAAAAAAGCCCCGATAAACTAAAATGTTATCGGGGCTTTTTGTCTAGTAAAAAGTTATCAACATGTACAAAAGGCAACTAAACTGGCAACTAGAAATAAAAAACCCTCATAATCAATAGATTACAAGGGTTTTATCGTGAAGGCAGAAGGATTCGAACCTTCGACCGCCTGCTTAGAAGGCAGGTGCTCTATCCAGCTGAGCTATGCCTCCATTGCTCATGTAAAAAACTAGTCGGGGTGGCAGGATTCGAACCTGCGGCCTCCTGCTCCCAAAGCAGGCGCGATAACCGAGCTACGCTACACCCCGAAAAAATATAAAGCGGAGGGACAGGGACTCGAACCCTGGCACCGATTGCTCGATGACAGTTTAGCAAACTGCTCCATTACCACTCTGGCACCCCTCCAAGCTCAAAGAAACGTGTCCTGTTTTGCGGTTGCAAATTTAACACATCTTTACGTTCCTCACAACTATTTAGACCTTTTTTTTAAATATTTTTTATCCTAATTCTAAAAAGACTTCACAATCAAACATATAGAATATAAATAAATTTTTAAAAGAGATTATCCCAACATCAAAATACGAAATTGTTTAAAAAAGATTAAATTTGCTACATAAACCAACATTATATAAATCATGAACAAAAGAGTTGTTATCGTTTCTGCCGTTAGAACACCTATCGGTAGTTTTATGGGAGGATTATCTACAGTTACCGCTCCTAGATTAGGTGCTGTGGCTATAAAAGGAGCTTTGGACAAAATAAAATTGGATCCAAATTTAATTGATGAAGTATTTATGGGTAATGTAGTTCAAGCTGGTGTAGGACAAGCTCCTGCTCGCCAAGCTGCACTATATGCTGGTTTACCTAATTCTGTTGCTTGTACTACAGTCAACAAAGTATGTGCCTCTGGAATGAAAGCTGTAATGCTAGGTACTCAAGCCATTTTATGTGGTGATGCTGAAATTGTTGTTGCGGGTGGAATGGAAAACATGAGTTTAATTCCTCACTATATGAATTTGAGAACAGGAACTAAATTTGGTCCAGCAACATTTATTGATGGTTTACAAAAAGATGGACTTGTTGATGCTTACGACAACAACGCAATGGGCGTTTGTGCGGACTTATGTGCTGCTGAATATAATTTTACCCGAGAAGACCAAGACAACGCCGCAATTCAATCCTACGAGCGAAGTGCAAAAGCTTGGGAGACTGGAAAATTTGATAATGAAATTGTCTCTGTAACCGTTCCTCAAAGAAAAGGAGATCCTATTATAATTTCTAAAGACGAAGAGTTTTCTAATGTAAAATTAGACAAAATACCTTCATTAAATCCTGTTTTTACAAAAGACGGTACAGTTACCGCAGCAAACGCTTCTACAATAAACGATGGAGCAGCAGCTGTGATATTAATGAGCGAAGAAAAAGCAATCTCTTTAGGATTGAAACCTCTGGCGTATATAAAAGGGTATGCAGATGCCGCACAAGAACCAAAATGGTTTACAACAAGTCCATCAAAAGCAATTCCTAAAGCATTAGAAAAAGCAGGAATAGCCATTACTGATGTTGATTATTTCGAATTCAATGAAGCTTTTGCTGTTGTTGGCCTAGCCAATGCCAAAATTTTAGGACTAAAGAGCAGCACGATTAATGTGAATGGTGGTGCTGTATCATTAGGACATCCTTTAGGTTGCTCCGGAGTAAGAATTATTGTTACTTTGATCAACATATTAGAACAAAATAATGGTAAAATTGGAGCTGCTGCAATCTGTAATGGTGGTGGTGGTGCTTCAGCAATTGTTATTGAAAGAGCTTAAAATAATTATAAATTAGGAGTTGTATTTTAAAAACATATAACTCCTAATTCTAAACTCATAAATTACCCTAAATGTTCGGAATTTGTAATCTAGCAATGATACCACTTCGGTTTGAACCCAGTGATAAAAGCGAAATTGTTTCTCAAATTTTATTTGGAGAACATTTTGAAATTTTAGAGCAAATGAAACAATGGTCTCGCATCAAAGTACAGTACGACGAGTATGAAGGCTGGATCGATTCTAAACAATTACAGTTGATTTCAGAATCAAATTTTAATCAATTATCCGCAGAAACGATCATATTGAATTCCGATTTAATTGAATATATCACTACTCCAGATAATCAATTAATTCCTATTCCGCTCGGATCCTCGGTTTCATTTATAAATAACAGTGAGATAAACATTTCGAATTTTGAGTTTGATGGAACAAAAACAAGTGGCAAAAAAACAAAAGAGCATTTGATAAAAACTGCCTTTATGTATTTAAACGCTCCTTATCTTTGGGGAGGGAAAACTCCTTTTGGAATTGATTGTTCAGGATTTACTCAAATGGTGTATAAACTGAACGGATATAAATTGCTTCGTGATGCCTCTCAACAATCAAAACAAGGGGAAGCTTTAAGTTTTATAGAAGAAAGTGAACCAGGAGATCTCGCTTTTTTTGATAACGAAGAAGGCAACATAATCCATGTAGGAATAATTATGGATGATAATTACATCATTCATGCCAGTGGAAAAGTACGAATTGACAGGCTTGATCATTTAGGAATATTTAATGCCGAAACCAATAAGCATACACACAAATTAAGAGTCATTAAAAAAATCATATAAAAAAAACCTCTCTCAAAATAGTAATTCGAGAGAGGTTATTTTTAAATTTAAAAATCTAGCATTAATTCTTTGCCTTCAATGCCTTGTATTCAGCTGTCATTTCTAAAGCGCTATATACGCCTAAAAGTGTTTTTGAAACATCCTCATTTTTAGGATCTAGTTCAACTGCTTTTGCAAGAAAAGGAATTGTAGCTTTGAATAAATTTTCTCTTTTCTTTTTCAATTCATCATAGCGCCTCATATCCTTAGTAGAAGTTCCTAATTTATTCATTTCATCGATAATTACCTTTTCATCCTCTAACTTCATGGCCGCTAAATTGATGTAAGCATTAATGTATTTAGGATTAATTTCAATAACTTTTAAATAGTACTTTTCAGCGTCTACCTGATTTTTTGCATTAGCACTAAGAACTCCTAAATTAAAAACTAAATCAGCATCATTAGGATTTTTCTCTAATACTTGAGCGATCAGCTTTTTATACATTTCAAAATCTTTTGTTTCTAAATAAAGATTTGCTTCTGTCAAAACCAATGAAGTATCTTCAGGATTTGCTTGTCTTGCATCCGATATTGCTTTTTTAGCCTCTTCAATTTTTCCGTTTTGCACTAAAATTAAAGCTATGTTTTTATAGATCTCTCCTCTTTTAGAAGGAATAGCCTCTGTTCTTGGTTTTTCGTGAGTCCCTATTTTCACTACTCTGTCTCTTTCCGGAGCCGTTGTAAAAAGATCTTCTTCATTAGTGATTTTATTCACCGCAAAAAAACTGGTTCCTTTTCCAGAATAATTTAAGTTTTTCAAATCATCATACAACTTAAGTGCTGTGTCATATTCTGCTGCATTCACATAAGTAGAGGCCGCATAATACAAATTGATAGTGTCTTTTTTATCTAATAAATATGCATCATACAGTTTTTTTGCACTATTTGAATGCTTATTGATTTTTGAATCCGCTATGGCAGCATTAATCAATTTATATTTAATTTCTGTAATTGAAGCTGCAGCTTCTGTAGAAAATTTCAATTTACCGGAAACTTTTTCAGCATCAATTAAATCTTGATATGCTTTTGCCGCAAGCGAAAGATTAGCATCTGCATCCACTTTTTTATTGGCTAAATCCAATAAAGCTTTTCCTTTTACAAAGAAAAATTGTGCTTTCTCCGCCTCTTTAGCATTAGCGATGAGAGATTCGGCTTCCATCAAAATGGTAACTGCTTCTTGAGATTTACCCCCTTTTAATGCTTTTTCAGCGGCTTTAATTTGATCTTTTTGAGCAAAAGTGGCTACTGAAATCACTAACGCTGATGCTAGTACTACATATTTACTTTTCATGGTATTCGATTTTGTTTAATAGTTCTTGTTTAATAGTTCTTTTTTAATCTACACTTATTTAATTTCAAAATTTCCAATCCAATTGGATTGGAAGTTTTGAAACCAGTTATTAGTATTCATACTAAGCTTCGTCATCTGAATCGTCTTCGTCTTCAGTGTCTTCGTCTTCACTTTCAGAATCGTCCTCTTCATCCTCCTCTTCAACTACACCATCCTCTTCAAGAACTTCAAGGACAGGTTTTACTCTTTCGATAGCTTCCGACTCAATAATATTTCCGTCTTCATCAACAACTACTTCCGCCACATCGTCTTTCATTACTTTAGTGACTGCAGCTATGGAATCGTTTCCTTTTATATTGATCAGTTTTACACCTTGCGTAGCACGTCCCATTACTCTCAAATCCTCTACAGCCATTCTGATAGTCAATCCAGATTTATTAATAATCATTAAATCATCCGCATCAGTAACGGCATTAATAGAAATCAGCTTCCCAGTTTTCTCCGTAATATTCAAGGTTTTTACTCCTTTACCCCCACGATTTGTAATTCTGTATTCGTCAAGGCTTGACCGTTTTCCATAACCGTTTTCAGCAACTACTAATATTTCGCTGCTCATATCGTTTACAGTGACCATGCCAATTACTTCATCCGTATCATCCTTAAGTGTAATTCCGCGAACTCCTGAAGCTGTTCTTCCCATTGGACGGGTTTTAGTTTCTTCAAAACGAACTAATTTACCAGATTTCACAGCTAAAATAATTTGGCTTTGCCCGTTCGTTAATTTTGCTTCTAATAACTCATCCCCTTCTTTAATAGTAATTGCAGCAACTCCATTCACTCTGGGTTTAGAATATTTCTCTAAAGATGTTTTCTTAACCTGCCCTTTTTTAGTCACCATAATAAGGTTGTGACTTTTGATGTAATCTTGATCTTTTAAATCCTGAGTACAAATAAATGCTTTTACTTTATCGTCGCTTTCTATATTTACCAAGTTTTGGATTGCTCTTCCTTTGGCCGTTTTACTTCCTTCTGGTATTTCGTAAACACGCATCCAGAAACATTTCCCTTTTTGGGTAAAGAACATCATATATTGGTGATTCGTAGCCACAAACATGTGCTCTAAGAAATCCTGATCCCGTGTTCCTGCACTTTTTTGTCCAACTCCGCCTCTGTTTTGAGTTTTGTATTCCGTAAGATTTGTACGTTTAATATATCCTGCATGTGAAATCGTGATAACTACATTTTCATCGGCAATTAAATCTTCAATACTAACATCTCCTCCTGAATATTCAATTACAGAACGGCGTTCATCTCCATATTTATCACGAATTTCAGTTAGTTCTTCTTTAATCAAGGCTATTCTTAAGTTTACATCTGCTAATAAAGCTTTTAGATGCTCGATTAACTTCATGATTTCATCGTATTCTGTTCTTAACTTATCTTGTTCAAGACCTGTTAATTGACGCAAACGCATTTCAACAATGGCTCGAGATTGAATATCGGATAAATTGAATCTTTCGATTAATTTTTCTCTTGCTTCTTCGGTGCTTTTTGAAGCTTTAATTAAAGCAATTACTTCGTCAATATTATCCGAAGCGATAATCAAACCTTCTAAAATATGGGCTCTTGCTTCTGCTTTTTTCAATTCAAATTGCGTTCTGCGAGTCACTACATCATGACGGTGCTCTATAAAATAATGAATCAGATCTTTCAGATTCAACATTTGCGGACGCCCTTTTACAATGGCAATATTGTTTACACTGAAAGAAGACTGTAATTGTGTAAATTTATAAAGTGTATTCAAAACTACGTTTGGCGTAGCATCTCGTTTCAAGATATAAACGATACGCATCCCGTTTCTATCCGATTCATCTCGGATATTCGCAATTCCATCAATTTTTTTATCGTTAACCAAATCAGCCGTACGCTTAATCATATCGGCCTTGTTAACTTGATAAGGAATTTCGGTAACGATAATACATTCTCTTCCGTCCACTTCTTCAAAACCTACTTTGGCACGCATTACAATACGTCCTCTACCTGTTTTGAATGCTTCACGAACGCCTTCATATCCATATATAACACCTCCTGTAGGAAAATCTGGGGCTTTGATATGCGTCATCAACTCATCAATCTCAATATCGCTATTGTCCATGAAAGCCAATGTCCCGTTTATCACCTCAGTCAAGTTATGAGGGGGCATATTAGTGGCCATACCTACTGCAATTCCTGTTGCCCCATTTATTAATAAGGTAGGAACGCGTGTTGGCATAACTGTTGGCTCCTCCAGCGTATCGTCAAAATTTAATTTAAAATCAACAGTTTCTTTATCTATATCCGCCAAGATTTCTTCTGAAATTTTACGCATTCTAGCCTCTGTATAACGCATTGCTGCAGGACTATCGCCATCTACTGACCCAAAATTACCCTGGCCATCAATCAATAAGTAACGCATACTCCATTCTTGTGCCATACGAACCATTGCATCATAAACTGAGGTATCACCGTGTGGGTGATACTTACCAAGAACTTCCCCAACAATTCTTGCGGACTTTTTGTGGGCAGATCTAGAATTTACACCCAAATCATGCATTCCAAATAGGACTCTTCGATGTACTGGTTTCAAGCCATCTCTAACATCTGGAAGTGCTCTTGATACAATTACCGACATCGAGTAATCGATGTAGGCCGTTTTCATTTCATCTTCAATGTTAATAGGAATTAACTTTTCTCCTTCAGACATAAGTTGTTATATTAAAAAATTATATTAGTTTCAAAACGTGCCAATATACATCTTTTTGAAATTTTTAAACCTATTTTAAAACACTAATTTCAATGATTTATTAACAAATAAAACTTCGCTTTTAGTTGATAATTTAAGGTAAATTTAACTTTAATATCTTGATAATTTTTGTCACTTAGCTGACACGACTTCATATAGGAATGGTTTTTGTTTTTCTATCACTAATTCACTAAATTTACGATATCAAATATATATTATGGATGATAATTTTTCACCAAGAGTAAAAGACGTTATTACTTACAGCAAAGAAGAAGCTTTGCGACTAGGACATGACTTTATAGGAACAGAACACTTAATGCTGGGAATTCTAAGAGACGGTAACGGAAAAGCAATTCAAATATTGAATAACCTTGACGTCGATTTAGACCATTTACGCAGAAAAGTAGAGATCTTAAGCCCCGCAAGTCCTAGTGTAGAAGTAAATGTTGAGAAGAAAAACCTGCACCTGACACGCCAGGCAGAACGGGCTTTGAAAACCACTTTTCTAGAAGCTAAGGTTTTTCAGAGTTCCTCTATCAGCACCGCACATTTATTGTTATGCATATTAAGAAATGAAAATGATCCAACAACCAAGCTATTGAATAAACTGAAAATTGATTATGATATAGCTAAAGAACAATATCTAAACATGACTCCAAACGAAGAAGAATTTATAGAGAAATTGCCAAGAAACGAATCATATAATGACGATTCAGGACAAGATGACAGTCTAAAAGAAGGCACCTTTAACAATCCAGCCAACAAATCCAATAAAAAATCGAAAACCCCTGTTTTAGATAATTTTGGAAGGGATTTAACAGAAATGGCCGAAGAAGGAAAACTGGATCCTGTTGTAGGGCGTGAAAAAGAAATCGAACGCGTTTCGCAAATTTTGAGTCGTAGAAAAAAGAACAATCCATTACTAATAGGAGAACCAGGTGTGGGAAAATCAGCCATTGCCGAAGGTCTAGCGTTGCGAATTATTCAGAAAAAAGTATCACGTACTTTATTCAACAAACGTGTTGTTACCTTGGATTTAGCCAGTCTTGTTGCCGGAACAAAATACCGTGGGCAGTTTGAAGAGCGTATGAAAGCAGTGATGAATGAATTGGAAAAAAATGATGATATCATTCTTTTTATAGATGAAATTCACACCATTGTAGGTGCTGGTGGTGCAACTGGATCTCTGGATGCATCTAATATGTTTAAACCGGCATTAGCGCGCGGTGAGATTCAATGTATTGGCGCTACAACATTAGACGAATACAGACAATACATAGAAAAAGATGGTGCATTAGAGAGACGTTTTCAAAAGATAATTGTAGAACCTACATCCGTCACTGAAACGATTACAATTTTGAATAACATCAAAAATAAATATGAAGACCACCATAATGTTACTTATACACAAGAAGCTATTGAGGCTTGTGTAAAATTAACTGACAGGTACATGTCTGAGCGCTTCTTACCGGACAAAGCCATCGATGCTTTAGATGAAGCAGGCTCCAGAGTTCATATTACCAATATTGAAGTTCCCAAACAGATTTTAGATTTAGAGCGTCAATTAGAAGATGTTCGAGAACTGAAGAATGTTGTGGTAAAAAAACAAAAATATGAAGAGGCCGCTAAACTTCGTGATGACGAAAAACGTATTGAAAAAGATTTAGCTATTGCACAAGAACAATGGGAAGAAGATTCAAAAAACAACAGAATAGAAGTTACGGAAGACAATGTAGCCGATGTTGTATCGATGATGACCGGAATACCTGTGAACCGAATAGCACAAACCGAAAGCAATAAATTGGCTAAATTACCAGAACTTATTGAAGGAAAAGTTATTGGACAAAGAGAGGCCGTCATGAAGATTGCACGTTCGATACAACGAAATCGCGCCGGGTTAAAAGACCCAAATCGACCTATTGGATCCTTTATCTTTCTAGGACAAACCGGTGTTGGTAAAACACAACTTGCTAAAGTATTGGCTAAAGAGTTATTCGACTCTGAAGATGCTTTGGTACGCATTGACATGAGTGAATACATGGAGAAATTTGCTATCTCTCGTTTAGTTGGTGCACCTCCGGGATATGTAGGGTATGAAGAAGGCGGTCAACTGACTGAAAAAGTGCGAAGAAAACCCTATTGTGTGGTCTTATTGGATGAGATCGAAAAAGCGCATCCTGATGTTTTCAATATGTTATTACAAGTGCTGGATGACGGATATTTAACGGATAGTTTAGGCCGAAAAATTGATTTCAAAAATACCATAATAATCATGACTTCGAATGTTGGTGCCAGACAATTAAAAGATTTTGGACAAGGAGTCGGTTTTGGAACTGCTGCCAAAGTAGCGCAGGCTGATGATAATTCAAAAAGTATTATTGAAAACGCCTTAAAGAAAACTTTTGCTCCTGAATTCCTTAATAGAATTGATGATGTAATTGTATTCAATGCTTTAGAAAAACATGATATTGATTTAATTATCGAAATCGAATTAAAAAAATTATTCGCCCGTGTTGCCGAATTAGGGTATCAATTGAGTCTTTCTGACAAAGCAAAAGCATTTATAGCTGAGAAAGGTTTCGACAGGCAATTTGGCGCAAGACCACTAAAAAGAGCCATTCAGAAATATGTTGAAGATACCCTTGCAGAAGAAATTATCACTTCGAAAATAACAACCGGAGATGAAATCTTCATGGATATCGAAGAAGGGGCACAAGAATTAACGGTTCAGGTTCATAAAGCCGGCGAAGCCACAAATCCTTAAATAATTCCTTTGAATCTTAACCATAACCCGTTACGTTTTTATAACGTAACGGGTTTTTTCTTTATGATAAAATACACTTTTTTTGAAAACAAATATTTACATTTGGTTTTTATAACATTGATCCATTAAAATTACTTTATGTCTGAAAACAAAGTTATCCTAGGTAGTGAAGAATGGTGCTCATTCCCTGAAATAGGGATTCCAACCATTAAAGCACGTGTTGATTCCGGTGCTAAAACATCTGCGCTACACGCTATAAATATTGCTCCATTTATTAAAGACGAAAGCAATTGGGTGAAATTTGACATTAACCCAATCCAAAATAATTTAAAAACAATAATTCATTGTGAAGCGCCTTTAATTGATAAACGCATCGTTAAAAGTTCAAGTGGCTTTAGAGAACAACGCTATGTAATTCAAACAAATCTACAAATAGGAAGTTCAAAATGGCCTATTGAGATGACATTGACCAATCGAGATTCCATGGGTTTCAGAATGCTTTTAGGCCGTGAAGCCATGAGCGGAAGAGTATTGGTTGATCCGGAGCAAAAATATCTTTTAGGACAACCCACACCCGACAGTCTAAAAGAATTGTATAAAAATTCCGAGAAAGCAAGTTCCGGATTACGCATCGGACTTTTGGCCAGTAATCCTGAATTGTACAGCAACAAGCGTATAATGGAGGCTGGCGAAATGCGTGGTCACGAAATGCACTTTCTGAACATCAAGGAATGTTATATGAAACTGGATGCAAAAACGCCAGAAATTCATTATCGTGGCGGTAAGATACTAAATCAATTTGATGCCATTATACCCAGAATCAGACCTAGCATTACATTTTACGGTTGCGCTTTGACCAGACAATTTGAAGCATTAAAAGTATATTGCTTAAATTCATCGAATGCTATTACGCAATCACGTGATAAATTATACTCTTTGCAATTACTATTGAATCATGGGGTTGAAATTCCTACCACCGGTTTTGCTAATTCCCCTTTGGATACGGATGATTTGATAAAAATGGTGGGCGGTTCTCCACTAATCGTGAAATTACTAGAAGGAACACAAGGAAAAGGAGTCGTGTTGGCAGAAACAAAAAAAGCCGCAGAAAGTGTCATAAATGCTTTCAAAAGCTTAAATGCCAATATATTAGTTCAAGAATTCATCAAAGAAGCCAATGGAAAAGACATTCGTTGTTTTGTAATTGATGGAAAAGTAGTGGCTGCTATTCAGCGTGAAGCAATGCCGGGCGAATTCAGGGCTAACATTCATCTTGGAGGAACTGCATCTATTATAAAAGTAACCGCTGAAGAAAAACGTATTGCCATCAAAGCAACCAAAGCAATGGACCTCAAAGTGGCAGGTGTAGACATTATTCGTTCCGCTAAAGGCCCGTTGTTATTAGAAGTAAATTCATCGCCAGGACTAGAAGGAATTGAAGGAGCTACCAATAAAGATATTGCCGGCGAAATGATCAAAGCAATCGAGAAAAATTTTAAAATAAAATAGCAGTCAGTAGCCGTTTACAGTCTATTGAAAACTTTTAAAATTACTTTAAAACTAAAAAAATGAACGAATATCTTGATATAATTCTTCGAAGTATTTTCGTTTATTTTTTTATGGTTATTGCCTTGAGACTTTTTGGCAAGAAAGAATTGTCTCAACTAAACACTGCTGATGTAATATTAATTCTGCTAATCAGTAACTCTGTTCAAAATGCAATGGTAGGAAACGACACCAGTTTATCGGGAGGTTTAGCTGCGGCAACTGTATTGTTTACCATCAATTTTATTTTAAAAAAATTGATGTTTAAGTACCCAAGATTCAGTGATTTCATGCAAGAAAAACCAGAAATCCTTATACACAACGGCAATTTGGATTTTAAGACTCTTAGCAAATTAAATATCACTTCTGATGAATTAAAAGAAGCCATGCATGAACATGGAGTCGAATATTTTAAAGATGTAAAATTAGCAATCCTAGAAATAGACGGAAATATTAGCATTATATCCGGAGATGCTAATTTAAAACAGACCCATTACAAACGAAGACGCATTCATAAAAATTTGAGTGGAATAAATTAGACATAAAAAACTCAATATATATTCACGAAATTTATTTTCTTGAAATAAAGTGCTGTTAAAAAATTAAACACACCTATAAAATTACAAAATTTGACCTTAACGCCTTTTAATAAAAAACATATTTAACGAAAGAAAGATAAGATCTTCTGTTTTAAACAAATATATTTTTGGAGCATAAAAAAACCATTCTCAGTAAGAATGGTTTTTTATTATGATTTTTCTTTTAGTATTAAATAAAAATACTAAAAATATAGTAAATGATTGCTGCTAATATTGCTGAAATTGGAATGGTTAAAACCCAAGCCCATAATAAACTTACGGTCATTCCCCATCGCACGGCTGAAACTCTTTTAGTAAGTCCAACTCCAATTATAGATCCAGTAATAGTATGCGTTGTACTTACGGGCACTTTAAAATGCTCTGTAAAATATAAGGTCAGTGCCCCAGCAGTTTCTGCGGCAACACCTTCAAAAGAGGTCACTTTTGTTATTTTAGAACCCATTGTTTTCACGATCTTCCAACCGCCGCTTAAAGTCCCTGCTGCAATAGCAGAATAACAGGCAAGTGGAATCCAAGTTGGCATTTTAAAGGCTCCTTCGTCATTAGGAAGCACCACATCTAACCAAGCAGGAAGCGATTCCTGAGCAACACCACTGGTGTGAATATAAACCGCAACCGCTGCTGCAATAATACCCATTACTTTTTGGGAGTCATTCCCTCCATGCCCTAAACTAAAGGCTGCTGAAGACAGTAATTGCATTTTTTTTAACCAGGCCGTAGCTTGATTTAAATTTAAACTACTAAATATCAAACAAAATGTACTTATAGACAGAACGATGAATGCCACTAAAAACCATTTGATATTATGGGATTCAAACGCAACACTCCAAAAAGGAGAATCAAAACGAGGGTCTTTAATCTGGTCGTAATAGATCATTTGACTTTCTACAAACCAGATGGTCAAAATCATTAAAGAAGCTGTAAATATTTTAGGATAAATGCTTTTTTTAGAGGCATTTAGTAACCAAATTGATATTAAATAAGACATTAAAGCGCCTAACAAAGGTGCCAATATAATAAATGCAATGATGATCAAAACACCCGAAGGCATTCCTCCATCTTTTCCAACATTGTACCAAGAAACCACACCAAATCCGGCATGAGCGATAGCTGCTCCGGCAAAACCACCAATTAAGGTATGTGAAGAACTAGAAGGAATTCCTTGCCACCAAGTGAATAAATTCCAAATGATAGCGGCGATTACACCCGCTAAAATAACGACTAAATTGATATCCATCGTATTGGCTGTTTTTGCCACAGTATCTGCAACACCAAAACCAAAAACCCAATACGCCAAAAAGTTAAAAAAAGCGGCCCAAACAACTGCTTGAAAAGGAGTTAATACTTTTGTGGCAACAACGGTTGCTATAGCATTGGCAGCATCATGAAAACCATTAATGTAATCAAAAATTAAAGCCAGGACTATAATAACTATAAGTAGAGTAAATTCCATAATTATAATTTCAGAATAAAACGAATGAATTAAGAATGTTTTACAGAAATGGATTCTAAAACACTCGCTACACTTTTACATTTATCAGTAGCCGTCTCTAAAACTGACAATACTTCTTTGTACTTGATAATGTTTTTTGCATCCGTTTCATTTTCGAATAAATCAAGAACTGCTTTATCATAAACATTATCTGATTTATTTTCTAATTTGTTAATTCTGACGCAGGCATCCGTGATGTTCTTCATATTTTTTAAATCTCTCAATTCTCTTACCGCTACATCAATATTTTGACATGCTTCAAGATTGATTTCAGTCAATTTTCTAATGGATTTCGTGATTTTATCAACTTGATACAATTTCATCCTGCTCGCTGCACCATGAAGATTATCCGCTACATTATCAATTGAAGTGATTAGAGAGTGTATGTCCTCTCTGTCAAATGGAGTAATAAAATTTCTACTCAACTCTAAACTTGTTTGACGTGTTATATCCTCTCCTTTTTGTTCTAATGCATCAATTTTTCGAAAAAGATCCTCACGCTCCTTTAATGGAAGGTTTACAGCTTCGTGCAAATTTGTAGCAATTTCAATTAAATTACTTGATGCTTGTTCAAAAAGCGGAAAAAACTTTTTGTCTTTAGGAACCAAAAATTGGAAAAAATTATTTATGTTCATTTCATTAAAATTTAGTCCGGCAAAATTAATTCATTATTAATTGTTAATGTTAAGCTATTGTTAACAAATCATTTTCTATTTGAAAACTGTTCAAAAAAGAAACCGTCTTTTCAATATCATAATGCAAAATTCGATCTTCTTTAATCAAAGGAACTTCTTCACGATAGGCCTGTAAAAACATTTCAATAAAATCACTTGACAGCATTGGCCGTCTGTATTCAATGGCTTGCGAAGCATTCATCAATTCTATTGCTAAAATGCGTTCCAGATTATCCAAAACCCGCAATGCTTTAGTAGCAGCATTTGCCCCCATACTCACATGATCTTCCTGCCCGTTGCTGGAAACAATACTATCTACACTGGCGGGAGTTGCTAGTTGTTTATTTTGGCTGGCAATACTGGCAGCTGTATACTGAGGAATCATCAAACCAGAATTCAAACCGGGATTATCTACTAAAAATGCCGGAAGATTTCTAGTTCCGGAGATCAATTGATACGTTCTTCGTTCAGAAATACTTCCCAACTCAGCCAAAGCGATTGCCATAAAATCTAAGGCTAAAGCCAAAGGTTGTCCGTGAAAATTACCTCCGGAAATGATTTGGTCACTTTCAATAAAAATATTAGGATTATCAGTAACGGAATTGATTTCAGTCTTGAACACTTTTTTTACATAATCAATTGCATCTTTTGAAGCCCCATGCACTTGTGGCATACATCGGAACGAATATGGATCTTGGACATGATTTTTTTCCTGTTCGATAATTTCGCTCCCTTCCAAAAATCCTTTTATGCGGTTAGCAGTTACAATTTGCCCTTTGTGAGGCCTTATAAAATGGATCAATTCATTAAAAGGTTCTATTCTTCCATCAAATCCTTCAAGTGAAATAGCACCTATTAAATCTGCTAAATAAGAAAATTTGCTGACTTTCATTAAGATATGTACTCCATAAGCACTCATAAATTGTGTTCCGTTCAATAAGGCCAATCCTTCCTTAGACTGCAGTACTATTGGCTCCCAGCCAAAATGTTTTAGAACTTCGCTGGAATGCACTTTCTTACCTTCAAAATACACATCACCTTCACCTAATAAAGGCAATGATAAATGCGCCAAAGGAGCCAAATCTCCCGAAGCGCCAAGCGATCCTTGGGTATAAATTACCGGAAGAATATCATTGTTATAAAAGGCAATCAATCGTTCCACTGTTTGCAATTGAATGCCGGAATGACCATAACTCAACGATTGAATTTTTAGCAACAACATTAGTTTCACAATCTGAGTTGGTACTTCCTCTCCCGTTCCGCAGGAATGCGATTTGACTAAATTTTCCTGAAGTTTTGATAAATTTTCATTCGAAATCTTAACATTACAAAGCGACCCAAAACCTGTATTTATACCGTAAATGGGATCCGAATGTGAAGCCATTTTTTTATCTAGATAATCGCGACATTTTTGAATATTTATTTTTGCTTCATCGGACAAAGCCAATGATTTATGATGTGAGACAATTTCCTCTAGCGTTTCCAGGCTAAGTAACTCAGTACTAATGTAATGCGTATTATCCATTTTGATAGTGTTTAAAAGGTAAAATTGAATAAATCTTTATAAATACACAACATTTATTGCTAATAATTTACATTTCATAACCCGTTGGGTTCAATTAATTTTTGATGATAATTTTCGTCAGTTCGAGTGATCCCGCTTTTGGGCGGGATTATATCGAGAACTAGAAAATTAGTATTAAAAACGGTTCTCGATACATTTTTTGTTCCGTTTTTACTACACAAAAAAACACTCGAACTGACGTTTTGAATAATTACACCCAACGGGTATTTTATAGTTAAACAAAAACCAAATAATAGCTTTCAGATAACGATAACTATATGACTTTAACAGATCAAATTTTGATTGTTCCTTTCCTTTTCCTTAGAACATTAAAGCACTAATTCATAAAAACACAAACCCATTAACCTGCTTGGAATGCAAATTAAGGAGAATTAAATTCTTTAAGCACTACAAAAAATAGAACTTCAGCTGCATACATTTTTATAAACTTTAGAGATTTATACGAATAGCTTTATCTGAGACTGAATATATCATACAATATTTCATAATCCGCAAATAGCCTCTCCTATTTTAAAATATTCGCAAAAAGACTGTCAAACGCTTTGTTTTTTATAAAAAACTGTACTTTTGAAAGATCAAAATGGAAAACAACAAAGCTACATATCACGCTTCGATAACAACTCAAATCTGGGTTAGCACTGCTGTTACGTTTACTACAACAACTACAACTACCCCTTTGGGGTAAATTTTCAACATATAATCATATTTATCATATTTTTTTCACAAGAAAGAAAGACCTTGAGTGTATAACAAACATTACATTTTTCAAAAAAAACAACACACACCATTAGATCTCCTGCAGGCAATTAATCCTGAAAATGGCGACTCCCCATTACATTAAAAACAAATAACTTGCTATGAAAGTATTAAAATTTGGCGGAACTTCGGTTGCCAATGCACAAAATATAAAACTGGTTTTAGCTATCGTTAGCGATAAAGCAAAAGAAGAAAAATTAATCGTTGTGGTTTCTGCTTTCAGTAAAGTTACTGATTTGCTTCAAATTGCCTCCCAAAAAGCGGCCGCTGGAGACGAAAATTTCAAAGTTATCCTTGCCGATATAGAAAAAAAACACTTAGATACCTTAAAAGAACTTATACCAGTAAGCGAACAAAGCAGTCTTTTGAGCCATATCAAAAGAATCATCAATCACCTGGAAACCTTATTGGATGGATGTTACCTTTTAGGCGAATTATCTCCCAGAACTTCAGATACTATTTTGAGTTTTGGTGAATTACTGTCCTCGTATATCATTGCTGAAGCATTAAAACAAGACCTAAAAAACAGCTGTTATAAAGACAGCCGAGAATTAATAAAAACCAATAACCATTTTGGAAAAGCAATTGTTAATTTTGATGCTTCCAATGAATTAATTGTTGCTTTTTTTACTTCGAATGAGAGTCAGGTAGTGGTTATGCCCGGATTTATTGCTGCCTCTTTAGACGGAATCAATACTACTTTAGGGCGCGGTGGATCTGATTATACAGGCGCTATTCTTGCAGGCGCTCTTGATGCAACTGACTTGGAGATTTGGACTGACGTCAACGGAATGTATACTGCAAATCCAAAAATTGTAAAACAAGCACAACCTATAGCTTACATTTCTTACCAAGAAGCCATGGAGTTGTCACATTTTGGTGCCAAAGTCTTATATCCGCCAACAATTCAACCGGTATTAAGAAAGAATATCCCAATTCTGATCAAAAACACTTTTGAACCTAAGGCTGAAGGAACCTATATTTCAAATCAGGTTTTTGCGCAATCCAATCCTGTAAAAGGAATCACACATATTGATGCTATTACCTTAATTACGCTTGAAGGCTCCGGAATGATTGGCGTTTCCGGTTCATCCAAAAGACTTTTTGAAGTATTATCCAATAAAAACATCAACGTAATTTTCATCACTCAAGCCTCCTCAGAGCACTCGATTTGTATTGGAATTCTAAATTCGGATGCCGATGTGGCGCAAGAGGCCATCAACAAAGCTTTTGAAGTGGAAATTTTACAAAATAAAATAGACCCATGCATTGTTGAAAATAACCTTTGCATCATTGCTTTGGTTGGCGAAAATATGAAAAACCACCAAGGATTGAGCGGTCGAATGTTCAGTACTTTGGGTAAAAACAACGTCAACATCCGAGCGATTGCTCAAGGTGCTTCCGAAAGAAATATTTCGGCAGTAATCAACGAAAGAGATGTGAAAAAAGCATTGAATTCATTGCACGAAAACTTTTTTGAAGAAAATACCAAACAGTTAAACCTATTTGTAATGGGCGTTGGAAATGTGGGGGAGAAATTCATCGAACAAATTCACCAACAAAAGAAATTCCTAAAAGAGAAGCTCAAGATAAACCTGCGCGTCATTGCGTTGTCAAATTCCCGAAAAATGCATTTTGATGAAGACGGAATCTCCTTAAAAGAATGGAAATTTGCTTTAGAAACTGGAGAACCTGCGGATAAAGAACAGTTTATTGCAAATGTAAAAGAGCTCAATTTACGCAATAGTATTTTTGTGGATATCACGGCAAATGAAAGTGTGTCTAAAACCTACGAACAGTATTTAAAAAGAAATATTGCCGTAGTAACCTGCAACAAAATTGCCTGCGCCTCCGAATACGACAATTATAAAAAACTAAAAAAATTATCCAGACAGTTCAATGCGCCTTTCCTATTTGAAACCAATGTGGGAGCTGGATTACCAATCATTGATACGGTAAAAAATCTCGTTGCCTCCGGCGATAAAGTCAATAAAATCCAAGCCGTTTTATCTGGAAGTTTGAACTTTATTTTTAATAATTTTGATGAAAATAACACTTTTCATGACGTTGTTAAAGAAGCTGGTGTACAAGGATTTACAGAACCTGACCCGAAGATTGATTTGAGCGGAATTGACGTTGCCAGAAAGATATTGATTCTGATACGAGAAAGCGGTTACAAAATGGAAATCGATGAAATCACAAACGAATCGTTCCTGCCAGCAGAATGTTTGAATACGACTTCAAATGAAGCATTTTTCGAATCTTTACAGACACATGCCGCTCATTTTGAAACTATTTATAAAGAAGCGTTAAGCAAAGAATCTCGTTTGAAATACGTAGCGCAATTCGAAAACGGGAAAGCAAATGTTGGGTTGCGATTCATTCCTAAAGACCATCCCTTTTACAATTTGGAAGGAAAGGACAACATCGTATTATTCTTCACAGATCGTTACGTAGACCAACCTTTATTAATAAAAGGTGCTGGTGCCGGAGCTGCAGTTACCGCATCAGGAATATTTGCAGATGTAATTAGAATAGGAAACGTATAAATTAGTCGTAAAGTCAAATGTCGTAAAGTCTGAAAGTTAGCCACTTGATTTTATGTTCATTCCTAAGACTTTACCACTTTATGACTTTAGAATTTAAGACTACTATTATGAATGAAATAAAAATATTTTGCCCTGCCACAATCGCCAATCTTTCTTGCGGGTTTGATGTCCTTGGTCTGTGTTTAGAAACTGCTGGTGACGAAATGATTATTCGGAAATCAGACATAAAAGGGATTCGCATCACTAAAATTGTGGGTGCCGACTTGCCTTTAGAAACCGAAAAAAATGTGGCTGGTGTATCCGCTTTGGCTATGCTGGAAGCTGTTGAAACGGAATTTGGATTCGAAATCGAAATCTACAAACACATCAAAGCCGGTAGTGGAATTGGCAGCAGTGCCGCCAGTTCAGCGGGAGCAGTTTTTGGAATCAATGAATTATTAGGGCGTCCATTTACACGCAAAGAGTTGGTTTTATTTGCCATGCAGGGCGAAAAACTAGCCAGTGGAAATGCTCATGCGGATAACGTTGCTCCTGCCCTTTTGGGTGGATTCACGCTAGTAAGAAGTTCCAATCCATTGGATATTATCAAAATAGAAAGTCCCTCTGAATTGTATGCCATCGTGGTTCATCCTCAAATTGAGTTGAAGACTTCGGATGCGCGATCGGTGTTGAAGCAAACAGTTTCCTTGAAAAGTGCGATTATGCAATGGGGAAATGTAGGCGGATTAATCGCTGGATTGTACACCAAAGATTATGACTTAATTGGTCGATCATTGCATGATGAAATCGTAGAACCGTTGCGTAGCGTTTTGATTCCGGGATTTGATTTAATCAAGCAAACTGCTTTAGAAAACGGAGCTTTAGGTTCCGGAATATCAGGTTCTGGTCCTTCTATTTTTGCTTTAAGCAAAGGAAAGGAAACTGCCGATAAAATTGCCAAAGCCATGAGTGTTATTTACGAAGAAATGTATTTACCATATGAAATTCACGTTTCTAAAGTGAATGATGAAGGAATTAAAATAATAGCCCCCTAACCCCCTAAAGAGGAATAAAAAAAAACAGCGATTTTAAAATTACAATAAATACATTCTAAATCCAGTTTCGTCTCCCTTCCCTTTGGGGAGGGTTGGGGTGGGGATTCTATAAATACTATACACAATGAAATATTACAGTTTAAACCATAACGCACCAAAAGTTTCTTTCAGAGAAGCCGTAGTACAAGGATTAGCCACAGATAAAGGATTGTATTTTCCGGAAACAATTACCCCATTAGCACCTGCTTTTTTTGATACCATCGAAAACTTAAGCCATGAGGAAATTGCTTTTGAGGCGATTAAACAATTTATAGGTGACGAAATTCCCACAGACACTTTAAAACAAATCATTGCCGAAACCCTGTGTTTTGACTTCCCCGTGGTCGAAGTCGAAAAAGATATTTATTCCCTTGAATTATTTCATGGACCAACAATGGCTTTCAAGGACGTAGGCGCGCGATTCATGTCGCGTTGTTTGGGGTATTTCAATAAAGATAACGCCGACAGTAAAAACACGGTTCTTGTTGCCACTTCCGGTGATACGGGAGGTGCTGTCGCCAGTGGTTTCCTTGATGTAAAAGGTGTGGAAGTGATTATCCTTTATCCATCAGGAAAAGTGAGCGACATCCAGGAGCGACAATTGACTACTTTAGGACAGAATATTAAAGCGCTTGAAGTGGACGGCGTTTTTGATGATTGTCAGGATATGGTAAAGAAAGCGTTCTTGGACGAAAGTCTAAAACATAAAAACTTAACATCAGCGAATTCAATAAATATTGCACGCTGGCTGCCACAGATATTTTATTTTTTCTTTGCGTACAAAGCATTAAAAAAACGAAATAAACCATTCATTTTCTCTTGCCCAAGTGGGAATTTTGGGAATATCTGTGCGGGGATCATTGCTAAAAAAATGGGCTTGCCTGTTCAACATTTTGTAGCGGCTACGAATGTAAATGATACGGTTCCTCGCTTTTTAGAAAACGGAATTTACTCCCCAAAACCTTCTATAGCTACTATTTCGAATGCGATGGATGTGGGGAATCCAAGTAATTTTATCCGAATTCAGGAAATGTATCACAATGACTTAGAGCAATTCAAAAAAGATTTCTCTTCGTTTACTTTTTCTGATAAAGAGACTTTAGAAGCCATGAATACCATCTATAATACATCCGGCTATATTACTGAACCTCATGGAGCAGTGGGTTATTTAGGATTGAAAAAAGAATTACAAAATTACCCAAATGCTATTGGTATTTTCTTAGAAACCGCCCACCCTATTAAATTTTTGGATACGGTTGAACCAACATTAAACGTAAAACTCCCAATTCCTACCCAAATTGAAAGTGTTTTAGGAAAGGACAAAGTAAGCGTGAAAATTAAAACCTATAAGGAATTGAAAGCATTTTTGGAATAAAATTTTCTCAAAACAATTAAACTACTATGGCTTAAATATCCATAGATTTGGTTTGGCAGACTAAAGTCTGCAAGGTTAAAATGGGAACAAAAAAATCAAACCGCAGATTCGCAAATTAAACACATCAAAGCTGAATAAATAATTCGCATGTTCTTGGTGAAATTTTTAGAAGCGAAAGTGAAATGTACCAAAGTGCATAGTTTTAACTATATTCTGTATGAAATAATAAAAAACGACTTAGAATTCAATTTTAGTCATTTTTTATATCCAAATAAATCTGGTCTTAAGATGGTTCTAAACTTTTGTTTTAGAACACAAAAAAAACAATTCTACCAATTTAACGCATCAATTTTAAATATATAATTATGAGTAATTTACAGGAAAACAAAGCGATAAATTCTGTCACAGAAAAATAAAATTCAAGATCTAAAAATATAGCTTGAATATGACTTATTTAATACTTACTTTTGCAAAAAAATTGAGTTGTCTTCTTTAGGCCTTGTATGGGTATAAAAAACAACATCAACCCCATTAAAAAAACGAAGTATTTAAGAATCTGTTTAAATGTAACTAAAACAACAGATAAAAACACTCCAAAAAAACTACCTGATAAAGTAGCTTCCCATATCAACATAATTTATTAAAAAAAGGAGAAAAAAGTGTATGACGGATCATAGCATGAATGCTGTTAGTTTTGAAATTGAATTATTGGATAAACACAAAGACTATAGAAATCATTACAGATCAAATGATTTGTATTGGGGCGTAGGAATCGAAAATGAATGCTATTTAGAGTTTGAAAACCATCGTGTGGTGGACAAAGATTTTTTGCTTACTAAAGGACTTCATGAAAAGTATAGTGTTAATCATTTTAAGAATTACAAAGAAAACATATACCAGAATTCATTGCTGAAAATATTATCCGATAAAGAATATTATTTGCCGGTACTGATGAATTCCCATTCGTTTACAAAAACGGACATTAACAACCAACATAAGACTTTTGATCCCATAGATAATGAACCAAATCCTGACTATTCAGGGGAAAGTATCTTTGAAATACTACAAAAAAACAATCCTTATTTTATAGATGAGCTTCAAAAAGAATTCATTTTTGATGGTGACACAGTTGAATTTGTTACGCAAAAATTTTACAAAACAGATGTTGACTCGGTTATTGCTGAATTAGCTACAATAAAACAAGGTTTCATACACCATTTACAAAACGCTTTTGATAAAGACAAAATCTTTACGGAATACGGCCCTGTAAAAATATGTGCTGTAAACCATCCCTTTGCCATATTTATTTCAAACGATACGAATTATTCTGTTTTTAATAATATGACCTATCACTTCAATTTAACTATTCCAACTGAGTTAAATAGTGATGGAGAAATTAAGGACAAATTAGGTTTTATAAAAAAACACCAGAGGGCTATTCGATTATTCCAATGGCTGAGCCCCTTGTTTATGATAAAATTTGGTTCTTCTGATTATTTGTCGCACAATGACAGCAGCGTCAATTTGACAAAAGCATCACAACGATGTGCTATGTCAAGGTACATTGGTGTGGGCACTTATGACACCAATGTGATGAAAACCGGGAAGATTGTCCAGATGAATTTTGACGAACATCCCATGCATGAAAATCCAATGTGGTGGGTGAACCGTTATTCTGAAATATCAGATTACGAAAAGATTGATAAAATTGGCCTAGACATCAATTTTCACAAGCACAAAAATCATGGTATTGAGTTTCGAATATTTGACTATTTCGACGAAAAATACCTACAGGAGGTTTTGAATTTTCTTGTTTTTATTCTGGATCATGCCCTATTACACGAAATAGAAAATCCTATTTGCGATTTAGAATGGAATAACTTTGTTTATGAATCTATTATACACGGCAAAGAAACGGATGTACCAGCAAACCTTATCGCACTTTTAGAAAACATATTGTCTATTACAATTGAATCAAATGATCCTTTAGCAATTTACGAACAAATATACAACAGTTTACACGCTCGTTATTACGAAAATGGCTTTTGCAGTTCTTTACTAATTAAAAAGTAAGTACTGCAAATGCACTAATGTCTTTTTAGAAAAACCTGAAAGTATGTATACTTCTTAGTGACTTAACCCCACAAGAAGTAAACTATTTACAAGAGATTTTAATTAATCATGATAATAAAAAATAGCAGAAGCATACCCACTTTCAGGATCATTATTACTCCACCAATCTGCTCTAATTTCTGAAAAATAATTATAATTATCAGCTCCTGCCTGAGACTGCAGCGGATAAATTACTTTGCCCTCTTTCCTGTAGGCTTTATCAGTATCTGTTTCTGGCACCACTACTACTATATGCCCGGATTTATTCAAAATAATTCTTTTGGCACAGATGATTCCTACGCCACCATTCGCATTTACTTTCTCTTGAAGTTCAGCAACATCCGCGATTCTTTCCCATCCAAATTTATTTCCTGATTGTAAAAACCAATCATAGATATAATTTGAATAAAAAGGCCTTACCGTTTCATCAAAAACAACAGCCACTTCGTTCCCTTTCTCCAGTTGTTCGATGGCCTTATCCGTCCATCTCAATCTGGGAATATAGACCTTGGCAAAAAAGCAATAATCAAAAGTATAAATATTACAATAGGTATCCGATGCGTCTTTCTGATACCGAAAACTTTTTGAAACATCCAGTGCAGTGATGATGTTGCGAATTGACGTCAGTTTAGACTCAAGACTAGTTAAATCCCTAAAAGGAATTGAAGGATCACCAATAGGTTTGTACGTTTCCTCTTTACTGTCCAGACTTGCTCGTGCACCCAGTTCAAAATTAGGCACTTCAATATCCGTACTTTTTTCAGTGGTTTCATCTACGAGCTCAATATCTTTTGATAATACAAAACCCTCTTTTTCAGTGTTCAAAAGCTTTACTTTCCACCAATCTGATGCAGTTTTTTCAATTAATTTAACGGTATGTCTAAACGGTATTTTTATTAAAATTTTGGAATTATCATGCGTTGCCGGAAAATCTCTTAGATTTAATGACGGGGTAGCTACTCTATATTTCATACTAATCAGTTTCTTATAAATGATTCTACTGCCAAAATACTAAAAACAACTAAGAAAGTATCACCAGAAGCCGTTAATTTAAGATTTTTTTTAGAAACTAATAGTCTCCAATAACAATAAGGAGCGCTATCTAGCCTGTAATAAAGAGTGTGCACATTCTGGACATGCTAACTTTACCAGCATAAAAAGCTAAGAATAAAAACCTTAATTTTAACTTATGAAACAAGTGCGAAAAATTTATGACCGAGTTCTTAAAGAGAAAGCAATTCAATTGAGTTATGAGAGACATAATATCTCCGAACTTGCCAGAGAATTAGGTATAACTGCTTCACAGTTATATAAGTGGCGAAAAGAGTATGAAGAGTTCGGACAAGGAAGTTTTCCAGGTAACGGCAATTTAAAGCAAACGCCAGAACAGGAACGAATTTCTGAACTTGAAAGAAAACTAAAAGATGCGGAACTAGAGCGAGATATATTAAAAAAAGCAATTGGCATCTTTTCCAAAAACGGTCGATGATTTATACTTTCATCAGAAACAATGAAAAGATATTTCCGATTGAAAAGATGTGTAAAGTATTGCAAGTTGGTCAAAGAAGTTATTATCAATGGAAAAGTTTTATGAATGTAAAATTAAAAACAAACAATTATTCTTTTAAAACATTTTTTTAATTAAGTTATTATTAAGAGTTTTGTTAATAACAAATTAATATTTAATTAAATTAATAAAATAATCAAACAATCTTAATAATGTAAAAGTATATGTTTTTTCTTAAAAAAATTACAACAAAAACTTATTTTTTTATTTAAAATGATACCCGTACTATTAATTAACCGTCTTGCAAAGAATATTTATAACATACAAAAAGTCATATTACAGTCATTTATAAATGTAGTTTTTAGGCAACCAATAATTAATTACGACTTACTACTTGTTAACTATCTTATTACCAAGACCTAAAAGCTGATTTAACAAAAACCTATGTTATAATTTTTATATAAAAACAATACTCTAACGCCAAAATTAATTTTGAATAGCCAAAAACTACTTGTTGATAATTTAGATGATTCTGTCCTTTGGAAAGCTTTAAAATCAGGAGACGAAAAGGCTTTTTCATCACTTTTTAAAAAGTATTACAGTCATTTAGTGCGATATGGGAATTCGTTTACTCCTTTTCCTGAAAAGGTACAAGATTGTGTGCAGGACGTTTTTACAGACGTATGGGTTTACAAAAATTCCCTTAATGATAATGTTGTCGTAAAAGCTTATTTGTTATCAAGTGTCCGAAAACGTATTGCCAGACTTCACGAAAGAGACCATATTTTCAGAAAGTCCACTACTGTAGATTTGATTCCGTTTACTTTTGATTTTACCATCGAGGATATTCTTATCGCTGATGAATCTATGGCTGTCAAAGTTTTAACACTCAACCAGCTCATCAATAATTTACCAGCACGACAGAAAGAGGCTTTATATCTGCGATACCATCAAGGACTAAGCGTTGAACAAATTGCAGAACTACTCGGAGTTAATTATCAGTCAGCAAACAATTTGATTCACAGGTCTTTACTAAATATTCGTAAAAATTGGAAAGAAAATAAGTCTCTTCTTTTTTTATTGTTATCTCAAGTATTTTAAATTTTTTGAAAAAATTTAGAATTAAGTGAGTATCAATTTAAAAAAATGTCCTCTTTCATTTTATAACCCATTTTTATTCATGCAAAACCGTAATAATTATATTGAAATAGGCGAATTTTTGGCCGATGAATCCTTCAAAAGATGGGTACTACAACAAAACGACCAACAAAATTGGGAGCTTTGGACTTTGGAAAACCCCGTAAGAGCTAAATTAGTTGAAGAAGCGCGCGTATTGATTTTTGCAATGAAAGTTCCCGCAGACGATTTATCAGCTGATGCAGTTCAGACTGCTTTAGAAGCTACTTGGCATAAAATTGAGAATAAAAAGAAAACCACTCGCAAAACCAAAGTGTTGTTTTTAAGAAACAATTGGATTAAAGGCATTGCAGCAACACTTGTATTTGGGCTGATATCAACTTGGTTTTATCATAATTTTTTTAATGCCAATGATGGAGAGCTTAATTATAATGAATTAATTAAAGAGAATTCCGATGGCCTGTTAGAGCAAACAAACAACTCCAATAAGTCCCAAGTTATAATCTTGTCAGATGGCAGTTCGGTTTTATTACAACCAAAAAGTAAATTGAGTTATCCTAAAATATTTGTCGGAAACGAACGAAAAGTTTATCTGTCTGGTGAAGGTTTTTTTGAAATAAGCAAAGATGCTAAAAAACCGTTTTTGGTTTATTCAAATGAAATAATAACTAAAGTTATAGGAACAAGTTTTAGAATAAAATCCTATGAAAACGATTCTAATGTGGAGGTAATAGTTAGAACAGGTATTGTCAAAATCCATTCCAATAAATCTGCTTTTAATTCAACAAAGAAAGAAGTGATTTTATTGCCTAATCAAGCACTTCGTTATGGTAGAAAAACCCTTATATTCAATAAAATTACCAATATAACACAAGATGAATCATTAACTAGTGCTCTTGGTGACGTAGAAAAATTAAGTTTTGAATTTACCGATATTCCGGTAGTCCAAATTTTTAGAACTATAGAGCAAGCGTATTTAGTAGATATTGATTTTCCAGAAAATAAGTTAAAAGAATGTCATATTACTACTTCACTAACTGACCAGCCCTTATCTGAAAAATTAAAAATAATCTGTAAAAGTATTGGAAATAACACAACGTATCAAATGAATGGTAACCAAATTAGTATTCAATCAATTGGTTGCAACTAAATTACAATTTATATTAAATTAAAAAAAGCGCCGAAAATGCTGTAACATTTACGACGCCGTAAAAAATCAATTGATCTCCTGTAAAAGACAATTGTAATGTTTCGCTAATAACCAATTAAAGTATTAACCAAAAAACCAAAATTATGAAAAAAACTGTAGTAAAACAACGACGACGCTATCGTATCATAAAGTTAACATTATTCCAATTTGTTTTAGCTCTCATTTTTTCTAATGTAGTATTGGCAGATAGTGGTAAAGAACAAAGAAAACTTGACACTAAGGTGACAATTAGCTTGACGAATGTGAGTCTGGATGATGCTTTATTTAAACTTGAGAAATCAATACACGTTAAGTTTTCTTATAATTCAAGAATGACTCAGTTAAAACAAAAAGTGGACATAGAAGCCACTAATGAATTATTATCCAGCGTACTTTCACGCATTTTAAAACCACTTAGCATTAAGTATGACGAAATAAACAATCTGATTGTACTACAAAGAGAGAGCATTTCGATGATAAATACAGCAACAGAAAGTTTGGATCAGACAGAAATTAAAGCAATAGCTGCTATTATAATAATAAAAGGAAAGGTAGTTGATGAAAAAGGATTAACGATCCCAGGAGCTAATGTTCACGTTAAAGGATCTACTATTTCGGTTCAAACAGACATTGATGGAAGTTTTGTTATTGAAGTGCCTTCTGTAAGATCCGTTTTAGTAATATCATTTATTGGGATGGAAACCAAAGAAGTTAATTTAGGAAGTGGCTTTCTGACTGTCGTTTTAAAAGAGGAAGGACAAAGCCTTAATGAAGTTGTAGTTACCGCTTTTGGTATTCGACGCAAAAAAAACACGCTGCCTTATGCGGCTCAACAAATAAGTGGTGATGATGTCAATAAAACGCAAGTAGGAAACGTTGCAAGTGGACTATCCGGAAAGATTTCAGGTTTACAAATAACTCAAGGTAACTCTGTAGGAGGATCAGTAAATGTTGTAGTTAGAGGAAATAAATCATTGACAGGAAACAATCAAGCATTATTTGTAGTAGATGGAGTTCCGGTGGATAATTCGAATACAAATTCAGCGTCGCAAAGATCAGGGGCAGGCGGTTATGATTATGGTAATGCAGCGGCTGATATTAATCCAAATGATATCTTATCGATTAACGTGTTAAAAGGAGCTGCAGCCTCTGCACTTTATGGTTCAAGAGCAGCAAATGGGGTAATAATGATTACCACCAAAAAACCAAAAAACGGGCTTGGAATTTCTGTAAATAGCGGAGTTACGGTTGGCAATATAGATAAAACAACATTTGTAAAATACCAACAAGAATATGGCGCTGGGCGTTCAATTCCTCAGGATAAAGATGGGTTTCTATTTTTTGATGCTAATGCTGATGGAATTAAAGACTTGGTAGTACCTACATTTGCGCCACGTTCATGGGGTCCACGTTATGACCCAAATTTATTAGTATATGATTGGGAAGCATTTGATCAGGCATCACCAAATTATCAAAAACCAAAACCTTGGATTGCACCTAAAAACGGACCGGACAGTTTTTATCAAACCGCTATTTCTACGAATCATAATGTTATGATTGATGGATTAGTTGCTGACAAAGGTTCTTTTAAAATTGGATATTCCAGAAATGATGAAAGAGGCGTATTACCAAATGCAAGTGTTTTAAAAAACATTGTAAATCTTAGTGCTAGTTATAATATAACAAACAAACTGGTGGTAAGTGGATTAGTAAATTATTCCCAAGTTGATGGCAAAGGAAGATATGGAACAGGTTATGATAGTGGAAGGAATGTGAATAGTAATTTCAGACATTTTAATCAGACTAATGTTGATGTTTTAGAATTAAAAGATGCCTATTTTAGAAATAGAAAAAATATTACTTGGAACTGGGCTGATCCTACAAAACTTACCAATTTAACTCCCGGTTTTTCAGATAATCCATATTGGGTTGTTTATGAGAATTATCAAAACGATACTAGAAACAGGGTCATTGGAAACGCAACAATCACCTATAAGGTTACCGACTGGTTAGACCTTTTAGGCCGAGTTTCAGTAGATACCTATTCAGAAATGCAACAGGAAAGAAGAGCCGTGGGAAGTGCTGGAATTTCATCTTATTCTCGTTTTGATAGAAATTTTAATGAAACTAATTACGATTTATTGGCAACAATAAATAAAAAATTAAATGACGATTTCAGTCTTAATGCCTTAGCTGGTCTCAATATTAGAAGAAATACAATAAGTTCAATTTTTTCTCAAACTGCAGGAGGTTTAGTTGTTCCAAAACTTTATGCCGTTTCTAATTCAAAAGGAACTGTCCCTGCAGCGATTGAATCGTATCAACCAAAAGCAGTAGATGGTGTATTTGGTGGCGTAACAATAAATTACAAGGAATTACTTCTTTTAGATGCAACCTTGCGTAGGGATAAATCTTCAACCTTGCCTGAAGAAGCAAATGCATATAATTATTATGCCGTTTCCGGCAGTTATATTTTTTATAATCATCTTCAAAATTTACCCTGGTTATCTTCTGGAAAGCTTAGACTAAATTATGCTACTGTTGGAAATGATGCCGCTTGGGGAAGTCTAAGAGATGTGTATGATAAGCCAAATCCTTTTGATAGCACATTGCTTTTTTCTTTACCTAATACTAAAAACAATAGTGCATTAAAACCTGAGAATACAATCAGTAAAGAAATTGGCTTAGAAATGTCCTTTTTTAATAACAGAATAGGTTTTGATGCCTCTTATTATCATACTAACACAGTAGATCAAATTATTCCTGTAGCTGTTTCTACTGCTATAGGTTACTCCAGCAAATTTATTAATGCCGGTGATATTGAAAACAAAGGTATCGAAGTTTCTATATTTGCAACTCCGGTAAAAGGCGCCGATTTCTCTTGGAATGTGAATTTAAATTTCACAAGAAATCGTAATAAAGTTTTATCCTTATACAACGACAGTAAAAACTTGCAATTAGGAACTTTCCAAGGTGGAGTTAGCTTAAATGCTTCGTTAGGTAAACCTTATGGCGAATTACAATCGGTGACTTATGAAATGTTAAATGGGGAACGACTTATAAAGGATAACGGTTTATATCAATTTACAACTACTACCTCAAATGTAATTGGAAATGTTAATCCAGATTGGATTGGTGGCTTGAGTAATAGTTTCAGATATAAAAATTTTAACTTAAGTTTTTTAATTGATGTAAAAAAAGGAGGTCAATTATTTTCTTTAGACATGTACTACGGTACAATGTCGGGTATTTTACCCGAAACTGTTGGACTTAATGATCTTGGAAACCCAAAACGAGATGCTGTTGCCAATGGAGGAGGTATAATTTTGGCAGGAGTTACAGCGAATGGAGAACCTAACACAAAAAGAGTTACTATAGTTTCAGGCACTAGTGGATATCTTCCTCAATCAAATTTTGTATATGATGCGAGTTTTGTTAAACTTCGCGAGGTAGCGATTTCATATTCTCTTCCAAAAAAAATAATGTCAAGAATTAAATCTATAAATGAAATAGAATTTTCGTTGACTGGAAGAAACTTATGGTTAATCCATAAAAATGTTCCCTACGCTGACCCTGAAGAAAACTTATCTTCAGGCAACATACAAGGCTATCAAAGTGGATCTTACCCTACAGTACGTGCTATTGGGTTAAACGTAAAAGTAAAATTATAAACTTACAATCATGAAAAAAAGATTTATTTCAATAGTAGTATTGGTGTTACTAATTAGCGCCTGTACAGACGACATTACTCGTTTTAATGATGAAACTAAACGGGCTAGTGAAGTCCCTCCGGGTAGTTTATTCTCAAATGCCGTTAAAACATTGTCAGATGGCTTAGCCTCAGCCAGTGTAAATGTTAACATCTTTCGACACTTTGTAAATCATTGGGCTCAGGCTGTTATTCAGGAAGAGGCACAATTTAATTATGTCACAAGGTCGATTAATGATGCATGGTGGACTAGAATGTATAGAGATGTTTTGAATGATTTAAAAGAAAGCTCCCGTATTATAACAAATGATGTTACTTTAAATCCAATTATAAAAACAAATCAATTAGCAATTATCGATATCATGCAAGTGTACACCTTTAACATTTTGGTGACTACTTATGGCGATATTCCTTACTCCAAGTCGTTAGATGATCAGCTACTTTTCCCAGTTTATGATGACGCCAAAACTGTTAACAAAGAATTAATGATCCGATTGGAAAATGACATAGCCAAATTAAGTATTAGTGCTCCTGGCTTCACATCGTCAGAAGATATTATTTTTCAAGGTTCTGTAGCAAAGTGGATTTCTTTTGCAAACTCTTTACAGGTAAGAATGGCTATGACAATATCTGACGTAGATAATTCATTAGCGAAAACAGCCTTTGAAAAAGCCAATCCAAATGCTATTAACGCGATATCTAATAATGGTTTTGTTAAATATTTTACCGCAATACCTAATAATAATCCGTTGTATGATCAACTGGTGTTGGCCAATCGCACCGATTATATTGCAGCAAAAGATTTAATGGATGTTCTGAATAGCTTTGAAGATCCACGTAAACCAGGTTTTTTTGGAGTGAATAATGTAGGCTTATACGTTGGAGGCATAATGGGCATCCCAAGTGATTATCCAAAAATGTCAAAGCCAAGTACTCGTGTAGCTGACCCTAGCGCGCCAAACGTATTAATAGATTACGTGGAAATGGAATTTTATAGAGCTGAAGCAAAAGAGCGTGGCTACAACGTAACTGGTTCTGCAGAATCTCATTATAATAATGCCATTAAAGCTTCAATACTATATTGGGGCGGTACTGAGGCAAATGCTGATAAATACTTATTAAGATCGGACGTTGCTTACACGACCGCTGCAGGTGGATGGAAACAAAAAATAGGTTTCCAAAAATGGATTGCATTATACAATCGCCCATTTGAAGGATGGTTGGAAGTTCGCAGATTAGATTTCCCAAAATTAACAATACCCGTAAATGCTTTTTCAGGTTATCCAAACCGGATGAAATATCCAGCAAATGAGCAACAGTTAAATGGAACTAATTACACGAACGCGGCTACAAAAATAGGTGGTGACAAAAGCGAAACTAAATTATATTGGGATATAAACTAATTAAAATCATACACAAATGAAAAATCGATTCCTCTTTTTGTTGCTGATATCAACAACATTTATACTTGCTCAAGACCGGTTAACGGGCAGGAATTTTGCTTCAAGATCTGAAGTTATTGGGCAACACGGAATGGTAGCATCCAGTCAACCCTTAGCAACACAAATAGGAATCGATATTTTAAAAAAAGGAGGTACAGCAGTGGATGCCGCAATAGCTGTAAATGCCGCATTAGGCTTGATGGAGCCAACAGGTAGCGGCATTGGTGGTGATCTTTTTGCGATAGTGTGGGATGCAAAAACCAAAAAACTCTATGGCTTGAATGCCAGCGGACGATCTCCAAAAGCACTAACTTTAGATTACTTCACTAAAAATAACATTACACACATTCCACCAAGTGGTCCCCTGCCAGTATCGGTTCCAGGTTGTGTTGATGGTTGGTTCGAATTGCATAATAAATTTGGAAAACTACCCATGCAGGACATCTTAAATCCAAGTATAAAATATGCTGAAGAAGGTTTCCCAACTACAGAATTAATTGCTTATTATCTGCAAGTCACGATAAATAAATATATGAAACAGTACCCTAATATCAAGGAAACTTATACTGTAGATGGCAAATTACCTCAAAAAGGAGATATTATTAAAAACCAATTTTTAGCTAATACCTATAAAAAAATTGCCAAAGGAGGAAGAGATGCTTTTTATAAAGGAGATATTGCCAGAGAATCTGCTAAATTTATTCAAGCTCAAGGCGGATTTTTAGCGTATGAAGATTTTGCAACACACCATTCGGATTGGATTGAACCTGTCGCAACAAATTACAGGGGTTATGACGTATGGGAATTACCACCAAACGGACAAGGAATGGCTACTTTGCAAATGCTTAATATTATAGAAGGTTATGATTTTAGTAAAATACCCTTTGGTAGCGCTCAACATTTGCACATTGTAAACGAAGCAAAAAAACTTGTTTTTGAAGATCGCGCGAAATATTATGCGGACTCAGATTTTATGAAAGTTTCTGTAAATGATTTATTATCTAAAGAGTACGCAACTGAAAGAAGGGATTTAATTAATCCTGACCGCGCAGGGACTTTTAAAGCTGGAAAAGAAAGCAGTGGCGGTACAATTTATTTGACTGTCGCCGATAAAGAAGGAAACATGATTTCTTTAATTCAAAGTAATTATAGAGGCATGGGATCTGGAATGGTTCCACCAAAATTAGGATTTATGCTCCAGGATAGAGGCGAATGCTTCAATTTAGTTGAAGGAATGCCAAATTCTTATGCCCCTCAAAAAAGACCTTTTCATACTATTATTCCAGGTTTTGTTACTAAAGATGGAAAACCATTTATGAGTTTTGGTGTAATGGGAGGCGATTTTCAACCTCAAGGTCATGTTCAAATATTAATGAACCTGATTGATTTTGGTATGAATTTACAGGAAGCAGGAGATGCACCAAGGTTTGAACACATTGGTTCAACTGATTTTACGGGCGAGCTGTCAACAGGCAAAGGCGAAATCCTAATTGAAAGTGGTTTTGATTTTGAAGAAATAAAAAAATTGATCCAGAAGGGACATAAAATTGGCTTTGGAGGCTATTATGGAGGTTATCAGGCAATTATGTATGACGCAATAAGAAAAGTGTATTTTGGAGCCTCAGAAAGTAGAAAAGATGGTGCGGCCGCAGGATATTAACTGTCTGTTTTTAAGTAATATAATGTTTGAAAGAACTTTTCTTTATTCGAATAGTCTCATCAAAATAAAAGAACAAATAATATAATTTATCCTGATCTTATTCCAAAATTATTAATTTAAATTTTAATGAAATGTTAATAAAAAACACATGTGCTTTTATTTTATTTTATATTTTATCTGTCCAATGTGTTTCTGCACAGACAGATTTCCCAGCACCAATTGAAGGAGATTATCTAATAAAAAACTTTACTTTTAATAGTAAGGAGCAATTAGACCAACTAAAACTACATTACACAACCATTGGGAAACCAACAAAAAATAAGAAAGGTCAAATTAACAATGCTGTTTTAATTATGCATGGCACCACTGGAAGCGGAAGCGCCTTTTTGAGCAAACAGTTTGGAGGCAATTTATTTGGAAAGGGTCAATTGTTAGACGCCACAAAGTATTTTATTGTTTTAACAGATGATATTGGACACGGAAAATCGAGCAAACCAAGCAATGGCTTAAAGATGGCATTTCCCAAATACAATTATGACGATATGGTTTTGGCAAACTATAAATTACTGACTGAACATTTGAAAATAGATCATCTTCGATTGGTAATGGGAACATCAATGGGCGGCATGCACACTTGGGTTTGGGGTTACACCTACCCTGATTTTATGGATGCACTAATGCCTTTGGCAAGCTTACCAGCAGAAATAGCCGGTAGAAACCGCATTCAAAGAAAAATGGCGATTAAATTAATCGAAATGGATCCTGAGTGGAAAGAGGGTAATTATATTCAACAGCCACAACAAGGAATGACTGGCGCTATATTATCTCTGATGTTTATGGTGAGTAGTCCGTTACAATGGCAAATTGCAGCCCCAACCAGAGAGAAAGCAGAAATAATGATGGAAAATACTTTAGCCCGATATTCATCAACATTAGATGCTAATGATCTGATTTATGCTTTTGATTCCTCAAGAGATTACAATCCGCAACCTTACTTGTCAAAAATTAAAGCCCCTTTAATTGCTATAAATTCTGCCGATGATCAAGTAAACCCTCCTGAACTCGGATTAATGGAGAAAGAAATTAAAAACGTTAAAAATGGAAAATATATCTTATTACCTATTACAGATAAAACCACTGGCCATGGCACACATTCCAATCCAAAAATATGGGGTAAATATCTTAAAGAATTACTTAAAAAATCTGAACCCAAAATTAAGTAAAATTCAAGCTTATAATATTGTTTTCCAGAAATCAAAACTTACTAAGGTAGATTTTAAGTTTACGATTTATGTTTCTTAACGGAAAACAGGAAAACACTTTTATGTTGCCTCCAAATTAGCCATATTGATTTCAAGTGAGTGAGTGCATTTGTTAATAGTAAATTTTGTTAACTACTGAAAAAACAATACAAAATTTCCATTCCCAGAAAAACTTCTTTGTCAGAACTCTTCTTATTCTTTTCGCCATCTATACAACTGGGGAGCGGTAACTTCCAATTCTCTGGCTAGTTCAGAGATCTTATGTCTATCATAACTCAATTGAACGGCTTTCTCTTTAAAAGCTCGGTCATAAATTTTACGCACTTGTTTCATAAGTTAAATTAAGGTTTTTGTTCTTAACTTTTTATGCTGGTAAAGTTAGCAAGTCCAGACGCATTATATTGTTGAGGTATTGTAAATAAAAAAAAGCAATTATTAAATTACGATCTTATTGGAAAATATTCTTAAAAAAATTACTTTTGATACTATCAAATGATAGCATCAATGAAACCTCCTTACGACATAACATCGAATATTTTAAAACTGATACGTTCTATTTCTGAAAAGATTGGAGAAGTAAACGCTACCTATCTCAACAAACAGTCTCCTCAACTTCGAAAGCAAAACAGAATTAAAACCATTCACTCTTCACTACAAATTGAAGGGAATACTTTGACAGAGGAACAGATTACCGCATTAATCGAAAACAAAAAGGTAATGGGTCCTGAAAAAGATGTACTAGAAGTCATAAACGCTATTAACGTTTATGAAAAATTAAAAGACTTTAATTTTTCCTCAGACAAAAGTTTCTTAAAAGCGCATCAGGAATTAATGAAAGGATTAATCGATAGCGCGGGAAAATATAGAAAACAGGCTGTTGGAATTGTGAAAGGAACTAAAGTGGAACATATTGCTCCTCCGCATGAAAATGTTCCTTACTTAATGAAAGACTTGTTTGAATATCTCATGGATTCCGAAGAACTGACTTTAATAAAAAGCTGCGTTTTTCATTATGAAATGGAATTCATCCACCCCTTTTTAGATGGTAATGGTAGAATGGGTCGATTGTGGCAAACCTTAATTTTAAGATCTGAATACCCGGTCTTTGAATTCCTCCCATTTGAAACATTAATTAGTCAATCACAAAACGAGTATTATAAAGCATTAGCGCTTAGTGATAAGGTCGGAAAATCTACTCTTTTTATTGAATACATGCTGGGAGTAATTGACGAGTCTTTAAAAAATCTACTCAATTACAACAATAGAATTTTACGGGATATTGACAGATTAGATCATTTTATTACTCTTGGACTCAAAGAATTTACAAGAAAAGAGTACATGAATATCTTTAAAGATATATCATCGGCAACGGCAAGTAGAGACTTAAAAAAAGGGGTCGCATTGAATCTCTTTGAAATCGTAGGAACTCTGAACAAAACAAAATACCTGATAAAATAATTATTGTCAACACTACTGTAGCATTCCTATTTACACATAAAAAAGCCCCTAAAAAAGCCGAAATGTATCAATTTTTTTTAGGGGCTTGGTTTTTAAACTTATTTTTACAATGTAGCCATGTCTATTACAAAACGATACCGGACATCTCCTTTTGTCATTCGGTCATATGCTTCATGAACATTTTTGATATCAATCATTTCTATTTCAGAAACAATACCATGTTCCGCACAATAATCTAACATTTCCTGAGTTTCAGGCAAGCCGCCTATAAGCGAACCTGCAAGACTTCTTCGTCCCCCTATGAGACTAAAAGCTTGAATTTCATAAGGTGTTGGTGGTACGCCCACACAAATATGCACGCCGTTTACTCTCAATAATGACAAATACAAATTTAAGTCGTGTGGTGCAGAAACAGTATCCAGAATAAAATCAAAAGAACCAGCTACACTTTCGAGTTGTTTGGCATCTTTAGTAACGATAAAATTATGTGCTCCTAATTTTCTGGCATCGGCTTCTTTATTTGCTGATGTACTTAACACGGTAACTTCAGCTCCAAAAGAAACTCCAAATTTAACCGCCATATGTCCCAAACCACCCAAACCAAGAACGGCTAATTTATGCCCTTTCCCAACTTTCCAGTGTCTCAATGGAGAATAGGTCGTGATTCCGGCACATAATAAAGGCGCTACAGCAGCCAAAGGCAATTTATCTGAAACTTGCAGAACAAAATCTTCATGTACTACAATGGTATTCGAATAACCGCCATAAGTAGGTGTTTTTCCGTCTTGTCCTAAAGCATTATACGTGTCGGTTCTTCCTTTCAAACAAAATTGTTCTAATCCCTCTTTACAGTTTTCACAACTTCTACAAGAGTCTACCAAGCAACCTGTCCCTGCTATATCTCCTATTTTAAACTTCTTTACATGACTTCCTACCTTTACCACTTTACCTACAATCTCATGTCCCGGAACCATTGGGTAAATTGAACCGCCCCAGTCATCTTTAATTTGGTGTAAATCACTGTGACAAACACCACAAAACAGGATGTCAAATTGTACATCATGTGGTCCAACTTCTCTTCTTTCGAAATCCCAAGGTGCTAAATCTGTCTTAGCATCTTGTACTGCGTATCCTTTTGTAGCTATCATTTTTTTATATTTTCAATAAAATTATTGAATTTATCTTGAAAAACGAGTTATCGAAATGTTAAAGAAATCTAAAGAAATTATAAAGGTCTACTCCGTTAAAAAAAACCTCATAGTAATTGCATAGCCTTTAATGCTTTAAATCCATAGTTTAATTTATATTTAATTTTTTTTAAACTACATTAATGAAAGCACAATCTTATAAAAATCACATTCGGTACTATCCGCCTCATCATTTTATTCATTATCCAATAATCATGACATTGCTGCCTTCAGTATTTATTTTAGTTGTACCAAAAGAAGATTCTTTAATCTGGATATTTATTAGTGTACTCTTTGTCGTGCTTTTGCCTTGTTTTTATGTTGCGTCAACATTATGCGTTGATCCTACAAAACCGAATTGTCTATTTAGAACTTCGGTACCGTTATTTTTCTCTTACCGGAAAAATATTGGAAGATTTTTAACGTCATTTAAATGACGATCAGCTATTTGCGTTACGTTTTGCCTCAGATGATGAATTTCAAGCGTTAACTCTAAGAGCGCTGAATGAAAATCTTTCGGCAAAGGAAATTAAAAAAGCGATTCAGCACTGGAAAGCGGATTACGAAAGAGTTTAAAATTCCAAAAATAATAAGACTAATTTATCCAATTTAACAATTTCGAATTTTGTTTCTTTGTGATGAAAAGATAGCAATAAAACTGAATTTAAAACCACTAAATGCCCGAATATTTTCTAGATATTGAATACAAAGACATTACGTACAAGGAAGAGGAAGTCAATTTTAAGGAATTTGAATGCTGTACTTTTACAAATTGTAATTTCTCCCAATGCGTTTTTTTAGCGGTAACTTTCATTGATTGTACCTTCAATGACTGCACTTTTAGCAATGCTAAAATTAATTATGTGGCCTTTAGAACCGTAACTTTTAATCGGTGTGAAATCAAAGATGTCAATTTTGCCATGTGCGATAAATTAATTTTCGAAATCGCTTTTAAGGATTGTATTTTGGATTTCTCTAAATTTTACACTTTAAAAATCAAAGGAACCTCCTTCTCTAATTGTAGTCTTATTGCCGTTGATTTTATGAGCACTGATTTGACCGAAGTTGTTTTTGAAAACTGCGATTTATACCGTTCTGAGTTTGCAAAAGCAATTGCCAACAAAGCTAGTTTCAAAACAAGCTATAATTATACAATTGATCCCAAAACAACAAAATTAAAAAAAGCCGTTTTCGCTTTAGAAGGATTGAAAGGATTGCTCTATAAACATGAAATCATAGTAAAATAGTGCTTTATGAATCAATATCTGATCGTCATACTCCGTATCCATCGTAGAAAGCAAATACAACAACGTCGATTTTCCACAGCCAGATTTTCCTATGATTGAAACAAACTCTCCATGTTTGACACGCATATCCAGTGATAATTATTTAATGAAAGTAACATTAGTTTTATTTACAAGTTTTTAAATAGTTATTTTACTGATAATCAAAGAGTAATTATACGTTCATTAAGTAAAAAAATTTGTATTACTATTTTTTTGAAACATTCCTTTTACAGACATCAAAAAGGCTCGATTTAAAATTAAACCGAACCTTTTTGATGTCTGTATATTTTTAAACTAAGGAAGCAGTCGAAGAAATTGCAGCATTCAAAACTTTAGAAATAGGACAATTTTTTTCTGCTTTAGTTACTAATTGTTGAAAAGCATCTTCTGTTATTCCGCTAATTTTTGCTTGAAGCATCAGGTGCGAGGTAACAATGGTTCCATCAACTAAATCAATGTCGCATTTGGTTTCGATACTTTCGATTTCAAACCCTTCTTCACTAATGTAGGCCGAAAGTTGCATCGTAAAACAGCCTGCGTGTGCTGCGGCGATAAGTTCTTCAGGATTAGTCCCCACTCCTTCTTCAAAACGAGATTTGAATGAATATTGGGTATCTTTTAGTGTGGTACTTTGTGTAGTTAGTTTTCCGGCTCCTTCTTTGAGTGAACCATTCCAGACTGCGGTTGCATTTCTTTTCATAATTATAAATTTTCTGTTTTCTCAAATTTAGTTCTTTTTAAAAAAAGAGTATAGTATATCCACTATTTTTAACTAAAATTTAAAATTAAATCAAAAAAAATTAACAAAAACGTGGTTAAAATAAATACTGTTTAATTTTAATAGTATCAGTAAATTCTTTATGTTTGCTTTTTGAAAAAGTATACTTTACTTACAAAAAAAACTAATTGACAACCAATAAAAAAAACTAATTAATCAGCAAATGAAATTAACTACAATTATTTTTTTATTATCGATTGTAATTTTACTAAATAGTTGTGCTTCAGGATACAAACCAATACAACCCGCTTCACTTAATTATATTTCGAACAACACACTTCATGGAGTAACGCTGGAATACAAATATGATTTATTAAATAAGAAATACGCAAAGAAAGAGACTAAAAAAGGGCTTCGACTAGTGGCTGTTAAAGTAAAAAACAACACTGAAAAAGATTTGGTTTTTGGAAAAGATATAAAATTAAATTTTGAAAGCGGAAATGAATTGTATCTATTGGAGAATGAAAAAACATTCAAATCTTTAAAACAAAGCCCAGCCTCCTATTTGTTTTATTTATTACTATCTCCAATTCAATTTTTTACCACAAAAACCAATTCAAACGGAATGACGGAGCAAACCAGCTCGACACCAATAGGACTGATTATTGGACCCGGATTAGCCTTAGGAAATATGATTGTTGCGAGTAATGCCAATAAAAAGTTCAAAACTGAGCTGAACGATTACTCCATTAATGGCAAAATAATAAAAAAAGGAGAAACTGTTTTTGGACTTATTACTTTTCAGTCTGATAATTATGGTGCTATTAAAGTTAGAGTAGAATAAAAATTACCCATATAATAATAATAATAACCAATTCCATCTGACAATGAAAAAATTATCTCTTCTCGTTTTTGTATTTTTAGCTTTTAGCTGTAGTCCAAAAATCACTTCTAATTTTGAATCTTCAGAAAAACCACTAACAATTGAAGACCCCGTAGCCTTTCTTGATGTTCATCATGCAATTCCTGAAGGTGCCAAAAAAATAGGAAATGCCAGATATCAGGACAGTGGTTTCACAACCGATTGTGATTTTAACTCACACCTGACAAAAGCCCGAAAATTAGCCCGAGAAAAAGGCGCTAATCTTGTAAAAGTAACCGAAAAGAGAACTCCCGATATATGGAGTCTTTGTTATCGCATCAAAGTAGATTTCTATTATTATGACGGAGACGTAACCACAATCCCCCAATATAAATTACAACTTAATTAATTATACACACTCTAATGAAAAAAACAATCCTTATTTCTACATTATCCCTAGCGCTACTAATGAGTAGTTGTGCTACAATTGTTTCCGGCTCTAAACAAAAAGTAAATTTTAGAAGCAACCCTGCTGCTGCCTCTATTTTTATTGATGAAATCGAAGTAGGAAAAACGCCTTTTGAAATCAAACTGGAACGAAAAAAAGAACATCATGTGATGATTAAATTAGAAGGATACCAAACTTTTGAAACTAACTTGACCAAAAAATTCAATGCTTGGTATATTGGAAATATTTTATTTGGTGGCTTGATTGGTATCATTGTAGATCCTATTACTGGAGCAATTTACAACTTAACACCTAAAGAAGTCAATGCTGAAATGAATAAAGGAACTGCTTTCAAAGTAAATAAAAGTGAAGTGTACATCGCTGTCGCTTTAAATATAGATCCAAACTGGAAAAAAGTAGGTCAATTAGAAAAAATAAACTAATACTAAGTATTTACACCAAAAGCTAAGGTGGCAAAAATATGGTATTAGGTGTACTAAAAAGCACCGGTTTTGCCGTTCTATTTTTATCCCTGTCATAAACTAAAAGCTGTAACGCTATTCCAAATCAAGAATAGAATTACAGCTTTTTTTTATATTGCACCTAGTAATCTTGTTGTTTACAGTGCTTAAAATATTTTCTCAGATTTCGTACGCCCTAAGAAGAACAAAAACACATTAGAAAACTATTTTTAGCCCTTTTTTGTATCAAAAACAATTGAAAAAGTAGCCCCTTTATTTGTCCCACTGCTTTGTGCATAAATTACACCGTTGTGTCGTTCTACTATGTTTTTGCACAAATACAATCCAATTCCTGTAGAAGGCTCATTTGAAGTGCCAGACATACTCATTTTAGTGAATTTTTTAAATAATTCGTCACTCTGTTTTTGAACAAAACCTACTCCTGTATCCTTCACTTTTAAATACAGTTTAGTGCCATCAAGATACACATGAACCTCAATTTCACTATTTGGGTAGGAGAATTTTATAGCATTATCAATTACGTTGACTAAAACTCGAATCAACAACTCGTCGTCAATTGATAAAAGTGCTTCCTGAACGTCAATTGATAAAACTAATTTAATGTTTTTGACCACTAATACCTGATCTAATTGTTTTGCCACCATAGAAAAAACAGGTGAAAATTGAATTAGGGAGTCCTGAGAATTTCTTTTTATAATTTGATCTTGTTCCTTTAATAATGTGATAAAACTTTCAATATAATGAAATTGTTCACCACTGGATTGAACTATTAACTCCGCTAATTCTTTTATATAATCCGAAGAATCCTCTTCTAAAATAAGCAATGCGGCCGATTTTGAATTTCCTACAAAATTTCTTAGATCATGCGAAAGCAAATAAACTAAATCTTGTTTTTCAGTAATGAAATTTTCGTTATCAGCTATTGATTCTTGAATATTACTCATTAACAACCCTGCTTCATCCGAAAAATTAGTTGGCAAAGAAGGTATTGTTCTGTCTTTTCTATAGGCAATTAATGACCTGGAAGCTACCTCAATTGGTTTAATTAGTTTTTTTAAAAAAAATAAAGTGACCGCTGTTGCTAATAAAGTAATAATCAGCGCAAAAATTAAAATAGAATCGGCTGAAATTGTTTTACTTGCATAAAGCACAAAAAATAACAATCCAATTAATGGAATGTGAATGCCTATAAATGCAACAAACAGGAATTTGAAGGCATAACTATTTTTGAGAAAACCAATCCGAGACAATTTTTCATACAACTGCATAAATTTATTTTTTTAAAATGCAAATGTATTAGTAAAAAATTACAGAACCCAAAAATTACAATTAATTTTTATCTTATTTGTAACACACAATGAATATTCTAAAAATAACTCATCAAACTACTTTCTTCGAGTGTCAATAAGATAAATAATTTTCCAGTGGTTGTCTTTTTTGAAAAGTGTAAACGCATTTACCTCAGTATGACTTAGTGTACCATTAACATAAAACTCATACGTTGTCCAGACATGCGCCATGGCTCCGTTTATTTGAATGGAATACCTGAGAATTTTTTCTTGAAATTTTAAGCTATAGATTTATAAAATGCCCCCTGGTTTTTCATGAGAAAGCAAAGTGCCTTTTTCATTCTCAGCAATGGATTGCAATATCTTTGTATCATCACAAAGTAAATGCAATTGAGGTGAATCTCTGGCATGGAAGGCTTGAAAAAAAGTGTCAATTACGCTTTGAACTTCTTGATATTGAGCCTGCTAATATACTGAGGAGAGCAATAAAGTCAGTACTAGAATTTTTCGTATGATTACTTTTTTGATTAATTTGTATCCGATATAATATAAGTGCTACATTTTCAACCTAAAATTATACATTTTAGTACCTTTACACTCTCAAAAAAGGAAATATGTCTGTCGCAAAAAAAGATTATAAAAGAATTACAACAAAGTCATTGATTGAAATGAAGGCTAATGGAGAAAAAATTTCGATGCTCACCGCATACGATTACACCATGGCAAAAATCGTTGATACGGCAGGAGTTGATGTAATATTAGTGGGAGACTCCGCTTCAAATGTTATGGCTGGTCATGAAACTACATTACCTATTACGCTGGATCAAATGATTTATCACGCCTCCTCTGTGGTAAGAGCCATTGAAAGAGCTTTGGTAGTGGTGGATTTACCCTTTGGAAGTTACCAATCCGATCCTAAAGAAGCCTTGCGCTCTGCCATCCGAATCATGAAAGAAAGCGGTGGTCATGCCGTAAAACTAGAAGGTGGTAAAGAAATTAAAGACTCTATCAAGAAAATATTAAACGCCGGAATTCCTGTTATGGGACATCTAGGTTTAACACCACAATCCATTTATAAATTTGGAACCTACACCGTTCGTGCCAAAGAAGAGGAAGAAGCTCATAAGTTAATCGAAGATGCTAAATTACTAGAAATACTAGGCTGTTTTGCCTTAGTTTTAGAAAAAATTCCAGCTCATCTAGCCGAAAAAGTAGCCCAAAGCATCTCGATTCCAGTTATTGGTATTGGTGCTGGGGGTGGTGTTGACGGACAAGTATTAGTAATTCATGATCTGTTAGGAATGAACAACGAATTCAGTCCTCGTTTCTTAAGAAGGTATATGAATTTATATGACGGAATGACAACGGCCATTGGCCAATATGTTGCAGATGTAAAATCAAGTGATTTCCCTAATGCAAATGAACAATATTAAATTTGACTTCTTAGATGAGTAGCCTTTAAGAGAATTTGATTATTGTCGAATACTCTAAGAGTATTGGAAATCCAACAATCTAAAAATCCAAATGAAAATAATTTCTACTAAAAACAACCTTCAAATCCTTCACGAAGACAATCATCTTATTGTAATTAACAAACGTGTAGGAGATATTGTTCAAGGGGACAAAACGGGTGATAAACCCTTATCAGATGTGGTTAAAGAATACATCAAAGACAAATACAACAAACCCGGGGAGGTTTTCCTGGGTGTTGTACATCGCTTAGATCGGCCAACAACCGGAATAGTTGTATTTGCCCGAACCAGTAAAGCTCTGACTCGAATGAATGAATTATTCAGTACCCGTGAAACTCAAAAAACATATTGGGCCATTGTCAAAAACAAACCTGCCAAGCCCACTGATACACTCGTTCATTATTTAAAAAGAAACGAAAAAAACAATAGTTCAAAAGCGCACGAAAAAGAAGTCCCTGAAAGCAAATTAGCCAGTTTAGAGTATACAATTATCAAAGAACTAAACAACTACTATGCGCTTGAGATCAATCTTCATACTGGAAGACACCATCAAATAAGGGCTCAACTTTCAGCGATTGGATTACCTATAAAAGGGGATTTAAAATATGGTTTTGACCGAAGCAATCCGGACGGAGGAATCCATTTGCATGCTAGAAAATTAATGTTCATCCATCCTGTTACAAAGGAAAATATAAAAATAATTGCTCCTGCTCCAAATGATGTGATCTGGAATGCCATTTAATACTAAAAAAACAGTATTTTACTTTCAACCTTTCAATAACTCAATAATAAATATTCACAAAAACAAATTGTATGAAAAAACTACCTATTATTTTTTGTTTCATTTCGTTCTTAAACATGACCGCTCAAGACCATTTTTCAGGAATCAATATGTCTACTAGAGTCGGAATACTTAATGCCGGTATGAATCCTGCGGAACTGTCTAATTTAAGTTCAAAATATGAAATAAATATTTTTTCGGCCAGCGTAAATGCTTCTAATAATAAAATAGGATTTAGTGATATTGTTAATGGTGAAAACTTAGAAAATTTGTTATTTACAGGAAATACCCCTGTAAATATGCGCGTAGATGCTGAAATATACGGCCCAGGTTTTGCTATGAAAATGGATAAATGGGCTTTTGGTTTTACTACAAAAGCTGCTGCAAAATTAAATTTAATTGATATTGACCCACAACTTGGTGCGGCGATCAATACCGGAAATCTTATTGGTTCTTCATCAATAAGCAATGATTACAACCAACGTTTAAATGGAACAAGCTGGGGAGAAATAGGAATTTCAGCAGCCAGAAACGTATTTGAAAATGAAAACCATAAATTTAATGCGGGTGCTACCTTGAAATTATTATTTCCAGGCTCGTACACCAACTTAGGCCTGGATCAATTTCAGGGAACCATTAATACTATTGGTGCCGAAGCGTATTTAAATAATACTCAAGCGTCAATGAATATTGCGTATTCCGGGAACTTCAATGATGGTTTTACTGATTTTAATAATTACTCTGAATCCGTTTTTGGAAAACTAAACGGAGTTGCAGCTGATTTTGGTGTAAATTACCAATGGAAAGACCAAGACGGTTACAAAATAAATGCGGGTATCGCAGTGCGAAATATTGGTACGATGACCTTCAAGGATGATGCAAATTCCTCTGCTAATTATGCATTAAACATACAGTCTACTTTTTCTAACCCAAATGGTTTGGCATTAAGCCAATTTCAAAACACTACTACTTTAAAGGAAGTAGAAACCATTTTAGTAAACGACGGATACTTAACTAAAACCACATCCAGCAAAAACTTCAAAGTAACCTTACCTACTGTTTTCTCCGCCTATGCAGATATAAAAGTAATACCTAAATTTTTTGTTGCGCTTTACACACAACAAAAATTAAAGGATGACACCAGCGATAATCAGGTGACAACACAAAATGTGGTTTCTATTACACCTCGATTTTCTTTGAAAAATTATGAAATTTATTCCTCTTGGTCAGATAACGAAATTTCCGGAATTACTGGTGGTGTCGGGTTAAGAGTGTATGGCTTTTATATGGGATCCAGTTCTATAGTGACTGCTTTGGCCAGCGACAGTAAACAAGCTGATTTTTATGTAGGCTACCGACTTGGGTTAAAATAATAAATCTGTACCTTTAAAATCATAATATGAAAAATGAAAATAGTGTAGACTACCGAAAAGAATCTTTAAAAAAACTATTGCATACCATCATAAAACAGGAACAAGCAATTATTAAAGCGCTCTACGATGATTTTAAAAAACCAGCCTTTGAAGCCGTTTTAACAGAAACAAATTATGTCATAAGTGATTTAAAAGAAACCATTAAAAACATTGATTCTTGGGCTAAACCCAAAAAAGTTCTCGCTTCTTTTTTGAATTTTCCATCGTCAGATTACATATATAGTGAGCCTTACGGAAATGTATTGATCCTTTCGCCTTGGAATTATCCGTTTCAATTGGCCTTATGCCCTCTGATTGCTGCTGTTGCTGCCGGAAATAAAGTAACCCTAAAACCCTCTGAACTTACCCCAAATACGTCTACTATAATAGCGAAAATTATAAATGAAACTTTCCCTGTAAAAGATGTCGTCGTCATTACCGGAGACGCGACTGTTGCTCAGGAATTATTAAAAAAACGTTGGGATTATATTTTTTTTACAGGAAGTGTTGCCGTTGGCAGAATTGTAGCAAAAGCTGCAGCCGAAAACCTAACTCCAGTTACGCTGGAATTAGGCGGGAAAAGTCCTTGTATTGTTGATGAAACTGCCAATTTAGAATTGAGTGCCCGCCGCATTGTCTGGGGAAAAATTATAAATGCCGGACAAACATGTGTTGCCCCTGATTACATAGTGGTGCACCATAAAATGAAAGCTACTTTCATAACTTTACTAATTCTGGAAATTGAAAAGGCACTAGGTCCAAATCCGGAAGAATCCCCTGATTACGCCAGAATTATCAATTTGAAAAACTGGCAACGCCAATTGCATCTATTGGAAAACCAAAAAATACTTTTTGGAGGTCAATACAATAAAGACACTTTATTCCTTGCTCCTACGCTATTGGACGAGCCAAAAATGGACAGTCCGGTGATGACCGAAGAAATTTTCGGCCCCATACTTCCTATACTCTCATACCATTCAGAGGCAGATATTGAAAAAATAATTTTAAGTTTCGAAAAACCATTATCGTTGTATTTATTCTCTCAAAACAAATCTTTTATTGCAGAAGTTTTACAAAAATATTCTTTTGGCGGTGGCTGTATCAATGATACCGTAATCCATTTAGCGAATAATCGCTTGCCTTTTGGCGGTGTTGGTACTTCAGGAATGGGAGCCTATCACGGAAAACGGAGTTTTGATACTTTTTCGCATAAAAAAGCCATTGTAAAAAGGGGGACATGGCTGGATTTACCCCTTCGGTATGCGCCTTACAAAGACAAATTAAAGACCTTTCAAAAAATATTAAAATGGATGTAACCCATGAAAAAACCGTCAGTGCATCCATAAAATACCAACGCTCAGTTCGGGTTTTTATAAATGAAACTATTGTGCAAAAAAAGTAAAAAAGTGTATTTACTTAGCCACAATATGGCAACAAGCTGGAAGCAGAATATTCAAAAAGAGAACAATTTGCTTTTCATCATTATCAAAAAATCGTTCCGTTGTTTTAATTTGATATCACAGGAATTATTGGAATAATCAAATTTATTGCATTTCAATTCATTGGGTTATTCAAACCCATATATGGACAGGTAAGACAAAGTGACATGCACATTGTAGCCCATAAAAGTGCCAGACTTACGGCACAAAATTTCATGATCAACATGACTGCTATAAACTATGATACGTGCCAAATGGAAGGTTTTGATTCGCTACGAATAAAAATATTACATTTACCGGCATCATCCGAAATTAATATGCTACTGGGTAGCGGAAAAGGAGTGTACGGAAAACGATTCAGAGTTCCTTTTGAATACGTTTATTTTGAAAAATAACAGAATAATTAACCCACTAAAACGACCAACAAATGTTGAAAACTACACAAAACCGAATACACGAAATAGAAAAAAATGGATATCCTTTAGATTTTGGAATCGTTTTTAACCATGCTTTTGAAAATTATAAAAAAATTGCGATTTATGCCGGTTTAATTATTTTTGTGTTTTTTATACTGCTGATTGTTTTTGTATCAGTAATATTTGTTGCCTTTTTTGATTCTGCCATGATACTGGAAAAAATGAAACCGGAAAATTTACAACCGGAAAATTTAAGTTTAAACTTTATTTTAATTGTATCCGGGGTTTCTGTTTTACTATCGAGTTTATTTAGTCCTATTAGCGCCGGTTTAATCAAAATGGCGTATTGTGCTGAAAGAGATGAAGAATTTCATGTATCAACCATGTTTGAATACTATAAAATATCGTATTTCAAAGAACTCTTCATTGCTACTTTACTAATTTCAATTTTTAGCACCTTACTATCATCATTGATTGACTATGCACAAATACCCTTCATCGGATTTATTATCACAGTAACTATAACATTATTCACGATACTGACCATTCCACTTATTATTTTTGGAAACTTAAATGCTATTGAAGCTTTAAAATCAAGCATACTAATCGTGGTAAAACAACCGCTTATTTTGCTGGGTTTATTGGTAGTGGGTGCCATTTCTACATTAGTGGGACTCATTGGGTGTTGCATTGGTATAGTATTTACAGTACCCTTTATGTATTCTTTATACTATGCGATTTATAGTGAAATTATTGGTTTTGAAACTACACTAGAACCGGAACAAATGTTCTAATAAAACCGCTTTTTACTAAAAGCCAGAACATAATTACAAGCTGATTTTGGCTTTTTGTAAAAAATAATCTTATATTTATTTTTTACAAAAAGCCAAATCTAGTCTTTAAACCTAACAAACAGTTTCTATGGTGTTATACTGTAGCTTATTATTTACCATTGACTCAGAGTCAATTTTATTCAGCGTTTATAATTCTTTTGCAATCAATAATTTTTTGTGGATTGTAATTCCTGTTTTATTTGTTTTTCTAGTCTGTAAAATTTTTAAAATAAAAATACTATTAAGCAATTCCTTTATTAAATACTATAATGAAGAGGATAGTAAAAACATAGAAAACCAGCGCTATCTTTTATATTTGGGCATACTAATTCCGGTACTTGAAACCCTATTTGAAATTTTCAAAATAAGACCTGTAAGCTTACTGATTTCAAATCTTGGTATCGGTACTTTTTTACTGATTCTCTATTTTATCAGCAAAAAATCAGCTGTTGTGTTTCAAAACCTGGGAAAAATATTTATGATAGTGTATGTAATCTGTTTTAGTTACATATCAATAAATTTGATTTTCACACCCTCTGACAGCATACCTATAGCCGCTTTTGTACTAGCTTTATTCTTTTCGTATACCATCATCAAACCCACCAAACTATATTGGATTTTCCTTATGTGCGTATTTATCTTTTTATTTATACTGTATTTTTTTGAAATAATACCCTTACGATCAATCATTATTTTATCAAATTTTTCATTAATGATCCTAATTATAAACTACATACGGTACACCTCTTTATTAAAAATTACTGATAAACTACGTTTTACTAATGAAATTGTAAATAAAGGCAACTCTCTCATTCTTGCTACCAATAAAAAAGGAGAAATTGTATTTTGCAGTGAAAATGTAAAGACTATTTTAGGTTATTCAGTAAATGAAGTTATGGGATTGGGCTACTGGAAAGTTACTGAGGACAAAGAATTTTATGGTGAAGAGTATCATATTAATTTTAAGGATGATCAGTTGTTTACCAGCAAAGTAAAATGTAAAAATGGAGCATACAAACACATTCAATGGAATGATAAAAAATTCTCAGATGATTTGATCATTGGGATAGGACAGGATGTAACAAATGAAATTAAAATACAAAACCAATATAAAAATTTAATTGAAAATGCTATTGATCTAATTTTTGAAGTCGATAATGAAGGAGATTTTATATTTGTCAATGATTATACTATTAAATCTTTGGGATACAAAATAGATGAAATCATAAATCGAAATTATTCAGAATTTATACGAGAAGATTACCTTATCAGTATCAAAGATCTCTACCAGAATTTATTAATAAATGAAAATTATTTTTCTACCATTGAATTTCCATTGATAAAAAAGGATGGGCAAGAATTGTGGGTTTCCCAGAAAGTGATTATCCGGAGAAATGAATTTGGAGAAGTGGTAGCTTATTCTAGTATTGCCAGAGATATCACTAAGTTTAAAGACATAGAAAACGATATTAAAATACGTCAGGAAAAAGTAGAGGAATACAATGAAGCTGTAAAAAAACTATCAACAACCAACTTTAGTAATTACAAAAACCTGGATGTTAGTGTGATGCAAATAATTGAATTAGCTGCTAAAGTATCAAAGTGCAATCGGGTAAGTTATTGGAAATATACCGAAGATACAATTACCTGTGAAAATTTATATGACTTGGACCATAATTCTTATTCTAAGGGCTCCGTTTTAGAAAAGAAAAATTATCCTATTTATTTTGAGTCCATCAAAAACAAAACACAAATCAGTGCTCCTGATGTTTTTAATAAATATGAAATATCTGAATTTATAAATGACTATTTTTTAAAAAACGATATCAAATCACAACTTGCCATTCCCATTTTCATAAATGGAGACTTATCTGGAACCATTAGCTTTGAAACAGTAAAAACACAACGATACTGGGACAACGAGGACATTATTTTTGCCCGAACCATCTCGGATATTATATCGTTGACTATGATTTCTCACAGTTGGTATGAAACAGAGAAGAAATTAGAATACAAGAGTGACCTTTTATCTGCTATGGCACTTTGTACAGAGAAATTTTTGAACAGCAATGACATCAACGATATTTTCTCAGATGTACTCATTATTATGGGTAAAACTACAAAATCCCATAGAGCGTATTACTACGAAAATGATAGTAATACAGGTTTTATTAGCCAAAAATACAGATGGATAATTAACAATCATAAAATAACGGAAAACAATATTAAACTTCAAAATCTACCTCATGTGTTTTTTGAAGAATTGTTGATACCGCTTTTAAACAACAAAGTTTATGATGCAATAATTTCAAAAATTGAGAATCCTTCCTTAAGGAATAAATTAGAAAATCTTGATGTTGTATCAATAATCCTTTTTCCAATTTTTATCAAAAATAGGTTTCGTGGCTTTTTGGGATTTGATGATACTCAAAATGAGAGATGTTGGTCCGAAGATGAGGTCAATATTTTACAAACATTAGCTAGGAATATAGCCTCATCAATAGAACGTATTACGAACGAGACCGCGATATATGAAAGTGAAGAGAAATTTAGATTATTAGCCAATAATATTCCAGGAACCGTTTATTTATCAAATTATGATGAAAACAACACAAAGATCTACATTAATGATGAGATTGAAAAGCTTACCGGATATCCAAAAAATGATTTTCTAACGAACCATTTATCCTTTATTGATTTAATTCATCCCGAAGACAAATTAAAAACCATTGCTACTCAAAAAAATGCAATAGATACTAAAATTCCGATTCATATTGTTTACCGGATTATACACAAGAACAAAACGGTTGTATGGGTGGAAGAATTTGGTGATACCATATACAAAGATGGGAAAATTGCATTCTTGGAAGGAATTTTTATTGATATTACAGCAAGGAAACAAACCGAAACCATAGTCAAAGAAAAAGAACTAGCAGAAGCTGCCAATAAAGCAAAATCAGAATTTCTGGCCAATATGAGTCATGAAATAAGAACACCGTTAAATGGGATTATTGGATTCACAGATTTGTTAATGAAAACACAACTTGGCTCAACCCAAGAAAAATACATCAATACAGTAAAACAATCCGCATATTCCTTGCTGGATATCGTAAATGACATTCTTGATTTTTCAAAGATTGAAGCCGGAAAACTAGATTTACACATTGAAAAATATAACGTAAAAGATGTTCTGGGTCAGATTATTGATTTAATATTATACGAATCCAACCAAAAAAATCTAAGTTTAAAACTAAATATATCGTCTGAAATTCCTGAATATTTTTGGATAGACATTGTCCGATTAAGACAAATTTTAATTAATTTATTGTCAAATGCTGTAAAATTCACAGAAAAGGGTTCCATTAAATTAAATGTTTCTGTGATTGAAAAAATTGATGCGTCGCATGTTAAGATTCGATTTGCAGTGATCGATACAGGAATTGGAATATTAGAAAAAAACAAATATAAAATTTTTCAGGCTTTTTCACAAGAAGACAGTTCTACGACAAGAAAATATGGAGGAACAGGATTAGGCCTGACAATTTCAAACCAATTACTTGGTATAATGAACAGTACCCTGCAACTGGAAAGCACCATCGAACTGGGAAGTACTTTTTATTTTGATTTAGATTTAAAAACCAGCAACGAAACTCCAAAAAATAGTACTGATCCTGAAATAGATCTAGATAAAAAAATACCCATTACAACCGTCAAAAATGCTAAAAAAATAAGCGTTATGATTGTAGAGGATAACAAAGTAAACATGTTACTGCTTAAAACCATTATCAAAAATTTATTTGTAAATCCAATAATTTTCGAAATAGTCAACGGCAAAGAAGCTATCGAAAAATTTGAAATACTCCGGCCTGATCTTATTTTTATGGACATTCAAATGCCCGAAATGAATGGTTACGAAGCAACAAAAATAATAAGAAGCTTGAGTTCGGGTAAAAACCTCCCTATTATTGCAATAACTGCGGGCACCGAAAAAGAAGAGAAAGAAAAATGTCTCGCTGCAGGAATGAATGATTATATTTCAAAACCTATAGTCAAAGGAGTCATTGAGGAAACAATTGCTAAATGGATACTGTAGCCAACTATTTTTCTTTTAATTTATGTACATTTTATTTAAGTACATGACAAAAAGCTAAACAGATTGTTTTCTAAAGACTTAAATCCTGTCAAAAGAAATTTTGACAAGTAATCTAATCCGATAGCGGATTTGCAAGCTGATTTTTATGCGGGCGTATGAACACATTACAATCAAAAAATGAATGATTTACAGGAGGAAGGTAATATTGATGAAGCTTTAAGTGCAGCACATGCAGTTGGTGATGATGCGATTCAAGCTAAAATTCAAGGACACATTGTTCCGGAATCCTTTACACACGGAAGTTCCGCACAACGGAAAGTCTGGTTTATGAAAGGGTATCAATCTGGAGATATTACTCAAGGCGATACTTTTGTAGGAATTAATTAAAAAAGTGTTTAGTCTAATATGAATACTGAACTTTACATTATTTTCCTTTTTTAACTTAGATAATTGGTACCACCAAAGCTTTAGTATAGGAACGGATTAAAAATAACGTACTCGCTTTAAGTAAACAAAGTTAAACAATAAAACCATAACAGGGAAATTAGCAGTACCTTTGCGCCAAATTAAAGGAGTACACTAAATAATAGTGTTTGCTTCATAAACACCATTTATGTCATTTAACTCATTAGGCTTATCGGATGCTTTACTTAAAGCCATCAGCAAAAAAGGATACACAACCCCTTCTCCAATACAACAAAAAGCAATTCCACCCATTTTAGAAGGCAAAGATGTATTAGCATCCGCACAAACGGGAACAGGAAAAACGGCTGGTTTTACACTGCCTATTTTACAATTATTATCGCAAGGGCAACAGTTGCGACAAAGGCCCATTCGTGCTTTAATATTAACGCCAACCAGAGAATTAGCCGCACAAATATTAGCCAATATAAAAGAATACAGTGAATTTTTAGACTTAAAAAGCACCGTTATTTTTGGAGGTGTAAACCAGAATCCACAAGTTACCCAACTGCGTCAGGGTATCGATATTTTAGTCGCCACACCAGGTCGGTTAATCGATTTGCAAAACCAAGGTTTAATATCGCTTGCCAAAGTTGAAATTTTAGTTTTAGATGAAGCGGATCGCATGCTAGATATGGGTTTTGTGCGAGACATTGAGCGTATTATAAAAGTATTACCTGCAAAAAGGCAAAATTTGATGTTTTCGGCAACCTTTTCAACAGATATAAAGAAATTGGCCATGGGCATTTTGCATCATCCCGTTCATGTGGAAGCAACCCCAGAAAATACAACCGTGGATGCTATTACTCAAATAGTGTATCCTGTTGCCAAAGAGAAAAAAACAGAACTCATCATTAAATTGATTACAGAGGGAAACTGGAAACAAATTTTGGTTTTCACCCGTACGAAACAAGGTGCTAATAAGCTGACAGAAAGCATGATTAGTGCCGGAATTAAAGCAGCTGCTATTCACGGAAATAAAGGCCAGGGCGCACGTACCAAAGCCTTGGCGGGCTTCAAAGACGGAAGCCTGACCGCGTTGGTCGCTACAGATATTGCGGCCAGAGGTCTGGATATACCATTATTACCACATGTGGTCAATTTTGAATTACCCAACATTCCAGAAGATTACGTTCACCGCATAGGACGTACAGGAAGAGCTGGAGCTAATGGAGAAGCTATTTCATTATTCAGCCCGGACGAAACAGTCTTTCTACGTGATATAGAAAAATTAGTGGGTTTGAAATTACCTAAAGAAAACATCAAAGGTTTCGAGCCAGATCCTAACGCTTCCAAAGAACCTATCAAACAAGGACAAGGAAGACAACAACGCGATTCAACTCCGCGAAAACCAAAAACAGAGACCACAAACCGCACCAGCAATAACAGTTTTGGTCCAAGACGCCCGAGTCAAAATAATGATCGACGTTAAACTAAATAATAGTTTAAGAAAATACATTTTTTTTAGGAGCAGAACGAGTTCGTTTTTTAAGAACGTATTTCCCGCTATACATTAAAATCCTTATTAGGGCTGAACACCAGCCCTAATAAGGATTTTCATTTCTATCGGGGCTATTTAGAGCGTTTTTATTTTTATCATAGCATTTTGTATTCAACTCTTTGAAAAACAAAGTCGAACTCGTTTCCCGCTGCACGCTGCGCAAAGTCTCCGACTTTGAGTATGTGTTTTTCAGTCTCCGACTGATCTTAAAACCCCGATAGGCGGATTTGCAATGTGCCTATTCAAACCGCTAATCGGGGCTCAAAACTACTCTTATTGGTTTCAACTATATCCAAAGCACAACTATCATTGACCATCAGCAGATTGTTTTCCCGCTGCGCAAAGTCTCCGACTTTGAGCATGTGTTTTTCAGTCTCCGACTGACCATAAAACCCCGATAGGCGGATTTGCAATGGGGCTATTCAAACCGCTTAATCGGGGCTCAAAACTACTCTTGTTGGTTTCAACTATATCCAAAAGCACAGCTATCATTGACCATCAGCAGATTGTTTTTCTTATAAGACAATAACTATTTATAAAAATTCTGCAAAATCAGAAAATGTTTAAAGAACTTTTATTAAAAGAATGGCTGAATGATATTTATTTCTATTAATAGTTAATTTTATATTAGCATTCAAAACACAATACTTGATCCAATTAATTTAAAATTTTAAACGTAAAAAAAGGAGCTCTGCTATACAAACAGAACTCCTTTTTAACTTTAAAACTAAATTTTTATTTAATACCCATCATTTTGAGTTAAGTTTTTATTTACATCTATTTCTCTTCTCGGAATAGGTAAAATTAAATTATTGGCATCGTAAGGAAGAGATCCAATATTTTGTTTTAATCGTTTTGCATCAAATAAAGCAAATCCTTCAAAAGATAATTCTCTTTTTCTTTCCATTAAAATAGTAGCCAAATCAACAGTGATAAATAGAGCTGCACCCGAACGTTGGCGTAGTATATTAACATCATTAACAGGAGAAAGCCCTGTAACCGTTCCTAGTCTAAAATTAGACTCAGCCCTTGTTAAATACATTTCAGCTAGACGTAGCATTGGTATATTCGCAAATTGGCTTTTCCATTTTGTTGTACACCACCATTTTGCTTTGTAAAAGAAATCGGCTCTCTTATCATTCGGATCATCATAAATATCCCAATGCTGTGATAAAATTTCCACATCTGGATTTCCCACGCGACCTCCAAAAGCGGAACCGGCCCAAAACACATTAAAATCATTAGAGCTAGCATCCTGACTCGTTATTTGCCAAGCAAATAAATCTTCATTTGAATTTTCTAAATTATTAAATGCTTGTGCAAAAGTAGTCGTTAAAGTCGCGGGACTTTCATTAATAACGATATCAGCCATATTTCGGGCATTGGCATAGTCTCCTTTTTGCAAATAAACTCTAGCAAGAAGTGCCGCTGCACTGTATTTTGTTGCAAAAATATCATTCGATGCTGGTAACAAAGTGTAAGCATCTTTTAAATCCGCAATAACCTGAGTGTATACTTCTTCTAAAGTGTTCCTTTTAGGAAATTCAATCTGACTAGGATCCAGCACCCCTCTAAGAACAATAGGAACTCCAAGCTGACTATTTACGGATCCCGAAACATAGGGTTTCGCAAATAATCGTGCCAAATCAAAATATACCAGACCTCTAAGAAATTTTGCTTCTCCTTCGGTAACATCTTTATCAGTCACGTCGGTGATTACAGCTAAATTATCAAGTACGATATTAACGTGATTACTAATTCCATATCCGTTTAGCCAAATACTTGCAACAAAACTATTGTCCGTTAAAATAGCTTTCTCATTATATTCTCCTGGTTGAATATAAGTTCCGTTCCAATAAAGATCACCGTCATTGGCCAGTAATTCTGAAGCTAGTGCGATTCCACCGCCATAACTAGAACTGGACCTCGCAACACCGTAAGCATTGATTAAAATCTTATGTATGTTCTCTGGAGTTGAAATGGCTACCTCTTTTGAAATGGCTTGTTCCGGCTTAATATCCAAGTTATCATCACAACCCACAAAGAAGATAGTAAGTAATGACATTAAAATTATTATGTAGTTATACTTTTTCATAAATGTTTTATTTATAGATCAATATTTAATCCAATAGTAATTGTTTTAGCAGGAGGAGCGGAATAAAATGCAATTCCTTTTTGAATATTAGAATCGCCATTATTATCAAAAGAGGCTTCTGGATCATATCCACTATAATTAGTAAAGGTTAGCAGATTGACTCCTGTTAAGTAAAGTCGTACCCTGTCGACAGACAATTTTTGAATGAGTGTTTTAGGAAGCGTATATCCTAAAGATAAATTTCTTAATCGAACAAAATCAGTTTTTTCTAAATAACGTGTTGAGGCTTGTTGCCCGTTTGTAGAATACATTCTGGCTTGAGGTACCATAGTAATATCCCCCGGATTTTGCCATCTATTTAACTGATCCGTTGTTTGATTGTCTTCATATCGGGCATTCCCTGATTGGAATTTCCCACCTTCATTATACATAGAAGATCCCCATTCGCCTTGAAAAGTAAAAGAAAAATCAAAATTTCTAAAAGATACCGTATTGGTCATTCCTGTCATAAACGTAGGATATGGACTTCCTGAAATTACTCTTTGTGCTTCACTATAATTATTAGTTGTTGATTTATCTAAACTACCATCTGGATTTGCCGTATTTCGATAAAATAAAGCATCTCCATTTGCGGGGTCAACCCCAGCATATTCCACTATATAAAAAGAGGAAATGGTTTCACCTACCCTAACAATATTATGTCCAGCTACAATATCTCCACCAGGCAAAGCAGTCACTTTATTATCTAAAGTCGAAAGGTTTAAAGACGTTTTCCAATTAAAATTAGTTGTTTTGATATTGGTAGTATTCAATACAAATTCAAACCCTTTATTAGTCAAAGATCCTACATTACGAGTTAAAGAACTCCAGCCTGAAGTTCCCGGAAGTGGTTCATTTAATAAAAGATCATTTGTTTTTTTAACGTAATAATCAATTTCACCGCTTACTCTGCTATTCAATATTCCAAAATCAATTCCCACATCAAATTGATTTGTCTTTTCCCATTTTAAATCTTGATTTACCAATTGAACTGGATTAATTGCTGATCGTTGATTATAGGAGGATCCTTCAAAAAGACCTAAACTAGCAAAGTTGCCAATACCTGCATTTCCCGTTACTCCAAAACTTCCTCTAACTTTTAATAAGTTGATGACACCACTGTCTTTCAAAAAATCTTCTTCAGAAATAATCCAACCTGCAGAAGCAGCAGGAAATACTCCGTATCGGTTTGATACTCCAAATCGCGAAGAACCGTCATAACGTATGCTTCCTTTTAAGAGGTATTTATCCATAAATGAAAAAGTAGCTCTACCAAAATAGGAAAGAAAATTATACTTTGTTCTACTTGAAGATCCAGCTATTATTTCAGAAGCACTTTCTATAGTTTGCAGCGCATCTGACGGAAATCCTGTTCCCGCAACATATTGCCTGCTTCGAGAACTTTCTTCAAAGCTCATTCCTCCAACAAACTCTACGTCATAATCCTCATTAAATGTTTTAGCATAAGTAAAATAATTATTAATACTGTACTTATCTGACTGAACTGCATTGGCATCTGCATAACCATTAGTAGAAACAGATTCCGTCAGACTTCCTGAAAAATATTCTTCCGTTTGATTGTTATTATCATAGCCTAACTCTGTTTTAAAAGTCAATTCAGGCAAAATTTTATATTCCAAATAACTATTCATTAAAGTTCTAAAAATATTTACTCCCCAACTTCCATTGAATTCTTGCATTAAAAAATTATAATAGATGGTAGATTGATTGTTAGGTGTCACCCCATCGTCTAAATAAGCGGGAGATAAAGGGGATTGTGCCACCGCTTGCAATGGAGTTGCAAAAGAATTATCTGCTCCAATTCTTGCAATATTTGTTTTACTTAAACTCGTATTAAGTCCCACTCTTAATCTATCGGAAACTTTATGATCTAAATTCCCTCTATAAGAATAACGCTCCATACTGTTCCCTCTAATAATTCCTTGCGTGTTATTATAACCACCTGAAATAAAGAATACCGTTTTTTCATCACCTCCTGATATAGAAAAGGTATGGTCTTGAACTGATCCTTTTACCAAGGCTAAATCTTGCCAATCCGTATCAACTTCATTAATTCTCCAATTTTTACCATTCCCCTGTTGATCAAAAACACCTCCAGGTTCCGTTAACCATAAATCCGCAGCTCCATAACTATTTGCAGAAGCTTCGGTAAAAAGCTCCGTATATTGTGCTGTATTTAACCAGCTCATTTTATTGGTTGCTTCGCTCCAACCTGCAGAGGTGTTCAAAGAGATTTTCGTTTTCCCAGATTTCCCTTGTTTAGTTGTAATCAAAACAACTCCATTCGTTCCTCGAGCTCCGTAAATGGCGGCAGATGAAGCATCTTTTAATATTTGAATAGATTCAATATCATTAGGATTTAATGAAATTAAAGGATTAATAGGGGCGCTTCCCGTACTTTCATTATCATTTATCAATGGCAACCCATCGATTACGTATAAAGGCTCTTGAGACGAAGAAATACTAGAAATTCCTCTTATTCTCATTTTCACACCACCTTCTACTTTACCATTTATTTGAGTAATTTGGACACCCGCAGCTTTACCAACAAGTGCATTTTGCAAATTTGCTACTGGAATTTGATTAATTTGATCAGAAGAAATAGAAGCGATGTTATCCGTTAATTTACGCTTGGATTGTTTTCCAAAACCAATTACTAGAACTTCTTTTAGCTCAGCCGAATCTTCTTTTAAAATTAAATTTAGGGTACTTATCCCTGCTACACTTAATTCCTGAGTTTTTAATCCAATGTAACTAAAGATTAAAACGGCATTAGAGCCAACATTTTTAATCGTAAAATTTCCATCCATATCTGTAAGTACGCCATTGGTTGTTCCTTTAACTAAAATAGTGGCTCCTGGAAGGGGACCATTAGAATCCGACACTCTACCAGAAACCTCTTGTGAATAGGTCATAGTAGTACAAAACATCGTTAGAAACACCATCAAGCCTTTGAGTAGACTATTTTTCATAAATAATAAATAAGTTAGTTAATACCTGTTGTTATTTGTTATAATTTTAACAAATATACACAAATAAGTTAAGAAAATATTAATTGATAACTGATAATAATCAAAAGAGAAGGAATTAAATTTAAAATAGGAAATCATTTACCAAGCGTTAAAGAGTATCGCTTTGAATGAAAAAATTTAAGCAATAAAGCCTAAAACATTAAAAATCATAACTTTAGAATACAAAACAAGGAGGTGATAATTTGTTTTTAAAAGGTATAAAAATCTTAAAAAATTATACTCATTTTTAAAAAATAAATAAAATATAGGTTAGCACGTGTTAAAATAATAAAATATGAAATTAAAATTTGGTATTCATACAAAAAAAAGAAAATATCGTTTACATTTTTTAACAAAAAACAAAGTACTATTAAATAGTAAATTTCCGTTTTTCCGTGAGAATTCAGAACAAGAGAATAATCAGTCATAATGTAAATCCCTTTCTTTTTGAATCGATTGCAAAACTGACTGTATTCTCTAATTTATTTTTAATTTTATGCTCTACAAAACCATAACTCTTATACTCTTTTGGAACATAAACCAGAATTAAATGTTTTTTAAAGCGAATAATCTCTGTTGTTTGTTTTAAAACGGAAATATTTATTGCCTAAACCAAAAGATATCGGATGCCTTACATCCAATACATTTTCTATGACTATGCCGATGAAAGTGGACATTCTATAACATCTCCACGAATTGAGGCTGAAATGGTTGTGTTTTTTGCTTTTTTACAAACTGCAAAACGCTATTTTAATTTCACATCGAATCCTGTTTTTTTGATTACTTTTATCATTTTCTCATTCGAAAAGAATCAATGCAGGCTTTTAAACTTGGAGGAATAGAATCCAATAATTACAAAAAAAAATAAAATATAGAAAAAATAATGTTCACTTTCTTTAAACATCAGTTTTTCTACTTGAAAGCTAGTCTTGTATTAAATTTAAAAGTCTTGTATTAAAAAATAAATTGTATTTTGGATCAATTCGATAGTTAATCCCATAGAAATTAATTGTAATTTTTTAACTAAAAAGATGAAAAATGTTGTAATAAACTCGATACTGATTATGAAAAAACTGTTATTTCTTCTACTGTTTCTTGTTCCCATTATCATTTTTTCACAAGAATCCAAAAAAATTGCTCATATTGATTCAGTACTGAATTATTTGCATCAACGACAACTTTTTAACGGCAGCCTATTGATTGGAAAAGAAGGAAAAATCCTTTATAAAAAAACATTTGGCAATGCAGACCCAAAAAATGACACTCCCTTAAATAATTCTTCAGCATTCAACCTTGCTTCTGTCTCCAAGCAGTTCTTTTCGATGATGATTATGATATTAAAAGAACAAGGTAAATTGAATTATGACGAATCTGTACAAAAATATTTACCAAACTTTCCATACAACAACATCAGCATTCGTCAACTGATGAATCATACTTCGGGACTTCCCGATTATTTCGAAATAGCGAAAGGCGACATGACATTGCTCGATACACTCAGCAATAAATCGCTGTTGGAATTACTAGCCCTCAAAAAACCAAATCTTGTTTTTCAGTCAGGAGAAAAATGGCAGTACTGCGATACTAATTATGCCATACTTGCCTCCGTCCTGGAAATGGTTTCTGGTAGCACGTCCGACAAATTTTTTCAGCAATATATAGCTGCTCCACTTAAAATGAACAACAGTTATGTCTATCATTTGAAGATGAAATCCTATCCGCCATCACGTGTTTTTGGCATGCGATATGAAGGAGGAAAGCCTGTGTCTAATGACCTGATTCGGTTTGATGGCGTTGTTGGCGATGGTAATGTGTATGCTTCGGCAGAAGATCTATATAAATGGGATCAGGCACTCTACACCGAAAAACTTTTGAAGAAATCAAGCTTTGCAGAAGCAATTACAGCCGGAAAACTGAATAATGGTGCCGAAACTAAATATGGTTTTGGCTGGAGCATAATAGAACCTGGAAAAACGGTGGCACACACCGGTAATTGGGTTGGTTTCAATACTGCCATCATTCGATACATCGATAAAAATCAAACGCTAATTGTACTTGATAATTCTTCCAATTCTTTTGCAAATAACTTGATTCGGGATATTTGGGAAGAAAAAACTATACGACTTCCCGTTACACAACTTATCACCAATGTAAAAGTAATTGATGGAACGGGTCTTCCGGCTTATGCCGCTAATGTTCGCCTTGTGGATGATCGCATACAAGACATCGGATCACTAAAGGTTTTCAAGAATGAAAGTACTACCGACGGAAAAGGAAAAGTACTGGCTCCTGGTTTTATTGACAGCCATAGTCATCATGCCTCAGGACTTGATGAAAAACCTGAAGGAATCGCAGCAACAAACCAAGGTATTACAACTATTGTAATAGGGCAAGATGGAGAATCAGTACCCATCGACACAATACTTTCATCGATAAAAAAAATCCCCGTAAGTATAAATATCGCTACATACACCGGACAGGCTTGGTTACGCGAAAAAATAATGAAGGATGATGTAGGTAGAAAAGCTACTACTCTTGAAATTGATGCTATGAAAATTTTGCTAGCATCTGAGATGGATAAAGGTTCGCTTGGACTTAGCACTGGACTTGAATACGAGGCAGCTTATTACAGTAGTCGCGATGAAGTAGTTGAACTTGCCAAAGTAGCTGCCTCCAAAGGCGGGCGTTACATTAGCCACATTCGCAGCGAAGATATGCATCTCGATGAAGCTATTGATGAAATTATTGATATTGGAAGAGAGGCAAAAATTCCTGTTCAAATCTCTCATTTAAAAATTGCCATGCGTAGTAGATGGGGCAATTCTGGTCTTATTCTTAAAAAATTACAACAGGCACGACTCGAAGGTATCAATATCACAGCCGATGTATATCCTTATACCATGTGGAATTCTACGCCGAGGGTTTTATTTCCAGAGAAAGATTTTGACAATCTCGCCAGTGCTGAATTTGCAACACAAGAATTGTTTGATCCTGCTAATTCAGTAATGGTCCGTTACGCACCAAGTCCTACTTGGCAAGGAAAAACGGTGACCGAAATTGCTGCAATAAATAATGAAACTGCTGCGCAGGCGCTCTTGCGCATCATTCGCGAGACATCAGCAATCGGTCAGGATGGAACTATTGTGGCAAAATCAATGAGTGAAACTGACATCAGCAATTTCCTCAAGTGGCCTTTTAGCAACGTCTGTTCTGATGGGTCGATGGGTGGACATCCTCGTGGACATGGTTCTTTCTCCCGAGTGCTGGGTCGCTATGTCCGTGAGCAAAAACTGATACCACTAGAAACGGCCATACAAAAGATGACTAGCTTATCTGCAGAAAACGTAGGCATAAAAAATCGCGGACTCATTGCCACAGGTTACTTTGCCGATTTAGTCTTGTTTGATCCTAATACTATAATGGATAATGCCACAGTAAGCAATCCTACGGCTCTTTCCACAGGAATACAGAGCGTATGGGTAAATGGAAAACTAGTTTATAACGAGCAAAAATCAGTTCCGAATTTTACGGGTAAGTTTATTAAAATGGAAAAAAATTAAATACAAAAAAGCAATCAAAATAATTATAAAACACCTAAAACCATGAACAAATCTATTTCAATTTCTAAATTTCATTTTATAATTTTTCTATTATTGGCCTTTTGTTCCATTCAAGCTCAAACTCCAAAAGGAACCTTATTTATCATTGGCGGTGGAAACAGATCAGATAAACTGATGACCTGTTTATTGTCGCTTTCTAAATTAGAAGCAAAAGATTATATCGTCGTATTACCCATGTCCAGCGAAGAGCCAGACAGTGCCTACATTTACTTCAATGATCAGCTAAAAAGGCTAACGCCAAATCCCATAGTGATGCTCAATTTTGATAAAAAAACCGCAACTAATCCAAAATGGATTGACTCTCTTCAAAAGGCAAAACTCATTTTTATAAGTGGAGGCGACCAAACCCGATTCATGGATATCGTCAAAAACACTCCCATTAAAACAGCCATTCATCAAGCCTACAAAAACGGAAGTACCGTTGCCGGAACAAGTGCTGGAGCAGCGGTAATGTGCGAACACATGATCACCGGAAATCAAAAATTAAATCCGGTATATACTGGAACTTTTGACAACATACGCCACAATAATCTCGAAACAACAGAGGGTTTAGGCTTAATGAAAAACGTGATTATTGATCAGCATTTTCTAAAAAGAAGTCGATACAACCGTTTATTATCTGCTATGGTAGAATTCCCTTCTCACGTCGGAATAGGAATTGATGAAGCCACAGCTATCATTGTTCAAAATAAAACTATAGAAATTACAGGAGAAAGCGAAGTTATCGTAATCAAAAATCCAAAAGGGATTCAAAAGTCAGGTACAAATAATCTTATATCCATAGAAAGTCTGGAAATGAGTATTTACAATAATGGTCAAAAATTTAAAATATAAAATTATTATCCAATTATAAAAACGGTCTGAAATTTATCTTACTTACGCTTATGTAAACTCTCCGGTATTTATCAGAATTCCAACTACTAAGAACACAACACCACAAACCGCACCAGCAATAACAGTTTTGGTCCAAGACGCCCGAGTCAAAATAATGATCGACGTTAAACTAAATAATAGTTTAAGAAAATACATTTTTTTTAGGAGCAGAACGAGTTCGTTTTTTAAGAACGTATTTCCCGCTATACATTAAAATCCTTATTAGGGCTGAACACCAGCCCTAACAAGGATTTTCATTTCTATCGGGGCTATTTAGATCGTTTTTATTTTTATCATAGCATTTTGTATTCAACTCTTTGAAAAACAAAGTCGAGCTCGTTTCCCGCTGCGCGCTGCGCAAAGTCTCCGACTTTGAGTATGTGTTTTTCAGTCTCCGACTGATCTTAAAATTCAAAGATTCAAAAAACAAAATCGGTTAAAAACCGAAAGTCACTTCCTCAAAATCCGAGATTTTGTGGAACGTTGTGATAAACATCTGAAATTAAAAATTGTTGATCAAAAACCCCAACTCTGCTCCACTTTACACTGAAAATTGTTGTTCCCAAATACAACAATAATTTAAAGCTTTATTTTACAAATAAGTATTCTATTCATATGTAGATAATATTTGTTTTTTATAGCAATATGGTATCGCCAGATCTTCATTGGTGTTTGCGACAGCTTCTGTCATGGCGATTTCATACGTATTCAAATCTAGCTTAAGAATAGTACCTACTCTGCTAAACTCTTCATTAATCTTTGCATTCAAGATTAGTTGTTCATTTGTTATTGGATGATTAAAAATTAACTGATGCGCATGAAGCATCATTCCTTTCAGTTCAAAATTCTCCAACCATAATTTATTTTGCTTGTTACAACCATGTGGCCGACTTCCTAAAATGGGATGAAAAATATGTTTGAAATGTTTTCGTAATTGATGCATACGTCCAGTTTCAGGAATCGCTTCTACCAAACAATATCGTGACGTTGGTTGATTGTTAAATTCTAACTCAATTTCGGTAGTTTGCAATCGATGAAAGTAGGTTATTGCATTTTGTATAACACCATCATCATTGGTTAAATCATAATCAATCGTTAGTTCTTCGGGTGACCAACCACGTAAAATTGCTAAATACTTTTTTTCGACTTCGCGCGTGGCAAAACGATCATTCATAATTTTTAAAACCTTTTTATCCAACGCAAATAACAAGACACCAGATGTTTTGCGATCTAACCGATGAATAGGATAAACGTGTCGCCCTCCTATTTGATTTCTCAATTCTTGAATAGCAAAAACTTTTGCATCACGCGCATAGAATGATTTGTGAACCAACAAGCCACTTGGTTTATTAATTGCTATAATATATTCGTCTTGGTAAAGAATTTCTAACATTTGGCAAAAATAAAAGAGATTTCTATCGAAATCTCTTTTTTAACTTATTTATTTCTATTCTTTTCTTTTTCCCCCGCTAGCGCGAAGGTATTCTCATTTTTGCAGCCGTGAAACATCTGAAATCTATTTTAGCCCAACCACCCATCACGATCCAAACTTCTATACTGAATTGCTTCAGCAATGTGGCTGGAAACCACTATTGGAGCCGCATCAAGATCAGCGATCGTGCGTGCAACCTTCAAAATACGATCATAGGCTCGAGCCGATAAATTTAATCGTTCCATCGCTGTTTTCAATAATTGTTTTGAAACATCGTCCAAGGCACAATATTCCCGAATGTGTTTGGTATTCATTTGGGCATTGTAATGGATATTTTCCATTTGCTCAAAGCGTTCGGTTTGAATTTCTCGAGCCGCTGTCACTCTTTTGCGAATGTCTACACTACTTTCTGCTTTTTGATCATCCGATAATTTTTCGAAAGGGACTGGTGTCACTTCGATATGAATATCAATTCTATCTAATAAAGGTCCTGAGATTTTACTCAAATACCGCTGCATTTCATGTGGTGAAGAAGTTTGTGGCGAATCCGGATCGTTGAAAAAACCACTTGGACTCGGATTCATACTTGCCACCAGCATAAACGAGGATGGATAAGTAACTGTAAATTTAGCTCTGGAAATAGTCACTTCTCGATCTTCCAGTGGCTGGCGCATCACTTCCAGAACATCGCGTTTAAATTCCGGCAATTCATCCAGAAACAAAACGCCATTGTGCGCCATTGAAATTTCGCCGGGTTGCGGATAACTGCCGCCGCCAACAAGCGCCACATTCGAAATAGTATGGTGCGGGCTACGAAACGGACGCTGATTCATCAAACCTACTTCCTTCAATTTTCCGGCAACACTGTGAATTTTTGTGGTTTCTAATGCTTCACGCAACGTCATGGGAGGCAAAATACTGGGCAGTCGCTTAGCTAACATGGTTTTTCCGGCACCCGGTGGACCAATCAAGATAATATTATGCCCGCCGGCAGCCGCAATTTCCATACATCTTTTTATAGACTCCTGCCCCTTGACATCACTAAAATCAAATTCAGGAAAGTCTAATGTTTTATAAAATTCGGCTCTAGTATCGATTGTTGTTGGTTCCAAAGTCCCTTTTCCTTCTAGAAAGTCAATTACTTCCTGTATGTTTTCTATTCCATACACATTTAATCCTGCAACAATTGCTGCTTCTTTCACATTTTGCTTTGGAAGAAAAAAACCTTTAAAACCCTCTTCTTTTGCTTTGATAGCAATCGGCAAAGCGCCACGAATGGGTTGCAAACCTCCGTCAAGCGAAAGCTCTCCCATGATTACATACTGGTCAATTTCATCGGCTTTAATCTGCCCAGAGGCTACCAGAATACCAATTGTCAAAGTCAGATCATACGCAGAGCCTTCTTTACGTAAATCCGCAGGAGCCATATTGATGGTGATTTTTTTGCCGGGCATCGCATAGCCATTGTTTTTAAGAGCAGCCGCAATACGGTAACTGCTTTCTTTAATAGCATTATCTGGTAATCCAACTAAATGGTATCCAATCCCTTTATCAATATTTACCTCAACGGTAATTGTTGTGGCTTCAACGCCAAAAACTGCACTTCCAAAAACTTTAACTAGCATCTGTTTTTATTTGATTTTAAAATTAATGAAACTTTTCTTATTGTTATTATAAATCTTACATAAATTCCAATAAAATAATGAACAGCAAAAATTTCATCAAAAAGACACTCAAAATACTTTGGTATACAGCTCTATACGATACATTTTTCGCGAAAACAAAATGTTAAAATTAAAAAAAGTGAAGGTATAATATTAACATTTTTCTACTTTTAGAAAATAATTAGAAACCACACTATGAAAAAAATCCTACTCCTACTCTGTTTGAGTTTTTTGGTACCAAAAACCTATGCTCAGGAATACTTTCCTAATAACGAAAGTGTTCAAAACAAAAACACCAATTTCACTGCTTTTACCAATGCCAAAATTTATGTTACCCCAACACAAATTATTGAAAAAGGCACTTTATTAATTCAAAACGGAAAAGTAATTGGTGCCGGTGCTACCATTACTATTCCTAAAAATTGCGTTACTATTAATTTGGAAGGAAAATCAATATATCCTTCCTTTATTGACATTTATACCAGTTTTGGAATTGAAAAACCAAAAGGAATAACAAGTACGGAAAGAAATCCTTTGTACGATACTAAAAGAGTGGGATATTATTGGAATGAAAGTATTCGCTCAGAAGTAAATGGATATGAAAGTTTTAAATACGACCCAACTAAAGCTGAGGAGTTGTTAAAAGCAGGATTTGGTGTTGTAGGTACTCACGTTCCGGATGGAATTGCCCAAGGATCCGGAATGTTAATCGCTTTGAACAACGCTGATAAAAGCACACAATTATTATCTGACAAAATCACTAATCACTTTGCATTTACAAAAAGTGCCACTACAAATCAATCCTATCCCAGCTCATTAATGGGAATGATGGCCTTATTACGCCAAATGTACTTTGATTTAGATTGGTACAAAAAAGGGAATGCTGCAACCAAAGATTTATCATTAGAAGCCTTATCAAATAATGAAAAATTAGTTCAAATTTTTGCTTCGGAGGATAAATTAAATAGTGTTAGAGCTTCTAAAATAGCAAAAGAATTTGGATTGAACTACGTATTGAAAGGCATGGGAAATGAATTTGAAAGAATTGAAGAAATAAAAAAAACAAATTCTAAATTTATTATTCCAATCAATTTCCCGGAAGCTTATGATGTGTCTGATCCGTACCAAGCCAATCAAATGGAATTGAAAGATTTGCGTTTCTGGAATCAAGCGCCTACTAATTTGAAGGTTTTGTCTGAAAACGGCATTGTTTTCGCCTTGACTACAGACAAATTAAAGAAGGTGGAAGATTTCAGAACTAACCTTCTAAGAGCCATTAAATATGGTTTTGATACAACCAAAGCATTAGAAGCACTGACAACAATTCCAGCATCAATTTTAGGAAAAAGCAACGAAATTGGAAGTTTAAAAACCGGAAGTCTAGCTAACTTTGTGATCACCTCCGGAGAAATATTCGAAGAAAAAACCATCATTTACGAAAACTGGGTTCAAGGAAGTAAGTATGTCATCAATGATATTATGGTTAAAGACATTCGTGGCAAGTATGACTTAACGGTCAATAACACCAAATACAAATGGACTCTTGACGGCGACATAGCTGCACCAAAATCAGAAATCACAAGTGTTGATGCTAAAAAAATAAAGTCTAAACTTACCATTGCTAATAACTGGATTTCAATAATAATCAAACCCAATGATTCTACAAAAACCAGCTTTACAAGAGCAACAGGATACATAGACGATATTGAGAAAATTTCTGGAAAAGCAATTTTATTCAATGGAAATGAAGTGAAATGGAGCGCTGTAAAAACGGCTCCTTTTGTAAAAGCGGTTGATTCTTCAAAAATTGAAAAAAACAATATGATCCTCCCTACAACATTTCCAAATGTTGCCTTCGGGACGGTAAAAAAAGCAACACAACAGACACTTTTATTCAAAAATGCCACGGTTTGGACCAATGAAAAAGAAGGTGTATTAGAAGAAACAGATGTTTTAATCAAAAATGGGAAAATTGCTGCTATCGGCAAAAACCTTTCTGATGCATCCGCCACAGTTTTAGATGCGAAAGGCAAACATTTGACCAGCGGAATAATCGATGAACATTCCCACATAGCCATTTCAAAAGGTGTCAATGAAGGGGGACACAACTCCAGTGCTGAAGTAACAATTGAGGATGTAGTCAATTCCGAAGACGTTAATATCTATAGAGATTTAGCTGGTGGTGTAACAACTTCGCAATTATTGCATGGTTCTGCTAATCCTATCGGAGGACGCTCTGCCATTGTAAAATGGAAATGGGGCGCTTCTGCAGAAGAAATGCTTTACAAAGACCAACCAAAATTCATTAAATTTGCTTTAGGTGAAAATGTGAAACAAGCCAACTGGGGAATTACCAACCCTACTCGTTTTCCTCAAACAAGAATGGGTGTGGAACAGGTTTTTACAGATTATTTTCAACGTGCAAAAGAATATGACTTGGCTTGGAAAACTTATAATTCAAGTGGTAAAAAAGGAAAAGGGAAAGCGCCAAGGGTAGACTTAGAACTACAGACTCTAGCTGAAATCCTTAATAAGGAACGTTTCATTTCCTGCCACTCTTATGTACAATCTGAAATTTTGATGTTGATGAATGTTGCCGAAAAATTTAACTTTAGAGTAAATACCTTTACACATATCCTTGAAGGATACAAAGTAGCCGATGAAATGAAAAAACACGGAGTAGGAGCCTCGACGTTCTCGGATTGGTGGGCGTATAAATTTGAAGTGAATGATGCCATTCCGTTCAACGGTCCAATCATGCACAATGCGGGACTTGTAGTAGCCTATAACTCTGATGACGCTGAAATGTCCAGAAGATTAAATCAAGAAGCTGCAAAAGCAGTGAAATATGGAAACATTTCAGAAGAAGAAGCATGGAAATTCGTGACTTTGAATCCTGCAAAATTATTGCACATTGATGATAAAGTGGGAAGTATAAAAATAGGAAAAGATGCTGATGTAGTACTTTGGAACAACAATCCTTTATCTATTTATGCTAAAGCTGAAAAAACAATAATTGAAGGTGTCGTTTATTATGATGTGCAAAAAGATGAAGCACAAAGAGTAGCAGTTGCCAAAGAAAGAAATGAGTTAATAGGCCAACTATTGCAAGAAAAAAACAAAGGAATGATCACTCAAGAGCCTAAAAAGAAGGAAAAAATAGAATATCATTGTGATTCTTTGGAACATTAAGCTCAAGAAATCTACGTTTCTTAAATCTAAAACAACAAAATAGGATGAATAAAAATATATATATTTTACTATTGGTATTTAGCATATCAATACTTACAAAGGCACAGCAAGCTCCTGCTTCAAAACAATCAAAATCTATTTTAATTCTAAATGCAACAGCACATTTAGGAAATGGCGAAATAATCGAAAACAGTGCTATAGGATTTGTAGAAGGCAAAATTACATTAGTGGCAGATGCCCGATTAATAAAACTAGCTCAAGGAGCGTATGATATTACCATTGACGCCAGCGGAAAACACGTATATCCAGGATTTATAGCGCCCAATTCTACCTTGGGCTTAGTCGAAATAGATGCCATAAAATCTTCTGATGATGAAAGCGAAATAGGAAATATGAATCCTCACGTAAGAAGTATTATTGCCTATAATGCTGATTCAAAAGTAATTGAAACCATTAAACCAAACGGAATTTTGATGGCGCAAATTACCCCACGTGGCGGAAGAATTTCAGGCACTTCATCCATCGTTCAGCTTGATGCCTGGAACTGGAAGGATGCACTGATAAAAGAAAATGATGGGATTCATCTTAATTTCCCTTCTAGTTTTAAAAGAAGTGGTTCCTGGTTTGAACCCGGAACAATTGAAGCAAATAAAGACTATAGCAAACAACACTCAGAGATAACTACTTTTTTGACTAGCGCAAAAGCATACTTAGCAGATAGCCCCAAAGAAAGAAATTTGATTTTTGAGGCTACAAAAGGATTGTTTGACGGAAATCAAACCTTATTCATACACGCAAATGAAGAAAAACAAATTATTGATGCTATACAAATGGCAAAAGAAAATGGAGTTAAAAAAATAGTAATTGTTGGTGGTTATGAAGCGTATAAAACGGCTGACTTACTTCAAAAAAATAACATTGGAGTATTATTAAAAAGAGTGCATGATATGCCTGAAAATGAAGATCATGACATTGATTTACCGTACAAAAACGCTAAATTATTGACAGATAAAGGCGTTGTTGTAGGCTTGGAAAACAGTGGATCCATGGAGCGTATGAATACCAGAAACTTACCTTTCCTGGCCGGAACATGTGCTGCTTATGGACTTGACAAAGAAAAAGCGCTACAACTAATAACATTCAATACCGCCAAATTATTAGGGATCGATAAACAATGTGGTACTTTAGAACAAGGAAAGGATGCTACCTTATTTATTTCTGAGGGTGATGCTTTAGACATGAGAACGAACAAACTAACTAATGCTTTTATTCAAGGCAGAATGATCAGTCTTGAAACACACCAAACAAAAATGAACGATATTTATAAAACAAAATACAATCAAAAATAACAAATACAATGGGACTATTTAACGCCATCCTGGGCAATGCCTCTGAAGTAAACATTAAAGATGTTGCTACTGAATTTGAGCCAATCCTAATTGATGGAGAAACAATCGAAAAAGCATATAAATTAATTCGGGATATGTTTGTTTTCACCAATAAAAGATTGATTCTGGTCGAAAAACAATTGGTTGGAACCAAGGTTGATTATATGTCAATTCCGTATTTGAGTATCAAAAAATTCTCTAAAGAAAGTGCTGGAATATTAGATATGGATGCCGAGTTGAAAATTTGGTTAAACAATGACGCAACCCCAATTGTAAAACAATTTGGTAAAGGTGGTAATAACATTAATGAAGTTTACAAACTTTTAAGCAAACATCTTTTAAAATAAGGAGATCCTTTAGTTTTTGAAAAATGCATCACTTGTAGCTATACAATTGGTGCATTTTTTATATATCAAATTTTGTCTTAATGCTAAGTGCATTAAAATTCCCAGATTGGAAGTCTAATTTTTTACCACAAGACCCCAAGTATTCATTAAATTGGTGATTTTATTTAAATAAAAAACAAATTTTATCTTTAAAATATAAAATACCCATAAAAAAATAGGGGCTAGATTGCAAAAATCATAAAAATAAAACATTAACGCGCTTTACAATAGGGGTATGTTAAACAATTTTATATTTTTATCAAAATTTAAAACTGAAAAACGATGCGAAAAATTATTTTAAGTGTGATATTGATCACGATTTTGGTATTAACCCTTTGTTCAAATTATTTCTTAGCAGAAAGTCCAGCTCCTACAGAAGCAGTAAAATTTGATACCGGCGATACCGCTTGGATGATCGTTGCAACTGCACTTGTATTAATCATGACACCCGGTTTAGGTTTCTTTTACGGTGGAATGGTAGGTAAAAAAAATGTCATTAGTACCATGCTTCAAAGCTTTATGGCAATGATAATCGTTACCGTGTTGTGGGTTGTCATCGCTTTCGGATTATCTTTTGGTCCAACTATTGGAGGAATAATAGGGAATCCAATTCCAAATTTATTTTTTCAAGGCGTAAATACAAATACATCTTGGGGTCTAGCTCCAACAATTCCATTTATGCTCTTTGCCTTATTTCAAGCAAAATTCGCCATCATTACACCCGCTTTAATCACCGGCGCTTTTGCAGAACGAATTCGTTTTTGGGCGTACTTACTATTTATGGTTTTATTCATACTGCTCGTTTATACCCCGCTGGCTCACATGACATGGCATCCAGATGGTATTCTCTTTAAAATGGGCGTATTGGATTTTGCTGGTGGAACTGTAGTTCATATGAGTGCTGGTTGGGCTGCTCTGGCTGGTGCCATTTTCTTAGGCAAAAGAAAAGCAGAAAAAGGAAATCCCGCACGTATAACATACGTAATGTTAGGTACCGGATTGTTGTGGTTTGGATGGTTCGGGTTCAACGCTGGTTCCGCTTTAGGAGCTAATGGGCTTGCCGTACAAGCACTGGGGACAACTACTATTGCTGCTGCTGCTGCTGGAATGGCTTGGGTATTTCTTGATAAAATTCTTGGTCATAAATTGTCGGCAATGGGAGCTTGTATTGGTGTAGTGGTCGGATTAGTTGCCATTACTCCTGCAGCTGGTTTTGTTAGCATTCCTCATGCTTTGTTCATAGGAATTTTTGCAAGTATTGTGAGTAATCTGGTGGTTAGAAGTTTCCACAAATGTAAAATTGATGATGCTTTAGATGTATTTGCCTGTCACGGTGTAGGTGGCATCATTGGGATGCTTTTGACAGGTGTATTTGCTTCAAAATCAATAAACGCGGCAGTTGGTGATAACCAAGGACTTATTTTTGGAGAAACAACATTATTCTTAAATCAATTATTTGCTATGGTTGTCGTTTCCATATTTGCATTCTCAATGTCTTATTTCCTTTTCTATATTGTAAACAAAATAACTCCTCTAAGAGTAAGTGAAGAAAAAGAAGAATTAGGCTTAGATATTTCGCAACACGGTGAATTTCTATAAATCTTCGGTATAAAGTTAGAGACGCTCTGAAATTTCAGAGCGTTTTTTTGCTCTTATCCGTTCTAAATACCTATAATATACAAAGCAATTCTTATTCTTTAAACAATAAACTAAAAACTTTAAAAATAGCGTAGTACATATTAATTTTGCCTGCATCCTTTAAAACTAAAATCCCAATCTTTAAAAAAAGATTGGGATTTTAGTTTTAAATATAGTCGAATGCTTTTATGGCGCACAACCCGATTGCCGTTTTATTTTAAAACAGTACACTCAATTTTAGAGTCGTTATAAATCTTGTGCGTTTGTTTCTTAAAATCTTCAGGTTTTGCATAAAAGATATTGTCAACAAATGTCTGTGGATTCAAATCTATAAATGGAAACCACGTACTTTGAACCTGAATCTGGATTTTGTGTCCTTTTTTGAACGTATGAAATACATCTTGTAACTTAATATTAACTGCTGTTTTCTCATTGGCTACAAAAGGTTCTGGTTTTGAAAAACTATTTCTAAAACGGCCTCGCATAACTTCACTTCGTACCATCATGTGGTAATTACTCATCTTTAGATACGGAGCTACTTCTTTTGTTTCCGGTTCGTCGTTTGGGAAAACATCAATCACTTTTACAATCCAATCCGCATCAGTTCCTGTAGTAGAAACTTGTAATTTAGCCAAGATTTCTCCGGCTAATGTGGTATCATCATTCAATACTTCTGTTTCAAAAACAATCACATCCGGACGTCGTGCAGCAAAACGCTGGTCATCGGTCATGTATTTCCTTGGAGTAAGTCCGTTTTGTTTAATATCCTCCGAATAGGGTACCGGTTTCTTAGGATCACTAATAAATTCTTCAAAAGAAATATTTTGCTTAGCCAATTTTGTCAATTTACTCCCTTGCAAAAAGAAATCTTGTTTTTCAGTATTTACGGGAGGCCAGGCATCATAGGTTTTCCACTCTTTTCTTCCGGTGTCAAAAACATAAGCTTCAGGCAATTTATTAGCTCCTTTTCCATTATTTTTCAAAAAATGGCGGAAGAAATTAGATTCAATATTTTTTTGATAAAAACCAGAAATACTATCTCCAAAATTAATATTACCAATCACTTGCTTTGCTGAATTCCTAGCCCAATCACCATGACTCCAGGGTCCCATAACAATTGTGTTGTAGTTTTTACTGCTCTTTTCTATCGTACTGTAGGTATTCAAAGGACCGTATAAATCTTCGGCATCAAACCAACCTCCTACTGTCATTACCGCTGGTTTAATATTATTCAAATGCTGTAAAATTCCACGCTTTTGCCAAAAATCATCGTAACTGGAATGGTCTTTCAGCTGTTGCCAAAACTCATTCTCTTTTCCATAATATTTGTCTAAATTAGAGAGTGGTCCTGCATCCAGGAAAAACTGATAATCATCGTTTGTACCCGCATTCGTAAATTTGTACCAAGGTTCCGTAGTACGTTTTGTTTTTTGAGGGCCAAATAACGGAGTGACTTTCCAATAACTCAACAAATACGCTCCATTGTGATGAAAATCATCAAAAAAGAAATCAGCGATACATGCCTGAGGCGAAACGGCTTTCAAAGCTGGATGATTACTCAATAAAGAATATGTAGCGTAAAAACCTGGATATGAGATTCCCCAAGTTCCAACATTTCCATTATTGTTAGCCACATTTTTCACCAGCCACTCTATTGTATCATACGTATCCGAAGCTTCATCCGTATCTTTCTTGCCTTTTTTATTTGGAATAAAACCACGCATGTTGTCATACAAACCATCACTCATGAATCGTCCTCGAACATCTTGATAGACTACAATATATCCTTCTTTCATCATCGTTTCACTGGGAGAAATGCTTTTCTTGAACTGATTTTCTCCATAAGGCCCCGAGTTATATGGTGTTCTTTGCATTATAATTGGATATTTTGTAGAAACATCTTTGGGAGTATAAATGGCAGTAAACAACTCTACTCCATCACGCATTTTAATATACACTTCCTTTTTAGTATAATTTTCAGACACATAATTGGCTTTATTGTCTTGGGCAAACAGAACTGCACCAATAAAAAAAAGCGAAATACCTAATAGTTTTTTCATGAATTTTTTTGAGTTAAAATAATTTTTAAAGATAAAAAATCTCTTCGAATATTGCATCCATATTCCTTCTTTTTTGAAATTTATGAATTTTAGTTTATCAAAAAAACACCAAATATGTTAAAAAAAATAATCGTTTTTAGGATCTTTTTAAAGAAAACTGCACGGTCAGATTGGCATTTTTCATCAAAAATTTCATTCGATTTTACCTCTATAAAACCAATACTATTAATGCAAAAAGTGGCCGTTATTTGTTGCAAAAAAGACAATATCTGCATTTTAAAAGGATTTTTTAGATAATTTGCCTTACATTTGTAAAATACCAAATTATTTTTTGCGGTTAATAAAGTCTTTTTTTTGCACTTTTAACCCAAAGCTAAGATCCCTTATTTTAGAAAATATTCTAAAAAAAATCATCTTTTTTTGCAGTTTACTGCACCTTTTGCCTTTTGGAAAAATTCCATGTACAGGCTATTAAATAATCGAAAATTAATAATATGCACCTAATAGATTATGCAATCTTTGTTGTTTACATGCTGGTTATGCTAGGCGTTGGCGTTTATTTTTTCAATAAGAATAAAACCGCGGAAGATTTTTACGTTAGCGGAAGAAATATGAATAGCTGGCACATTGGTTTATCCGTTGTAGCCACAGATGTAGGTGGTGGATTCTCAATAGGATTGGGCGGTCTGGGTTTTACGATGGGAATATCCGGTTCTTGGATGCTGTTCACCGGACTGCTGGGCGCTTGGCTGAGTGCTGTTTTTCTAATTCCAAAAGTAAGTGCATTAGGACATAAATATAAGTTTTTCACTTTTCCCCAAATATTTGATCATTTTTATAATGCTAAAGTAGCGCTACTGGCCGGAATTATTTCGGCTATTGGATATCTTGGATTTACGAGTTCTCAGGTTTTGGCTGGAGCCAAATTAGCGTCGGCAACCATAGAAGGACTTAATTTACAAACAGCGCTAATTGTAATGGGACTTATCGCGGTAATTTATACAGCTATCGGAGGATTAAAAGCCGTTATTTATACCGATACAATCCAGTGGTTAGTCCTTATTGGCGGATTGGTTTTTATAGGAATTCCAGTTGCCTACAATGCCGTGGGAGGGTATGAGGCGATCAAGACTACCCTGGCACCTGAATATTTATCACTGACCAATGTAAAATGGTATCAGATTTTAAACTGGTCCATAACCATTATACCCATTTGGTTTGTAGGAATGACTTTATACCAGCGGATTTATGCTAGCAAAGGAGAGAAAGAAGCTAAAAAAGCATGGTTGATTGCGGGTGTTTTTGAATGGCCTATAATGGCATTTATGGGAGTGATTCTGGGAATGCTGGCTAAAGTGGCTGCAAACAAAGGAATGTTTGACGGTATTACAGATGCAGCCAATATGGATAGCGAAATGGGATTGCCTATTTTACTGGCCACTATACTCCCCGTTGGATTAATGGGGCTGATGCTTTCTTCCTATTTTTCGGCCATACTTTCTACCGCGGACAGCTGCTTAATGGCAGCTTCCGGAAATATTGTCACTGATATTATTGCTAAATTTTCAAAAAAAGAATTGAGTCATAAAAAAGAGCTTCGGCTCTCACAATTGGTCACCTTAATTGTAGGTCTTCTTGCTATTTTAATTGCTTCCCAAATGCAAAATGTACTGGAACTGATGCTCTACTCCTATGCTTTTATGGTGTCGGGACTATTCGTTCCGGTAATAGGCGCTTTATTTTGGAAGAAAAGCCATCCAACAGCTGCTTTTTGGAGCATGTTATTTGGGGGTGCCACCACAATCCTGCTAATTGTTACAGAGAATAAACTACCTTTAGATTTAAAATTACCGGAACATTTAGATGCAAACCTTTATGGAATAAGTATTTCTCTTATTTTATTCGTTACAATATCACTTTATCACCATAACAAAAAAGAAAGACAAAATGGAATTCAAACAAATTAATGACACAACCGGAGAAGATACAATTTATACCAATCAAATTATAGCATTATTCCTTTATACCCATTTAGAACAATATGGCGATACGATTGAAGACATTCGAAAATGTATTGATTACGTTATGAATCCTACAAAAGGAGGCAACATTGTAGTGGGAATCGAAGATCAAAAAATCGTAGGAGTTGTCATCTTGAACAACACGGGAATGAAAGATTTTATTCCTGAAAATATTTTGGTATACATTGCCGTGGACAACAGCCAACGGGGAAAAGGGTTTGGAAAACAATTGATGCAAAAAGCAATATCAATTGCCGAAGGAAATATTGCCCTGCATGTAGAACCAGATAATCCTGCCAAAAAACTGTATGAAAGCTTAGGTTTTACCAATAAATATTTGGAAATGCGCCTCATTAAATAATCCAAAATGGAAAACTCAAACCCGTCCATCGAGACACTTGTACGGTTACGAAAGGAGCTTCACAAACACCCAGAGGTTTCGGGTAAAGAAAATCAAACAGCAAAACGCGTCCTATCTTTTCTCGAAAATTACCCTCCGGATGAATTGATTACCGGAGTAGGAACAACTGGTGTGGTTGCAATTTATAAAGGTAAAAAAAATGGGAAAACAGTATTATTCCGATGTGAATTAGATGCTTTGCCAATTGAAGAAACGAATCGTTTTGAACATCGTTCACTAATTGATGGTGTCTCACACAAATGCGGACATGATGGACACATGGCTATTCTTTGTGGTTTGGCAGCTGAATTGCATCAGAACAAACCGGACTCAGGAACCGTCATTTTGCTGTTTCAACCGGCTGAAGAAGATGGTAGTGGTGCTCAAAAGGTGTTTTCAGATACTAAATTCACTTTGATTCAACCTGATTACGTCTTTGCGCTGCACAATTTACCAGGGTTTCCAATGCATCAAATTGTAGTAAAAAACGAAACTTTTACCTGCGCCGTAAATAGCATTATCATAAAATTAAAAGGAAAAACAGCTCATGCCGGTGAACCTGAAAGAGGAATTAATCCTACTCTGGCAATAGCCGCCATTATCAATCAATTTAATGCTACTATTCAGACCGATATTACCAAAGAAAACTATTGTCAGATAACTCCCATTTATACCAAAATAGGTAAAAAAGCATATGGCGTAGCAGCTGGTGCGGGAGAAATTCATTTTACAGTACGAAGTGATAGCAATTTACAGATGAGAAAGATCGAAATAGCTTTAGAAAATGCAGCCCGATCAATCGCAAAAGAATATCAACTGAAGTGTAAAACGCAATGGACACAAAGTTTCCAAGCCAATGAGAATGACAAAACTGCTGTAGCATTCATCAAAAAGGCAGCAGAAATTAATGGTTTTGAACTATTCGAAAAAGAGAAACCATTCACTTGGGGCGAAGATTTTGGTTTGTTCACACAGCACTATCCCGGCGCCATGTTCGGACTGGGAGCTGGGGTAAACACTGCCGCACTACACAATCCTGATTATGATTTTCCTGACGAAATTATAGCAACTGGAGTGGCTGTTTTTCATCACATCAGCAAACAAATTACAAATGCACACTAACTCAATAATAGAGCTTAATCGCTCCGCGTATCAAAAAAACATCGATTTTCTAAAAAAGACCTTTGGAAAAAAAGTACTGATTTCCTCTGTCGTAAAAGGAAATGCGTATGGTCATGGAGTACAGCCGTTTGTGGCTATGGCTTTTCAATGTGGTGTAACTCATTTTTCTGTTTTTGATGTTCAGGAAGCCAAAGTCGTAAAAACAACACTACAGGACAAAGCAACTATTATGGTTATGGGACTCGTTCAGGATGAAGATATGGAATGGGTAATCAAAAATGATATTGAATTTTTTGTCTTTGATAAAACTCGACTGACGAAAGCTATGAAAACAGCTAAAAAACTCGAAAAAAAAGCAATTCTGCACATTGAAGTAGAAACCGGAATGAACCGAACTGGTTTTGATAAGAACGAACTGAATACTGTTATTACTTTTTTAAAGAAAGAAGAACAACATCTTACTTTCAAAGGGCTTTGTACTCATTATGCCGGGGCCGAAAGTATAGCTAATTATTACAGAGTGGATCAGCAAATCAAGAAGTTTGAAGAAATTTATGCCTTTTTTTGTAAAAATGATCTGAAGCCACAAATGAGACATTCTGCTTGCTCTGCAGCATCAATAATGTTTCCACAAACCAGAATGGATATGGTGCGAATCGGAATAATGCAATACGGATTGTGGTCCAGTCCGGAAGTATTTGTTACCTATCTCAATTCTAAAAAAAATAAAATAGATCCGCTGCAACGCGTTATCACTTGGAAAAGTGCTATAATGAGCGTAAAGAAAGTAAATATTGGTGATTTTATTGGGTATGGAACCAGTTTTATGGCCAAAAGAAAAATGAAAATTGCTGTTATCCCTATTGGTTACTGCCACGGATACAGTCGCTCGTTGAGCAACCAAGGTCGTGTACTTATTCATGGACAACGCTGTATTGTAGTGGGTTCCGTAAACATGAACATGATGACTGTCGATGTTACTGATATCGACATGGCAAAAAAAGAAGATGAAGTGGTCTTGATAGGCACACAAAAAGAGCTATCCGTTTCTGTAGCTTCCTTTAGTGATTTCAGCAACCAACTCAATTACGAATTATTAACTCGGATTTCCAAATCAATTCCACGTAAAATCATAGAATAATGGCTTTTATAAAACTATATCGCAAAAAACTTGAAGAAAATTATGCCTTTCTGGATACTATTTTTAAATCCAGAAATATACAATGGGGCGTGGTTTCCAAACTATTGTGTGGAAATAAAATTTATCTCAAAGAAATCATCGCTTTAGGAGTACGTGAAATTCATGATTCCAGAGTAAGTAATTTGAAAAAAATTAAAGCCTTGGATCCGGAAATCCAAACCGTGTATATTAAACCACCTGCTAAACGAAGTATTGAAAGTATTGTGCGGTATGCTGACATCAGTTTTAATACTGAAATCTATACCATACAATTACTTTCAGAGGAAGCCGTAAAACAAAACAAGACCCATAAAATCATCATTATGATTGAAATGGGAGACCTTCGTGAAGGTGTAATGGGAGAAGAATTGATCGATTTTTATGGCACAATTCTAAAAATGCCTAATATTGAAATCTCTGGAATTGGTACCAATTTCAATTGCCTTAGCGGTGTAATGCCCACGCAGGACAAATTGATTCAATTGAGCTTATACAAACAGCTAATTGAAGCTAAATTCAATATCAGTATTCCATTTGTCTCCGGAGGAACTTCTGTAACTGTACCGCTACTCCTAAAAAATGCCCGACCAATGGCCGTGAATCATTTTCGAATAGGGGAAGCCCTATTTTTCGGGAAAGATTTGTTTACAGGAAATACCATAGAAGGAATGCACAATGATGTTTTCAAATTATACGCTGAAATCATCGAAATTACAGAAAAACCAAATACACCAACAGGGGAGTTAGGCGAGAATGTAGCCGGAAATTCCTTTTCGATGGATGCTGTCACTGATTTAGGCGATACTTCCCTTAGAGCTATTCTAGACATTGGTTTGTTAGACATGCAACCACAATACATCGAATCTGATGATACGGATATCACTATAGTAGACGCCAGTTCTGACATGCTGGTTATAGACATTTCAAATTCTAAAAAAAATTATAAAATTGGGGATTTAGTGGCGTTCAAAATACGATATATGGGCGCATTGTACCTTTTAAATTCTGCTTATATCGAGAAAATAATCGAATAAAAGGCAATTTTATACCCTACCTTGTATACGCATCTCACGCATCAAAACCGAGTAAATTAAGTCTATAGTATTAAATATAAACACAAATTACACGAATTTCCACGAATTAAATCGTAGAAATTAGTGCAATTCGTGTTTAATATTAGATCTAGTATTTTTCCAGACGTACCTGTTATTCTACCTTTTTAAATCTATCAATTCCTTCTCTTAACCATCCTTTGTAGGCATTGATATCTGAGTTATAACTTTCTGGTTTATCAGACAGCATATTCTCTTCTACATCTAAAACAATGTAATACGGTTGCGCATTGGCTTTGTACCTTGTAATTTGGAAATCGCTCCATTTATTACCCACACTTACAATTTCTTTACCCGTTTCTTTAGATACGTATTGCTCGCTTTTTGGTAATTCTCTTTTATCATCTACATACAAAGAAATCAATACCACTTCTTCTTGTAATATTTTTAAAATCGCAGGATCTGACCACACATAATCTTCCATTTTTCTGCAATTCACACAGGCATAACCCGTAAAGTCAAGTAAAATAGGTTTGTTTACTGATTTGGCATAAGCCAATCCTTTTTCATAATTATCAAAAGCAATAAGATCATGTGGCCCTAAATGTGCGCCTTCCGGCAAAATTTGGGCAGATGCATTTGAGCCACCTTGGGAGTTTCCTACTCCGTAAGGACTTTCGCTATAGGTCATTGGCGGCGGGAAACCAGAAATTAATTTTAATGGCGCTCCCCAAATCCCAGGAATCAAATAGATGGTAAAGGCCAAAACTACTAATCCAAAGGACAGTCGTCCTACTGAAATATGTGTCATCGGGCTATCGTGCGGCAACGTAATTTTTCCGAATAAATAAAAGGCCAATGTTCCAAAAATAGCGATCCATATTGCCAAGAACACTTCTCTTTCCAAGAAATGCAATTGCAAAACCAAATCAGCATTCGACAAAAATTTAAATGCCAAAGCCAATTCTAAAAATCCTAAAACAACTTTAACAGTATTCAACCAACCACCGGATTTTGGCAATGAATTCAACCAACCCGGGAACATCGCAAACAACATAAAGGGTAAGGCTAGAGCCAATGAAAACCCAAACATACCCACAATTGGAGCTATTCCGCCTTTAGAAGCCGCTTCGACTAATAGGGTTCCTACAATCGGTCCGGTACACGAAAAGGAGACAATCGCTAACGCCAAAGCCATGAATAAAATTCCAACTATCCCACCTCTATCCGCTTGATTATCCACTTTATTTGCCCAAGAATTAGGCAGCATAATCTCAAAACCACCCAAAAATGAAGCTGCAAAAGTGACTAACAAAACAAAGAAAATAATATTGAACCAAACATTCGTGGACAACGCATTCAGCGCATCGGCACCAAAAATCCACGTCACTAAGAATCCTAAAACTACATAAATGAATATGATAGCTACTCCATAAATAATGGCATTACTAATCCCTTTTGCTTTTGTTTTGCTTTGTTTAGTAAAAAAACTGACTGTCATAGGAATCATTGGGAAGACACAAGGCGTAAGCAATGCGGCAAATCCAGATAAAAAAGCAATGAAGAAAATAGACCATAATCCTCTTTTTGTAGCTGGTTCAGAGTCTAGAGGAACGATTTTTTCAGGAGTACTCACCTGCTCCTCCGTAATTGCAATTTGCGAAACTACGGTATCAACTTTTACAGAATCTACTATGGTTACATCCGTTGCTACTGCCGTTGTTTTTGAAACCGCAGGAATTGCAAACGTGAAATTCTTCTCCATATTAATACAAACCTCTTTGCACACCTGATAATTAAAATCGACTTTAATTTCGGTCAACTTTGGATTTGTTAGTGTAATTTCCTGTTGAATTTGACCTTTCTTTTCGAAGAATGTTTCGTTAACTTCAAATATGTCATTAAAAGCAGTTCTCGTTTTGCTTTCTTTGGCTTTGCCCACTAAAGTGAAGTTCCCTTTTTGGTTTTTGAAAATGATTTCCAGTGGCAACGGCCCTCCGTCTGGAGTAAATTGAGAATACAAATGCCAATCCTTTTCTATAACAACATTAAAAGTAAGGATATAATTAGTGTCCGATTTTTTTTCTATTTTAGTTGTCCATTTGGCGGGATCCAGAATCTGGGCATTTCCATTGGCAAAAGCCAAAAAAGCAATAAGTATAAATAGTAGTTTCTTCATTATTCTGATTGTATTTTAAGTATATTTTTAGTTGTGTTGTCTATTCTAAAGCGTTCATCCTGACGTAGACCAATTATCCAGACTATTTCATCATTCGAACATAAAAGCCAAGAATTTTCTTTTTCTAGCAAGGATAATTTTTCATCTTTAAAAAACTTGCTCACTTTCTTTGACTTACCGTTCATCCCAAAAGGCTGAAAACTATCGCCTTCGTTCCAATGGCGTAAAATTAATGGATACTGCACTTTATCACCATCTACAAAGATAGTTTTATTTGAAACGATACCAATGTCGGCTACTTTGCAAAACGTAAGATTTAAGGGAATATTAACTTCTTTTTGATTTTCATCTATAAAATATTTGTCCTCTACATTTACGAAATTTATCGGACTTAGGATTAAGTAATCCCTGTCTTTTAATACTCTATATTCTGGAGAAAAAACATGTTTCCCAGATTGACTATCAACCAAATCATAAATATCATCCCAAGCTTTGAATCCAAATTCTTTCAGCCATTGGTACAAATAAGATTTGTAATTGGGTAATTTTTTTAGTTTTTTTAAATCAAAATAAATAGTCTCATTCTCTTGCTTTACCACTTGCTGATAAATCATAATCGAAGCATCTTCAGCCATAACTTGCGCGTCTTGCAAATACAGTTGTGTTTTGTGAAACGAGGAAAGAAAATTAGAATTCAATTCTTTTAACATCGGAACCAGATGATGCCGAATTTTATTCCGAAGGTATTTATCGGATGCATTACTGCTGTCCTCGCGCCATTTAATGTTATTTAATTTGGCATAATCTTCCATTTCTTTTTGGTTAAAGGCCAAAAGTGGGCGAATTACTTTATCGTTCTGCTCCGGAATTCCTGTCAAACCTTCTAATCCTGTTCCACGACTCAGATTGATTAGGAACGTTTCCAAATTATCATCGGCATGATGTGCTGTGAGAATATAATCGAATTTTTCAGTCTCTAATAACTCATAAAACCAGTTATATCGCAACTCGCGGGCTGCAACTTGTGTCGAAATTTTATAATCTTCAGAAAAAGCTTTGGTGTCAAATTGTGTTATAAATACTGGAATAGCATTTGCCGCAGCATATTCCTGGACAAAATTTTGGTCTTCAAAACTTTCCATTCCACGCAATTGAAAATTACAATGGGCCATTCCTATTGTATATTTCAATTGCTGAAACAAATGCACCAATACCATACTGTCTTTCCCGCCACTTGTAGCAAGAAGTATTTTTTTTCCGTTCAAGAACTGGAAATTATGAAGAAGATGGTTTTGGAATTTCTGTAGCATATTCAAATTTAATTCATTCATTTTGATTTAACTTAAAACTTCTCGCATCGCTTTTGCTTTAAGCAAACATTCTTCATACTCCTTTTCAGGAATTGATGGCGACGTGATAGCGCTTCCAACTGAAAAAGAAACATATTTTTTTTCTTGATTGTACAAAATGCTTCGGATAACTACATTAAAATCGAAATCACCATTTGGTGTAAAATACCCCACAGCACCGCTATATAAACCGCGTTTTGTTTCTTCGAGTTTTTCAATTATTTTCATCACCGAAATCTTTGGTGCACCCGTCATACTTCCCATTGGGAAAGTTGTTTTTAAAGTATCTACTATAGAATAGTGCGCCTCTAACTTTGACGTAACCGTTGATATCATCTGATGCACTTGCAAAAAAGAATAAATTGTACACAACTCTTGTACTTCAACGGATCCTTTTTGTGCTGTTCGAGACAAATCATTGCGCACTAAATCCGTAATCATAATATTTTCGGCTCGTTCTTTTGGGTCTAAAGCCAATTGCATTTTCGATTTTTCATCTTCAATTGGGTCTGAAAATCGTTTTGCAGTTCCTTTAATCGGTTGCGAAATAATAAGTTCTCCTTCTTTCCTTAAATAACGTTCCGGTGTCGCCGAAAGTAAAAAGTGATTGTTGTTTTTAAAAAAAACGGCAAATGGCGGCTGAGAAATTTCGTTGAGTTTTATAAATTTTTCTATGGGATCAATCGTTGCATTTTCAGCAAAAAATTCCATACAGAAATTGGCTTCATAAATATCGCCCTGATGAATGTGTTCCAATATTTTTGAAACTTTTTGAAGATAATTCTCTTTCGGAATCCGTTGTTGGATCGTTATTTGTGAATTTTGAACGCTCAACGCTGAACACTGAACACTAATTTCTTTAAAGTCTGCCTCCACTTCCTCCACACACATATTGAGATATTGAATTTCGAGTTGATTTCCTTTCAATAAAAACAGTTTCTTAGGTTGGAAAAAATACAAATCCGGAAAATCCAGCCCGTCAAAATTAGCAGATTGCAACTGCTCAATATCATTTTTTAAATCATACGATAAATAACCAAAAAGCCAGTCTTTCGTATTTTGCTGGTACTGTTTCAAATCCTCAAAGGCATTGTAAACATCTGTTTTGATGGAGGTAAAAGCATCTACGGCAAGAATACAATCGCAACTGGAGTACTGTTGCGGATACTCATTACTATCCATAAAAACAACTTCACGAAATTGTTGTGACCAAAGTAAAAGTTGTTGTTTGAACAATTTTGAATCAGAAATAGACTTATAAATTGAAGTTCTCAAAAAGTTTTAATGTTTAAAAATTCAAAATTACAACAAAAAAAATTCTTCAATAACTGGTTATGCTAAAATTAGCTTATTTTTTTGTAAATTTGGTAGTGCGTGATCAATTTTGGATTTTTTTAATCGTTTAATCATTCCCGTTATGGCTTCAAAAATTTTCCTTAATTTAGCAGTTAAAGACCTTAAAAAATCCATTGTTTTTTTTACACAACTCGGATTTTCTTTCAATCCTCAATTTACTGATGAACAAGCCACTTGCATGATTACAGGAAAAAACATTTTTGTGATGCTGCTTACTGAGCAACGATTTAGAGACTTTACCAAAAAAGAAATTTGCAATGCCCATAAAAATACCGAAGTATTAATCGCAATAGATGTTGAAAGCAAAAAAAAAGTGGACGAAATAGTACAAAAAGCGATATTTGCGGGTGGTACAACGTATATGGAGCCACAAGATCACGGATCGATGTATGCCCATGGTTTTGCGGATTTGGACGGACACCAATGGGAAATTATGTGTATGGATGAACGTGCAATTCCCCAATAATTATTCTCAAATATGTAACCAATAAAACCATATACTATGAAAATTGTAATTATTATTATCCGAACTTTAATTGGAATTTTACTTCTTTATGCATCAATTAGTTTTTTTCTGAAACTAGCTCCAGAACCGGAGGTTACCGGAAATTTCAAGGCTTTTAATGTGGGCTTGGTTGCCTCTACTTACATTATGCCATTAGCCAAGTCTATTGAGTTGTTATGTGGCCTAGCCTTTTTGACAGGGCGTTATGTTACTCTTGCCAGTATTTTGATTTTACCAATAACCATCAACATTTTATTCATAAATTTTTTCTTGTCTCCAGAGGGAATTCCTACTGCCCTTTTCTTATTCTTGGGAAATATGTTTCTAATTTTTAACCATTGGAACAATTATAAAAGTTTATTTATTGCTAAAGACTAAATAAGTGCACCTCATAACAAAAAAACCCGCTCAATGTAGCGGGTTTCTTTATTCTAAAGCAAAAATTTATTCTTTAATTACACATGCAACGCTCTATTGTCAGTAGCGGCTAGTGCTGCTTCTTTGATCGCTTCTGCAAATGTTGGATGAGCATGAGACATTCTGGAAATATCTTCAGCAGAGGCTTTGAATTCCATTGCAACTACTGCTTCAGCAATTAAATCCGCACAACGAGCCCCAATCATGTGAACGCCTAGTACTTCATCTGTTTTTGCATCAGCAAGAATTTTTACAAATCCGTCTAAATCTCCACCAGCTCTTGCGCGTCCTAAAGCTTTGAAAGGAAAACTTCCTGCTTTATACTCAACTCCGGAAGCTTTCAATTGCTCCTCTGTTTGTCCTACAGCAGCCACTTCTGGCCAAGTGTACACAACTCCGGGAATCAAATTATAATCGATATGTGGTTTTTGACCTGCTAATATTTCAGCCACCATGGCTCCTTCTTCTTCTGCTTTGTGTGCTAACATTGCGCCACGCACCACATCGCCAATTGCATAAATAGTAGGAACTGAAGTTTGCAAATGATCATTTACTTCTACCATTCCTCTATCTGAGATTTTCACACCTGCTTTATCAGCATTTAATCCGTCAGTATACGGACGACGACCTACAGAAACTAAGGAATAATCCCCTTCCAGCGTAATTGTTTCTCCTTTTGTATTTTCAGCTTGAACTACAACGCCTTCACCATTTCGTTCTACGGATTTCACTTTGTGTGAAACATAGAATTTCATGCCTTGTTTTTTTAATACTTTAGTCAATTCTTTAGACAATGAAGCATCCATTCCAGGAATAATTCGGTCTAAATATTCTACAACAGAAACTTGTGATCCCAATCGCAAATACACTTGACCTAATTCGATCCCGATAACTCCACCACCAATAATTACTAAATGTTTTGGTACTTCTTTAAGTTTCAATGCTTCGGTTGAAGTGATGATTCTTTCTTTATCAATTTTGATAAAAGGCAAAGAAGATGGTTTTGAACCTGTAGCGATAATGATGTTTTTGGCTTCGATAGTTTCAGAAGTTCCGTCTGCTTTTGCCACCGCAACATGCGTAGCATCAACAAATGAACCCAATCCTTCCAGAACTGTAATTTTATTTTTGTCCATTAAAAATTTCACACCACCAGAAGTCTGATCTACAACTGCTTGTTTGCGCGCAATCATTTTTTCAAGGTTTACTTTTACTTCCCCGGAAACTTCAATTCCGTGATCTGCAAAATGTGCAATTTCACTGTAATGATGAGAAGAAGCAAGCAGTGCTTTTGAAGGAATACAACCAACATTGAGGCAAGTTCCTCCAAGAGTGGAATATTTTTCGATAATTGCTGTTTTAAAACCCAGTTGTGCACAACGAATTGCTGATACATATCCGCCTGGTCCAGAACCTATAATGACTACGTCAAATGAACTCATAGTATTTTTTTTTATTGTGTTTTTATAAAATGTTCCACAAAATTAAGGAATTAAGTTTTGTTTGAAGTTTAATTCAGAAGGTTTTTTGTTATGAAAATGACATAACCAATATTCATCAAAAAATTATTTATGGCTTTTTAGAAGGATCTCTATAAGTATGAAAATCAGAGTAAATAATAATTTCATCATTAAATACTTCATAAATAATTACAAAAGGGAATTTTTTAAAGGATAATTCTCTGAAAAACGGTTCTTTTTTTAGTGGGAATAGTTCAGGATTCATTTTTAATATTTTTAAATATCCTTTCAGGTAAACAAAAAAACTTTCCCTAATCCCTTTTTTTACTTTCATAAATTTCAATAGCCTCAATTATTTCAATTTCTGCTAATTTTGAAATAACTATTTTAAAAACCATATTTGGCATTTAATTGCTTCTCCAAATCTTCCCAAGAAGTTGATAAACTATTCCCGGAATGATAGACGGTTCTGGCTTCTTCCACTTTTTGATACTGATTATCCGAAACTAGGGAAGCTTTTTCTCAGTTTAAAATAGCGTCAAATATTCCTTCCAAAACGACTAATTTTGAATCATCCTGGATAAGTTTTCCAAAATTCACAATACCCTTTTGTCTAATTTCTTTAGTTTTCATGGAGCAATTGATTTATTCTAAATTTAATGACATTAAAACAATCAACATTTATATATCAACGACAGTCGTGCTTTTTACTTCGCTAATCATAAATGTGCTGTGCGTACTTCCTATATGTTGTAATGTCGTTAGTTTCGTTACTAAAAACTCTCGATAAGCTTCCATATCTTTTACCACAATTTTCAGGATATAATCATAATCACCGCTCACATGATGACATTCTAAAACTTCTTTTAGTTTCACCACTTCACTTTCGAACTTCGTGAGAAACTCTTTGGTATGCTGTATCAATTTGAGGTGACAAAAAACCACAAATCCTTTCTCGGCTTTGGAGCGATTAATCAACGCAACATACTTGTCAATAACCCCTTCTCTTTCTAATTTTTTAATGCGTTCATAAACGGCAGTAACGGAAAGATTGAGTTTTAAGGACAATTCTTTGGTTGTTTTCTTACTATCATTTTGTAATAAAAAAAGTAATTTTTTGTCTGTTGAATCTAATGTCATTGTGTTGCAAATTTCAAATTGATAGATAATCTATAAAAATCCTGATTACCGAACTAATTTAGTGAAAAAAATTAATTATTTAGTGTTATATAGTTTTATAATCTAATAAAACTACAGACTATTGATTTTTAATCTTAAAATATTTTGTTTTGAATAGGATTTCTTGACATACCGGAATGTCCAAGCCCTGATAGCAACGGCATCCTTTTACTTTTTTCTTTAAAAAGTAAAAGATAGAGTGAATAGCAGGAATAGCTTCAAATAACAATAAAAAATAATTATGAAAAATTTCAATCCCGCAGACAACATTCAGGATTTGCAGTACTTTGGCGAATTTGGTGGTGTGAATCCCTCTATTTCTGACTCCTCAACCTACACTTTTTTATCGGCAAAAACGATGTTCGATACTTTTGAAGGCAATATGGAAGGCTGTTATTTGTATTCACGTCATTCCTCGCCGAGTAATTTATACCTGGACAAAGCCTTGGCAGCCATGGAAGGCACGGAAACAGCGAACGTTTCGGCATCCGGAATGGGAGCGATTACGCCTACTTTGTTGCAATTGTGCGGTTCCGGCGACCATATTGTTTCTAGCAGAACCATTTATGGCGGAACGTATGCATTCCTGAAGAATTTTACACCTAGATTAGGTATCAAAACCACATTTGTTGACATCACAAAACTTGAAGTTGTAGAGGCTGCTATTACTGCTGAAACTAAAGTTTTGTATTGTGAGACGGTGAGCAATCCTTTATTGGAAGTGGCTGATATTGAAGGTTTATCAAAAATTGCAAAAAGACATAATTTGAAATTAGTTGTTGATAATACTTTTTCGCCACTATCCGTTTCGCCTGCTAAATTAGGAGCTGATATTGTGATTCACAGTTTGACAAAATACATCAACGGAAGCAGTGATACGGTGGGCGGAGTAACATGCGCCTCTCAGGAATTTATTGATAGTTTAAAAAATGTAAACAGTGGAGCCAGCATGTTATTGGGGCCAACGATGGATAGTCTGCGATCTGCCAGTGTGATGAAAAACTTGCGTACGCTGCACATCAGAATGAAACAGCACAGCCATAATGCGATGTATCTGGCGGAACGTTTTGAAAAAGACGGAATCAAAACAGTCTATCCGGGGTTAAAAAGCCATCCCAGTCATGAGATCTATAAAAGCATGATTAATCCTGAATATGGTTTTGGCGGGATGATGACGCTGGATGTTGGAACTTTGGTGAAAGCCAATGCTTTGATGGAGTTGATGCAGGCCAAAAATCTAGGGTATCTGGCGGTGAGTTTAGGCTTTTATAAAACCTTATTCAGCGCGCCGGGAACCTCAACTTCCAGCGAAATCCCTTTGGAGGAACAAATTGAAATGGGATTGACAGACGGTTTGATTCGGTTTTCTATCGGATTAGACAATGATATTGAAAGAACGTATCAAAGTATGAAGGTCTGTATGATGGAATTGAATCTGCTAAAATAAGGAGCCATAGTCATAGAATGATTATCCTTTAGCCGCGTATCATTTTTAAGAAAAACTAGAAAACACAAAAAAAGCTTCGAATTTCTTCGAAGCTTTTGCTTTCTGGGTGGAAGACGGGGCTCGAACCCGCGACCCTCGGTACCACAAACCGATGCTCTAACCAACTGAGCTACAACCACCATTTGCTTAGCGGTTGCAAATATACGATATAAGTTTATTTCTGCAAATATTTATTTCAAAAAATTACATGAAAATTAGATCAAATCTGCTAAGCTATTGACTGCCAAATATCTTTCAGTCGTAAAACCTTCTGCATGATCCAGTCCTGCAATCCTTCCTAAATCTCTGGAGCGATAATTCAGGCTTTCCAGAAAGTTTTTGCTTGTTATTGGGGATTCCGGTTCCTTTGAGTTGGCATCATAAAACTGGGAACTGTAGGCTAAAATTGCTTCAATTTTTTTATCGGTAAAACCTGTAATGTCGACTACAAAATCCGGCTCTATATTTTTCCATTGAATGTAATGGTAGACAATTTTTGGCCGCCAAGGCGCTTGCTTTTCGCCTGCTAATGAAGTTTCTATCTTGATCAACCCGGATAAAAAACAAGCATCAGACACTAATTTACTTCCTTTTGCATGATCAATATGGCGGTCATCAATAGCATTGCATAGAATAATTTCCGGCTGGTACTTGCGAATCATTTGTATAATTTCTAATTGGTGTTTTTCGTCATTGACAAAAAAGCCATCTCGCATTTCTAAATTCTCACGCACTGAAACGCCCAATATTTTTGCAGCAGCATTCGCTTCCTGATCTCTGATATCAGCGGAACCGCGAGTCCCTAATTCGCCACGTGTCAAATCAATAATCCCAACTGTTTTTCCTAAGGACATTTCTTTTAAAATGGTTCCCGCACAACCCAACTCTACATCATCAGGATGCGCACCAAAAGCCAATATATCTAATTTCATTATTTTCTGTTTATTTTATTTAAAGTTATACTAACTCGCCTTCATCTAATATTTATAATACTTTTTTCATTGTCATTGATTTATGGACGCTTTCCTCCCACTCTTTTTCAGGGACGCTATCTTTTGTGATACCACAACCCATATACAAATATGCGCTAGTCAATGCGAGATTCGAATCAAAATCAATTTGCATGCACCGCAAATTTACAAACAAATCAGAACTTACGGTATTGGTCGTGAAACTGCTGTTCAATTCCCCCAGAAAACCGGTGTAAAAACTCCTGTCGTACTGCTCGTTTTCTAGAATAAAAGTCTTAGCACTTTCTTTTGGCAATCCACAAACGGCAGGTGTGGGATGCAATAACTGAATTACTTTTTGCAAGCTGGAATCGGAATTTAAACGTCCAGAAATATCTGTTTTTATATGCCAGATACTTCCCGCTTTGACGCTGTACGGCTCCGTCACCAAAACTCCGGAAGCCACACTTTCCAGTTTTGAAACAATATAATCCGTTACAAACTGCTGTTCTTCTTTTTCTTTTTTGTGCCAAGTAATTTCGGATAAACCCAAATCTTTCTGCGTTCCCGCCAAAGAAATCGTTTCAAAAACGGCTTCAGTTGCTTTCAGTAATTGCTCCGGTGTAGCGCCCAACCAAGTTCCAATTTTTGGATGATAAAAACAATACACAAAAGTAGAAGGATAAAGCTGTACTAATTTTTCGAAAGTGGAAACCAAATCAAAATCTGCTACTTCAACGGTTTCTTTTCTGGAAAGCACTACTTTATTACATTCGTTATTCTTTATGGACTGGATCCCTTTGGAAACTAAAGCTTCAAAATTATTTTTAGCCAAGGCATCTACAATCGTAAATTCATTTTGAGAAATAGCATTTTCTTTTTTTTCCAAAGTAACCCGCACCATTTCCGATTCATTTTCAGGAATCAAATGCGTTTTTGCTCCATCAAAAGAGGCAAAAACAAACCCTTTTTCGGTAAAATCAACAGCTGAAAATACCGTGTCATTTTGTTGAAAAAAACCAATTACTTCTGCTGAATCAGGCTTACAATACAAAACAAAAGGTAGTTTTTCCTGAAACTGTTTTTTGGCTTTAGCTATAATTGCTTCCATTATTTGTTTTCGCTTTTTCTTTTTGGCAAAATCATATTAGTCAATTTACAAAGCGATATTAAGGTATTATTTTCATCCGTAATTCGTATTTCCCAAAGATGAATGCTTCGTCCTTTGTGCACGATTCGAGCTGTTGCCGTTACAATTCCGTCCCGCTTTGCTTTCAAATGATTGGCTGAAATCTCGATTCCGCGCACTTCACTTAGCTCAGAATTCACATACAGCATAGAAGCGGCACTGCCCACACTTTCTGCTAAAGCTACTGAAGCACCACCATGCAACAATCCCATTGGCTGATGTACGGATGGATTAACAGGCATTGTGGCTACTAAAAAATCTTCTCCTGCATCAGTATATTCAATATTCAACGTTTGCATTAAGGTGTTTTTAGAAATGTGATTGCAATATTGAAGTATTTTTTCTTTGTCGAATGTCATGTTATTGGCTTTAGAAACGTAAAAATAAATAAAAGATAAGTCACAAAACAGTAATTGCAATTGTTATTCTGATTTCGAAATAGATTTTTCCTATTTTTACAAAAAATACAACTAGATGCGTGCCAAAATAGTCCTGCTTTTTATTGGAATAGTATTCTCCATTTGTTCCTGCCGATCTGATTTTGAGACCGTAGCCAGCACCGGTGATTTAGCTTTTTCCAAAGACACTATTTATCTCGACACTGTTTTTTCAAACATTGGTTCCAGCACGTACCGACTCAAAGTATTCAACAAAAGCAAAAATGACATTACCATTCCAACCATTAAATTAGGAAAAGGATTAAGTTCTAAATACCGAATGACCGTTGACGGAATGCAGGGAACGGAAGGTAAAATTTTTACTAATGTGGCTCTTTTAGCCAAAGACAGTTTGTATATTTTCATAGAAACCACTGCAAATAGTACTGATGCTAACCCAAACGATTTTTTATACACCGATCAAATTCAGTTTGACAGTGGCGAAAACCGGCAAAATGTAGAACTGGTAACGCTCATTCAAGACGCTGTTTTTCTTTATCCAAAGCGTTTTACTAATGGAACTACTGAAACACTTCCTATTGGAGACCAAAAAATAGATGGCTTTTATCTGGATGAAAACGATCCTGTAAATGGAAATGAATTACAGTTTACCAATGACAAACCCTATGTAATTTATGGCTACGCAGCAGTTCCTTCGAATAAAACAGCCACTTTTGAGGCGGGAACCCGAGTTCATTTCCATGCTAATTCTGGGCTTATAGTAACCAATGATGCCTCCATCAATATTAATGGAACAGTATCTATAACGGATAAACTGGAAAACGAAGTCATTTTTGAAGGCGACCGTTTAGAAACTAATTTTTCGGATGTTCCGGGACAATGGGGAACCATTTGGCTTACTGATGGCAGTACGAATAACACATTGAATCACCTGACGATTAAAAATGCCACTATCGGATTATTGATTCAAAATAATGATGGCAGTACAGTTTCTATCAAAAACACTCAAATTTACAACAGCAGTACCTTTGGAATTTTGGCGCAGACCGCAAAAATAAATGGAGAAAACATAGTCATCAATAATGCCGGATTAGCCAGTTTAGCCTGTACGTATGGCGGAAATTATTCCTTTACACATTCAACCTTCAATAACAACTGGAACAGTTCCCAACAAGTGGCGGTTTTGATAAATAATTATATTTTGGGAGCAATTCCGGAAGTTAAAGATTTAACCGCAGCTACTTTTAACAACTGCATTATTTACGGTTCCTATTCAAACGAAATGAGTTTAAACAAGAAAACGGGAGCCACTTTTGAATACCAATTTAATAATTGCCTGATTAAATTTGATAACACATCGAATCAATTTGCAACGAATCCTGATTATCAATTCAGTACGGATACGGCACATTACAATGCGATACTTTTGAACAAGGATCCAAAATTCTTTAATATAACACAGAACAAATTTAATATTAACGAAACTTCGGCTGCTTTCGCAAAAGGGAATTCGGCATACCTGATTCCGTTAGATATTACAGGAAACACCAGAAGTTTACCCCCTGATTTAGGCGCATATCAAAACAAAGTATTCCCAAAATAAACAACTTTGAATGACAACACAAACTAAGACAAAACGCCTCCTATAATTAACTATTTAGTAACCTGATACACCGATTTAAAGAGTAGTTTTATCAAAAATTTTACTCAAAAATCCAATCTATTTTAAAACCAATTTAATCTATTATCAGACTATGAAACAAATCTACTCACTTCTCTTTTTATTTCTTTTCACGGCAGGTTTTGCGCAAGCGCCAGCAGGATATTATACCAATGCCACAGGAACGGGCTACACGTTGAAAACTCAATTATACAACATCATCAAAGACCATACAGTACAAACGTATGCAGGCTTATATGTTACTTATGAAACTTCCGATATTGATAATTTCTTTGAAAAGGACGGAACAGTTTTAGATATGTACTCTGAAAATCCTGCCGGAGCTGATCCATACACATACACTATTGCAACTACGCAACGATGCGGAAGCAGTGGTTACGCAAAAGAAGGAGATTGTTACAATCGAGAACACATTATACCGCAATCTATATTCAGCGAAGCCTTACCAATGGTTTCTGATGCGCATTTCATAACGCCTACTGACGGAGAAGTAAATGGAATCCGATCTAATTACCCGCATTCTGTAGTAGCAACCGCTACTCAAACTACCCTTAACGGAAGTAAACTTGGAGCCAGTACAACAGCAGGTTATACAGGTCCTGTTTTTGAACCAATAGATGAATTCAAAGGGGATATTGCCCGTATGTATTTCTATTTTGCCACTCGTTATGAAAATACAGTTGCCGGATACAATTACCCAATGTTCAACAATTCAACTAGTAAAGTATTTACCACCGCATTTTTAAATCAACTGCTGGCTTGGCACAATCAAGATCCGGTAAGTGCCAGAGAAATTGCCCGTAACAACGCTATTTATGCGCGCCAGAACAATAGAAATCCTTACATTGACAATCCTAACTATGTAACGGCTATTTGGAAAACTGAAGCGGTTGATATTGAAGCTCCCTCTGCTGTTACAAACTTAATAGTAACCGAAACAACTTCAAACTCGGCTACTTTAACATGGACAGCAGCTACAGATAATGTTGGTGTTACCGGTTATGATGTGTATGTAAACGGTACATTAAAATCTACCGAAACAGGGTTAACTGCTACAGTAAACGGTTTAGTTGCATCTACCACTTATTCCTTTTATATTATAACCAGAGATGCTGAAAGAAATTCTTCGGTTGCCAGTACATCAGTAAATGGAACCACCAAAGCACCAGCTGCCGGTACCACTTTTTGTGCCTCTGAAGATTTTCAAACTATTCCTGCAAATGCAAGTTCTTATGCTACACAAACGTGGACTAACGCAGGAATAACATGGACCTCTACTGATTCTCGTACCGACCAAACATTAAATTCAAGAGCAATAACAATACGAAATGGCGCTCTTACCTCTTCATCTGTTGCTAATGGTATCAAGGATTTGACAGTTACCACCCAGCTTATTTTTTCTGGATCTGCAGGATCTTTTAAACTGAATGTCAATGGAACAGAAGTTGGCACTATCCCTTACAGCAGTACGTCAACGACGACGACAATACCAAACATCAATGTAACTGGGAATGTGATTATTACCCTTTCTGGAAACAGCACAGCATCAAATCGTGTTCGATTTGATGATCTTTCTTGGACTTGTGCCGCTTCACTTGGTGTTGATCAATTAGAAACAAAAAGTTTTGAAATTTATCCCAATCCATCCAATGGAAATATCAAAATAAATTTCAATAATTCAAATGAAAAATACTCGGTTCAAGTATTTTCAGTATTAGGACAAAAAGTTTTTGAAAAAGAGTATACCAACAGTTCTTCTGCAGCGGTTAACAATCTTCAAAAAGGAGTTTATTTAATTAAAATAACCAACGATTCTAAATCAGTTACTAAAAAACTAATTGTAAACTAATTTAAGTACGAACCATTTCTTTTAAAGCGGCATTTATTGCCGCTTTTTTTGTTTTATTTTAGACTTGTTTTATACATAAAAAATTGCTTTAGCTCCTTTACAACTTAACGCTACAGGTTTGCTGTTTATTTTTCTAAAAAAAATGCAACCTGTTGTACTTCAAATGTTACTAATTATGTTAATAAAAATGCAAATACCTTCATAATTTCATAACATATACCATCCAAAATGTTATAAATTTGTGAGTCTTCAGTATTTTCCCATTTGGAAGCCTGAGACTAACCCCAATAACCAAAACAAATTTAAATTATGAAAAAAATCTACTCTGCATTATTATTACTGTTCGTCACAGCAACGATAGCCCAAATACCAAGTGGTTATTACAACACCGCCACAGGAACTGGCTACACACTCAAAACACAATTATACAACGTCATCAAAGGGCATACGGATAACGGATATGGCGGTTTATACACCATATATCAAACCTCGGATAGGGATTATTACTTTGAAAATGACGCCACAATTTTAGACATGTATTCTGAAAATCCTGCCGGAACAGACCCTTATAACTACTCCGCCGGAACAACCCAAAGATGCGGCACTTATAGTGTAGAAGGAGATTGTTACAATAGAGAACACATCATTCCGCAATCTACTTTTGGTTCTGCAGCCCCAATGGTTTCAGATGCCCATTTCATCACACCCACAGACGGAAAAGTAAACGGTCAGCGTTCTAATTATCCGCACGGACCGGTGACTTCAGCATCTTGGACTTCCTTAAACGGAAGTAAACTTGGAACGAGTACAACTTCTGGTTATTCAGGACCTATTTTTGAACCTATCAATGAATTCAAAGGCGATATTGCCCGAATGTATTTTTATTTTGCCACCCGTTATGAAAATACAGTTGCTGGTTATTCCTATGCAATGTTCAATGGATCGAGTAATCAAGTGTTCACGACCGCTTTTTTAAACGTATTGATTACTTGGCACAACCAAGATCCTGTCAGCACTAGAGAAATTGATCGCAACAATGCCATTTATAATTCTCAAAACAATAGGAATCCTTATATTGATCATCCTGAGTATGTACAGGCAATTTGGAACCCAAGCGCTGATGCACAAGCCCCAACTACTCCAACGAATTTAGTTGCTAGCGGAACAACATCAAATTCCGTTTCATTAAACTGGACGGCTTCCTCTGATAATAGTGGAGTAACTGGCTATAATGTGTATATGAACAGTGCTTTAAAAACAACCACAACCGGAACAACAACCACTATCACTGGGCTAACCGCTTCTACTGCCTACTCTTTCTTTGTAAAAGCTAAAGATGCTGCAGGAAATATCTCTGGCCCAAGTAACACGGTGAATGTGACAACTGCTGCAGCAAGTGGTTCAACTGCAACAGATTTATTATTTTCAGAATATATTGAAGGCTCTTCAAACAATAAAGCTTTGGAAATTTCGAACGCAACTGGCGCCGCGATCAGCTTATCGATTTATAGCATAAAAAAACAAACGAATGGTTCCGGTGCCTGGAGTACAGGATTAGCCCTAACAGGGACTTTGAATACCGGCAGTAAATTCACAATCGTAAATAGTTTAATGGCGTCTAGTTGTTATCCTACAAGCTCAGCAAACCTTTCTACATCAGCAACTGAAATGACTTTTAATGGGAATGATGCTGTAGGTTTATTCAAAAATGGCGTCTTAATTGATATCATTGGAACTTTTAACGGTGGAACTGCAAACTTTGCGGCGGATCAAACCCTGAGAAGAAAATCAACCGTTACGGCACCAACAACTACTTTTAATAAAACAACCCAATGGGATTCCTTTACATCAGATACGTGTAACAATTTAGGAAGTCGTACGATTGAAAAAACACCAAAAACCAGTGTGGCTTTAGATATAAATGATATTGCCCTCTATCCAAATCCATCCAATGGAACTTTCTCTATCAATAATTCGAATAAAAGCTATGCTATCGAAATTTATTCTATAATTGGTCAGAAAATTTACAGCGACGAAAACAGCACCAAATCAGAAATTACGCTGCCAAATAGTGTAAAAGGAACGTACTTGGTTCGAGTGACTATTGATTCCAATTCAGTCCTCAAGAAATTAATAATCAACTAATTAACAAAGCGGCAAATTGCCGCTTTTTTTTTACTCCAAATTTAATCTTAATTGACTAAATTTGCACCGCAATACAACAAACTACATAACAATGATCCATTTCTTTGAAAACCAAAGCAAGACTGTTTATGCCGTACATACGCAAAACGCATTGAGCGAAGTCGAAATGTCAGCTCAAGACATTTCAAGACTCAACTGGCTTTTTGCCAATTCAAATAAAATAGAAAAATCCGTACTGACGGATTTTTTTGTTGGTCCTCGCGCCACAATGATAACCCCTTGGAGTACTAATGCTGTAGAAATCACCCAAAACATGGGAATATCCGGCATCATTAGAATCGAGGAATTTCATAAAGCGACCGCTGATTTTTCTGATTTTGACCCGATGCTTTCGCAAAAGTACACCGAGTTGAATCAAGATATTTTTACTATCAATGTACTTCCGGAAGCTATTTTGGACATCGATGATATTGCTGCTTACAACAAACAAGAAGGATTGTCTTTGAGTCCGGAAGAAGTAGCATATTTAGATAATCTAGCGCTTAAATTAGGGCGAAAACTAACGGATTCTGAGATTTTTGGTTTTTCACAAGCCAATTCAGAACACTGTCGCCACAAGATTTTCAACGGAACTTTTATAATTGACGGAGAAGAAAAAGAATCTTCTTTATTCAAATTAATCAAGAAAACATCCCAAGAAAATCCGAACGATATTGTCTCGGCTTACAAAGATAACGTTGCTTTTGTAAAAGGGCCTCGGGTACAACAATTTGCTCCAAAAAGCGCTGATAAACCTGATTTTTATGAAGTCAAAGAATTTGATTCGGTTATTTCATTAAAAGCAGAAACACATAATTTTCCAACAACGGTAGAGCCTTTCAACGGAGCTGCAACTGGTTCTGGTGGAGAAATCCGGGACCGTTTAGCAGGTGGACAAGGTTCTTTGCCAATGGCAGGAACTGCAGTTTACATGACTTCCTACTCTCGTTTAGAAGCCCCATTCGACTCCGCTCAGGGCAGTAGACCTTGGGAAAATGGTATGGCCGAAAGAAAATGGTTGTATCAAACGCCAATGGATATTTTGATCAAAGCGTCCAACGGAGCTTCTGATTTTGGGAATAAATTTGGACAACCGTTAATTACAGGTTCTATCCTGACTTTCGAACACGAACACTTCGACACGCTCAGTGTGACGGGTCGAAAATTAGGGTACGACAAAGTAATTATGCAAGCGGGCGGAATTGGGTACGGAAAATTAGATCAAGCGATTAAGAAAAAACCACAAACAGGCGATAAAATTGTTATCCTTGGTGGTGAAAATTATAGAATTGGAATGGGTGGAGCAGCAGTTTCTTCAGCAGATACCGGAGCTTTCAGTTCAGGAATTGAGTTGAACGCCATCCAACGTTCGAACCCAGAAATGCAAAAACGTGCTGCCAATGCCATTCGTGGTTTGGTAGAAAGCGATATTAATCCAATTGTTTCGATTCACGATCACGGTGCTGGCGGACATTTAAACTGTCTTTCGGAATTAGTGGAAGAAACTGGCGGATTAATTGATTTAGACAAATTGCCTGTGGGAGATCCTACCCTTTCCGCAAAAGAAATCATTGGTAACGAATCTCAGGAAAGAATGGGATTGGTTATTGCAAAGGAAAACATCGATTTATTGCAAAAAATTGCGGATCGAGAACGTTCTCCAATGTACCAAGTGGGAGACGTAACCGGAGATCACCGTTTTACTTTTCAATCAAAATCAACAGGAGCTAAACCAATGGATTTCGCTTTAGAAGACTTTTTTGGAAGTTCTCCAAAAGTGGTTATGACAGACAAAACAATTGAAAGAAAGTACACTGATTTAGTATATGACAAGAAAAACATTTCAACCTATTTAGAGCAGGTACTTCAATTGGAGGCTGTAGCTTGTAAAGACTGGTTGACCAATAAAGTAGACCGTTGTGTGGGTGGTAAAGTTGCCAAACAACAAAATGCCGGACCCTTGCAATTGCCTTTGAATAATTGTGGCGTAATGGCCTTGGATTATCAAGGAATAGAAGGAGTTGCCACTTCGATTGGGCACTCGCCTATTGCTTCATTAATTGATCCGGTGGCAGGAACAAGAACTGCCATTGCTGAATCTTTATCAAACATTGTTTGGGCACCAATAAAAGACGGATTAAAGGGAATTTCACTTTCGGCAAACTGGATGTGGGCGTGTAAAAACGAAGGCGAAGACGCCCGTTTATACGCAGCTGTTCAAGCCTGTTCGGATTTTGCAATCGAATTGGGAATCAACATTCCAACCGGAAAAGATTCTCTTTCCATGAAACAAAAATATCCAAATGAAGAAGTAATTGCGCCAGGAACGGTGATTATTTCAGCAGGTGGAAATTGTACCGATATTAGAAAAGTAGTAGAGCCTGTTTTACAAAGAGATGGCGGTTCTATTTATTACATTAATTTATCCCAAGATGATTTCAAATTAGGCGGTTCTTCGTTTGCACAAACGTTGAATACTATTGGAAAAGAAGTACCAACGATTAAAGACGCTGCATTTTTCAAAAGAGCGTTCAATACCATTCAAGAATTAATTTTAGAAAACAATATCCTTGCAGGACACGATATTGGAAGTGGTGGTTTGATTACTACTTTATTGGAAATGTGTTTTGCCGATGTGAATTTGGGAGCTAAAATAGATTTCTCTCCCGAAGCTTCGGGATTCGAAGAAAAAGACATCATCAAATATCTTTTTGCTGAAAATATCGGAATTGTTTTCCAAGCAAAATCGGATGCTGAAGTAGAATCTAAATTGAATGCTAATACCGTTTCTTTCTATAAATTGGGAATCCCCTCCCCAGCCCTCCCCGAAGGAGAGAGAGCCAAACTGGAAATAATCAGTTCTTCTTCTGAAATTTTGACTTTCGACATCGCTAAATACAGAGATATTTGGTTCAAAACTTCTTTTTTATTAGACCAAAAACAATCGAAGAACGGAATGGCTCAAGCACGTTTTGATAATTATAAAAATCAAGCGTTACAGTATACTTTTCCAACACATTTTACAGGAAAAAAACCTGTAATTGATGCTTCTAAACCGCGTCCTAAAGCAGCTATTATCCGTGAAAAAGGAAGTAATTCGGAGCGTGAAATGGCAAATGCCATGTACTTAGCCGGTTTTGATGTAAAAGATGTTCACATGACCGATTTAATTTCAGGTCGTGAAACCTTGGAAGACATTCAGTTCATTGGCGCGGTTGGTGGATTCTCGAATTCAGATGTATTGGGTTCTGCCAAAGGTTGGGCGGGAGCATTTTTATACAATGAAAAAGCAAAAACCGCTTTAGACAATTTCTTTAAGAGAGACGACACCTTGTCTGTTGGAATCTGTAATGGTTGTCAATTGTTCATGGAATTGGAAGTAATTAATCCGGAGCATGACGTACACGGAAAAATGCTGCATAACGAAAGCAACAAACACGAAAGTATTTTTACATCAGTGACTATACAGGAAAACAATTCAGTGATGCTTTCTTCATTAGCAGGAAGTACGCTTGGAGTTTGGGTTTCGCATGGCGAAGGAAAATTCAACTTGCCAATGGGGGAAGAAAATTATACTATTGTTTCTAAATATGCCTATGAAGGTTATCCTGCTAATCCAAACGGATCGGATTACAATACGGCCATGCTTTGCGACAAAACAGGACGACATTTAGTAATGATGCCACACATAGAGCGCTCTACATTTCAATGGAACTGGGCACATTATCCAAAAGATAGAGACGATGAAGTTTCGCCTTGGCATGAAGCTTTTGTCAATGCCAGAAAATGGGTTGATAAAAAATAATTTATTCTATACTTTCTTAAAGCGTTCCTGAAAAGGAGCGCTTTTTTTATGGAAAAGAATTTAAAAGCCATTTTGATGATTTGTAAGAAAATTTAAATATATTTGAAAATAGACAAAGTGAAACAAACCTTCGCTAATCTAGTCAATTTTAAGTGTATGTGAGAAGGTTTGTATCGCCTATAGACTAGTTGGCGGGAATACCAAAGAACTGCAAAGTTGAAAATTACCAGTCAAAAACTTTGCTAAAGTTATCTAATTGACTAACTTTGCCCAATGAGTCAGAAATTTATAAGAGAAGTTGTTTATTACGAAGACTATTATCTTAATTTTTTTAACGCTCAAAAAGAAGACGTTAAGAAAAAATTTAACTGGACTTTACAGTTAATTTCAACTCAACAAAGAATCCCCGAAAAGTTTTTCAAACATTTGACTGGTGCAGACGGAATATTTGAAGTTCGTGTTGAAGTCGGTTCAGATATTTTTAGAGTTTTTAGTTTTTTTGACAAAGGAAAGATTGTTGTTTTAGTAAATGGATTTCAGAAGAAAACACAAAAGACCCCGAAATCAGAAATCAAAATGGCTGAAAAACTAAAAGCAGAATATTTAGAAAATAAATATAAAAAGTAACGATTATGAAAACTGAAAATAAAAAAATTACAACATTTGCCGAACACTTAGATGCTCAATACGGGAAAACAGGAACCGAAACCCGTGAAAAATACGAAGAAGAATACGAGACCTTCGAACTTGGTGTTATGTTACAAGAAATGCGAAAAGAACGTGGAATGACACAAGAACAACTGGCATTAAAATGTGGAACAACAAAATCGTATATATCTAAAATTGAAAATAACACCAGCGATATAAGACTTTCTACATTAATGAGAATAATTAGACTAGGTTTAGGTGGACACTTAAAGTTAAGTTTAACCGAATAAAGGTACTACCCCGCCAATCGAGTAGACGGCTCCGCCAGAAACTGACGGAGTGCGCCTCTCACACCACCGTACGTTCGGGTCTCGTATACGGCGGTTCGCAAAGTGATGGGTTGAGTTCCATGTAAATCTCCAACATTGATTGATAGCCTTTCTTCTTAAGTCGCAGTAGGGTAATTGTAGTGGTTAGAATCGGACTCTGGGCAATACGCCATCCTCCTTTTACTCACGCTTTGGTATTGTATTTTTGGTATTCGTGAATGCAGAGCATTTCTGGTTCTGCTCCAAGCATAAGCGTGGTCTTTGTCAATCCCTAGTCGCATCAGGTTTTTCCTTTTGCGCTTGGGCTTTTTCCAGTCCGTCCAAATGCAGTAGCGCAGTCTATTGTGCAACCATCCATCAATATCTCGTAACTTTCCTCGAATACTCGTTCCTCGAAAATAGTTTAACCATCCTCGTTGGATTTGCTTCGCCAGTTCGCCTTTCAGGCTCGGGTCGTTGATTTTTCGGACAACGATAGCGATTTGCAATCCGTGCCCACAAAGAGAATGATTCAGCAAGAAATTATGCCCATTTAGAGTGCGAAATAGAAGTGGTTTTATTAGACTTATTTTTGTGGCAAATTGGAATTGGCACTGTTTGCAAAATTATTCCAACGATTCTCAGCAAACACTCGCGGTCTGGTTATAAATTCAATCGAAGATATTTTTAAGATAAAACAATGAAAAGACTAATCATTGCTTGGAGTTAATCATCGATGGAATGAACTATAGGTAATTAAACGGACAAGCCTATTTATTTTAAGTACTTACTGTTAAAAGTAGCCCTTTGTCTTGAATTTATTTAGTCCGTTAGTAGTGATTTATTTTATAAACAACTTTAATAAAATTACTGCCTATAATTGGAACACCGCTAACAGACGCCTTTCCATTTGTAATATCCATTGTATTTCCATACATAGCCTTCAAGTCGTTTCTGGGTAAGGCATTAAATAAATATTCTACAGCTATATCATCTGATAAATCCCACCTAAGCCCTAAATTCAACCCTAACGATAAATGAGAAGACTCTTGATTATACCCAATTCCTCCTCCCCAATCACCATTTCTGTTTATTAATGTAGGTTCTATACTAGGTATAAAAACAGTGTGAATAACTCTTCTAAATAAATTTACATAGAAATGGGTGTGATATCCCACTCCAATCGTATACTTAGAAAAATCTAATCTTGGAAACGTTTCATACCCTATGTTGACTTCTACATCTTTGCTAACCATTGAAAATTGCACTAAAAAGTCTTTAGCTGATTCATTATTTGTTGGTTCACTTCCCATAATTGTATTCCTAACGTCAAACGCAACCGAAAAGGCTAGATAATTATCTTGTGCAGTTAATTTAGTAACAAATAAAGCAACTACAATTGTTATTAATTTTATCATGATTCATTAGTGCTGATAAAGTTATACAATACTATATTATTACATATGACTATCAGTAACTAATACTAAGTTGTTTCTAAAGCATTAATCATGAGTCTATCCAATAGTTTGTTTCCAAAATACCGTCTGTTAAATTTGTAGCAGAACTCATCAAGATAATTATGTACATATTACTGGTTTACACAATTATGATGAATATCTAAAAGTACTTTTTTGGTATTACTGATTGTTCTATTTACACAAGGAAATATCTTTGCCGCCTTTTTCTTGTCTGGCTCTACTACAACATAATGATTTGTTATCACTTCTTTGAGTTTAGCATACCCTGGTGTAACCATCGCTTAACACAGATGCTGTTTTGTTTGCAGATTTCAAATCTTTCATAACTATCCTTTTTAGACAACCAACTTTTCTGTTTGGTTTACCCTTTTTTGGTGCAGAGATACTGGGTTTCGATTCAACTATTACCAATACCTTTCCTTGTCTTTCACTTCCACGATCTCGCTTATTAGGAGTAGATTCTTGACTGTTTTATTTTTCTTTTAATTGATAACATCTTTTATGTCAATTATTTAAAACAATCTTTCATCAAATTCAACACAGCCTTTTAATTGATATTTTTCGTCACGCATACTATCTTATGCATCATAAACCAAATGTGTTCATACCGTTTGTGACCCTACATACGTTGCATTTCTAATGCCGAAAAACTCTTTTTTGACAGCGTCATGAGTTCAATACAGATCATCCAATATTGAAAAGGCAAATTAGTATTCTCCATAACAGTACCTGAACGAAGACTGACACGACTACCGCATTTTTTACATTGAAATTTCAAATCTGTCTTACGAAAGTAATGTTCGCTGTGTTTACACTTTTACATACAATTCCCATTTCAAGTCGTTTAGCTTTGATCCCTTATCACATGTGGCTTAATCAGGGTATTTTTCGAAAAATTCAGGCAGGTTCTTAATTTGAATTTAATGGGTTCATGACTCAAATATAAGCTTTTTTTAGCATTTGTACAAGTAGAAGGATAGTCATGTTATTTTATTTGATTATTGTTGTGGGTGAACTAATTCCCAAAAGTCGCAACTAATCTTGATATCTTTTAAAATGAAAAGATTTATTCATGTCTTTAATAAAATATAAGTCAAATCTGCATTTTAATGGTTTTTAAAAATAAATTCCCTTATCCCAAATTGATTTTACTTACAACATCAGTAAATTCTACTTTTAAACATCTAGGGTTTTATACCCGATCACTCCGATATACCACAACAGTTAGCGCAGTTTTATAAACTGTGCTCACAATATGGCTCGTGTCTTTGGGAAAATTAGAAAATCATATTATTTTTATTGTGGGGTAGTGCCATAGCCACTAACGTTCTGGGACTACAGCGGGTTTGGGACTAAATTCATTCCTATTTTCGGATTTGCCACCCGAGCGATAGCGAGCAGCCATAGCCCATAACATCAGTTCTCCTGTACAGTTTAAACCGGAATAGGGTGTTCAGTTTGCCCCGGAATATCCAGCCAAAGTTCAAATTCCTATAAAAGCTAAATTATGGGTAAGGGCAATTATGCTCAATAGTGATGGAAAACACGAAAAAACTAAGCAGAAAACACTCCAAAAAAAAAGAGGCTCGCTTGCCTCTTGTAATTCTCTCTAAAAAAATTTCGATAAGTTCATAGTGATGACGGACGTACAATCGGTTCCGTTCAACCCGGGTTTACCTCATTGAATTTATTTTTGTTGGTATTCGGTGATTATAATTCATTGTTCGTGCTGCGCACGCAACGAATCCCTAGCTGTTAGGCGAAGCTTTTCTCTAAATCTACTTTGGTTAATTTTAGGCTAGGTTTATTTATTTTTAATATTGATGCTTTAATTTTACTTCTATCTTTTTGAGGTATAATTGTAGGAATTAGATTTTCAAGTTTAATGTGAAATAAACGATGAATAATTATTAAATCTCTATTGTTAAAAGGGCTAATTCCATTCATGAGTTCTGACATATAAGATTTACTATGGCCTAAAATTATACCTAAATCTTGTTGATTTATACCATGTTCGGAAATTTTATCTTTAATTACATTTTTTCTGTTTTCTAAAAATATTCTTTCTTGTTCCGCTATAAACTCTGCAAAATCACTTTCTTGTATTTTTTCATCAGAAATGATTGAATCTTTACTCCAGTGTTTATTTTCATATTCTTTGATAATTGCTCGAAGGTGTTTTCTTTCGTCTGCTAATTCAGGGTTGTCTTTAACAAGTAATCGAAGTTTTCTATCTAGAATCATTGCTCTTTCAAGACCACTTTCATCAGAAATATGCCCTTTTTTTAATATCTGTTTTAAATCTATTTGTGTTTTCATTTTTTTAAAATTATTGCTAACGTTTATTTATAAAAGAGTTTATCAAATATGGCCTTTATTTTTTAACCATTTCTTGATAGTATTTTTATTGTTTTTAAATGTAGTTTCATATTCATCATGATTTCCACACCATACTATCGTTGATTCATCGTCTTCAAATTCTATCAATATAAAAACTCTATGAATATTAAGGTCAAAAAAATAAAAATCATCATAAACACAATCCGCATCCGGTCTATCATTAATAAGATCCAATTTATTGTCCCAATTGTTATCTTTTAAATCATCAAATAATTTATCTATTGCATTGTGTAATAAGATGTTTCCCTTATTCTTACTTTTCAGCTTTTCTAAATGCTTTTTTCCAATTATTTCCATAATGAGTACAAATATATGCATAAAGTTCTAATTATTTCAGAACTTTTATAATTTTATATTTACGAGTTTTTTTGAATTGCAGTTGCGATAAAGTTTCGCCTAACGTCAGTTCGTCTAAAACCTCTAAACGAACTCTATTTTGTTACTCATTGAGTAAATATGTGTTATTAAAACTATATTTAAAATTCGTTCTGGCAATAGTCACTTATGATTATTAAAATAAAACAGTCCGTAAATAGGGTTGGGAATTGCTCTTAAGTAACAGCCACTGTATAATGTCGTGTTTTAAAATTAGACAAAATGACGCAACAGATTGATTTTAAACTACTGTTTGCAATAGTGTTCCTTTTGACTTTATGACGTTTAAACTTTCGACTTACTTAGTATCCCAAAATACAAAATGATTTTTTTAGAAGATTGCACTGAATACGAACCAAATCCGGCGGGATTTATGGCGTAAGCCTTGGGTTGTATTTGCAAAGAAACCTTTTGGAAGTCCCAAATCGGTGGTGGAATATCTAGGACGTTACACTCATAAAATTGCCATTAGTAACAATCGAATTAAAAGCATTGACAATGAAAACATAACTTTTGTTTACAAGGATTACCGAGTAGCGGGCGTTAAAAAACAAATGACGCTCCCGCATCAGGAATTTATCAGGCGGTTTTCGTTGCATATTTTGCCCAAACGGTTTGTAAAAATCCGTCATTATGGTTTTTTGAGCAGCACTTGGAAGCGTCAAAAGCTGAAACTTTTACAGGAAAAACTTAAGGTAAAAGTTTTAGAAAAAGCAGAAAAGAAGTCCTTTTTACCCAAATGTCCGTGTTGTAAAACAGGAAATTTACACCGGATAGCAGTCTTTGACCAGCGAGGTCCACCTGCTTGGTATCTTGGCGGTAGCCAAAGTTCAAGTTCTCATGAAAATTAATTTTATGGGTAAGGGAATTTATGTTCACAAGTGAAGGAACACACGAAAAAAACCAAGCAGAAAACACTCCAAAAAAAAAGAGGCTCGCTTGCCTCTTATAATTCTCTCTAAAATCTTTACGATAACTCCATAGTGTTGACGGACCTACAATCGGTTCGTTCAACCCGGGTTTACCTCATTGAATTTATTTTTGTTGGTATTCAGTGATTATAATTCATTGTTCGCGCTACGCACGCAACGAATCCCTAGCTGTTAGGCGTTCGTTTTTTTATGCGGTTAATGGATTTATATGTATTTGTCCTCCAACTGCCTTCAAAACTTTCATTATCGTTGAAAATCGTGGTTTGGACCCTTTCGACAATGCTTTATACAAACTTGGTCTGCTCATTCCAGTTTCTTCTGCAATTTTGGTCATACCAATTGCTTTTGCAATATGTCCAATTGCGGTAACAATTTCAGCATCATTGCCTTCTTCCAAAACTGTATTTAGATATTCAGCAATCATTTCGTTGCTGTCCAAATAATCTGCAATATCAAATTCTGACGTTTCCATTTTTTATTTTTTTAATTTTTTCCAAATTTCTTTTGCTTTTTCAATGTCTTTTTGTTGAGTAGATTTATCTCCTCCAATAAGTAAAATAATAACTTTCCCATCAATTTCTTTGAAATAAACTCTGTAACCTTTTGCGTAGTTAATTTTCAGTTCTCTAATTCCATCTCCAACAGGTTCGCAATCTCCAAAGTGTTCGTCCTTTTCTAACTTTTGAAGTCGGAACAAAATTTTTGCTTTTGCTCTAAAGTCATTCAGTTTATTAAACCATTTGTCAAATTCCGTCGTCTTTTCAAGAAAGTACATCCTTTAAGTTGTATTCGTTTGGATACAAAATTATAAAAAATAATTTAATCTTGCAAATTCAGTTTTGAACGTTCTGTCTAGGCAAAATGACGCCTAACGTCAGTTCGTCTAAAAACCTCTAAACGAACTCTATTTTGTTAGTCATAGAGTAAATATATGTTATTTAAACTACAATTAAAATTCTTTAAGAGATGAAACTTATATGTGGTTAAAGAATTAAAAAAGGCAAATAACTCTACAAAAAAAGAGGACACTAAATCCTCTTCGTATTCTCTCTAAAAACTTTCCGGCAACTCCATAGTGTTAACGGACGTACAATCGGTTCCGTTCAACCCGGGTTTACCTCATTGAATTTATTTTTGTTGGTATTCGGTGATTATAATTCATTGTTTGTGCTGCGCACGCAACGAATCCCTAGCTGTTATGGGCTGGTTTTATTTTTATTTACATACTAAAATAAGCTCTACCATAATTTGGGATATCTACAAAATGTGTAAAATTATTTTTAATAGCCATAGGATTATTTGGATTTAAAACACTTGGCTTTGTTCTTTGATAAATGCGAGCTTGTAGAGTCATTCCAGCTTGTATGTCAGGAAATTGACACCTAGTAATAACTCCGTCAACTAAAAAAACATAACCCTCAACCCATTCATTTTGAATTTGAACATAAGCACTGATACTAATCTCATTCTGCTGTGAGAAAGAAGGAATAATTTTAGCTGTCTGTTTTTGTTTAATTGATGCACTCAAGCTCATTGAAACGAATGCTACTACGATAAATAAAAGATTTTTTTTCATTGTATTAATTATTTAATTTCATCTTACTCTTCAGGATTTTCAGATTACTCCTCGTTTATTTAAGTGGTTTCTGAACTCCACTTCTATTTATACGAAATTAAAGTTATTGTTTGGAATTCGTTTACGGTTTTCCACATTCAACCCAATTAATTTCTATTTTATTTTTCTAATTGAGTTTTTTTAGACGTTTTTAGCGCTAAACTAGCCCATAACTAGTCTATATGCGAAACGAACCTCCGGATATACACCCAAATATGAGTAGATTGGTGAAGGTTTGTTTCACTTTGTCTATTTTCAAATATATTAAAATTTTCTTACAAATCATCAAAAGGACTTTTTATTTGCTGGATGCTTTTTGAATAGTAATGGGAAAATTTAGTTGCTGTTAAACCAAATCTCGCGTGAGGGATAATAGTAGAAATCCTTTTATGAAGCGCAGCGCAGTAAAAGATTATAACGGATAGCCCGACCTTTTTAGGGCACGCCCAAGTCCATGTGCTAAATGGTATGTGTGTTTTTGAATACTATTATTGTTTAATTATTTCTTAAAAAAAAAGGTTGTTTTGGTTGTCATCCCACAGCTTTCGATGCACTTTATTACTTTGCGGGATGGCAAACATTTTTTTGATGTAGGTTTCAAATTAACCTATCTTTGCCAGCCGAACAATCGGTTGAAATACGTTGCTATGTTCTGCGCTGCGGTAAATGTTTGGTAAAACAGCTTTATTGGCGAATAGCATGTGACCGAAAAAACAATAAAAATACTAGATGAAGTTTGATTTATTAAAAAAAGATCCGCTGTCCAAAGCCAGAGCGGGAAGTATTACTACTGATCACGGGGTGATTGAAACCCCAATTTTTATGCCTGTGGGTACCGTAGCTTCGGTCAAAGGAGTGCATCAACGGGAATTGAAACAAGACATTAACCCGGATATTATTCTGGGAAATACCTACCACCTATACTTGCGACCTCAAACGGAAATCCTAGAGAAAGCCGGAGGTTTGCATAAATTCATGAACTGGGACCGTAATATTTTGACGGATTCTGGTGGCTACCAAGTATATTCGCTTTCGGCCAATAGAAAAATCAAGGAGGAGGGCGTGAAGTTCAAATCGCACATTGATGGTTCCTATCACTTTTTTACGCCAGAGAATGTGATGGAAATTCAGCGTACCATTGGTGCCGATATTATCATGGCGTTTGATGAATGTACGCCGTATCCCTGTGATTACAACTATGCAAAACGCTCGATGAAAATGACACACCGCTGGCTGGATCGTTGCATCAATCATTTAGACACGCAGCCTGTAAAATACGGTTACGATCAGGCTTTTTTCCCAATTGTTCAAGGAAGCTGTTATAAGGATTTGCGTCAGCAATCAGCGGAATATATTGCAAATTCTAATCAAGTAGGAAACGCCATTGGTGGACTCTCCGTAGGGGAACCTGCCGAGGAAATGTATGCCATGACCGAAATAGTTTGCGAAATTTTACCGGAAGACAAACCGCGTTACCTGATGGGCGTGGGAACTCCTATAAATATTCTGGAGAATATTGCCCTTGGAATTGACATGTTTGACTGTGTGATGCCTACGCGAAACGCCAGAAATGGAATGTTATTTACAGCGAATGGCACCATCAATATCAAAAACAAAAAGTGGGAAGCTGATTTTTCGCCCGTTGACGAAATGGGAATCACCTTTGTAGATACAGAATATACGAAAGCGTATTTGCGTCACCTTTTTGCTGCCAATGAATACTTGGGGAAACAAATTGCCACGATACACAATCTTGGTTTTTATATGTGGTTGGTTCGGGAGGCCAGAAAACATATCTTAGCGGGCGATTTTAGACCTTGGAAAGAAATGATGGTGAAAAACATGAACCAGAGATTGTAAATTAGGTTAGGGGTATTAGGTTTTAGTAACCAAAACCCAAAACCTAAAACCTAATACCCAAAACTATGCTTACAATAATAGACAAATACATCCTAAAAAGATATTTAACCACATTTGTGGTGATGTTGTTGTTGTTTATCCCCATAGGAATCGTTGTTGATGTATCTGAGAAGATCAACAAAATGCTGGAAAACAAGGTTCCGTTTTTAGAGATTGCACTTTATTACTACAACTTTACGGTTTATTTTGCGAATTCTCTTTTTCCGATATTTTTGTTTTTATCCGTGATTTGGTTTACCTCAAAACTGGCAAATGATACGGAGATTATTGCTATTTTGAGCTCCGGAATTTCATTTACGCGTTTCTTAAGACCGTATATTATTGGTGCTTCCATAGTTTCTGTTTTTGTTTTACTGATGGGATTTTTTGTTGTTCCCGCTGCCAGCGAAGGCTTTAATAACTTTAGGTATACGTATTTAAAAGGAGGCGGAAAAGAGGCCATGCGCGGGGATAATACGGATGTGTATCGCCAAATTAGTAATGATGAATTTATCTATGTAAACAGTTTTAATACGGAGTCTAAAATAGCTTTTAATTTTTCACTGGAAAAATTTAAAAACGAAAAACTCGTTCATAAAATCACGGCCAGCAGGATCAAATGGAATCCAAAGGACAGTACCTACACCCTGTATGATTATACAAAAAGAACGGTGGGCGAACTGAATGATAAAATTGAAAAACTACCCCAGAAAGAGGCTATTTTCACATTCGATTTAGAGGATTTAACTCCAGTGGTGTATATTGCAGAAACCCTGAATTTAGGAAAATTGAATGCCTTTATTGCCAAAGAAAAAGAACGCGGTTCCTCTAATATCAACATCTATTTAGTGGTTTTGTACAAAAAATACAGTGTCCCGATATCCGCATTTATCCTGACCATCATTGCAGTTGCAGTCTCATCGATGAAACGAAGAGGCGGAATGGGAACGAATCTGGCCATAGGAATTGCGCTGGCTTTTGCCTTTGTATTCTTTGATAAAATCTTTGGTGTTCTTGCAGAAAAATCCAGTTTCCCTCCCCTATTAGCGGTTTGGTTGCCCAATATTGCTTTTGGAATTTTAGCCATCTACCTATTACGAAATGCAAAACGATAATTTAAAAAGTTACTTAAACCTCCATTTGATTGTTTTTATTTGGGGTTTTACCGCCATTTTAGGCGCTCTAATCACTATAACGGCAGATGCCTTGGTGTGGTACCGCATGTTTTTTGCCGGTATCTTTTTAGCTCTTTTTCTGGTGTATAAGAAAAAATCGTTTCGGATTCCGCTAAAATCATTTTTTAAATTGATTTTTGTCGGATTATTGATTGCTTTGCATTGGATTTTATTTTTCAAAGCGATCCATGTTTCTAATGTGTCTATTACATTATCCGTTTTTTCATTGGGTGCTTTTTTTGCATCGCTGCTGGAGCCACTTTTTTATGGTCGAAAAGTACTGTGGTACGAAGTCTTTTTTGGACTGATCATAATTGCAGGGCTGGGACTGATTATGAAGGTCGAAATCAATTACCTGGACGGAATGTTATACGCCTTAGCATCCATTATATTAGGTGTTTTATTTACGCTGATGAACGGAAAACTCATTGCGGATCACGATCCTTCGGTTATCTCGTTTTATGAATTCCTGGCGGGTGTTGGTTTCATATCGATTTACTTTGTGTTCGAACAAAAATTCACGGCCGATTTCTTTGTATTAACGGCTAATAATTGGATCCTGATATTGATTCTGGCATCCGTTTGTACCGCCTATGCCTTTACTGCTTCAGTAAAAATAATGCAAAAACTAACGCCATATACCGTAATGCTGACTACGAATTTAGAACCGGTTTACGGCATTGTTTTGGCCTATTTTATCCTTGGCGGAAAAGAGAAAATGAGTTTTGAATTTTACATTGGTGCACTAATAATTGTAATCACCGTAATCCTAAACGGGGTGATTAAACACTATCAAAAAAATAAAATTAAAAAAGAATCTCCCGCTTTAGAGAAGCAAACTTTTACACATAAATAGAATATTTACCTTTTCGAACGATTTAAAATTTTATATTTGCGGTTCGAAATAAAAACAAAAACGCAAAAATCCTATGGAATATTTAGATTTTGAGCTTCCAATAAAAGAACTAGAAGAACAGTTAGATAAATGTCTTATTATTGGTCAGGAATCAGATGTTGATGTAACGAATACTTGCAAACAAATCAACAAAAAACTAGAAGAGACCAAAAGAAAAATCTATAAGAATTTGACTGCCTGGCAACGTGTCCAATTATCCAGACATCCAAGCCGCCCGTATACAATGGACCACGTGCGTGCCTTGTGTGGCGATACGTTTCTGGAACTTTTTGGCGACAGAGGTTTTAAAGATGATAAAGCCATGATTGGTGGTTTAGGAAAAATTGACGGGCAATCCTTTATGATTGTGGGTCAGCAAAAAGGATTCAACACTAAGACACGACAGTTCCGTAATTTTGGAATGGCCAATCCGGAAGGATATAGAAAAGCGTTGCGATTGATGAAGATGGCAGAGAAATTTGGAATTCCTGTTTTGACGTTGATCGACACTCCAGGGGCTTACCCGGGATTAGAAGCCGAGGAACGCGGACAAGGAGAAGCCATTGCCAGAAACATATTTGAAATGATTGGTCTTAAAGTGCCAATTATTACTGTTATCGTAGGAGAAGGTGCCTCTGGTGGCGCATTAGGAATAGGAGTTGGTGACAAGGTATACATGATGGAAAATACCTGGTATTCCGTCATTTCTCCAGAATCATGTTCTTCTATTTTATGGAAAAGCTGGGAATATAAAGAACAAGCTGCCGAAGCACTGAAGCTGACTTCAGCTGACATGAAAAAACAAAAATTAGTAGATGATATTATTCCTGAACCACTAGGCGGTGCACATTATGACAGAGCAACTGCTTTCAAAACGGTAGAGCAATATATTATGAAAGGTTTCAACGAATTGAAAGACTTATCAACAGCAGAATTAGTGGCTCAAAGAATGGATAAATACTGCAAAATGGGAGAATATAAAGAGTAAAATCTTACGAATTACTATTTAATCCGAAGCCTTGCCGTTTCGGATTTTTTTTTGGTTATAAACAAAAAATAGTTAGTTATGAACAATTATTTGTAACAACTCAACGACTATGTTTTTTTAATTTTAGTTACTTTCGCTTCATGGAAAACTTCAGAAATATTAATCCTGTCAAGGTTGATAAAACGACTATTATAAGCCTTGAAAAAGGAAAATTACAACCACAGGTGCTCGATTTAGAAGAGGCTGTGCTTGGTGCCATGATGATTGACAAAAAAGGGGTTGATGATGTTATTGACATATTACAACCTGATGCTTTTTATAAAGAAGCACACAAACATATTTTTGAGGCTATTGTTCAATTGTTTACAGAAACACAGCCTATTGATTTATTAACCGTTTCTGCCCAACTGAAGAAAAATGTAAAATTAGATTTAGCAGGCGGTGATTTTTACTTAATTCAGCTTACGCAAAAGATATCCTCTTCGGCACACATTGAATTTCACTCCAGAATCATTCTTCAAAAGTTTATTCAACGCAGTTTGATTCGGATTTCTACTGAAATCATTGAAGACTCTTACGATGAATCAGCGGATGTTTTTGATTTATTAGACAGAGCTGAATCTAAATTATATGAAATAACACAAGGAAACATCAAACGAAGTTCAGAGACAGCTCAAAGTTTAGTGCTACAGGCAAAAAAACGAATTGAAGAAATTGCCGGTCAAGAAGGATTGAGCGGTGTTGCCACTGGTTTTGATAAGTTAGATAAGATTACTTCCGGTTGGCAGCCCAGCGATTTAATTATTATTGCGGCACGACCTGCAATGGGAAAAACTGCATTTGTATTATCCATGGCCAGAAATATGGCTATTGATTACGGAATACCAGTGGCTTTATTTTCTCTGGAGATGGCATCAGTACAGTTAATTACCCGGTTAATTTCCTCTGAAACAGGTTTATCATCAGAGAAATTGCGTACCGGAAAACTAGAAAAACACGAATGGGAACAGTTGAGTACCAAAGTTAAAAACTTAGAAAAAGCACCTCTCTTTATTGATGATACGCCTTCCTTATCGATTTTTGATTTACGGGCTAAAGCCAGGCGATTGGTTTCGCAACATGGGATCCGAATTATCATTGTGGATTACTTGCAATTGATGACGGCTGGCGGAAACGGAAAAGGAGGCGGAAACAGAGAGCAGGAAATTTCTAGCATTTCCCGAAACTTGAAAGCATTAGCCAAGGAATTGAACGTTCCTGTTATTGCACTTTCTCAATTATCTCGAGCGGTAGAAACCCGTGGATCCAGCAAGAGACCGTTATTGTCTGATTTACGGGAATCAGGAGCGATTGAGCAAGATGCGGATATTGTGTCTTTTTTATACCGTCCTGAATACTACAAAATAGACGAATGGGATGATGAAGAAGCCTCACCAACAGCCGGTCAGGCAGAAATAATGATTGCCAAACACCGTAATGGTAGTATAGAAAACGTTCGGTTGAAGTTTATTGGACATCTGGGAAAATTTGATAACCTGGAAGATTACAGTGGCGGATATGATGACTTACCATCCAGTATGAATCAGGATGACAACCCTTTCATTACTAAAAACCTGCCCTCTGCCAATGATGCTTTTGGAAGCAATTTGAATGATCCGGATGATGACAGCGATGTTCCTTTTTAACAAACAAGCCTCATCAGCATGCGCACTACCCGTTTTTCTTTACAAAAAAAAGCAAGCATAATAAATACAGTTTATAATTCACAAGAAAGCCCGCTATTGCGGGCTTTCTTGTGAATTATAATTGAACCTAAAAATAAAGACAATGGTATTTTGACACTATTCTTGTTTAATTTATTTATTTGCTTGTACGCAATCGTACCAAACAAAAAACCGACACAGATTCCACAGATTTTCAATAAAAAAATGTCTAATTTGTAAAAATATATGAAATGTGTGTCAAAAAATATTTCTTACGTAGAACTACAGACAAGCATACTTCTTTATTAAACCATGGCCGGGTAATCAGTATATCCTTTCACAGTATCCGTGTAAAACGTGCTTTGATCTGGTTTACTTAATGGAGCATCAGTCTCAAAACGAGCCACTAAATCCGGATTTGCAATAAAGGGAACTCCATAAGCAACAAGATCTGCATACCCATCTTCAAGCACTTTGATTCCCATTTCTTTTGTAAACCCTTTATTGATGATTAATGTTCCTTTGTAAAACGGTCTGAAATGCTTAGCTACTTCAGTAACAGCAAAAGGTACATCATCAACCGGCGTAAAAGGCTCCGTCAAATGCACATACGCTAAACCATAGTCATTCAAACGGTTTACAATATATTCATAAGTAGGAATTGTCTGTTCATCTAACATCATTCCCTGCGTATTATGCAGGGTAGGATTCAAACGAACACCCACTTTAGAATAATCAATAACACCGGCTAAAGCATCTAGAATTTCAAAAAGGATTCGGGTTTTATTTTCTATTGAACCACCATATTCATCGGTACGATTATTGGAATAACCATTAAAAAACTGTTGTAGTAAATAGCCGTTGGCAGCGTGCAATTCGACACCATCAAAACCCGCCTCAATAGCATTTTTAGCTCCATTTTTAAAATCTAAAACGGTTTGTTTTATGTCTTCAATAGTCATTTCTTTTGGAACAACAGTGTCTACAAAACCGTCTTTTGTGTAAGCTTTTGCATACGGATTCAAAGCGGATGGCGCATGTGGTAATTCGCCATTATGCAAATCCGGATGCGACAACCGTCCCGTGTGCCACAATTGTGCAAATATAGTTCCTCCTTTTTCGTGAACTGCTTTTGTAACCAGTTTCCAACCTTCGGTTTGTGCTGCACTGTAAATTCCGGGCACATTGATAAAACCCACTGCTTTTGTACTCACAAAAGTTCCCTCGGAAACAATTAAACCTGCTGTAGCTCTTTGTGTATAATATTCTGCCGTAAGTGCAGTAGGAACATTACCTTCATTATTAGAACGGCTTCTGGTCATTGGAGCCATCACCATTCGATTTTTTAAAGTACTGCTTCCTAATGTATAGGGTTGAAATAAAATTGATTTACTCATTTGATTTTTGTTAAAAATTAGTGTTTTATTAAATTAAATACTGGCTTTCAAACCAATACTTGTAAATAGAGTTAAAATAGTGTTTAAGGTTTCTTGCTCATTTCCTTTCAAAAGAAGGGAATCGTTAGAATCATACGCTGATTCGTTGCTCAGAACAACTTTAGAAAAAGGAAACAAATGCTGTAATTTATCCAGTGTACTTTCGGAATTAATCACCTCCATTTCGTTTCCCAAAATAAGTACGATTTTACCCGTTGCCACTTTTTTGATTTTTTCAATAAGAGTAACATTTGTTTCCACATCATTTGAAAGTATAATAATATCTGCCTCCCAACTTGCATTGGTTGGACAAATCATCATTTCTACATTTGCCTTCGGATTCTCTGAAATAATTTCGGTATACACCTCCAAAAGTGTAGCGGCTTTTTGATCAAACAGCAAAACGGGATTGGTTTTGGCAATTTGCTTTGCTAAAACAATACTATTAGTTACTGAAACTCCTAGGACTGCAAATGTGGTTCTATTTGACATCGACTTATATTTACAGGACAAATTTAAGGCTGTATTGCAAAAGTTTTCGTTGATGTAAAACAAGAAATTCTATTGATCTATGTCAATTAAAATGAACTTCGATTGTTAATTTGTTTGCGAACCCGACTCAATGTTTCCGGTTTCAGACCAAGGTAAGAGGCGATCATGTGTTGGGGTACACGTTGAACAATTCCGGGATAAGCAATTCCTAAATTGGTGTATTTTTCTTCGGCGGTTTCTGTTAAAGTCGAATTTATTCTGGCTTGATTGGCGATGTAGGCATTTTGCAAAAGCAAGCGTTGGTATCTTTCAAACATGGGGACTTTATCCATTAAAGCTTCTCTTGCCGATGTTGTCAGCAAAAGCAGTTCAGAATCCTCCAAGGCTTCAATCGTATAAATAGAGGAACTATTTGTTAGAAAACTGGACAAATCTGCGATCCACCAGCCTTCAATTGCAAATTGTACGATGTGTTCATTTCCTTTTTCATCGATGGAAAAAGAGCGCAGTATTCCTTTTTCAATAAAGGCATTGTAGACACAAATGTCTCCTTCTTGCAACAGGATTTGTTTTTTGCGTAATCTTTTAGGGATAAAAAAAGTTTTACACAACTCCATTTCTTCCTGAGTCAGTATCACTTTTTCCTGAATGCTTTTGAATAATTGTTGAAACATGGTTGCAAGATACTAAATAATCAAGAATTCTTAAAAATAGTATTGCTGCTAAAAAAACAATCCTTGATAACTATTGATAAATCTAAAAATGGAAGTCTGTATAAATCAAAATATCTGACTACATTTGCCCAGACTAATTTTAACACACAAATGAAACCGAACACACAACAATTAAACGATTTAACAATCCAAGTCAGAAGAGATATTCTTCGAATGGTACACGCTGTCAACTCAGGTCACCCAGGTGGTTCTCTAGGTTGTACTGAATTCCTTGTCACTTTATATCAAAATATAATGGAACGCAAAGAAGGTTTTGATATGGACGGTATTGGAGAAGATCTTTTCTTTCTTTCAAACGGGCATATTTCACCTGTATTTTACAGTGTTTTAGCTAGAAGCGGTTATTTTCCAGCAGCAGAACTAGCTACTTTCCGTTTGATCAATTCAAGACTACAAGGACACCCAACTACACATGACGGCTTACCAGGAATACGTATTGCATCTGGTTCTCTTGGACAGGGATTATCAGTAGGGATTGGTGCTGCTCAAGCAAAAAAATTGAATGGTGACAACCATATTATTTATACACTTCATGGTGATGGTGAATTACAGGAAGGTCAAAACTGGGAAGCAATCATGTATGCTGCTGCAAAAAAAGTGGACAACCTTATTGCTACAATCGATTTAAACGGAAAGCAAATTGATGGAACAACTGACGAGGTTTTAGCCATGGGAAGTATTCGTGCCAAGTTTGAAGCTTTTGATTGGGATGTTTTAGAAATTGAAAAAGGAAATGATATCGAAGCTATTATTGCCGGAATGAATGATGCCAAATCCAGAACTGGAAAAGGAAAACCAGTTTGTGTATTGTTGCACACTGAAATGGGTAATGGGGTAGATTTTATGATGTACAGTCACGCTTGGCACGGTAAAGCGCCTAATGATACGCAACTTGAAATTGCTTTAGGCCAAAACTACACAGCAGCAGAAAGCGACTACTAATCCCCACCTAGCCTCCCCGAAGGGGAGAAACAGCTACAGAATCATTAAATAAAAATTTAAAACCCTATTTACCCCAATAGGAGCTCCCCTCCTTTGGAGGGGTTGGGGGAGGAAAATGAAAAAATATACAAATACAGGAAGTAAAGATACACGTTCGGGTTTTGGAGCGGGAATGACTGAATTAGGTCAAAAAAACGAGAATGTTGTGGCACTTTGTGCAGATTTAATTGGTTCTCTTAAATTTGATGATTTCAAGAAAAATCACCCAGAACGTTTTTTCCAAATTGGAATTGCAGAAGCCAACATGATTGGAATTGCTGCCGGTTTAACTATTGGAGGAAAAATTCCTTTCACGGGAACTTTCGCTAATTTTTCTACGGGAAGAGTGTACGACCAAATTCGTCAGTCGGTTGCGTATTCAGAGAAAAACGTGAAAATTTGTGCTTCACACGCCGGATTAACTTTAGGGGAAGACGGTGCAACACACCAAATCCTGGAAGATATTGGTTTAATGAAAATGTTACCGGGAATGACGGTAATCAATACGTGTGATTACAACCAGACAAAAGCGGCTACATTGGCAATTGCGGATCACCACGGTCCTGTTTATTTGCGTTTTGGTCGTCCGGTTGTGCCTAACTTTATGCCCGCTGACGAACCTTTCGAAATAGGGAAAGCGATTGTTTTAACGGAAGGGACTGATGTAACTATTGTTGCTACGGGACATTTAGTTTGGGAAGCTCTTATCGCAGCTGAAGCATTAGAAGCACAAGGTATTTCTGCTGAAGTAATCAATATTCACACGATCAAACCATTAGATGAAGAAGCAATTTTGAAATCATTGGAAAAAACAAAATGTATTGTTACCGCTGAAGAGCATAACATTCTTGGTGGTCTGGGCGAAAGCATTTCTAGAGTTTTAGCTTTGAACAGCCCATTACCACAAGAATTCGTGGCAGTGAATGACAGCTTTGGAGAGTCCGGAACACCAGAACAATTAATGGATAAATACAAATTGAACAATCAAGCGATTGTTGAAGCGGTTCAAAGAGTAATGAAAAGAAAATAATAGCTTCCTTTTACTTATACAAAAAAAAAATCCAGTTCAAATTGAACTGGATTTTTTTTGATTTGTATGTTTTAATTGCATTTTACTAAATGTCTTTTGATTCTTGCCGGATCAGTAGTATTTCCGTTACAGCTTGGGATAGATTCAAATGGGATTAAAACGCCATTAGCATCCGTGATTTCCGTTCTGGTACTCACACTGTCTCCATCATCATCAGTATCTAAAAAGTTTGGAATTCCATCTCCATCCGTATCATCCGGATTTATAACTCCTGTCGCTAAAACGCGCATATAACCATCGCCGTCAAGATCTTCTTGAAAATTCATGATTCCATCACCATCTGAATCCAGTCTGTTAATTTCGTATAATTTAAAACTAAAAACTAGAGGTGCGTAGGAAGGAATCGATCCACTTCCTGAATTATAATATCCTAATCCAGAAGGCAAAAACATTACTCCTGCTCCAAAATCTCTGTAAGATACGGTGCCATCTGTATTAGAATCGTAAGTCCCAGTCTTAAATTGCGGAAAAGTTTCGCCCCATCCTACTACTGTAGTAAGCAAACTAAAGAATTGTTGTGGGTTTTTCACCACCTCAAACTGAGTAGCAGAAAGTGTCGTAACTTCCGAAACCGTGGTTCGGGATAAATAATCTCCTTTGTAAGAAGCCAATACCGCATCAGCATTAGTAGGAGATTTGCCCGCTCCCTCTCTAAGCACTAAATAATACAAGGTATACGTTATATCATGAAGTTTGACATCTCTACTCAAAAGTTTAGGAAAGGTTGTTTTATCTTTATAAGACCAAATAGAGGGCTGGCTACCTCCTGCAGGAATTTTTGTATAGCTAACGTCCTGGTCGTCCGGGAAACCGGCGTGATTTACAACTGTGATATAATAGTTTTTTAAATATTCTTCGATATCCGTTAAATCAGTCGCATATTGCACTGCGAAATCTCTAGGCGGTTGAATTTCAGCAGCCTCATCCTTTGAGCATGAAAATAAAGAGATAGTTGTAATTAATAGAATAAAATAATACTTAAATTTGTTCATTATAGCTAATTTTTTTAAGTGCGCAAGATACAATATTGATTGATTTTTGTAAACAATTTAACTCCTATTTTAGAAAATTTATGAGAATAGATAAATATTTATGGTGCGTGCGGTATTATAAAACCCGAAATATGGTTACTGAAGCCTGCAAAAAGAATCACGTAACCGTTAACGGTCTTGTTGCCAAGCCTTCTAAAGAAGTTTTCGCTACTGACAAAATCACGTTTCGGAAAGACCAAATTACCCAAATAATCACCGTGTTGGATATCCCGGAAAATCGTGTCGGAGCAAAACTGGTTGATATTTACAGACGAAACGATACTCCGGCAGAAGCGTATCAACATTTAGAATTACTAAAACTATCAAAAGAACATTATCGAAAGAATGGCACGGGAAGACCTACCAAAAAAGATCGAAGAGATATTGATGAATTTCTCCCCTCCCCGACCCTCCCCGAAGGTGAGGGAGACTAGCCTTAGTAAATTAAGTACAATCCCGAATGAACTTTATCAAACACAATTCTCACCCCAGAGTTTTGAATGTAAGATAAGTGACAAATAAAAATTAAGTAAAACATCGAATAACCTTTGCCAGTCCTAGCTCCCTTCCCTTCGGGGAGGGTTGGGGAGGGGAATATAAAAATTTTAAATAATGAGCAAAAATATCATCTTAACAAATCAGGAAATTGATCACAAAATAAAAAGAATTGCCTACCAAATATATGAAACTTTCGTAGATGAAGAGGAAATAGTCATTGCAGGAATCGCCAGTAATGGTTTCATTTTCGCAAAAAAAATAGCCGCCGTCCTGGAAACTATTTCCCCTCTTAAAGTTGCACTATGCGAAGTGCAGATCAACAAACAAAACCCTCAATTACCCATTCATACTTCGTTATCAAAAGAACAGTATACCAATAAAGGTTTAGTTCTGGTAGATGATGTATTAAACTCCGGAACGACACTTATCTATGCCGTACGACACTTTATAGATGTTCCTTTGAAAAAATTCAAAACCGCAGTGCTTGTGGATAGAAATCACAAAAAGTATCCTGTAAAAGCAGATTTTAAAGGAATCTCGCTTTCTACTTCGTTATTAGAGCACGTACAAGTTGTTTTTGATGAAAACGATACTAATTATGCGTATTTAAGCTAAAAGAGCCACAATATCCTGCGCAGTCTGATCGATTGTTTTACCATCAACCACAACTTTATATTGCGCTTGGTTGTAATAAAAGCTCCTGTCAAAAAGGTGTTTTGCTATGAACTCTTTCATATCTTCAGGACTTTTATCCGCAATCAGTGGACGCTTACTTACATTAAAAGCCAATCTGTTCAATAACGTTTCAATAGAAGCCTTTAGATAAATAGAAACAACATTATCTCCTTTTAGCAACTCATGATTATTGGCATAACAAGGAGTCCCTCCACCTAAACCTATAATACATGATTCGGGAGCGTTTAATAATTCGATAAAAACTTCGTGTTCTACCTTTCTAAAATAAATTTCTCCATGCTTTTCAAAAATGGCATTTATAGACAAATTCATCTTCTCTACTATCTTTTCATCCAAATCTACAAAAGGAAATTGGATAATTTTGGACAACTTATTTGCAATTGTAGACTTACCACACCCCATATAACCTAATAAAATTATTTTTTTCATCTGAATAAAACCTTACAAATTAAGGTGTTGAGTAATTTTGTTTAAAAAAGACAAATTTATAATAAAATTGCTTGGAAAACTCCAAAATAAGTCCTTATATTTGCACCCGCATTCAAGGAAAGAAAATGACTCGATAGCTCAGTTGGTAGAGCACATCACTTTTAATGATGGGGTCCTGGGTTCGAGCCCCAGTCGGGTCACAATTTTAGTGATCAACACATACTTTCCTTGAAGCATTGACTCGATAGCTCAGTTGGTAGAGCACATCACTTTTAATGATGGGGTCCTGGGTTCGAGCCCCAGTCGGGTCACAAAAGGTCGAGTAATTTATTACTGGACCTTTTTTTTTATAAGGCCACGTGGAGAAACGGTAGACTTGCCAGCTTGAGGGGCTGGTGCTCGCAAGGGCGTGTGGGTTCAAATCCCACCGTGGTCACAATAAAAGCCTATTTACAGGGCTTAACAAACATTTTAGTTAACATTTACTTAACCATTTTCAAAACACTCATTTTTTGGGTGTTTTTTTAGTTTGATTACTCACGTCTTTTACCCTTGAAAAAACCGTTTTCAACAAAAAATAAATGTTTTGTTTTGAGTGCATATTTTACACATTTTACATTTCATCTATTCAATTTTAATTTTATTGAAAATATCTCGAATATCAAAATCCAAACTACATTGGTTTAAAAATATCGGACGTTCTCCAGTATTATTTTTGCAAAAAGTTTTAATGTAATATTCGGTAGCTATTATAACCTCATCTTTTGTCATCTCAAATAATGAAACTACATTTAATGCTTTGCATACTATCTGGGTGGCTTGTTCAGAATTTATATCTTTTAGCTTTATAAACTCCAGCAATTCAGCATAATTAGTGATGTGAATTTCCATTAATACTTTGCTTCAAGTTCAGGATTAATACCAGTGCCCAGATTTATTATTACTGGATTAAATTTGTTTTCGTTTCCGATGGTTAATTCTGTCGCCTTCAAAGTAGGAACTACAAATTTTGCTAATTCTAAAAGTATCCTTATCCTGTCTTTAGGTTCTAATAAATCAATATCACTTTGGATTTTATCGAAATTATTTTCAATCAATAAAGTAAATTTTTCTCTTAACTCTAAGGTAGTTTTATTTAATGTTCCCGAGGTACGCCCGCCTGTTTTTATGCCTGTTGCCATTTGTCTAAATTTATCTATTATAGATAAAACAAATGTAATAAATTATTTTAATAGTTATTAATTATAGTTTATATTTGTTGAGGTTTACCACTTGCCTGTGGTTGGCTATTTGAACAAAAAAAAAGAGCAACTGTTTGGTTGCTCTTTAATATTTAAAAGATTTTTCTGTTTACCAACCATCTTTTGTTTGCGAATTAACCGCTGATTGAATCGATAACATAGTTGCTTTCATATCAGCAACAATTGTAGAATTTATTCCATCATACATTGGTTTAGTATTTGCTTTATACGTTTCTCTTTTCTCTTTACCAATGAATCCCATTTTTAAAGTTGTTTCTAAAGAATCATTTATACTTGTTATTACTGCAACTGGTGTACCATTAAGATTTATACAATCAAAACCATTCTTTGTTAATGATGGTGTCATATAAACTGCAACTGCTTGGTCATATTCTATTTCAAGAATTCTATAATTAACTCTATACTTGTTTTCCTTAACATTAATTTCAATTAGATGATTGAATTTCATTACGTTAATTTCTGGTATTGATTTCATATTAGGGTATAATATTTTTGCACCATTATTATAATTAATTTGATTGATACCTTTTACAACTATATTACCCGCTTCAGCATCTAATAATTGTGTTACTGATTTACCACTATTATAATTGATACTAATCCATTTATTTATAGCCGAAAAGATTTCAGCTTTGGTTTTACTTGGTACTTCAAATACACCTGTTAAACTTTTATCATCATTGGTATATGTTTGTGCATAATCAGTAAGTGAAAACATAAGCAACATTGCTAATAACATTCTTTTCATTTTTTAAGATTTAGATTAATAATTTTCAAATGTAATCATTTAAAAATCATTTACTTTACGGTTTCCCGTAAACTGGATATGCAAATAAATCCTGCAGTATTAGTTAATCAACATTTTTAAAATTTTTCGATTCTTTTTTATAATTTAAAATTAAGGTTTTTATTCTTAACTTTTTATGCGGGTAAAGTTAGCAAGTCCATTGGTGATTTTTTATTGGTTTCATTTTGTAAAATAAATTACATTTAAATGCGTTAATTTAATATCTAACTAAAAAATAGTACCTTTATAGTGCAATTTTATTCTTTACCCGAGTTCTTAACAAGCCCAATACTCTGCAATCTATTTTTATGAAAAAATTAATTTTTCTTGCATTATTATTAAGTTCCTTAACTGGCTGGAGTCAGAGTCCAATTGCCTACGAATTTTTTGACCAAGCTTTAAAAAAAGCAGAAACAGGCAATCTAAAAGGCGCTATTGCTGATTATACTAAAGCCATACGAGCTGATCCATTGTTTGCTGAAGCCTACTTAAACAGAGCCCTTTTGAAACAAAAATCAGGCGATATAAAAGGGGCGTTAGATGATGTCAATAAAACCATCCTCATTGAACCTAAAAAAGGAGATGCTTATACCACCAGGGCTGACATCAATTACAAGGCTAAAAATTATACGGGAGCCATTGAAGATTGCACGATATCTATCACGTTAAATCCTAAAGACTACATTGCCTATAATCTTAGAGGGTTATCTAATATTCACATTCAAAATAAAAAAAATGCGTGCGCTGATTTCACCAAAGCCATTAAATTAGGAAGCCAAAGTGCCGTTAAAAATAAAAAAATGTTTTGCAAATAATATTCTTGAAATAGGCATAAAAAAAGCGTCTCGATTACAACATCAAGACGCTTTTTTTTATAGATATAACTCTGTTTATTTCATGAACTGCTATAGCGGCTTCAATTGTTCTAAATCAATGTTCGATTGTTGCAATACGCTCATCATAATCATTACGCTGGTTGGGTTCCTCTTATTTTCTGCCTTTAGTTGCTTTTTTTAAGTCATCACCTCCTGGAATTCGCATCTTATCGGTAAGAACTGAAATTTCATTCAAATCAAAATTTCCTGTCAATGACATCAGCACTGTATCCTCATTTTTAGCTCCTTCAATAAACATCAGCAATTCTCTAATTTGAGAATCTGAAGTTCCTGATTTTACCAGAATTTTTATATTCCTTCCGTTTTCATTCACGCGCATCAACTCTTCTAATCCCGCTGTTTTGATGTACTTCTCTGCAGCAGCTTTCATTTCTCCCTCTGCTCTGGTACTTTTTGTAGTAAAAACTTTTAGGTTGTCCAATTTTTTTATCAAACTCAGGTACTGTTGCGTTTCTTTATCAGAAGCATCTACTTTGACCTTACTCATCAAGTCGAACATTTTTTTATTGACTATAATGGACGTAACATCATCTTGTCCGTCAAATTTGTCAAAGACTGCTTGCGCAAAAAATGGACTCGAAATAACTAGAAATACTAAAGTGATCAGACACTTTTTGCTAAAACTCCTATTGATACTTTTTTGAATGGTTGCTTTCATTTTATTTAATTATTTTATTGTTAGTATTCTTAGTTTGATTTTTAGGATCTTTTCCACTCTTTTTTAGCGCTTACAAAAACCCTGTTTTTAACGGTTTGATATTCTTCAATGTATTGTACACTTTTTATGCCAATATTCACATTCTTGGATAATAATGACAATGCTTTTTGAGTGGCCCTAAAAGCGGCTTCAGGATCTTCATAGGTTCCTAAATTTGTATTTTCTTTTGTAGCATCCAAATCAAAAAGGACATACGTTGCTATTCCCATCAAAACAACAACTGAAGCTGCAATAGAAACCCAGCCTAAATTCCCTTTTTTATTCTTGTTTTGATCCATAACAACTTCAAATACTGGAGTTTTATTCATATTCTGCTGCTCTTTTGCAACAGCAAAACAGTCAAATAATGAAGCATACTGTTGTAAATGCGAAGCAACATCCTGAGACGAAAAATAATCCCGCAACTCTTTTTCTTGGGCTAAAGTGGCCGCTACCTGAAAGTATTTTCCTAATAAACCCTCGACTTTATTTGATTCCATAATTGTGTATTTGTATCATAAATTCTTTAATCGTTTTTCGTGCCCGGGAAAGTGACACCCGGATTGCGTACTCTTTCATATCCATTAAAAATCAAACGAGTTATACTATTAAGATGAATCCTATTTATTTTTGCAACAAAAAAACATAAAATAAAACTAAAGTTAGTATTTTTACGTTAATAAAGTATTAAAATACAATTATGAGAACAGTATTCAAATTTACACTTTTATTTTTCATAGCTACTTTCACTTTACAAAGCTGTCAGGACAATGATGACGTGACACCACCTGCAAGTCTCGAGATTCAGGATTTCATTTGGAAAGGAATGAATCTGTACTATTTGTGGCAAGCTGATGTTCCAAATTTAGACGATGACCGATTCGCAGATCAAACTGCATTAAACTCTTTTTTAAAAGACTATCCCGTGCCTGAGGATTTGTTTAATGCATTGCGGGTAAATCCCTCTACGGATAGATTTAGTTGGATTGTAAGCGATTATTTAGAACTCGAAGGAACGCTTCAAGGTACCACTAAAAACAATGGTATCGATTTTGGTTTAAGTTTTAAACCAGGTAGTACAACTGAAATATTTGGCTACGTTCGTTATATTATTGCAAACTCAGACGCCTCCAGTAAAGCTATAAAACGTGGTGATTTTTTTACTGCCGTAAATGGTACACAGCTGACTTTAAGCAATTATGAATCGTTACTTTTTGGTTCAAACGAAAATTACACACTAAATCTTGCTGATTATAACGGAACTACAATTGTCAGCAACGGTAAATCAGTGGCATTGACAAAAACAGTCCTATCCGAAAATCCAATTTTAATCAATAAAGTAATCACCTCCGGCTCTCACAAAATAGGCTATTTGATGTACAATGGCTTTTATGCTAATTTTGACACTCAATTAAACGATGCTTTTGCATCTCTAAAATCACAAGTAGTTACGGACTTGGTTTTAGATTTACGTTACAATGGCGGTGGTTCTGTACAAACGGCTACACGATTAGCAAGTATGATTACCGGGCAATTTAAAGGAAAAGTCTTTGCAAAACAACAATGGAATGCAAAAATTAATGCTTATTTCGAGGCTGAAAATCCCGAAGCATTATTCAATTATTTTACCGATAAAATAGGAAGCACAGCCATCAATAGTTTAGGATTGACTAAAATTTATATTTTAACTACGAAAAGCTCTGCATCAGCAAGCGAGTTAGTAATCAACGGGCTAGAACCTCACATTCAAGTTATACAAATTGGGGATGTTACAGTAGGAAAAAACGTAGGATCCGTAACGCTTTATGACTCCCCGACTTTTGGAGCTCAAAGCAGGAATCCCAATCACAGATATGCCATGCAGCCAATCGTGTTAAAAATTGTCAATTCAGTGGGTTTTGGGGATTACTTCAGTGGGTTACAACCTGATTTTCTACAAAAAGAAACATTGATCACTCTGGGAATCCTTGGCGATTCTGCAGAACCGTTATTAAGTACAGCCATTCGCAAAATTACTGGAACTGGTCGCGTATTGCGACAAAGTCCCGGACAAGATTTTGAGTTTTTCACGGATGCCAAATCAATAAAAGGAATCCAAAACCAAATGTACATTGAGAAAGCACCAGAAGGTCTTTTGAGAGCTTTGGAATAGAATAAAGTTACACAATAATTCTTATTTTTATAAGTTACAATTGAATAACAAATTAAACAAAACCACATGAAAAAAGCAATTCCGTTATTTCTAACTCTTGCCACCGTCGTCTCTTTTGCATTTGTAATTCCGAATACTGTCCTATCTAAACAAATAAATGTTGTTATTGATGCCGGACATGGTGGATCTGATTTTGGAGCAACTTCCAGTAGTGCTACTGAAAAACAAATTGTAGCGAAAATCACAGACAAAATCAAATTTTTGAACAAAAATGAGAAAGTGACCATACACCTTACAAGAATTGGAGACCAATTTCTTTCTTTGAGTGACCGTTCTGCGTTGATCAACAAGATCAAACCCGATTTAGTTTTGTCACTTCATGTCAATCAAAATTTAAATCTATCAAAATCAGGAATGGAATTTTATATTGCCACAGAATCAATTGCGAATGAAAGGTCAAATGAGATTGCGGTGGAACTTCGCAACAAATTTATCCGCAATACTACTATAAAATCATCAGAAATAAAGAAAGCTCCCTTCTACATTTTAAAAAAATCAGAAGTCCCGGCTGTACTTGTTGAATTGGGTTATATGTCTAACCTTGGTGACCGAGACTATTTAACCAATGATGTGGAACAAAATAAAATTGCAGCAACTATCGTAGCATTCATTTCAGAATTGAAATAAGAATATTTTATAAACTAAAAAGAGGCTTTCATCACTGAAAGCCTCTTTTTTTATGGAATAATGCAATGGTATTACATTTTGATATTCAAACCTACTTTGAAATTTCGTCCTCTGGTACTAAACCCTCTTGTTTCAACAAAATCCTTATCTAAAATATTATCTGCTGCTGCAAAAATATTCATTCGATTTTTGATCAACTCATACCGTACATTCATGTTGATCAGCTGGTAATCTTTCAGTATTTCAGAATTCAATACCGGATCAAAAGTGGGTGCCGGATATGTTGTATACTCAAAATAGCGATCCGAAACAAATTGATATGTGGCATTAAAAGCCAAACGTGGCGTTGCTTGCAGATCAACTGCGGCGTTCGCTTTGTGTTTTGGATTCAGCACTCGCGATTGTTTTTCTAATTCTGTAAACGCATAATTGGCATTCAAATTTATTTTAGCCGTCAAAGCATACGAAATCATGGTCTCAAACCCTTTGACTTTATTTAGACCCGCAACATTAAAATACTTGTAAGACACTAAATCAAACCCAATCGCATTTTCTTCCTCTCTTTGAAAAACCAAAGCATTCAGAACCAATTTTTTATCAATCATCGTTGTTTCAAAACCCAATTCAAATGTTTTATCTTTCTCTGAGGATAAATTCAAATCACCATAAGGAGAATACAATTGATACAAGCTAGGGGCTACAAATGCCGTACTGTAAGAAACTAATAGTTTCAAGGGTAAATTAGGAAATGAAAAAGAAGGATTTACATTGTAAACTAAATTATTTCCGTATTTACTGTGCATGTTGTAACGAGCTCCCAAATTCAGGTTTAACCCAAATTCAGAGCTATAAACCGCCGTCACATAGGGATCAATCATATTAAATTTGGCCAATTCATTTGCTATGGCCTCGTACGGGCTCTCATTAGACATTTCATGAAATTGAAATTGAGCACCTGTTACCAGGAATAATTCAGGTGAAATTTCATATTTATTAAACGCATCTGCATTGACGCTTCTGGATTTATAATCCAACATTGTTCCATAATTAAAAATGGACCTTGTAATTAAATTAGCACTTGAATTGATTACAAATTCTCCTTTTTTATATTTGTATTTTGGTGAAAACCCAACTCGAAATTGTTCAGAGGCACTGCTGTTTTCATCGTTATCCGCAAAAGATCCTGCATCAAAATCGCTTTTTATTTTATCGTAGTTTGCAAAGAAATCCAAATCTAATTTAGCTGTTGGCTTGAAACCAATTTTCACCACTGAGTTCACTCTGGAAAAACGATCAGCTTCAAATAAAACAGCGTCATTAGGTGATTTTGCCTCAGAAATTCCCGTGGTTTCGGTGCTGTTTAAGGAAGCATAATAATTAATTTTTTCAGCGCTTCCGTTCAAAGCAACCCCTTGGCTGTAGTCATTTATACTATAATTTTCCTGATTGGCAATCGTTTGGGTGCCCACATTAAGGTATGCATTTGCTGCAATCGCTTTTTTGGAGGCTTTTTTCAACGTAATATTAATAACTCCGGCAGCGGCACCTGATCCGTATAAAGTACTTGAAGCGCCTTTCATCACCTCAATACTTTCTATTTGTTCAACGGGCAGCAAGCGCAAATCATACGATAAGCTAATTCCAGAAGCATCGGTAACCGGAACGCCATCAATAAGAATTAGCACTTGATGATTTCGTCCCCCACGAATGTAAACCCCTAAATCCTTTCCATTCCGGCTTTGGTTTCCGTTGATTTCAATTCCGGCTACTGAACTCAAAATGGTAGCTACAGTTTGCCCTTGTCTTCTCTTTAAATCTTCGGCTGTAATTTTTACGATTACTTTTCCGGACTTTTCTTTTGGCAAAGCAAATTTAGAATCGGAAATTACGACCTCATCCAATTGATTTGTGGATGCAATGGTGTCTTTTTGTTGTGCGAAAGCACACGAAGTCATCAGTACGCAGAGCGCACTAATACGAACGATTTTCTTGTTCATTTTGAAACATTTAATAGCAGTTTTATGGTACTGCCACATGACTATAAATGGGAGAAAAGCATAGAATTACCCATACCCAAACCTTTTTTCCCGAAAGTTTGATACTCGATGTAACAGGCAGGTCTCCTGGCTCGCGTCTTGTTGTTTACCTTCCCATTCGCAAAGACGAACAGTGGTTTTGTAGATAACAACAAGCTTTATAGCTTACAGTTGCGGGTACAGCCCAGGATTTTTGATTCTTGATTTAGGATTCTTGATTTAGGATGTAAACTCTCTAATCTGAATACTGAAATCTGTAATCGCTTACCTGATTCCCTTTTAATGCTGGTATGAAAAACAAAACAGCAACCTCATTACGGCGGCAAAGATAAAATTATATTACGTTATTATCCTACACTATTCTCTAATTATTATTTCAATTTTAATCACCGCTCCAAAGTTCACTTTATTTTGAAACGCATCTCGTAATGGCAACTTTGTAATTTTACACAAAATACTTCGAATCACTCCGGCATGGGTCACGATCACAATAGGTTTAATGGTCTTTTTAGGAAGTTCATGATCTAAAAAATCGCTAACTCTATCATGGAGGTCTGCAAAAGACTCCCCGTTTGGCACACGAACATGAACGAAATCATTCATCCAAGGGGTCAAATCGATAACAGGAATGCTATCCCAATTTTTTAATTCCCAATCACCAAAATTCATTTCCATTAACCGGGAGTCCATTTGTATTTTTGTTGATGATAGGAAGTTTGCCAACTCCACGCATCGATTTAACGGACTAGAGTACACGATACTTTCAGCAGGAATTTGTGCTTTTATGGCTTCAAATTGTTGTTCATAAGGTTCCAACAATGCCACATCAGCTTGTCCGTAGCAAATTCCTTTTTCACAAACGGTTTCGGTATGGCGTACTAAATAAACTTCCATAAAGCAATACAAGATAAATAGAATATAATTTCACAAACTTGCTGTGTTGCACCAAGACAATCCCCAGTGTAGCCGTCTATCCATTTATGAAAATAGAGGGCCAAAAAATAGCGGGTGATAAAAACCGGCACTAACACCAACAGCATTTGCCAATGAAAAAAAGACAAAACAATAAGCGGTAACAACCCAAAAAAGAACGCCCCAATCACCTCACGCCAGGAATAACTTTGTGCAATGGGCTTGCTTTTACTCGAAGCATCTTCACGGGAATACTGATGCGTAAAAACAATAGAAATGGCTGCCAGACGACTCACGGAATGTGCTGCAACAAAAAGTAATAAATTCTGTAATGAAGAAGTAGTAAGTACCTCCGAAACAGCCTGAAACTTCAATAAAAACAGCAGTACCAAACCTATGGCGCCATAAGCTCCAATGGCACTGTCTTTCATTATCACCAAGATTTTTTCTTTGGTCCAACCCCCACCAAAACCATCACAAACATCAGCAAAACCATCTTCATGAAAAGCACCGGTAGTAAGGATTCCAGCAATCATCGAGAGAACAATCGCTATTTCAGGGGTAAAAACACCAACCGATACATCATAGACTATAAAACTAATAGTACCTACAATCCAACCAATTAAAGGAAAATAACGAGATGCCTTGTTTAAATAATCCGGGTTATGATCGATGTTTTTAGGACAGGGAATTCGGGTGTAAAACATCAATGCGGTAAAAAATATGTGTAGTTCTTTTTTCATGTGAATGCAATCTGGATTTTATGTCGTTTTTAGTGCTCTATTTATGAATTTGGACTGAAAAAATTATTATTTTGTACTCACACCGGCACTGTCAAAACTGGCCATTTCATTCAAAAAAGCAACTGCCGATTGAATAATTGGAAAAGCCACCGCACAACCCGTTCCTTCACCCAAGCGCAAGTCAAGTTGGAGCAAGGCTTTTACACCTAAATAATCCAATAATTTAGCATGCGCCTGTTCTGCAGAACAATGACAGAAAACAGCATTTTTTAGAATCAGTGGATTTTTTTTATATGCAATCAAAAAAGCCACACTGCAAATAAATCCATCTACAAGAAGCAGCATTCTGTTTTGATGTGCCGTGAGCATTCCAGAAGCCATTTGCATAATTTCAAAGCCACCAAAATGAGCTAACTTATCTTCTAATGTTGGCGAGCCTTGATAATCCTCAATAGCTTTTTTGAGTAAGCGGTGTTTTTGAAGTAGTCTTTCATCGCTAACTCCCGTTCCTTTTCCGATACAGTCTTCAATTGCAATTCCAGTAATTACACTCATCAAAACTGAAGCAGTTGATGTATTCCCAATACCCATTTCTCCAAAACCAATACAATTACTTCCCGTTTTGGCAATAGCAGTAACAATTTCATTCCCCTTGGTATAACAGTGCTGCAATTCGGTAAGACTCATTGCAGGACCCTGCAGAAACGACTGGGTTCCTTTGGCAATTTTGGCCGAAATCAAAGTACTCGTCATCGAAAAATCATAATTTACTCCTGCATCAACTATGGCTAATTTGATGGAATTTTGTTTACAAAACACATTTATTGCAGCTCCACCGTCCAGAAAATTAGCCACCATTTGTCTGGTAACATCTTGTGGATAAGCGCTAACACCGTGGGCAGCAATTCCGTGATCTGCAGCAAAAACAACAAGTGTAGGTTCTAAAATTTTTGGTTCCAATGTTTGAAAAACTTCGCCAATTTGTTTGGCTAAAACTTCCAAAACACCCAATGAACCTGTTGGCTTGGTCTTCTGATCGATTTTATACTGCAGTGCTTCAGATAAATGGATTGTATCTAGAATGGCAGTCTTAAATTCCGGCACCGAAATTTTATCTTTTTGATGCACTTTCGTAATTTCTTCGACAGATGGACTTTCTGATTTTTGTTTCCAATTCAATTGCTGTAACATGGGTTGGTTGTCGTAATCAGTAGCTGGTTTTCCCACACAGAAATACCCTAAAGGCTCCATGTTTTCTCCCAAACCCAATAATTCCTTGAACTGACTATAATTCAAAATAGAAACCCAGCCCATGGAATACCCTTGTTCGGTTAGGGAAAGCCAAATATTTTGCGCAGCACAAACCGCACTAAATTTGATGGCTTCATTACTTCCCACGGTGCCGATGGTAAAATTATTCAAAACCGAACGATCATAACAAATCACCAATCCAAGCGGTGCTTCCTCTATTGCCTCTAATTTTAAAGCTTGATACTGCGTTTTTTGTGCTGCCGTGTCAGTTTGATTCGCTGCTTTTTTATCAAAATCCAAAAATAAATTTTTTATGGCTTTTTTTATGACATCTGATTTAATGAGGTAATATTTTGTAGCATCCGTCAATCCAACAGAAGGAGCATAATGACCGGCTTGCAATGCTTTTTCAATAACAGATTCAGGGACTGGTTCCGAGGTAAAATGACGGGTATCTCGGCGCGATTTTATAATTTCATCTAAGTTTTTCATCTTGAAATACGATGTTTTTGAGTACTTTTAAAGTTTGGACAAACAGTGATTCAATAGCCACCTGCATTTTTTGGGCTTGCTGCTTCAAAACAGACAACGGCAATCCGTGTGAGCGGGAAACTTTCCCGTTTTCATTCATCATATTGAGTAATCCCTTTGGAATAAAACCGTTTTGACTAGCTTTCATCACAGCATAACAGCTGTCTTTTCCTCCGCTCCAAGAACTTACAAAATTCATCTTTTATTGTTTTATAGTAACCGGAATTCCAGAAATCATCAAAATCACCTTATCCGCATTTTTAGCTAAATATTGATTCATCCAACCTTGTAATTCGGTAAATTTTCTGCCAATTTGAGTTTCAGCATGTACGCCCATGCCTATCTCATTAGTGATAATAATAACGGTTGTATTTTCCTGATTGGCCACTTGTTCAAATTCGGCTTTGGCTTGTTCCAAACATAAAGCGACATCATTTTTAGTGTCTACAAAAAAATTAGTCAACCAAAGGGTCACACAATCAATCACGGCTACTTTACCGGAAAAATCGATCTCGCTCCATTGTTTTTCTTTCTCGATATTTATCCAGCGCTCGTCACGTTCTTGTTGGTGACGATCAATTCGCTTTTGAAAATCACCATCCCATTTTCTGGCGGTTGCCACATACATGGGTCTGGCCGAAAGTTCCATTGCCAGGTCCTGAGCATACCTACTTTTTCCGGAGCGTTCTCCACCTGTTATCAAATATATCATGCTACTTCTTTTTAAATCCATAGGGACAATGGCGGCAACCATTAGTACAACAATGTCCTCTTTTTAAATGAAACCAAGCCTTAAAAACGTAATTGCCTTGTGCAATATAATAATCGATTCCTTCGATTAGCTGATCCGTTTTAGGCAAAGTTGCTGCTTTATTTCCTTTAGCCGTTTCCGGGGTTATTGTGCCCACATACTCCTCAATTTTAATCGAACAAGCCGTAGCAAAACAGCTGGGACAAAGGCAATCCACACCATCTAAAGGAGAAAAAACAGGAGGAAAATCAGCACACCAACAGCTATTACCTTGAAAATCGTCCCCGCAGTTAAAAGGTTTTGTACAACTGGAGCAGTTTTTAATCTTTAGGCTATCCATTTGTCAAAGATAGTATTTGTTGAAATTTTTACTATAAAAATTAAACAATAAATTTTATAAATGGCCTACCTTTGCCAGTATTGAAAATGGAATCATGAAAATTTATCTTTATAAAATCCTTTTTGCGGTGGCACTTTTATCATTCGTCAGTTGTAAAAAAAACGAAAACCCTGCAACACTAAAAATAAGTAACGCTAACAACGAAATTGAATATGCAAGTGGTCTGGCTATTTACAAATATCAAGGGTACTCGCTGGTAAAAGTGAGTAATCCATGGCCAAATGCTGCTAAAGACTTCACTTACATCTTAAAAGAAAAAGGAGCTGTTATTCCCGATACTTTACAAAAAAACCTCATAATTCAAGTGCCGTTAGAAACGATTGTGGTTACCTCAACAACCAATATTCCTTTCCTGGAAATGATTGGTGCCGAAAACAAATTAGTTGGTTTTCCGCATACTGATTACGTATCTTCTGAAAAAACCCGTCGTTTAATTGACAAGGGGTCCGTCAAAAATGTGGGGCAAAATGAAAAGCTAAACATGGAACAACTCATCGATATCGCTCCTGACCTGATTGTCACTTTTGGCATCGACAATAACAACCCGATGATTGAAAACTTACAAAAAAGCGGATTGAAAATCATGATTCAAGGCGACTGGATGGAACAATCTCCTCTTGGAAAAGCAGAATGGCTCAAACTTTATGGCGCTCTTTTTGGCAAAGAAAAAGAAGCTAAAATACTTTTTGACCAGATTACAAAAGACTACAAGGAAGCGGTACAATTAGTTGCAGACAAACAGCCTGAATCTACTGTATTGTATGGCTCAATGTATCAAGATCAATGGTTTGTTGCCAAGGGAAACAGCTGGGTGGCACAATTCATGAAAGATGCAAAAGCAACGTATCTCTGGGCAAATCTGGAAGGAACAGGAAGCCAGGCACTTTCTTTTGAACAGGTATTGTATAAAGCAAAAAATGCGACTCACTGGATTGCTTCCGGGTCATTTAAAAACCTGTCAGAATTAGAAAAAAGCAATCCCCATTACAGTCAGTTTAACGCTTTTTCTACCAAAAATATTTATACTTTCGAAAGCAAATTAGGAGCAACAGGAGGAACCATTTATTATGAAACAGGACCGAGCAGACCGGATTTGATTTTAAAAGACTACATCAAAATTTTTCACCCTGAATTGCTTCCAAATTATACTTTTACTTTTGCACAAAAACTGAACTAAGTTGGCCAATAAAAACCGAAATATCCTTTTATTTTCCGCTCTTGCTTTAGGGCTTCTTTTCTTGTTTTTTCTGAACATCAGTTTGGGTTCGATACGAATTCCTTTTCGGGAGGTGTACACGAGTTTAACCGGTGGTCAGTCCAGCAGATCAACTTGGGAATACATTATCATCAACTACCGCTTACCTAAGGCTATCACTGCAGTTTTAGTGGGAATGGGACTTTCGATCAGCGGATTATTAATGCAAACCCTTTTTAGAAACCCGCTGGCTGGTCCCTATGTTTTAGGGTTGAGTTCAGGAGCGAGTCTGGGAGTTGCCTTTGTAATTTTGGGTGCGGGATTATTACCTCCATTTCTAAGTGGTATTTTACTGTCGTCTTACGGAGTAGTCCTTGCCTCTACCCTTGGCAGTTCTATCGTTCTACTTGCCATTTTAGTAATTTCCAGACGCTTGCGGGACACGATGACCATACTGATTGTAGGCTTGATGTTTGGTAGTTTTACAAGTGCTGTGGTTGGCGTACTGACCTATTTTAGCTCGGCAGAACAATTGCAAAAATTCACTTTCTGGTCTATGGGATCTTTAGGGAACCTTTCTTGGTCCTCGATTTTGATTTTGACAGTGTGCGTAGTTATAGGATTATTATTAAGCCTATTCAGCGTAAAACCACTTAATGCCTTGCTTTTAGGAGAGAATTATGCCCAAAGTATGGGACTGAATTTCAAAAGAACACGATTGATTATCATTATTGCAACGAGTATTTTGGCGGGAAGCATTACTGCGTATGCTGGACCTATAGCTTTCATTGGTTTAGCCGTGCCACATATAGCAAAATTACTGTTTCAAACCAGCAACCATTCTATATTGTACTGGAGCACCCTCCTTTTAGGAGCAGCAATAATGCTCATTTGCGATGCAATTTCCCAAATGCCAGGTACGAATATCACATTGCCAATAAATGCCATCACTTCCTTACTAGGAGCGCCTATAGTTATCTGGCTGATTGTCCGAAAACGAAAAATGATGGGATAATATTAAAAATTGCGTGCCTATATTTATATTTGTTTTTAAAATCGATATAATCGACGTTTAAATTTTCCAAAAAAAGAAAAATGAGTACCACTAAGAACATCCTTTCAACAAACAATTTGAGCATTGGTTACAAAACTAAAAGTGCGGCTATTTGTATTGCCGAAAACCTCAACTTAAACTTAGATAAAGGAAAACTCATTACCTTAATAGGCGCTAACGGAATTGGAAAATCTACACTTTTACGAACCATAACCGGAATTCAGAAACCCCTTTCAGGAACTGCTTTGCTGAATAACAAAAATATTCAAGAGCTGGATACGTTAACCTTGGCACAAAATTTAAGCATCGTTTTAACTGAAAAATTACCGCCCAGTAATTTGACCGTTTGGGAACTCATCGCTTTAGGAAGGCAACCGTACACCAATTGGATTGGAAAATTAACCGACACTGATATTGCTAAAATTAACCAAGCAATTGCACTCACACAAATTGGTCATTTGGTCTCAAAAAAACATTACGAAATCAGTGACGGACAGTTACAAATCGTTCTGATCGCAAGGGCTTTAGCACAAGACACACCGTTAATCATTCTGGATGAACCCACGACCCATTTAGATTTATTACACAAAGTGGTGTTGTTTAAACTCCTAAAAAAACTTACAGCGGAAACTCAAAAATGCATTCTTTTTTCTACACATGATATTGAAATGGCCATACAATTAAGTGATGAAATGATCATTATGACTCCGGAAACCGTCGTTCAGGACCAACCTTGTAATTTGATTATGAAAGGAACTTTCAATACGCTGTTCAAAGATGAGCATATTGTTTTTGATGCTAAAAAAGGGAAGTTTATTATTTCTTAAATCTGCAATCCTATTTGTCTTTTTGCTTCGCCAATGACAAAAGCCACGGAATTAGCAATATTGAAACTCCGGATCAGCGGTGCCATAGGAATTGTCAGATGATTGGGGAATTCGTTTAAAACAGCTTCACTCAACCCTTTGCTTTCTTTGCCAAAAACCAACCAGTCACCCTCTTGAAAATCATTTTCTAAATACGATTTTTTAGAATGGGAACTCATCAGAAAAACGCGGGACAAATCCGGAATCTGCACTTTCCATTCGGCTATATTTTGATATTCGGTAACGTCAAGATGCACCCAATAATCGAGTCCAGAACGCTTTAGATTTTTATCATTGATCACAAAACCAAAAGGATGAATTAGATGCAACCGGCTTTCGGTTCCTACGCACAATCGGCCAATATTTCCGGTATTATTTGGTATTTCGGGTTCTACTAAAACGATATTTAACATTGTAACTATTGTATTTTTTATTGTTATTTTTCATTTGAAAGGACTGCAAAATCAGACACTTCCACAACTTCTCCCGCCTGTAAATCATGTAAAAAAACATTTCCTATCCGCACTCGAACCAATCGCAAGGTAGGAAACCCAACCGCTGCGGTCATTTTTCGTACTTGGCGAAACTTTCCTTCATTGACAGTAATTGAAGCCCAGGAAGTTGGACCATGGCGTTCGTCCCGTATTTTTTTCCCTCTGGCACCAAAAGCGGGAACTTCATTTATCAAAAAAGCAGTACACGGTTTAGTGATGTATTTAGTGCCATTAAAACCAATTTCGACTCCTTTTTGCAATTGCTGAATGGCATCCTGATTAATAATACCATCAACTTGTACATAATATTCCTTGTCGACTTTTTTGCTTCTAATGATTTCGCTCATCATTCCGTCCGTGGTCAGCAACAATAACCCTTCTGAATCTTCGTCAAGACGTCCTATTGCCATCGTTCCTTTGGGAAAATCGTACAATTCACCCAGCAGTTTCTTTTTCCTTTTGAGCTCATAAATAAACTGGCTCAGATAGCCGTATGGTTTGTGTATGATAAAGTGCGAATGAGACATGTTATACTTTCTGTTTTGGCACAAAGATAGCTTAGTTTTTAATGGGTTTAAAAAAGTAAAACCGAAAACATTTATTGGTGTAAACTAAATATTTTATTAACGAATAGAATTACTTTGGATAAATGATGAACTGTTACAACAAGTTGCTATCTTAACTTTAAAAATACAGATTGCAGAAAAACAACTGCTTTAGGTTTGAAAAAGCCGACTGACAGATGAAGTATGCAGTAGTAGTTAAAATCCACCCAAAAATATAAATTCTGAAGTATAGCTTTTGAAATCGAAGGAAATATAAAACTGGATAAAATAAGAATTCATCGTATTGAAAAAAAGCGAACAATTGCGTTTTACTTAAGCTCTTTTCTTTTATAATAAATTCCTTTAAAAACAATCTGAAGTACGAATTTATAATATTCTGTTAACGTAAGAAATGTTATTTTTGACTCCTAATTCAATCGTAAACCTATGAAAAACAAGTACCATTTGTGCCATATCCTGGCTTTTTTAAGTTTTTTTTATTGCTTTACGGCCTCTGTTTTTGCCCAAGGAACTGCGCCAGCTCCTCAAGATTTACTTTTTTTACAGGATTTTTCAACTTTAGATGCAGCCTCTGCTACATATCCCGCCGGATTTCAGGGCTGGACAGCCAGTACAGCACCGGGAAGTACATTTAATACCGCAGCTGCAGTTGTTGCAGACAAACCATTAGTGGCCAGTAGTACCGCTGCAACAACGAGCGGGAATTTCCATAATTACAATGGAAAAATTGGTTTTCTAAATACCGGTTCATTGGATTTAACTTTAGGATTTGCTTTCAAAACACTTGGTAAATCTAGAATTACCGTAGAATATGATGCCATGGTGATTCGTAATCCCTATAACGGAACTTCTAATACGCGGATCAACGAGTTCGTCCTGCAGTACAGAGTGGGCACCGCTGATGCTTTTATTACTTTATCCCCAACGGTGTATTCGAGCGGTACAACAGGACAAACTTCAGGAACAATAGGGCAAAACATTCAAAAAATAAAAGTTGTACTGCCAATAGAATGCGACAATAAAGACGTAGTTCAGATCCGATGGATTTCAAGACAAGTTTCAGGCGGTGGTTCCCGTCCCTCATTTGCCATTGATGACATTAGTGTGATAAATGATGTTACAGCTCCTGTAAATGCCGTGGGATATCCAAAAATAAGCAGCATTCTTTCTGATGGATTTGATTTTTCGACTAAACTAGACGAGCCCGGAAAAACCTATTTTGTGCTATTGCCTTCAGGAAGTGCAACCCCAAGCGGTGCACAAATAAAAGCAGGAACAAATGCGACCAATGCACCCGCTTTACAATCCGGTATCCTGGAAATTAAGGACGCCGCGATTGAGTCTGTAAAAACCATAACGGGATTATCGTTAGGCACTGATTATGTTTTATATTCTATATCTGAAGATGCAACTGGTAATACTCAAACTGAAAGCAATCTATTAAACATAACAACTTCCAGCGTTCTTGTTCCCTCTTTGTCGACTACTAAAGCTGCATTAGATTTTAATTTTGTGGAGCAAAATTTCAGTTCAACGGCAATAAACTACCAGATTGAAGCGCTTAATCTTACTGGAGCAGTAACCCTGACAACATCCGGAAACTTTACCATTTCTAAAAATCAAAGTACTGGTTTTCAAACGGCATTGGTTTTTGCTTCCCAAGATTTCAATAACAATACAACACCTACAGTTTATGTACGATTTACACCTACTACAACTGGTCTTTTTTCAGGTCAAATCACTCATGAATCTACTGGCGCTTCTACAAAGACGGTGTCTTTATCAGGAACAGGAATAAATCCTTATTTTCAAAATTTTAATGATGTAAATGTACTTACAAACAGTGGTTGGACAGAATATAGTGTGGCAGGAGGCAAGAGTAAATGGGTGAGCACAACTACCCGTTTCAACAGTTCTCCTGCTGCTGTACAAATGAATGGATATTCAGAAACAGGTGCCAGTAAAGATTGGTTAATTTCTCCTAATTTACGTTTGGACACTTTTGATAAATTCCCATTATTGTCTTTTTATTCGCGTAAATTTTTCGCTGGAACACCGCTTAAATTAATGGTCTCAGTAGATTATGATGGCAAAAGCACCCCGGAAACAGCCACTTGGACGGTTCTTGAAGGCGATTTTCCAAGTACTACAGGAACTTTCAAACAATCGCAATATATCAATCTCGAGGCCTATAAAACCAATCATACTTATGTGGCCTGGGTATATGAGGCTGCAACTTCCGGCGGTACGGATAGCGCCGAATGGACTGTTGATGATGTGAAAATATCTAATGAAGCGTCATTTTTAGCTTCAAATCCTAATTTTAATTTTGGAGAAGTAGCACCAAATACCGCATCAACAAGCCAGTCGTTTGTTTTCATGGCTGGTGGTTATAGCGATATCACTGTTACAGCTCCTGCTGATTACCAGTTGTCTGTTGACAACAGTAATTTTCAATCCAGTGTAGCGGTTTCAGCTGCTGACGGAGTTGCTGGGAAAATAATTTATGCACGTTTTTTCCCTTCCTCAAAAGCATTGAGTATTTCAGGTCGTTTGACCGCTGTTGGAACCGGATTAAATGAAGAAATTGGATCTTTATCAGGATCCTCATTACCTAAAACAGAAACATTTGACATCGTAACGTACAACGTAGAATTTTTTGGAAGCAATGTAATCGGTTCAACGGGAACTGAATTTGGTCCAACTGATGATGCGCTACAAATTGAAAATGTAGCAAAAGTCATGAATACGTTGAATGCTGATGTTTATGCCGTACAAGAGGTTTCTGATGATGCGGCTTTAGAGACATTAATCCAAAAAATAAGCATCAACGGAAAAACTTTTGCCAAAGTGATTTCTCCTGCTTGGTCCTATTCTTTCAATGCGCCTACACCTGACTTCCCTGCTCAAAAATTAGTGGTTCTTTACAATACTCAAACAAGCTCAGTAAAAAAGAGTCGAGTACTGTTCAGCAAACTTTTTGATGATATTCGTGCAGGAAATGCAACTTTACCCAATTACCCTGGCGGAAATAGCGCTAGTTTTTATTCCTCTGGTCGCTTACCGCAAATGGTTGAAATTGAAACTAATATTGGCGGTGTAAAAAAAGACATAAAAATCATTAACATTCACGCCAGAGCAAATAGTGGCAGCGATATCGCACGATACAATATGAGGAAATATGACGCTGAATTGTTGAAAGACAGTTTAGATGTCAATTATCCAGAGGCCAATTTAATCCTCTTAGGAGATTATAACGATGATGTCGACGAATCTGTAATTGCAGGTAACCCATCCTCGTACCAAAAAATGGTTGAGGATACGGCCCGTTACAACCCTTTGACTTTAGAAATCAGCAAAGCGGGAGCTTTCAGCTACCTGTCTTCTGGAGGTTTCTTAGACCATATTATCATTTCAAATGAATTAATGGCAGAGTATGTGCAAAATTCAACAACAGTTTACGATCCGAGACTAGATGTGGCTAATTATGTCAACACCACCTCTGATCATGGGCCGGTCATTGCGCGTTTCCAACTTAAAACGAATACCACCTTATCAACTAATGATTTGATTTCGATTACTAAATCAACAGTAGTTACGTATCCAAATCCTGCTTCAGAATCTTTTACTATCGTAATTAATTCCGGAAACACAAAAGACCTGAAGCTAACTATTTATGATATTCAAGGAAGATCGGTGGGAGTTCCAATTGAATTAAAAGGTTTTAACAGCGATAACACAACAAGAATTGATGTGGCTCATTTACCGGTAGGAATTTATATTTATACCCTTTCCAATGGTACTAAAGTAGTTTTCAAAGATAAATTAGTAAAAAAGTAAACGACTAATTTCAGTATTCAAAAAAGCCAGATTTCATTTTTGAAATCTGGCTTTTTTATCTAATATGTTTTTAAAACTCCGCCTGTTTGAGTCATCAAAATTAATAACTTTCTATAAAAAAACTTGCATTAGTATTTTGATTTCCGAAAGAAAATCAGGAAACTTTTGTTTATTTTTACAACGTTTCAAAAAGAAATTCTATGTCAGATATGTTTCCGTTTTTATTGATTTTTATTGTTGCGCTCGCGATTGGTGTTTTCATTGGCAAGCTCATTTTCTCTGCTCGATTTCAATCGGAAAAAATTAGTTTAGAAGAAAAACTGATTGCATTTTCCACCCAATTCAATCAACTGAAAGAACAACTAATTGTAGACAAAATAACTTTTGAAAAGCAACTGGAAAACACCCATTCCCAAAAAGAAAGCATCAGGAACGAAAAAGACAGTTTAGCCATTCAGCTTTCAAAAAAAGAAGTTGATTTTGAGAATCTTTGGGAACGCAACAAAGAACAAAAAGAAGAAGTGGAAAAACTACAAGAAAAATTCACCAAGGAATTTGAGAATCTTGCCAATAAAATATTAGAAGAAAAGTCCAATAAATTCACGGAACAGAACAAGGAAAACATGAAAAATATCCTGACACCATTACAGGATAAAATTCAATTGTTTGAAAAAAAAGTTGAAGACACCCACAAAGAAAGTATTGATTATCATGCGGCATTACGCCAACAAATTCTGGGCTTACGCGAAATGAATATCCAGATGAGCAGGGAAACTATTAATCTAACTAAGGCTTTGAAAGGAGACAGTAAGATGCAGGGAAATTGGGGCGAATTAGTATTAGAACGCGTTCTTGAAAAATCAGGTTTGGAGAAAGGCCGTGAATATGAGGTGCAACAAGCCTTTACAACCGAAGATGGAAATCGTGTTTTTCCTGATGTTGTGATCAATCTGCCGGAGGGTAAAAAAATGATAGTTGACTCTAAAGTTTCTTTGACGGCGTATGAAAAATATATCAATGAAGAAGATGATCTACTGAAAATTGCCTATCTAAAAGAGCATGTCAGTTCCATCAAACGCCACGTAGAGCAACTTGGCAATAAGAACTACCATGATTTGTACCAAATAGAAAGTCCTGATTTTGTGTTGTTATTTATTCCTATTGAACCTGCTTTTGCCATGGCACTCAATGAGGATACGTCTTTATACAACAAAGCGTTCGAGAAAAACATTGTCATTGTTACTCCAGCAACTCTTCTGGCTACCCTGCGAACAATTGACAGCATGTGGACCAATCAAAAACAACAGGAAAACGCACTCGAAATTGCACGTCAAGCTGGCGCATTGTATGATAAATTTGAAGGTTTTGTGGCAGACCTAATCAAAATTGGAAAAAAAATAGACGAGAGCAAAATAGAATACAGCGGTGCGATGAATAAACTTGTAGAAGGAAAAGGAAATCTAATTGTGAGTGTCGAAAAATTAAAAAAAATGGGAGCTAAAGCGAAAAAATCACTTCCCGAAAGCATTATAAACCGAGCCGAAAAAAACGAAAATTAACTTTAAACTAAATCCTAATGAAAAAATTCATACTAATCCTTTCTGTACTGCTTGTAGTAACTGTTGCGGGTTATTTCACTTTTATATACTATGCTACGTACAGTGAAGGAGTTCGCTCCGGCGAATTAATAAAAGTGAGTCGCAAGGGAGTTGTATTCAAAACTTGGGAGGGCGAAATTAGTCAAGGCATTTCCGGTGCGCAAATTTTTTCTTTTTCGGTAATGGACAGTGCGGAAAAAGTAATTACGGATTTAAAGAAATTTGAAGGACAATACGTCCAAGTAACTTATATGGAACGTTATAGAACATATCCATGGTGGGGCGATTCACACTATTTTATTACTAATGTCAAGAAAGTTAATTCTCCCTTTAAAATCAAATAAATGAACAGCATTTTTAAAACAGTAGCATCATCTGACATTAGTATTTCAGAATTGATGTTACCCTCAAACACTAATTTCAGTGGCAAGATTCATGGTGGGTATATCTTATCCCTAATGGATCAAATTGCTTTTGCCTGTGCTTCAAAATTTTCAGGAAATTACTGCGTAACGGCATCGGTAGATACGGTTAACTTTCTTAAACCTATTGAAGTGGGTGAATTGGTAACCATGAAAGCCAACGTGAATTATGTAGGGAAAAGCTCTATGATTATTGGCATTCGGGTAGAAGCCGAAAACATTCAAACCGGAAAAATTAAACATTGTAATTCCTCCTATTTCACAATGGTTGCCAAAGATAAGGAAGGCAACAGTACCCTTGTTCCCAGATTGATCCTCACGAATCTCAATGAAGTACGCCGTTTTTATAATTGCATCAAACTAATAGCGTTAAAAGAAGAAAAAAATCTCCATAAAGAAGCGTTTGATTACCGTTCAGAAAAAGCACTAGAAAATATAAAAAAATATAATGTTCGGGTAGAATTATAATGTTGCAAACACTTATTATCCAAAAGACCAGCTGTTCTTTTGGACAATAAACCTCTAATTTCTTATTAAAAAAGAACAGATAAATTAACTTATCCAGTTGTTATTTCAAGCAAACAATAATTTTATATTTGCTGCTTATTTTGTAACTTTAAGTAATTTAATTCATAAATCATTATGAAAAAAATTATACAAATAATGCTGCTCTTTACTGTAATAGCAACCACTGCTCAAGAAAAAATGGTGTCCTATTCCGGAATCATTACTTTTGAGGCTTCAATCCCATTATTTGAAGAAGTGAACGCAATCAACGAGAAAACAACCTGTATTTTAATCACTAAGACAGGTCAGATCATTTGTTGGATTAGCATCAAAGATTTTAAGTTCAAAAAAAAAATGATGCAAGAACATTTTAACAATAATTATATGGAGAGCAACCGTTTTCCAACAGCCATTTTTAAAGGGAAAATTGCTAAATTCGATTTAAAAAACATAAATACTACTGTAGGAGAATACCCAATAAATGGAAAAATAACCATTCGTGGAAGAACTAAAAGGCTCCTTTTTAACGGAACCTTAAAAAAAGTAGATCAGGGAATTGAGCTATATGCCACATTTCCCCTAAATACGGATGATTTCAAGATTAAAATTCCGTTCATTGTTCGCAGCAAAATATCCAAAAATGTGAACACAAAAATCATTTGTGTCTTATATTAAATCTATTTTGTTAAACAATTTCTCAAAGCTCCTTCTAAATTTTTAAATTTAAATTTAAACCCAGTTTGAGTTATTTTATCCGAAGAAACCCTTCGTCCCGTTAGTACAATTACCGCCATTTTCCCCATCGCTAATTTCAATACAAAAGCAGGTACATTTGGCAACCATATTGAATATCCAAAAACACATGCCAAGGTTTTAGAAAAAACGGTGTTTGTAGTATTATCAGTAATCGCTGCATTATACGGCCCAGCCATATTGGGATTGACAATTGCCTGAAAGTAGATCGCACACAAATCATCGATATGAATCCAAGGCATGTACTGCTCTCCAGATCCCAATGCAGAACCTAACCGATACTTGAATAAAGGAGTGAGTTTCATTAAAAAACCATCATTTTTTCCTAACACTAATCCGGTACGAATTTTTACGGTACGTATATTTAAATTTTCTATAAAATCTATGGAATCTTCCCATTTCTGGCAGGTATATCCTAGAAAATCATTGGCAGGAGCCATGGTTTCTGAACAAATTTCTTCGCCATTGACAGCACCATAAATGCCTACTGCCGAAGCGGAAATAAACGCTTCTACTTTTTTATCATGCTTTTTTAGAACCGTATAAAGCAACTGAACAGATTGCTCCCTGCTATCAATAATGGCCGCTTTTTGTTTGGCCGTCCAGCGCCTCTCCCCAATATTCTCGCCAGCTAAATGTACAATATAATCGGCGTTCAAAACTGCCGCTTCATCAATAGTGTGATTTACTACATCCCACTTATAATAAAACACAGCTTCTGTATTACGCTTTTCACTTCTACTCAAAATGGAAACTGTATACCCTTTTGCGACCAACAAAGCAGTTAAATTTTTTCCGATAAATCCCGAACCTCCGCTTATTAAAACATTCTTTTTCATAATACTGTAAAGCTACTGATTTATATTGATACTAAAATTATATTAAATTTTGTTTAACTTTATTGATATATGTTTAAACATTTATTACCTTTATACTCTAATTTGAAACACCGTAAAAATGGCTACTAAAAAAACAACCGTAACAAAAGACAAAATAGTTTCGTTCTACATGAATTATGTTCTTGAACACAGCGAGAAACCAAAATCAGTATATCATTTTACAAAAATAAATGATTTTACAGAAACTGAATTTTATGCTTTTTTCGGTACAATTGAAAGTATTGAGAAAGAAATTTTTAAAATGTTTGTAGAAAAAACTACTGACTTACTGAACAAAAATAAGGAATACGAAATGTATGACATGAAAAGTAAAATGTTAAGTTTTTACTTTACATTTTTTGAGATCCTGACTGCTAACAGGAGTTACGTTGTTCTTGTATTAAAGGAGCACAACAATCAGTTGAAAAAACTAATGCAACTCTCTGGGCTCAGAAACAGTTTCAGAAATTATTTATCTGAAATAATCTCAGATGAATTTAGAACACAACAGGAAAAACTGCAAAACTTTCAAGAGAAATCCTTTCAGGAAGCATCCTGGATTCAACTTTTGTTAACGCTAAAGTTTTGGTTGGATGATGCCTCAGCTGCTTTTGAGAAAACAGACATTTACATTGAAAAATCTGTTAAAGTAACTTTTGAATTAATGAATATCGCACCGATAGACAGCTTAATCGACTTTGGAAAATTCATTTTCAAAGAAAAAATATACAACAAATAATGAAAACTATAGATTATATTCCCACATCAAAAATTGAAAGAGCAACTAAGCTGGTACAAACCGGTGCTAAAGTTGGCGTAAATTACCTAAAATATTACGGTGAAAAAATAGTGAATTCTGATTTGACCCGTGAAAAATTAAACGAGGACAATGCCGAGGATATTTACGACGGACTCAAAAGCCTAAAAGGAAGTGCGCTCAAAGTAGCACAAATGTTGAGTATGGATAAAAGTTTTTTGCCTCAGGCTTATGTAGAAAAATTTTCACTATCCCAATTTTCTGTCCCACCACTTTCAGCTCCGTTAGTACTGAAAACCTTCAAAACAAATTTTGGGAAGACACCCTATGAAATATTTGATGAATTCAACGCCAACTCTGTAAATGCAGCAAGTATTGGGCAAGTGCATGTTGCTATGAAAGACGGTAAAAAACTAGCGGTAAAAATTCAATATCCCGGAGTGGCTAACAGCATCTCCTCTGACTTATCCATGGTGAAACCTATTGCCATCAGAATGTTTAACCTTCAAGGAAAAGACTCTGATAAATATTTCAAGGAAGTTGAAGACAAATTGATTGAGGAAACTAATTATGTTTTAGAATTAAAACAAAGTCAAGAAGTAGTTGACGCCTGCAAAAAAATAAAAAATCTGGTTTTTCCGGAATATTACCCTGCCTTTTCAACTGACAAAGTCATCACAATGGACTGGATGAATGGCAAACATCTCTCTGAATTTACAAAAACAAATACCAATCAGGAAGTAGCAGACAAAGTTGGTCAGGCTTTATGGGACTTTTATATGTACCAAATTCATATTTTAAGAAAAGTACACGCTGATCCACATCCTGGAAATTTCTTAGTCAACGATGCAAACCAATTAGTAGCATTAGATTTTGGTTGTATGAAACAAATTCCAACAGAATTTTACACCCCCTATTTTGAGCTGGTAAGTAAAGATGTAATTAACGATACTAAAATATTCAATTCAAAATTATTTGAATTAGAAATTTTACGTGCTGATGATTCTGATGCAGAAATAGCCTATTTCACAGAATTGTTTCATGATTTATTATCGTTGTTTACCAAACCTTTTCAAGAGAAAATATTCGATTTCTCGGATGAAAGTTTTTTTGAAAGTATCGCACAATTGGGGGATCGCTTTTCAAAAGACACTAATCTTCGAAAAATGAACGGGAATAGAGGTTCTAAACATTTTATTTACATGAACAGAACTTTTTTTGGCTTATACAATTTGATGTTTGATTTGAAAGCGAAAATAGTTGTCAATGAATTTGAAAAATACAAGTAGTGAAAAAAGAAAATCTGCCTTCAAAAATGTGTATGGTCTGCAACCGGCCATTCAGCTGGCGGAAAAAATGGGGAAAAGTTTGGAACGAAGTTAAATATTGTAGTGAAAAATGCAAAAGAAACAAAAAGGGTTAGTTTGGTTTAGGAATGATCTTAGAGTTCATGATAATGAGTCTCTATCTACTGCGATGGAAGAAAATGACAATGTAATTGCAATTTATTGCTTTGACCCACGACATTTTGAAGAAAAAGAATATGGTTTCAAAAAAACAGAAAAATTCCGTGCTAAATTTCTATTGGAATCGGTAGCGGCTTTAAAACAGAATCTAAAAAATTTGAATGTTTCTTTATTGGTTTATCACCAAAAGCCAGAAGACTGTATTCCAGCGATTATCATTCAAAACGAAATTAGTTCGATCTATTTTCAAGAAGAATGGACTTCTGAGGAAATGATAGTTTCCGATAACATAAAAACTCAGGTTCCAAATTCAGTAGCGTTTAAAAGTAGTTATAATCAGTTCTTATTTCATCCGGAAGAAATACCGTTTGCTATTGAAGCAGTTCCAAATGTTTTTACACAATTCCGAAATAAATGTGAAAAAACGACAAAAGTCAGACCTGAATTTTCAGTTGAACCGTTGTCAATTGATAATTACACCATAGACCAAACTGTTATTCCTACGATAAAAAATTTAGGGTTTACTGATTTTGAAATAGATTCCAGAACGGCATTTCCTTTTGGTGGTGGTGAAGATGAAGCAATGAAACGTTTGCAAAATTATTTTTGGAAAACCAAAAAACTGAGCGTTTATAAAGTAACTCGAAACGGATTAATTGGAACTGATTTTAGTTCGAAATTTTCACCTTGGTTGTCTAATGGATCAATTTCTGCAAAAACTATTTATTGGGAAATTTTGAAATATGAACAACAAATCGAGAAGAATGACTCAACATACTGGTTGGTTTTTGAACTAATTTGGAGAGATTATTTTAAATATATTTCGTTAAAAAATGGAAATTCAATTTTTAAGATTGGCGGAATTTTAAACAAAAAATATGATTGGAAAAGAAACAAGTATGCCATCAATAAATGGATTAATGGTACAACTGAAGAACCAATAGACACGAGATTCATTCTGGTGATGCTTTGGATTTTTGGCGCGTACTATATGCCAATAAACAAGAAGGAAAATTAATCTTGTTTGCCGAAATGAAGCTACCTGGTGAAGCGTGGCTGGAATTCAAAATAATAGGAAATACGCTGTACCAATCGGCTACTTTCCTCCCAAAAGGGATTTGGGGAAATTTATATTGGTATTCTGTTTTGCCGTTTCACGGGTTTATATTTAATGGCATGCTGAACAAATTAATAAAATAAATCACTTCAGAATTCCGGCTTTGTACGTCGCAATAGCTCTGTCTCTAGCCATCGCATGTTCTACCATTGGCTGTTTGTATCCTAAATCGAATTCTTTAATCCATTTGCGGATATAGATTCCTTTTTCATCGAATTTTTTTAGCTGGATCTCTGGATTGAAAACTCGGAAATATGGCGCGGCATCACAACCTGTTCCCGCAGCCCATTGCCAATTGCCAACATTGGCAGACATCTCATAATCCAATAATTTTTCGGCAAAATAGGCTTCACCCCATTGCCATTGAATCAATAAATGCTTGCATAGAAAACTCGCGACAACCATGCGAACTCTGTTGTGCATATACCCGGTTTCATTGAGTTGCCTCATTCCGGCATCAACCATTGGATAGCCCGTTGTTCCGGTACACCAGCGCTTGAAATCTTCTTCATTATTGCGCCACTGAATCCCATTATAGGCTGATTTGAAGTTTTGCGTACCGACTTTTGGAAAACTAAATAAGATTTGCATGAAAAATTCTCTCCAAATTAGTTCACTCAAAAACACATCATTTTTATTAAATGCCCAATTGACTAATTTCCGGATACTTACCGTTCCAAAGCGCAGATGTGGCGAAAGATAAGAGGTTTTATCTAAGGCTGGGAAATCTCTTATATCTTGGTAATTTGCAATGAATTTAAGGTTATGTGGTTTTACTTTGATAAGACTTTCTACGAAACCTATTTGTTCCAAAGTGGGAAAAGCAAAACTGTTTTTATAGAAATTAGCAAAATAAACAGCAGTATCATATTCTTGAACTGGAGTCATTGACTTGTATTTCTCCAACCATTTATTTTTAAACGGTGTATACACCGTGTAGGGCAATCCATCTGCTTTAGTAACTTCTTTTTCTTCAAAAATGACTTGGTCTTTAAAAGAATAAGAAATGGTTTTATTAGTTTCTAAAAATTCACAAATTGCAGAGTCACGTTGTATCGCGTACGGTTCGTAATCTTTGTTGAAAAAGACTTCTTTAACATCAAATTCTTTTAATAAAAATTGCCAAACAGCGGTAGTTTTTCCTTTTTTAACCAAAAGTGAACTTTCAATTTCCTGTAATTGTCTATTTATTCTAGAAAGTGATTCGTGAATAAAACCGACTCGAGCGTCGTTTTTAGGCAAAGTATCTAAGATGGAATCATCCAAAATAAACAACGGAATAACCGGATATTCAGACTTTAAAGCATGAAACAATCCAACGTTATCTTCCAGACGCAAATCGCGTCTAAACCAAAAAACAGAAATTTCTTGCTTGCTCATTACTTTGAATTAAACATTTGGTCCACTTTTGCAACACGATACGCAAAAATGGATTTCAATTTATTTTTCACGATTAAGGTGTTCATGATTCGTCCCAATATACCAAGTGGTAAACCGTAATGGACCACATCGGTCATTTTTGTTCCATTTGGTGTGGTCTCAAAGAAATGTTTGTGGTGCCAGAAACTATAGGGACCAAAACGCTGCTCATCAATAAAATAATCATTTTCCTTTACTTGTGTAATTACCGTCATCCACGACAAGGTAATCCCAAAAAGTGGCGTTACTTTATATTGAATGATTTGCCCGGGATACATAGATTTATTATCGAAATCTGTGATTTGAAAACCCATTCCTTCCGGTGTGATTTTTTGAAGATTTTTTGGATTGGAAAAAAAAGTCCAACATTCTTGGACAGTTGCATTCACGTGCTGAACGGTTTCTTGTTTGTATATTTTCATAGTTGTGTTTTAAAGATAAATACCGTTATGGAACACTGGGTTTGCGTGAGGGATAGTAGTGGAGCTCTTTTTATACCTGGCTTTTTTGCCTGGTATAAAAAAGCGGGAACGGATAGCCTGACCCCGCTGTAACACTAGTGAAAGCGGGGTCACGCCCAAATTAAATTTATATTTTGTAGTATTTTAAAGGAACGAACAGCATGCCAAAACATTCTCCATGCTCTTTGCCTAAGTGTTTGTGATGTACTTTATGGGCTTTTCGCAATCCTATTAAATACTTGTTGTTCGTGTTTTTGAACCACTTGAAACGTTGGTGAATTAGGACGTCATGGATCATGAAATAGCAAAGGCCGTAAAACATAATTCCCAGTCCGAGAAAGAATTTATAATTCAGTCCTCCTTCGACACCATAATAGAAAAGCAGGATGCTTGGGATGGCAAAAATGACGAAAAAAATGTCGTTTCGTTCAAAAACATTAGTGTATTTTGGTTGGTGATGATCGGCATGAAAGTACCACATTGAGCCGTGCATAACGAATTTGTGGGTACACCAGGTGACACATTCCATTATTAAAAAAGTACCTATAAATATCAAAAAAAATATCATTTTATTCTATGTTTAATTAAAAAATATTTAAAAACAAGCTGTAACTTAAACTAACTTCAATTTATAAGAGACAAAAGATTTTGCCAGTAATCCGGCTTTGGTGTAGTTAGAAACTCGGATTCTTGCACTTCCAATTTCATGACACGGAGTGTTTTCTAGCTTTTTTAATAGTTTTTTGTAGTACACAAAAGCGGTGTATACGCCAAACTTAGCTTCAATAGGAAGTTTTACAATTCCTTCATAGGCTACTTTAAAATCTGCTTCAATTTCATTAATGATAGCCGCTTTAGCATTTTCATCGAAGGAATTTAAATCGACTCCTGGGAAATAATTCCGGTTCAGGACAAGATTATCGTCTTTTAAATCCCGAAGAAAATTCACTTTCTGGAACGCAGATCCCAGTCGCATGGCTTCGTTTTTCAGTTGCTCATATCGTTTGTGATCTCCGGCAACAAAAACCTTGAGACACATAAGACCCACCACATCAGCCGATCCATAAATGTAATCATCATACTCTGCTTTACTGTGATAATCCGATTTGATTAAATCTAATTTCATGCTTTTTAAAAACGCCTGAACGAGATCATCAGAGATGTTGTATTTCTTCACCGTTTGCTGAAAAGAATTTAAGATGGGATTTAAACTAATCCCTCTGTCAATCGCTTTGTAGTATTCATCCTCAAACTCAGTGATCAAATTTTCTTTGTCAAAACCATGAAAAGTGTCCACAATTTCATCCGTAAAACGGACAAAACCATAAATACTATAAATGGCATCCCTAATACTGGGCGAGAGCATATAAACCGCCATAGAGAAAGAGGTACTGTAGTTTTTAGTGACTAATTTGCTACATTTAAAAGATACATCATCAAATAATTGTTTCATAATTGTTGTGCTAAAAATTGTTTGTTAATTAACTCAGACACTAATTTTCCGGAAATCAATGCTGGTGGAACACCTGGTCCGGGTACGGTCAATTGACCGGTAAAATATAAATTTTTCACTTTCTTGCTCTTTAACTTAGGTCTCAAAAAGGCAGTTTGCAATAATGTATTTGCCATTCCGTAGGCATTTCCTTTGTATGAATTGTATTCTGATACAAAATCATTTTTACAAAAGGATTGTTTAAATAGTATAGTATTGCGTACTTTTTGTTGTGTTAAAGTTTCGAAACGATCCATTATTTTTTCAAAGTATTCTTCTCGGAGTGCTTCAGTATCGTTGATTCCGGGAGCTAAAGGTATTAGAAAAAACCCTGATTCCATTCCTTCCGGAGCTGCAGTTTCATCTGTCACTGATGGAAAATTAGCATAAAATAAGGGTTCTTTTGGCCACTGTGGTTCATCATAAATGTCTTTGGCATGCTGATAAAAATCAACATCAAAGAATAAGGCATGATGTGAAATGTTTTTTATTTTTTTATTGAAACCAACATAAAACAATAATGATGATGGTGCAAAAACGCGACTGTCCCAATATTTTTCAGAATAAGTACGGTGCTCCATATCCAATAATGTTTCCGTGTGATGGTAATCGGCTCCGCTTAGAATTACATCAGAGGTAATGATTTCTCCATTTACCTGAATTGAATTGGCTGTTTTATGCACTACGATGATTTTTTCGATGTTGGAATTCATTTGAAATTTCACTCCCAACTCTCTTGCTAAACTTTCTATACCCCGAACTACATCAAACATTCCTGTTTTAGGATGCCAAGTTCCCAGACCAAAATCAGCATAATTCATGAAACTGTAAAATGACGGGGTATCAGATGGCTTGGCTCCAAGAAATAAAACCGGAAATTCCAGAATTTGAATCAATCTTTCGTTTTTGAATTTCTTACGAACATCTTTACTGATAGTACTAAAAAACTGACCCACTTTCATGGCTGTTTCTGCTGTTATTAATTCCAGTGGAGAAATCCCGGGGCGATACACTAAATCTTTGATGGCGATGTCATAATTACTTTTGGCCTCAGCCATAAATTCGTTTAACAGGCTGCCGCTTCCTTTTTCGATGGCTTCAAAAGCGATTGTAATATCCGTTAAATTATCTGCTATGGTAATAAAATCATCAATTCCATAGTACACGCGGTAGGCTGGTGCTAATTTTATTAATTCGTAATAATCAGTGGTTTTCTTTCCAAAATCAGCAAAGAAGCGATCGAATACGTCTGGCATCCAGTACCAACTTGGTCCCATATCAAAGGTGAAACCTTCTTTTTTTAATTGTCGTGCTCTCCCTCCAATTGTTGCATTTTTCTCATATACAGTCACATCGTGACCACTTTTTGCTAAATAGCAGGAAGCGGATAAAGCCGAGAATCCAGAACCTATAATTGTAATTTTTTTTATATTCTTCATTTGTTTAGCAAATATACAAAATGTTTAAACAAAAAATAACTAGATCCAATCTACCAATTCAGTAATTGAACTAAAAAGAGTAATTCGATCTGAAAGTTCCTCTTCTTTTATAAACTCAATCATACGACCAATATACCATAATTCAGTCGTATCATCCACCAACTCATCGGACATTTTTTGAATGTATCCATCGAGTTGACATCTTTCGGGTTGTACTGTAAGGTAGGAAACAAAAATAATGGAATCAAAATGTTTTTTCAAGTCTTTCAGATTTTCAATAGGCATACTTTCTCCTAAATAAATAGTTTTGTAGCCATGCAATAAAATCTCATAATTCAGGTACATCAGACCTAATTCATGAATTTCATTCATAGGAAGTGACAGGACAAAAACTTTATCTACTTTTGTTTGCTTTAAAACTTGAAGTTTTTCGGTGTTAACTAATAATTTTTGTTTAATTAAGTAGCTGATAAAATGCTCGTGGGCTGGAGTTATCGTGTCCGATTGCCATAATAATCCCAGTTCATTCATTAATGGTATAAAGACTTGATGAAATACTTCCTTAAATGATTTTTCTGCAATTAACCAATTATAAGTATTAAAAAACAGCTCCTGATCAAAATTCATCATGGCCATTTTAAATTCACTTATGGCATGACTTTTTGCTGTTTTGCTCGAAATTATTTCACGTACTAAAGAGGGTATTTTTTCTTGAGGATAGGTTGCTATTTTTGAGATTTTATAGCCATAATCGTGTAACAATGTAATATTTAACAGTTTTTGCAAACTCACTAAATCATACAATCTAATATTAGTGTCGGTACGCATGGGTTGCAAAATATTGTATCTTTTTTCCCAGATTCGTATGGTGTGCGCTTTTATACCTGAAAGATTTTCAAGATCTTTTATACTGAACACATTTTTTACATTGTTTATCATTTATCGAAATTTAATGAACAAATGTAAAATAAATTTAATTATAAACTCTTATGATCACACCGAAACTTTTTTTAAACTCAAAACACCCCAAGATTCTATAAAACGGTACACTGCTGAAACTGATTATTTCTCGAATGCTACTAGCTGATTATAAAACTAATACACACTTTTTTTGGGATTAAACATTGAATAGCAAATAATCAATCCCTTTTAATAATAATAATAAGCCGCAGTTTCCTTCTTATTAAATGGCTGCACTTAAAATTACTTTCTGATTTTCAACTATTTTCAAAAGAAAAACAGCACTAAAAAAAAGCTTTAGAAAAACTACTGCTCCATTTTATTCTCTTAAACATAAGAAAAGCCGTGTGAAAATATGACATTTTTCGCGACTTTTCTTAATAATGATTCCTATTATTTATTAAATTTATTTTTTTATGATTGTTCGGGTGATGTCGTCCTGATTATAGACCGTAATAAAATACATCTCACTAGAATAAGAACTTAAAACCATACTTGCCGCTTCCAAAGTTACTTTGATCTCTTGAACTAAAGCGCCTAACATATTAATACTTTAATGCCTCTGATGGGAGTAATACTCTGAATTTTCAAAATAGTAGTGATAGGATTGAGTTAAGAGCCCGTCAGCGGTGGCAGCTACCCAACTTGAAGCTAAATTATTATCCAGAGTGGTACTTATTAATTCGAGGTAACTTCCTCGACCTTCAGGAGCTAATGGACAAGACACGGAATCAAAATATTCTACTGAATCAATTTTAAATAAGTAATAACCATGGTATAATGTCGTATTTTAAAATCATGTAAAAATCATGTAAAAATCTGATTTAAAGCTGTTTTACTTAAAGTTAATTCTTTTGACTTTACGACTTTTAAACTTTCGACTTACTTACATGACAAAAAGCGGTTATAAATAAACAAATAAGCTTGACCCTGACCCTAACTAGATCGAGTTTGACTTTAAAATGAATTTGCAAAACTGAAATTAACGCTGTATCTTTACTCTCAAGACCGATGTTTCTCATTAGAAATATTATCTGGTAATAATTCTTTAATATACTAAATTTCAGTGTTTTTACTGATTAATTATTATTTATTGTATCGATTTTTATTAAAATATATTTTTGTCATGTACTAAAAAATAATAGCTACAATTTAATATCGTATTTTATTAAAACTCTAAATTTCTTTACTACCGATTTCACAGATTAACACAAATTAATTCGTCATTTAGCTTTAAAAATCGTTTTAAACCTTCAAATCTATGACAAAACTCTTTTTAATAATTGCGACAATATATCTTTCATGCTGCTTATTTCAGTATAAAATAACAATCGGACAGGTGAATAAAGCGTAATCTTACGCAAATTTATTTAACACTAGAGTAGCGATATCCTTTTTGAAACCGTTCCGGTGCATTCGTATTTTTTCTTAGTAAACCTATTGCATTTTAAAACTTAAAAATGATTGTTTATTCGTTTTAAAAAGTATAAACAACTAATCTTAAAATACTTAGACACCTAAAAACAACTAATTTAAAACACAAAATCATGAGCATACTCACTGACAATGTAATTCCAGGAAATCATGGTAAAATTTTTGGTACCAATGCGATCAAAGATTTAGATTTATTAGAAATTAAAGCAAGTCTGCTGAAGTTAGACGGAATAATAGACGTCCTTTTGAATACTGATCTTTTCCCTAGAGAATTTACAATACACACCTCCAAGATGATTCCTGTAAGTGTTATTCAAGATCAAGTACGATCAGTGGGGTTTCACGCCATCCCAAAAGAAGTATTTGAACTTTAATTTTTAAAGGTAACTTTTAAAAACCAACACTATCTTAAAAAAAATCAATATCATTTGTTTATTTCAAATCTATATCGTAATATTGCAATATAAATATATAACGATGGGAATTACTAAATCAGACCATTTCACAGACGAGCAAAACGAATTGGCAACTTTAGCCAAAGCCATAGGCCATCCTGCACGTATTGCTATTATTCAACACCTCATCAAGGTGGATAGTTGTGTGTGCGGTGATATTGTAAACGAACTGCCTCTAGCCCAGCCTACGGTTTCGCAGCACCTGAAGGAACTTAAAAATGCCGGACTCATAAAAGGCAATTTTGAAGGAAATGCAATTTGTTATTGCCTAAACGAAGAAGGCTTTAATAAAATAAAAGGCTTTTTTCAGCACATCAATACTTATTTAGAAAACAAGAAAAATCAATGCTGTTAATTTTTAAATTACAAAAATAATGAAACTATCCGAAATTAAAAAAGAGTTGATCACATTAGACAATGTTGCTTTTGTATTACCAAACGGAACCTTTGTTCCTGAACATTTCCATGTAACTGAAGTGGGTTTGATCACTAAAAATTTTATTGACTGCGGTGGAAAAGTTAGAAAAGAAACTGTGGTAAATTTTCAATTATGGGATGCCAATGACTTTGAACACCGCCTAAAACCAAAAAAACTTTTAGAAATTATTGCGCTTTCAGAAAAAATACTGGGCATTGAAGATTATGAAGTAGAAGTCGAATTCCAATCAGAAACTATTGGGAAATACGACATTCGTTTCAACGGAACAGCATTTACCTTAATCAACAAGCAAACGGCTTGTTTGGCAGAGGATCAATGCGGAATTCCTTCCGAGAAACAAAAAGTAAAATTATCCGAAATTCCAAGTCAAACCAATACTTGCACCCCTGGTGGTGGCTGTTGTTAATTTTAAAACTAAGATATGACATTAATCAAAACAAACTTGTTTCCAGAAATAGAAACACAAATAGCTGCCTTTGGTTTTGAAGATATTTCAGTTGAACGCAAAATTATTTTGCAACCGCTAATTGACTTTATTCAGACAAAAGTAGCCCATCAACAAGAGATCAGATTGAATTTGATTTGCACACACAATTCCAGAAGAAGTCATCTGGCACAAGTTTGGGCACAAACAGCCGCAGCATATTTCAATATAAAAAATGTATTTTGCTATTCTGGTGGGACCGAAGCAACTGCTTTATTTCCTATGGTTGCCCAAACTTTAATACAATCAGGATTCAAAATCAAAGCAATCACAGCAGGAAATAATCCCATTTACAGCATAAAATATGGAGAAAATGAGCCTCCTATTATTGGTTTTTCCAAGACCTACGATGATGATTTTAATCCGAAAAATGAATTTGCAGCGATTATGACTTGCTCTCAAGCAGATGGAGGCTGTCCTTTTATCGCTGGTGCTGAAAAACGTATCCCAATTACTTTTGAAGATCCAAAAGCATTTGACAACACTCCGCAACAAGCCGAAAAATATCAGGAGCGAAGTTTACAGATTGCCACCGAAATGTTTTATGTCTTCTCCCAAATAAAATTATAAATATGTCAGCATCTACTTGTTTTCCCGCAGCAGAAAGAAAAAAACTAGGTTTCCTAGATCGATTTTTAACCCTTTGGATCTTCCTTGCAATGGCACTTGGTGTTGCTGTAGGGAATTTCATCCCTTCCAGTGGGAATTTTATCAACTCTTTTTCCAGCGGAACAACTAATATCCCACTCGCCATTGGTTTAATCTTAATGATGTATCCGCCATTAGCCAAAGTGAATTATAGTAAAATGGGAGACGTATTCCAAAACACCAAAGTATTGGGTGCTTCCCTGTTCCTGAATTGGGTGGTAGGCCCAATCCTCATGTTTTCATTAGCCTTACTTTTCCTAAATGGATATCCGGAATACATGATTGGAGTCATCTTGATCGGATTAGCCCGATGCATTGCGATGGTAGTGGTTTGGAATGATCTGGCCGACGGTAATAGAGAATATGCCGCTGGATTAATCGCTTTGAATAGTATTTTTCAGGTATTGCTTTACAGCGTATATGCGTATGTTTTCATAACCATTTTGCCACCGTATTTTGGCTATACCGGTTTTAATGTGACGATAGGTATTGGTCAAATTGCAGAAAGCGTAGGTATTTATTTAGGAATTCCATTTGCTTTGGGAATAATCAGCCGGTATGGTCTTATAAAACTCAAAGGCGAAACTTGGTTTCAAAACAAGTATATACCTTTTATTTCTCCTATTACTTTAGTGGCCTTGTTATTTACCATCATATTAATGTTTAGTCTGAAGGGCGCATTAATTGTGCAAATCCCCCTGGATGTAGTTCGGATAGCTATTCCTCTTGTCATTTATTTCACCTTAATGTTTGTGATCAGTTTTTTTCTCGGAAAGTATTTTGGTGCTGATTATTCTAAATCTACCGCAATCGCTTTTACGGCAACCGGAAACAATTTTGAATTGGCTATTGCAGTTGCAATTGGCGTTTTTGGAATCAACAGCGGACAAGCATTTGCCGGCGTTATTGGCCCACTGGTCGAAGTTCCGGCGCTAATTGCATTGGTAAACGTCGCTTTTTGGTTTAGAAAAAAATATTATACAAAACCCGAATTAGACCCAAAAACTGGAACCTCTTAAATGTTCCGCTACTAGAGAACTCAACTATTTTATTACAGACTCTCTTTTGTTTTAAACTTGTTTTAAAACAGTAAATCTGTGGAGATCTAAAAAACTAAAATAGAATTTAATCCAGATTCAAAACAGAATGAATGAAATTAAAGAGGTCATTATCATTGGTGGTGGACAAAGCGGATTGGCTTGCGGATATTATTTAAAACGCAATAAATTAAACGTTTTTCTCCTGGATAAAGAAGAAAAATGCGGTGGTACCTGGCAACATGTTGGGGATAGCCTAACGCTTTTTTCTCCTGCCGAACACAATTCATTGCCCGGCTGGCTAATGCCAAAAATCTAAAACTGATTTCGGGCTTTTTTATACACGCTAAAAAAAATTATTCTGCAGAAATAACTAGTTCTGAGGTAATGGCTTCTAAAACTTCAAAAGCAGTTTCTGCCATTTTATTTCCTTTGGTGTCTAATAATGGGTTAATCTCGACAAATTCGATACAAACTACTTTTTTGGTTTGAACAATTTGTTTGATGATCGCTATTACTTCATACTGATCAAAACCTTTGGAAACCGGTGTTCCAGTCCCGTAAGAAATCATATCACAATCCATAGAATCCACATCAAAAGAAACATATAGCACTTCACAATGCGATAGTTTAGTTAATGCTTCCGCGACACACTTTCGTAAACCGCGATACCGCACTTCATCAACTTTATAATTTTTGATTTGCAATTTTTCAATTTGCTTATCCTCCTCTTCTTCGGTATCCCGAACGCCAAAATATACCAGGTTTTCTGCCAAAACTTTCGGTCCCTTACAACCTATATTTTTCATGTCTTCCCAGTGCTGTTGGGTTTCCGGAGGCACTTCGTTATTCTGGCAACTCAAATTATCATCCGCAAGAGCCGCAGATAGTGGCATTCCATGAATATTACCGGATGGCGAAGTGTAAGGTGAATGCAAATCCGCATGGGCATCAATCCAAAACACCCCGATATTTTGTTCCGGAAAAGCGGCTTTTATACCACTTAATGTTCCTAATGCCGAAGAATGATCACCTGATAAAACAATTGGAAAATAATTTCCTGCTAAATTTTTCTGTACTGCATTACAAACTCTGGTGCATTGCTCCACTACATGCTCAATTCGTTTAGCCGAAGAACTTCGGTTTTTATCATATATGGATTCGTTGTGCGTTTTGACATCTTCAAACTCAAACTGATTAAAATAATCACTGTTTTGATTGATTGCCGCAATTTCGATAGCATCAATCCCTAAGTCGGATCCTCGTGTACCAGCACCTATATCGGATCTGTTCTTTATTAATTTTATAGATTTTCCCATTGTACTTAAAATTATTTGAAATCGTTTAGAGCTCGCTCAATTATACCCAAACATTCCTGTATTTGAGGTTCTGAAATTACTAATGGTGGTGCAAATCGAATTTTGTTGCCGTGTGTTGGTTTTGCCAATAATCCATAATCTCTAAATTTCATACAAATATTCCAGGCTAAATCAGATTCTTCACCACTGTTGATAACTATGGCGTTCAGTAATCCTTTTCCTCTGACCAACGTAATTAATGGGTTTCTGGAAGCAATTTCGTTAAGTCCTGTTCTTAAAACTTCGCCTAAGTACGCCGCATTTTGTGCTAAATTTTCCTCTTTCACTACTTCCAGTGCAGCAATAGCCACAGCCGCTGCAACAGGATTTCCTCCAAAAGTGGAACCGTGTTGTCCTGGTTTAATCACATTCATAATGGGATCATTCGCTAAAACTGCCGAAACTGGGTACACACCGCCCGAAATAGCTTTTCCTAGAATAAGGATATCTGGTTTTACTTCCGGTCTGCCTTCACATCCTTTTTTACAGTCACAATTTCCGCAAGTTGCTAATAATCTTCCCGTGCGTGCAATTCCTGTTTGCACTTCATCCGCGATAAATAGAACGTTATGTGCTTCACAAAGCGCTTTTGTTTTTGCTAAATATCCTTCGGCAGGAACATACACTCCCGCTTCTCCTTGAATTGGTTCCACTAAAAATCCGGCAATATTTGGGATTGATTTTAATACGTTTTCTAGAGCGTCAACATCATCGTACGGAATTTTAATAAATCCAGCAGTGAATGGTCCAAAGTTTTTACGGGCACTCTCATCATTCGAAAATGAAATGATTGTTGTTGTTCTTCCGTGAAAATTGTTTTCACAAACAATGATTTGTGCTTGATTTTCAGGAATTCCTTTTACCTCATAGGCCCATTTTCTACACAATTTCAAAGCAGTTTCCACTGCTTCAGCACCTGTATTCATGGGCAACACTTTATCAAAACCAAAATACTTAGTCACATATTCCTCAAAAGGTCCTAGTTGATCATTATGAAAAGCACGTGAAGTTAAGGTCAATGTTTGTGCTTGTTTTATCATTGCATCCACAATTTTTGGATGACAATGCCCTTGGTTTACGGCAGAATAGGCCGATAAAAAATCATAATATTTTTTTCCGTCTACATCCCAGACATAAACCCCTTCGCCTCTTTCTAAAACCACAGGTAAAGGATGGTAATTGTGTGCTCCGTATTGATTTTCTTTAGCTATTAACGCTTCCGATTTTGAAGAAAGGTTTTGTTCTGTGTGTGTCATGATATTCCTATTTTGATATTACAAAGTACAAAACTACAGATTTTTTTTAAATTGACAATAAAAATAAATATTTTGACTTTTTTAAAAGTATTATTTTAAATAAATTACTTAATTTACATGAAAAAAAGTCATTTTTTAAATATAAAATTCAAATAATAGAACTATTCCAATATAAATAAAAATAAGTACTTTTATACAAACACAAAAAGCATCATTTATAAGTAAACCAACATGGATATATTAGACGAGTTTGATATCAACATTATCAAAGAATTAGAGAAAGATGGAAGAATGGCGTATTCTGCTATTGCAGCCAATCTAAAAATATCAAATACAATGGTGCATCAGCGCATGAACAGATTAACAGAACAAGGAATACTTATCGGAATAAAACCGGTCATCAATGAAAAGAAAATTGGATATGATTGGGGATCATTCACAGGAATTACCTTGAATAAAGACCAAGATTCTGACCGGATTATTGAGGAACTGAAAAACATTCCAGAAATAACGGAATGCTATTATATCACCGGATCTTTTACCCTTTATATAAAAATAATTGCCAAAAATCATGAGCACATGCGTAAAGTTCTGTATGAAAAAATAGACACTATTCCGGGTATTGCCAAAACAGATTCCATAATCGAACTGGGGTGTGCATTTAAACGAAACGTAAGTCTCTAATTAAAATTCAATAATAATGACGTATTTCAAGAACCATTTACCCCTTGCAGTTTTAATTTTTTGTTTTAGTTGCTCCCTGTTTTCACAAAAGATATCAAACCAAGAACTAGAAAGACTAAAAAAAATGTCGCAACAAGTCACTATTATCAGAGACAATTGGGGAATTGCGCATGTGTATGGCAAAACGGATGCAGATGCCGTTTTTGGAATGCTGTACGCACAATGTGAAGACGATTTCAAACGGGTAGAAATGAATTACATTGAAAAACTGGGCCGTCTTTCCGAAATCAAAGGACAGTCCGTTTTGTACAATGATTTAGAAATTAAACTTTTAATCGATACCGAAGATGCTAAAAACGATTATAAAAAAGCAGCGCCTTGGTTGAAAAAATTATTAAACAGTTATGCGGACGGAATCAACTTTTATCTATACAATCACCCCGAAGTAAAACCCGCTTTATTAACTCATTTTGAGCCTTGGTTTCCATTGCTTTGGACTGACGGAAGTATTGGAGCCATAAGCACAGCTGATCTTTCTACTGGAGAATTGAAAGCTTTTTATTCGGGAAACACCGATAAAGTAGCCTATATAGAACGAGAAAAAGACGTACAAACGGGTTCTAACGGATTTGCAATTGCACCTTCAAAAACAGCGTCTGGGAATGCCATTTTATACATTAATCCGCATACCACTTTTTATTTCAGGCCAGAAATACAGATGAGCAGTCAAGAAGGGCTGAATGCGTATGGAGCCGTTACTTGGGGACAATTTTTTATTTACCAAGGATTTAACGAAAACTGTGGCTGGATGCATACCTCCTCAAGTGTTGATGTTGCGGATATGTATGCCGAGAAAATCGTGACCAAAAACAACAAACTATTTTACGAATACGATACCAAATTAGTTCCAGTTGTCGAGAAAAAAATAACCATCAAGTATCTGGAAAATGGAAAATTGATTCCTAAAACATTCAATACTTATTATACCAATCACGGTCCAATCATGGCCAAAAGAGACGGGAAATGGATTAGCTTAAAATCCAATAACCGTTCGATGAAAAGTCTGGAACAAAGTTGGATACGAACAAAATCAAAAAGTTTTGAAGACTACAAAACTGCAATGGATTTGAAAGCCAATACCTCAAACAATACTGTTTATGCCGATAAAGAAGGAAACATTGCCTACTGGCATGGGAATTTTGTTCCCATTCGGGACAAAAACCTAAATTGGTCAAAAGTAATGGACGGTACGACACCGGCTACACAATGGAAAGGATTACATGAAGTTTCAGAAACAGTACATTCTTATAATCCTATAAACGGCTGGTTACAAAACTGTAATTCTACACCATATACCGTGGCAGGAGATTATAGTCCAAAAGAAGAAAATTACTTGCCTTATATGGCTCCAGACGGAGAAAGTTTCAGAGGATTAAATGCTGTACGATTATTGAACAAAGGCAATAAATATACACTAGACAAAGTGATTGCTGACGGTTACGACACGAAACTAACGGCTCTCGAAGTGTTAATTCCATCCTTAATTTCCAGTTTTGAGAAAAACATCAGCCCCGAAGATCCGCTTTATACAGAACTGTCAGAACCGATAACCTTATTGAAAAACTGGGATTATTACGCCCGGGAAAATTCTGTGGCTACCACCTTAGCTGTGGAATGGGCTTATAAATTAAACCCCATTATTCAAAAAGTATATATTGATCAGGGCCAAAAGGACCAAGTAGAAAATACCCGTGATTTTGCTAAAAATGCGTTTCCAGATCAACTGATTCCACAATTGCAAATGGTGATAAACGAATTGAAAATAAAATTTGGTACTTGGCAAATTCCTTGGGGCGAAATCAATCGTTTCCAGAGAACATCAGGCGACATAAATCTGGTTTATAGTGATGCTTTGGAAAGTTTACCTATTAGTTATGGACCAGCGCTTTGGGGAAGTTTACCTGCTTTTAAAAGCAATTATCAAAAAGATACCAAAAAACGCTACGGATTTAACGGAAATAGTTTTGTGTGTGCGGTGGAATTTGGACCAAAAATAAAAGCCAAATCGTTACTTGCGGGAGGAAATAGCGGTGATTCAAAATCGAAACATTTTTACGATCAAGCTGAAATGTACCGAAAAGGACAATTCAAAGACGTATTATTTTATAAAGAGGATGTCCAGAAAAATGCCGAAAAAACATATCATCCCGGCGAGTAATCGCTTGTCTGTACGCCATAAGAATTAAAAATCACATCATCAATTAAAAAATCAAAGTCTTAGTTTTAGGATAAATTGATTGAGACATTTGTAAAAATAAAAATATCTAATATGAAAAATATTTTCTTTGCCTTTTTAGGATTCTTTTTGTTTTCCAATGACACATTTGCACAATTAAAATCCGTCAAATACACGGATGGAAACCAACAATTAAATGGCTTGTCTATTGCACCTAAAAAAGGAAGCAAAACAAAACCCGGAATTCTAATCCTTCCCGCTTGGAAAGGAATCGATACACATTCAAAACAATCTGCTGAGAGACTTTCAAGCATGGGCTATTATGCATTTGTAGCAGATATTTATGGCCAAGGGAATTATCCCGGAACCACACAAGAAGCCGGAAAGCAAGCTGGTTTTTACAAAAAAAATGTAGCTGATTATCAAAGACGCATTCAACTTGCTTTAGACCAATTAGTAAAAGCAGGCGCAAATCCTGCCAATATCGTAGTAATAGGCTATTGTTTTGGCGGAACAGGAGCACTGGAAGCCGCAAGAGCGGGAATGAAAATTCAAGGTGCAGTTTCTTTTCACGGAGGTTTAGGACATGATGCCGCAAGGGTAAATAATCCAATCACGGCTGAAATCCTGGTTTTACATGGTGCTGACGACACCTATGTGCCAGCAACGGAAGTATCGTCCTTTCAACAAGAAATGAGAGATACAAAAGCAGAATGGGAAATGATTTATTATGCAAATTCCGTACATGCCTTTACTGAAATTGAAGCTGGTAATGATAATTCAAAAGGAGCAGCGTATAACGAAAAAGCTGCTATACGTTCTTGGGAGCGCATGAATTCTTTCTTAAAAGAAGTTTTAAAATAATTTAGAATTTTTTTTTCAAAAAAAGTATACGTTCCAATTTTTTGTTAATTTTATAAATTAAAATGTACCTGACCGCGCTAATATACCACAATCGTTAGCGCAGTTTTACAAACTGTGCCCACAACAGAGAGCAAACAATGCAAAAAACTATGAGCAATTCAGGGCTTTTTGCTGTTTTTAAAACAAAAAATGTCTGCTAAGAATAAAGCCCTAAAAACCGAAGACCGGATTAGAAAATGAATTAGAATTGGTTTTATTAGATTTATTTTAGTGGCTAATTGGAATTGATACGGTTTTCAAAACTGCGCCAACGATTCTCTGTAAATACTAATGATCTAGTGAACGCTTTTCCTCACTGGCGCTCGTTTATCCATGTTCTTTGGTGCTCGTTTGCAACGAGTACATACTTAAATTAAGACACAAATTATAATATTTATAATGCGGATCGTTAAAAATTTCTTTAAGATTTTTTACAGAATAGATTATATAACTGCGTTACAAAAACTTTATAGTTCACATTAGTGACTAGGCACTAAAGTTTAACGGCACATTGAAAAGGGTACGAAGCCGGAAAATCTCGCACGGCCGTACACGCTTTTTTATTATAATCCTACACTAAAATTTTACTTCATGAAAACGATTTCGTTAAATAGTAACAATCCTTTCATAATTTTGCGATATAATTTCTAATTTTTAAAATTTATCCTTATTTTTTTTTTAATTTGCAATCAAATCCAATATTTTCTATAATGACAAATATCACCCGCCTTTTTGATTTCCCTTATTATCAGCAAGAAAAATACAATTCCATTCCGGATGCTTTAACAACAAAGCAAAATGGAGTTTGGATCAAAACATCTACACAGGAATATATCGCTAAAGCCAATGCCGTTTCGAGAGCACTACTCCGAATGGGTGTTCAAAAAGACGATAAAATTGCTATCATCTCTTCTAATAACAGAACCGAATGGAATATTATGGATATTGGTGTGTTGCAAACCGGCGCACAAACCGTTCCCATTTATCCTACCATTTCAGAAGAAGATTACGAATATATTCTGAACCATTCCGGTTCTATGTACTGTTTCGTATCGGATGCCGAAGTGCTTCGAAAAGTAAACCTCATCAAACATAAAGTTCCTACACTCAAAGAAGTATATTCCTTCAACGAAATAGAAGGTTGCACCAACTGGAATGAATTACTGATTCTTGGCGTAGACAACGGAAACCAAAACGAAGTGGAACAACGCAAAAATAACGTAAAAACTGAAGATTTAGCCACAATAATCTATACTTCCGGAACAACGGGAAGACCAAAAGGAGTCATGCTTTCTCATAAAAACATTGTATCGAATGTTTTAGACAGTGCTTCGAGAATTCCGTTTGAAGCCGGAAAAAGCCGTGCTTTAAGCTTCCTTCCTATTTGCCATATTTTTGAAAGAATGATTTTGTATTTATACCAATATTACGGAGTTTCAGTATATTTTGGCGAATCAATTGATAAAATTAGTGACAATCTAAAAGAAGTAAGACCAACAGTAATTACTGCCGTTCCGAGACTTTTAGAGAAAGTATACGATAAAATATACGCTAAAGGAACGGAGTTAACCGGTGTCAAAAAGAAACTATTTTTTTGGGCGATTGACTTAGGTTTAATCTATGAGCCGTATGGCAAAAATGGTTTTTGGTATGAATTACAACTCAAAATTGCCCGCAAACTGATTTTTAGTAAATGGAAGGAAGGTTTGGGTGGAAACCTCGATTTAATGGTTTCCGGAAGCGCTGCTTTGCAACCAAGACTAGCCCGCATTTTTGCCGCTGCCGAAATCCCAGTTATGGAAGGCTACGGATTGACCGAGACCTCTCCGGTAATCTCTGTAAATGATATTAGAAATGGTGGTTTCAGAGTGGGAACGGTGGGTAAAGTAATTGATAATGTGGAAGTATTAATTGCTGAAGACGGCGAAATCCTTTGTAAAGGACCAAACGTAATGATGGGCTATTACAAAGATGAGAAATTGACCAATGAAGTAATAACTGACGGCTATTTTCACACTGGTGATATTGGAATTTTTGACGAAGACGGATTCTTAAAAATCACGGATCGTAAGAAAGAAATGTTCAAAACCTCAGGTGGTAAATATATTGCCCCACAATTAATCGAAAATACGATGAAACAATCGCGTTTCATTGAACAAATTATGGTTATTGGTGACGGTCAAAAAATGCCGGCTGCCTTTATTCAGCCGAGTTTTGATTTCATCAAAGAATGGGCCGTTATCCACGGAATCAACATAGGAAAAAGCAATGAAGAAATAATTGCCAACGAAAAAGTAATCGAAAGAATCCAATTGGAAATTGACAATCTGAACGAAAAATTTGGAAATTGGGAGAAGATAAAACGTTTTGAGCTAACGCCGGATTTATGGTCTGTGGAAGGTGGACAGCTTACGCCAACCCTGAAACTAAAACGAAAAATAGTAATGGAAAAATACATTGATTTATTCCATAAAATCTACAACTAGCCGTTATGAAACTAAAAGTCTTGATTTACTCCGTTGTCAGTGTGTTCTTTTTTTCTAATTGTCAGGAAAAACCAAAGGAAGATTCCATAAAAGCAAATTATTTAGATTTCTCCAAACGGGACGACCAACTCACAGGCGGCATCAAAATGATTCCGATTCATACGCCAAAAGGCACGTTTAAAGTCTGGACCAAACGAGTGGGCAATAATCCTAAAATAAAGGTGTTGTTGCTGCACGGCGGCCCAGGTTTGACCCATGAATTATACGAGGCCTTTGACGGTTATTTTCCCAACGAAAGCATTGAATACATTTATTACGATCAGTTAGGCTCGTATTACAGCGACCAACCCAACGACAACAGTTTGTGGACCAATGAACGTTTTGTGGAGGAAGTCGAGCAAGTGCGAATCGCATTAGGCTTGGACAGTTCTAATTTTTACCTGATGGGACAATCTTGGGGCGGAATCCTAGCAATGGAATACGCTTTGAAATACCAAAAAAACCTGAAAGGATTAATTATCTCAAATATGATGGCGAGTGCTCAGGAATATAACGCTTACGCAAAAGACGTTCTGGCACCGCAAATGGATTCTAAAATCCTAAAGCAATTACAGGATATCGAAAAAAATAATGATTTTGATAATCCAAAATACAGCGAATTACTGTTCAAACATTACTACACGGAACATATTTTGAGAATGCCACTCGAAAAATGGCCAGAATCCATCAACAGATGTTTCAAGCACATTAATCCTAATGTATATGTTTTTATGCAAGGCCACAGTGAATTTGGCATCACTGGAAATGCCTCCCTTAAAAATTGGGATGTCAAAGCCAGACTAAAAACCCTTACTGTTCCAACCTTGAGTATTGGTTCTAAATACGATACTATGGATCCCGAACACATGAAATGGATTGCTAACGAAGTCCAAAACGGACGTTTCTTGTTTTGTCCTAACGGAAGTCACCTTTCACAATACGATGACCCAAAAACCTATTTTCCGGGTGTGATTAAGTTCTTGAAAGATGTGGATAAAGGGGAGTTTAAGAAGGGTTAAATAAAAGATACTATAAAAAACCACGAATTGATTTTCGTGGTTTTTTGGTTTTTAGTCGAGAACAATAAACTCAAAAATCAAATTTAACGATAGTAAACTACTTATTACGTAAATCCATAATCCCAACAATTAAATTAAAATCCCCAATCATTCTCCTCAGCAGGATTTGCGTAAGGGATGGAAGTGGCATCCCACGCTTTTTAGCGTGGATACAACGTACAGCCCGACCCGGAGTTTTTTACGCAGGGATACGACCAAAAAATTAATTACTCTTAAAAAAAGAGTATAATCTCCTCTATTTCAGTGGAGATTTTTTATATTTAATGCTTTTTAACAAAAAAATGTTTTAATATATTATGCGTGCATAGTATTTTTTATTATATTTGAAAACGATATAGTTACTTATGAAAGATAAAACGATAGATTATATTTTACGTGCCACCTGGCAAGCAGTGGCCAGAATGTATAATGAAGAAGCTTCGAAATACGATGCGAGCATGGCTACTGGGTTCGCTTTATTGAGTATTGATAAGGAAGGTGGGACGCCATCGACCTCATTAGGACCAAAAATGGGAATGGAAGCTACCAGCTTAACCAGAACCCTTAAATCTATGGAGGAAAAAGGCTTGATTATTCGCAAGAAAAATCCAGTGGATGGCCGTGGAGTATTGATTTACCTCACGGATTTTGGTAAAGAAAAAAGAGAATTGTCAAAAAATACGGTGTTGAAATTCAATGAAACGGTGAAACAAACTATTTCGGAAGAGAAACTGCAGCACTTTATTGAAGTTGCAGAAGCCATCAATGAATTAATTCAAGAGAAAAATATATTTACGCACACGAGCGCCAGCGAACTGGCGGAACAAACTGAAAAAACAGCGAATGACACCGCCAAAATTGAAATCCTTCAATAAAAATAGCGCTGTCATTTTCTAATGAAAATCAAATATTATTTATATGAAACGCACAATTAAAAAAGTTGCAGTGATTGGATCCGGAATTATGGGTTCAGGAATTGCTTGTCATTTTGCTAACATTGGAGTTGAAGTTCTGTTATTAGATATTGTTCCAAGAGAACTTACCGAAGCGGAAGCTAAAAAAGGACTGACTTTAGAAAGCAAAATCGTTAGAAACCGATTGGTAAATGAGCATTTGGCCAATTCCCTGAAATCGAAACCCTCTCCTATTTACAATCCAAAATTTGCCAGCAGAATTACTACTGGAAATACCACAGATGACATGGCGAAAATCGCTACTGTGGATTGGATTATTGAAGTTGTTGTAGAACGGTTAGACATCAAGAAAATGGTTTTTGAACAAATTGAAAAATTCAGAAAACCGGGAACTCTAGTAACTTCAAATACATCTGGAATTCCAATTCACTTTATGAGTGAAGGACGAAGCGACGATTTCCAAAAGCATTTCTGCGGGACACACTTTTTTAACCCTGCGCGTTATTTGAAATTATTCGAAATCATTCCTGGCCCGCACACAGCATCGGAAGTTTTGGATTTTCTTACGGATTATGGATCCAAATTCTTGGGTAAAACTTCGGTCGTGGCCAAAGATACTCCAGCGTTTATTGGAAACCGAATCGGGATTTATGGGATTCAAAGTTTGTTTCATTTAGTTAAAGAAATGGGATTGACGATTGAAGAAGTGGATAAATTGACCGGTTCAGTTATTGGAAGACCAAAATCAGCTACTTTCAGAACTGTTGACGTAGTTGGATTGGATACTTTGGTGCACGTTGCCAACGGAATCTACGAAAATTGTCCGAATGACGAGCAACACGATTTGTTTAAATTGCCGGATTTTGTCAACAAAATGATGGAGAACAAATGGTTGGGAAGCAAAACTGGTCAAGGTTTTTATAAAAAAGTAGACAAGGATATTTTATCATTGGATTTAGATACTTTAGAATATCGTCCGGCTAAAAGAGCGTCTTTCGCCACTTTAGAACTGACAAAAACGATTGATAAACCTATTGACCGTTTTAAAGTTTTGGTAAAAGGAAAAGATAAAGCAGGCGAATTTTACCGTAAAAGTTTTGCGGGAATGTTTGCTTACGTTTCCAACAGAATTCCTGAAATTTCAGATGAATTATACAAGATTGACGATGCCATGAAAGCCGGTTTTGGATGGGAAAATGGTCCTTTCGAAATTTGGGACGCCATTGGTGTTGCCAAAGGAATCGAAATGATGAAAGCGGAAGGCCTTGAACCAGCTGCTTGGGTAACTGATATGCTTGTTAATGGAACTAAAAGTTTCTATTCAATAAAAGAAGGTGCTACTTATTTTTATGATATTCCAACAAAATCTGCAACTAAGGTTCCTGGTCAGGATGCCTTTATTATCCTGAACAACATACGCGAAAGCAAAAAAGTGTGGAGCAATAGCGGCGCTATTATTCAAGATTTAGGAGATGGAATTTTGAACTTAGAATTCCAGTCTAAAATGAATACGATTGGTGGCGATGTTTTACAGGCGATCAACAAAGCGATTGACTTATCTGAAAAAGAATATCAAGGATTGGTTATTGGAAATCAGGCAGCGAATTTCTCTGTGGGTGCTAACATAGGAATGATTTTCATGATGGCCGTCGAGCAAGAATACGACGAGCTGAATATGGCCATCAAAATGTTCCAAGACACAATGATGCGCGTGCGCTACTCCGGAATTCCAGTTGTGGTTGCGCCACACGGAATGACTTTTGGCGGTGGTTGCGAAATGAGCTTACACGCTGATAAAGTTGTTGCTGCAGCCGAAACGTATATGGGATTAGTAGAATTTGGCGTTGGAGTTATTCCTGGCGGTGGCGGATCTAAAGAGATGGCATTGCGTGCTGCAGATTTATTCCATAAAAATGATGTGGAGTTGAACGTATTGCAAGAATATTTCTTGACGATCGCTATGGCAAAAGTATCTACTTCAGGTTACGAAGCTTTTGATACCGGACTTTTACAACACGGAAAAGATATCATCGTTGTGAATAAAGACCGTCAGATTGCTGAAGCAAAGAAACACGCTTTATTAATGGCAGAAGCAGGTTACACACAACCAATTCGCAGAAGCGACGTAAAAGTTCTTGGAAAACAAGCTTTGGGAATGTTCTTAGTAGGAACAGACCAAATGGAAGCCGGAAAATACATCTCGGAACACGACAAGAAAATCGCTAACAAACTAGCTTATGTTATGGCTGGTGGAGATTTATCAGAACCAACTTTAGTAACCGAACAATATTTATTGGATCTGGAACGTGAAGCATTCTTATCTCTTTGTACAGAAAGAAAAACATTAGAAAGAATCCAGTTTATGTTAACCAAAGGAAAACCGTTACGCAATTAGAAAATAGAACAAGGAGAATAGAATATAGATTAAAAACAAAATTTAAAGTCTATTATTTATTCTCTATATTCTCAACTCTTAAAAAAAAAAAAAATGAAAACAGCCTATATAGTAAAAGCATACAGAACAGCCGTGGGGAAAGCCCCAAAAGGCGTGTTTAGATTTAAACGTCCTGATGAATTGGCAGCAGAAACCATTCAGTTTATGATGAATGAGTTGCCTGATTTTGACAAAAAACGTATCGATGACGTGATGGTAGGAAATGCCATGCCAGAAGCAGAACAAGGACTAAACGTGGGACGATTAATTTCCTTAATGGGATTGAAAATCGAAGATGTACCAGGTGTAACCGTAAACCGTTATTGCGCGTCAGGATTAGAAACAATTGGTATGGCTACAGCCAAAATTCAATCGGGAATGGCAGATTGTATTATTGCCGGTGGTGCCGAGAGCATGAGTTTTATTCCAATGGGAGGGTACAAACCAACTCCGGATTATGCTGTTGCAAAAGCGGGGAACGAAGATTACTATTGGGGAATGGGGCTAACTGCAGAAGCTGTTGCCAAACAATTCAATGTGTCTCGTGCAGACCAAGATGAGTTTGCTTACAACTCACACCTGAAAGCTCTTAAAGCACAAGCCGAAGGCAAATTTGACAAACAAATTGTTCCTATTACGGTAGAACAAACATTTATCAATGAAAATGGTAAAAAAGAAACCAAATCCTATATCGTAAATAAAGATGAAGGCCCGAGAGCTGGAACTTCAGTAGAAGCTTTGGCTGGTTTACGTCCTGTTTTTGAAGAAGGCGGAAGTGTAACTGCCGGGAATTCTTCTCAAATGAGTGACGGAGCCGCTTTTGTTCTAATCATGAGCGAAGAAATGGTTAAGGAACTGAACCTTACTCCTATTGCTCGTTTGGTGAACTTCGCTTCGGCAGGAGTAGAACCAAGATTAATGGGAATTGGCCCGGTAAAAGCGATTCCAAAAGCATTGAAACAAGCAGGATTAACATTAAATGATGTTGATTTAATTGAATTAAACGAAGCTTTTGCATCACAATCGTTAGCCGTAATTCGTGAATTAGGATTGAATCCTGATATCGTAAACGTCAACGGTGGAGCAATTGCAATGGGACATCCACTGGGCTGTACCGGAGCAAAACTGTCTGTTCAACTCTTCGACGAAATGAAAAAAAGAGGCAACAAATACGGAATTGTGAGTATGTGTGTGGGAACTGGACAAGGAACTGCTGGGGTTTACGAACTTTTGTAGTCAAAGATTTCCATCCGTTTGTCATTCCGACAAAGAAGGAATCTTTACTATTAATGCAGAATTAGCTACTGAGATTCCTCCTTGTTTGGAATGACAATATTGACAATTCAATTTATAAATAAAATTCATCATTTAAAATAACAAGAAATGGCAGATACAATTGAAAAAAACGTAACCCGTGGCGGTCAGTTTTTAGTTAAACAAACAAAGTGCGAAGATATCTTTACACCAGAAGATTTTTCAGAAGAGCAATTAATGATGCGTGACTCTGTAAAAGAATTTGTAGATAAAGAATTGTGGGCACACAAAGATCGTTTTGAGAAAAAGGATTATGCGTATACACAAGAAACCATGAAAAAAGCTGGGGACTTAGGACTTTTAGGAGTTGCTGTACCTGAAGCTTATGGTGGATTAGGAATGGGATTTGTATCAACAATGTTGGTTTGTGATTATATTTCGGGAGCAACAGGTTCATTCTCAACTGCTTTTGGAGCACATACCGGAATTGGGACTATGCCAATAACTTTGTACGGAACAGAAGAACAAAAACAAAAATACGTTCCAAAATTAGCTTCTGGCGAATGGTTTGGAGCCTATTGTTTAACAGAGCCAGGCGCAGGATCTGATGCTAATTCTGGAAAAACAAAAGCTGTTTTATCAGAAGATGGTACACATTACAAAATCACAGGACAAAAAATGTGGATTTCAAACGCTGGATTTTGTTCATTGTTTATCGTTTTTGCCCGTATTGGTGATGATAAAAATATCACTGGTTTTATCCTAGAAAACACAGCTGATAACGGAATATCAATGGGCGAAGAAGAGCATAAATTAGGAATACGTGCTTCCTCTACGCGTCAGGTTTTCTTTAATGAAACAAAAGTTCCTGTAGAAAACATGTTGTCCGAAAGAGGAAACGGTTTCAAAATTGCCATGAACGCTTTGAATGTAGGTCGCATCAAATTAGCAGCTGCTTGTTTGGATGCACAGCGCAGAGTTATTTCAGGTTCAGTGAAATATGCTAATGAAAGAATCCAGTTCAATACTGCAATTTCTCAGTTTGGTGCTATCCGTGCAAAACTAGCAGAAATGGCTACAAGTTGTTACGCTGGAGAAAGCGCTTCCTACCGCGCTGCAAAAGATATTGAAGACAGAATTATAGCTCGTGAAGCCGAAGGAGTTTCACATCAGGAAGCAGAATTGAAAGGCGTTGAAGAATATGCTATTGAATGTTCAATCCTTAAAGTAGCCGTTTCTGAAGATGTACAAAATTGTGCTGATGAAGGAATTCAAATTTTTGGCGGAATGGGATTCTCTGAGGACACTCCGATGGAAAGTGCTTGGAGAGATGCCAGAATTGCCCGTATTTACGAAGGAACTAACGAAATCAACAGAATGCTTTCAGTAGGGATGCTGATTAAAAAAGCGATGAAAGGTCACGTTGATTTACTTGGACCTGCATCAAAAGTACAAGAAGAATTAATGGGAATTCCTTCTTTTGAAACCCCTGATTATTCTGAATTGTTTGCAGAAGAAAAAGAAATGATTGGCAAATTAAAAAAAGCATTCTTAATGGTAGCCGGTGGAGCTGTTCAAAAATACGGTCCGGATTTAGATGCACACCAACAGTTATTGATGGCCGCTTCAGATATTTTAATCGAAATCTATATGGCTGAAAGCACAATCCTTAGAACGGAGAAGTTAGCCAAAAAAGAAGGAGAAACTAAAGTACAAGAGCAAATTGCAATGGCCAAATTATACTTGTATAAAGCCGTAGATATTGTTACTCAAAAAGGAAAAGAAAGTGTTATTTCCTTTGCTGAAGGCGATGAACAACGTATGATGTTGATGGGACTACGTCGTTTTACTAAATATACAAATATGCCAAATGTTGTAGGATTAAGAGAAACAATAACGGTTAAATTAGTAGCTGAAAATGAATATTGTTTTTAATTACAAAAAAAAATACTGCTTTAATTGATACAAAAACCACTCGCAACTGCGGGTGGTTTTTTGCTTTTATAGCAATAAGATAGAAATAGAAATACAAACTACTTCATTTTATTACCTATATTTATCCTCTATCACTATTTAATTTCTTTTTAATGAATAAAAAAACAAGCTTATTTCTACTCGCATTTTCTTTTATTTCCACCATTTATGGACAGGAAAAGCCGAAATGGGATGTCGCAAAACCTGGAAAAGAATTCAATTACAAGACCCATAAATTTACCACATCCGAAGGAACTTGGATGAACCTCGATGTGAGTCCAGACGGGAAAACGATCGTTTTTGATCTCTTGGGAGATATTTACCAGATGCCTATAACAGGCGGAACAGCAAAAATACTTCGTTCCGGTATTCCTTTTGAAGTACAACCCAGATTCAGCCCTGACGGAAAACACATTTCGTTCACTAGCGATGCTGGTGGTGGCGATAATATTTGGTTCATGAAAGCCGATGGAAGTGAAGTGAAACAAATCACTAAGGAAAATTTTCAACTACTGAACAATGCGACTTGGATGCCCAACGGCAATTATCTGGTAGCAAGAAAACACTTTACATCAAGCCGTTCTCTTGGCGCTGGTGAAATGTGGCAATACCACATTAGCGGTGGTAGTGGCGTACAATTGACCAAACGAAAAAACGACCAGCAAGATGTTAACGAACCTGTAATTTCTCCTGATGGCAAATACATGTATTACAGTGAAGACGTTTCTCCCGGTGGTTATTTCAAATACAATAAAGATCCTAACAGTGAAATCTATGCTATCAATCGCTATGATTTTGAAACGGGAGAAACAGAAAAAATTACGGGTGGTCCGGGAGGCGCCGCTCGACCACAAATTTCAAGAGATGGTAAACTGTTAGCGTATGTAAAACGAGTGCGTACCGCAACGGTTTTGTATGTTCATAATTTAGAAACAGGTGAAGAAGGTCCCGTTTATGATAAACTTAACAAAGATCAACAAGCCGCTTGGGCTTTGTTTGGTGTGTATCCTAATTTCAATTGGATGCCAAACAATGAAGACATTATAATTTGGACCGGAGGTAAAATTCAAAAAATAAATACAAAAACAAATCAGGTAACACAGATTCCTTTCACAGCCGATGTCGCTATTGACATTGCAGATCGGGTACATTCTGATACTCCAATAACTGACAATGACTTTACAGTAAAAATGATCCGTGATGCTGTAACCGCTCCCGATGGAAAAACAGTAGTCTTTAGAGCTTTAGGATATTTATGGACTAAAAGCTTGCCTAATGGAAGTCCAAAACGATTGACTACAGATACTGATTTTGAAGCAGAACCTACTTTTACCGCTAATGGTAAAGAGATAATCTATGTTAGTTGGAACGACACAAATTTAGGCGCTATCAGAAAAATTAATTTAGAAAGTAAAAAATCTGTTAAATTAACCTCTGAAAAAGGAATTTACAGAACACCAAGTCTCTCTCCTGACCAAAAAACAATTGTCTACGTCAAGGAAGGCGGAAATATGGATCAAGGTTTTGCTTTTTCAAAAAAACCAGGGATTTACACCATGAATGTTACAGGTGGCAAATCAAAATTTATTACCTCAAAAGGAGAATATCCTGTGTTTACTAAAGAAGGAAATCGTATTTTCTTCCAAACTGGGGGAGTCTTTTTTGGGGATTTAACCAAAGAACTCAAAAGTGTTGACCTTAACGGAAAAGAAGAACGCACCCATATTAAATCCAAATATGCCAACCGATTGGTGCCAAGTCCAGACAATCAGTGGATCGCTTTCACCCATTTACACAAAGCTTATGTGGCTCCATTAAACATCAACGGCCAAGAAGTAGATTTGGACGAAAAAACTACGAATGTACCTGTGTCAGAATTGTCAAAAGAGGCTGGAATTAATTTACATTGGTCACCCAATAGCAAAAACGTGATGTGGATGTTAGGCAATACTTATTTTTCGAATGCCGTAAAAAACAGATTTACTTTTTTACCGGATTCACCTGAAAAAGTTGAAAAACCATCTGATATAGGTATTAAAATAGATTTAAAATCAAAAGTTGATAAACCAAAAGGCAAAATTGCCCTGACGAATGCTCGTATCATCACTATGGACGGCGACAAAGTGATTGAAAACGGTAGTATTATAATCAATGAAAATCGGATTGAAGCCATTGGTAATGCAAGTGACATTCGTATTCCTGAAACGGCTATGGTTTATGACCTGACTGGTAAAACTATTATGCCTGGAATGGTAGATGCTCATGCCCATGTAGGTGCTTTTCGTTATGGATTAACCACCCAACAAAATTGGCCTTTCTATGCAAATTTAGCCTTTGGAGTAACGACATCGCATGATCCGTCTTCTAACACGGAATCTATTTTTACCCTTTCGGAAATGGTAAAAAGTGGTGCCATTGTAGGACCCCGAATATATTCAACCGGATTTATTTTGTACGGTGCTGAAGGAGACTTTAAAGCAATTGTCAATACTATTGATGACGCTCGTTTTGCAGTAAAACGGACCAAAGTTTTTGGAGCACTTTCTGTAAAAAGCTATAATCAACCAAGACGTGACCAACGTCAACAGGTATTGCAAGCGGCCAGAGAAGAAGAAATTAATGTGGTACCAGAAGGCGGCTCGACATTCTTTACTAACATGACCATGGTGATTGACGGTCATACTGGAGTGGAACACAATATACCAGTAGCACCCGTTTATAAAGATGTACTCGAACTTTGGGGCACCAGTAAAGTAGGCTATACTCCTACCCTAATCGTAAATTATGGCGGATTGAATGCCGAATATTATTGGTATCAAAAAACGAATGTTTGGGAAAACAAAAAACTACTCCAATTCACCCCAAGGGCCGTAATTGATTCCCGCTCCAGATATCGCATGATGGCTCCTGATGAAGAGTATGAAAACGATCATATTTTGACATCTAAAACCGTAAAAACGCTTGCTGACAATGGCGTAAAAGTCAATATGGGAGCACACGGACAGTTGCAAGGAATGGGAGCACACTGGGAATTATGGAGTATACAGCAAGGTGGAATGAGCAATTTAGAAAGTTTGAAAACAGCCACCATTAATGCAGCCAATTATATCGGAGCCGGAAAAGACATTGGTTCATTAGAAACCGGAAAATTGGCTGACATTTTAGTTTTGGATAAAAACCCATTAGAAAATATACAAAACTCCAATACGTTATTGTATACCATCGCAAATGGCCGAATGTACGAATCCGAAACAATGAATGAAATAGGTAACGAACCTAAAAAAAGAGAAAATTTTTATTGGGAAAACAACGCATACAATGCTAATTTCCCATGGCATGAGGAGTCCAATAGCTTTATGCATCAACAATGTTGTAGTTCTGGCTTTAGCCACAACTAAGAATTAATTTTAAACTAAAAAAACCATTCGCAAAACGAATGGTTTTTTTGTTTAAATTCAACTTGTTAAAAAAGCAACTAATTACTTCATTTTTAAATACTTGTTAATTTCAGGATATGCCAATTCAAAATGAAATTTATATAATTTCCGTAAAAAAAATAGATATTCAAAATATCATTGTAGGTAAAACAAATCAAATTTTAAGTCTTTATTAACCCAAGTCGGTCTATTAATGATTATTTTTATACAAATATTTAATCCCTCATTTAAGACTAACAAATAAATTATGGAAAATAATAATACACGAAGAAATTTTTTAAAAAAAACGGCCCTATTGTCTACAGGTACAATTATTGGCTCTGGATTATTCAATGCTGCATTTGCTGCCCAGCCAGTACTGCAAATTGACAATCAACCCTATGAAGCAGCTTTCACAGATACTCCTGGAACCTACAGTCTTCCTAAATTAGGTTATAGCTATAATGAATTAGAGCCTCATATTGATAAAGCTACAATGGAAATTCACTACAGCAAACACCATCAAGCTTATGTGACAAATTTGAATAAAGCCATTGATACTTTGGATAAAAACTTAATTGATTATTCAAAATCTTTAGAAAATATCTTTGAAAAAATGTCTAAATTCCCAGAAGCCATTCGGAATAACGGAGGCGGACATTACAATCACAGCTTGTTTTGGAGTTTAATGAAACCTAATGGTGGTGGTATTCCAAAAGGCAAATTGGCAGCAGCCATAACCACAACTTTTGGTTCTTTTGATGAATTCAAGAAACAATTTAGTGATGCATCTATGAAAAGATTTGGTTCCGGTTGGGCCTGGTTAGTGGTGCAAGACGGAAAATTAGTAATAGGTTCTACGGCAAACCAAGACAATCCTTTGATGCGATTACGAGGGAAGGGACTTAAAGGAAAACCCGTTTTAGCTTTAGATGTCTGGGAACATGCGTATTATCTTAAAAATCAAAACCGAAGAGCTGATTATATAAACTCCTTTTGGAATGTAGTTGATTGGGATGCCGCCGAAAACTTATTTAATTCTTAAAAAACAATAAAAACCCTGAATTAAAAAGTAGGATTCCGGGTTTTTTATTTAAAAAAAAGGGGCCTCTGAGACTTCATTTTTTAATAATTATTCGTTAGAAATCCGTACTGTTCAAAATTAAAAAAACCAATACTAATTAAAAGTAATATCTGTGTTAAACTAAAAAACAGAAGTTAAAATTACGAAAAAAAGTATAGCTTTGTACCTTCAAATTAAAGCAATGATTAACCCTTCAGCATCAGGTTGGATAGATAAATTTTTTATTGAACAAAAGTTTTCAAAAGAAACGGTTTCAAAAACTACCGATATATTTTATCAAAAAGTTAGAGAAACAGGTTTTATATATGGCCATATCATTGCATTTGAAACTGTAGCACCTATTGAAACTAAGGGTTGGTTCAAAGAAGAGATTTCAAAAGTCGCACTTTTAAATACTTTGCATGCAGTTTTTTGTTTAACAAATGAAAATATCAGCCCTGATAATTTCATTAAACAAGCCGTTACTTTTTACAATCAAATGAATCCTCAAGGCTTTAACCTATTTAAAAAAATACTGCCAAAGAATTCTCCTGCTTTAACTTTAGAAAAAATAATTGATGAGCGTGTTCAAACAAATGATAGCATCATCAGTAAAAATTTTTCTCACCTAGTAACTAATGCCTTACTGTTTATTGATGTCTTGGCCTTTCGCCAATACTTAATTCATGGTGAAATTCCGGAAAAGTATTTAAAAAAGATCGAGGAAACTATTGTAAATGTGGTCACACTTGCTTTAAAAATTAAAACAAAAAAATCTCAATACGATGATTTATTAATCAAGCTTTTTGAAGCTTCTATTCGCTACAGTAAATTCTCTAAGGTATCAGTACAAAGCTTAGAGACACTTGAACTAGATTATTTTTCAAATGACTTAGAAAAATACTATTTGATAGATCTTGCAGGAATGGCTTTATGGAGTGATGGAGAAATTGAAGATAATGAAGCTTATTTTTTGCATTCACTGGCTAAAACGGTTTCGATCCCGGATGGTTTTTCGGATGAAAGTATCCGCAGTACGAATGCCTTTATTACGAAACATAAAAAGGAAATTCCTTATTTTAATTATTCAAATCCAGTAAAACATTTTTATGCCCAAACGACTCAAAGTGTGGTCACACTGATTAGTCGCAATAAGAACAGATTGTCTAAGGAAATCGCACAAAGTAAGGAGTTAATGGTACTATTAGCCTACTCTACTCGCAGGGATTTAGACGAGAAAGAGAAGAAAAAAGTCAAGAAACAATTACTGGAAATTTGCAAAACCATTCCGTCGTTGACTATATTCCTTCTTCCTGGCGGTAGCTTATTGCTGCCTATTTTAATTAAATTTATACCTCAACTACTACCCTCCGCTTTTAACGAAAATCTTGATGACGAATAATAAAAGCCGCTAAAAGCGGCTTTTATTTATTACAATTTTTGGGGATTAAAATTTCAACTGATAGACTTCATCCAAATCTTTTTCGGAACTGATATTCACCTCTAAATCCGTTACAAAACCGGAATTAAGACCATAAGCCCATCCGTGTAAGGTTAAGTCCTGACCATTTCGCCATGCTGCCTGAACAATTGAAGTTTTAGCCAAATCATAAACTTGTTCTTTAACATTCAATTCTACAAAAGTGTTGAATCGCTCTGTTTCATCTAAAATAGAATCTAAGTAGGCACTGTGCAAACGATAGACATCTTTTATGTGACGAATCCAGTTGTCAATGATACCAATAGAATCATTACCCATAGCTGCTTTGACACCGCCGCAACCATAATGTCCGCATACCAGTACATGTTTTACTTTCAATACATTTACTGCGTAATCCAGTACACTCAACATATTCATATCTGAATGAACCACCATATTAGCAATATTTCTATGAACAAAAACTTCGCCTGGTTTAGCTCCTATAATTTCATTTGCAGGAACCCTGCTGTCAGAACAGCCTATCCATAATAAGGGTGGTGTTTGCCCTTTGGCCAGGTCTTCAAAATAATTAGGATCAGAAGCCAAAGATGTTTCTACCCATTTTTCATTATTTTCCAGTATTTTTTTATAAAAATCACTCATAATCGTTGTGTACTTATTTTGTTTATATCCTTACTTAGTGACAAATTAATGCTTTGTAAAGGACTCATTTTTAAATTTATTAGTGCGAAATTAATTTTTATTTTTAGTGAATTCTTCGTCAGGCACCTCTCGTTTAACCATTACCCTTTTTGCTGCATCATAATAATGCTCAATAGTTACATGGTTTTTGGTTTCTTGAGTATTTTCTAAATCATAGGCTTTTTTAAATCCTTTGAGTTTGACTTTTATATTATGATCTATAGCTCTTGTTGTTTTGAATTCATATATCAAATCTAAAATGTCATGCGCTATATACACGGTGTCTTTGGCATCAATTATCACTTTAGAATTTTCAGGAATCTCGTTTAAAGTATATTTGATGGCTGCTTTGTTCAAAAAAGAAACTTCTTGCGCCAAATCAATGTGGATAACATCACCATCTTCATATTCTTCTTTTCTAAAACTGTAAGCTCTTTTCAGGTTTCCTTTTAAAACAAAAATAACACTGATGACAATTCCTAATGCCACCCCTTTTAATAAATCCGTAAAAACAACTGCTAATAGAGTCGCAATAAAAGGGACAAATTGATATTTCCCTTTTTCCAAAAAATGTTTGAAAGTGGCTGGTTTAGCTAACTTGTAACCAACCAAAATTAAAATTGCGGCTAATGTAGCCAATGGAATTTTATTCAGGATAACAGGAATTACAAGTACACTCACTAATAATAGTACCCCATGAATTATAGTAGACATCTTTGATTTAGCACCTGAATTAGAATTTGCTGAGGTACGCACAATTACCGAGGTCAAGGGAAGACCTCCTAGAAGTGAGCTTATCACATTTCCAACACCTTGTGCTTTCAATTCCATATTAGTGTGCGTATAACGTCTTTGAATATCCATTCGGTCTGCTGCTTCAATACTCAATAACGTTTCTATCGAAGCGACTATTGCAATAGTAAAGGCTACTATCCAAACTTTTGGATTCGAAATCCCAGAAAAATTGGGAGTAACTATAATCGTCTTAAATTCCTCCAGACTGGTAGGAACCGGTAAAGAAACTAAATGCTCGTTAGTAATAGCCCACGGACTTCCTGTTCTGATGAAAATCTCATTCAAAACAACACCTAAAACTACAGCAACCAATGCACCAGGAACTAATTTTAAATCCTTCAAAAAAGGGACTTTATTCCAGGAAATCAATACCGCTACAGAGATTAAAGTGATAATTATAGATCCAACCTGAATATAATCAAAAATATTTAATAAGGTTGAAAATGTATTACCTCCGTCCTTTTGCATAAAAGCTAAATCGCCTTCAAAATCGCTATCGTATCCAAAGGCATGAGGCAATTGTTTTAAAATAATTATAATTCCAATACCGGCCAGCATTCCTTCGATGACATTTGTTGGAAAATAATTTGATATACTTCCTGCTTTAAGAAATCCTAGAACTAATTGTATTAGACCTGCTATAAAAACAGCCGTCAAAAAAACATCAAATGCACCTAAATCCGTTATTGCGGTAAGAACAATTGCGGTAAGACCTGCTGCAGGGCCTGAAACACTGATGTGTGATGTACTTAAATACCCAACGACAATTCCTCCAACAATTCCTGAAATAATTCCTGAAAATAATGGAGCACCGGAAGCCATTGCAATACCCAAACACAAGGGCAAAGCTACTAAAAAAACCACTAATCCTGATGCAAAATCAGATTTAAGGGTAGCAAAAAGATTAATTTTTCTTGTCATAATACCAAACTAAAGATTGAATACAAAGAGCTGTTTTCACGTTGAAAGTATGTGAAAATTGATTTAAGAAACACTAAAACCAACACTGTCTTAAACTTGGTTGGGTGGTAGTATAAATATAGAAGAGGTAATATTATCATGCTTTGATAAATTTTCAGAAAGAATAGCACTAGAAGATAATTTTGTTGCAATAATTATTTCCAAAGTAGATTCAGAACTAAATAATACTTTAATTTCTTTGTGAACGTGTTCCTCTTCAGAAAAACTATAGAAAACAGAGATATCTGAACTTTTCTCAATCACCGCAACAATAGTTGGGGTGACAAGGAAAGCTAAAAATAGAATTAAAAATATTTTAGATATCATTTTCATTGTCGCAAAAATAGAATTTAGTTTATAATAAAAGTAACAGTTTTTATTTATTTTAAAAAAAATAAAATTCAAAAAAAAACCAGATAAAAATGCATCATTTTTATCTGGTTTTTTTTTGAATTTTAAGTGTTACAAACTTTCTTCAAGCCAGGCCTGCATCATCCAGATTGTCTTTTCTTGTTCTGAAATGAAATCACTCATCATCGCATTAGTACCTTCATCATTGATTTGTGCCGATTTGTCAAGAATTACTCTTTCAATCTTTAATAAATGAGATAGTGATGTAACAATTAAATGTACTGCTTTTTCATCATTTGAAATATTTTTACCAACTACTAATTGATTGTTTTTTATATAGTCTTCAAACGTATGGAGCGGCGTTCCACCAACAGTGAGAACTCTTTCAGCAATTAAATCAATTTTTATTTGAGAATCCGTGTATAATTGCTCAAATTTTACATGCAAATCAAAAAAACGCTTTCCTCTAATATTCCAATGAATTCCTCTTAAATTTTGATAATATACTTGAAAATTAGCTAACAAAACATTTAGTTCAGTTGCTATTAATTCTGACTCTTTTACCGGTAAACCTAAAATATTTGTTTTCATTTTAATGTTGTTTTATATTTATTTCCGTTATATGACAAATTTAGTGTAAGATTAACGAAAAACACTATAATAAAAAGTTATTGTTTTATTAAATTTGTATCAGATATAATTATAACCATGACAATTACTCAATTAAAATACGTACTTGCAGTAGCTGAACACAAGAATTTCACTCTTGCTGCAGAAAAATGTTTTGTTACTCAACCTACACTGAGTATGCAAATTCAAAAAATAGAAGAAGAATTAAGTATTCAAATATTTGACCGTACCAAAAAACCAATCCAGCTCACTGATATCGGGTATAAAATTGTAAACCAGGCAAAAAATATAGTCAATGAAGCTGATAGAATACAAGATATTGTTGAACAACAAAAAGGTTTTATAGGCGGTGAATTTAGATTAGGCATCATTCCAACAATCATGCCTACTTTATTGCCAATGTTTCTAAATAATTTTATAAAAAAATATCCAAAAGTAAAACTTATTATTGAAGAGTTAAATACCGAAGAAATTATTATTAAACTCAATAATGGACACCTGGACGCTGCAATTGCCGCAACTCCTTTGATGGAAGAAAAAATTAAAGAAATAGTCTTGTATTTCGAACCTTTTGTTGCGTACATCCCTGAAAACCACCATAATTTTCAAAAAGAAGAAATAGAAGTTTCAGATTTAAACTTGGATGAAATTTTATTATTACAAGACGGACATTGTTTTAGAGAAGGAATTTTAAACTTATGCAAGAGTACTGGTAAAAATGAAATCAACCATTTTCAAATACAAAGTGGCAGTTTTGAAACCTTGATAAAACTAGCTGATGAAGGTCTGGGAACAACGCTGCTTCCTTATTTGCATACCTTAGATTTAAAAGAAAAAGACAAGCTAAAACTTCGTCATTTTAAAGAACCTAAGCCTGCAAGAGAAGTCAGTTTGATTTTTCCTAAAAGCGAATTAAAAATTCAAATAATAGATGCACTTCGAAATACCATAACAGGAGTTGTAAAAGGAGCAATTGTTTTTCAAAATGTTCAGATAATAAGTCCCATCGCAAAAAAATAAAAAAAGGAACCGTTTATGGTTCCTTTTTTACTATGAATTTACTATTAGTAAACAGTGCTTTAGTTCCGGTTTACCAATAGTGAAATTTAATAACCACTCCCGTAATTGATCCATTTCATAGGGCAATAATGTCTTAATAGCTTTTTCTAATTCTTTGCTAAAAAGCATAACATCAAAGCTTACTCTTTCTAAAACTGATTTAGTATAATCATACATGATTTTCGACATAATTAATGAAGATTTTAGGTTAGATTTTAATTGAAAGTGATGTAAAAATACATTTTTTACAACTAGAACATAGTTATTTAACGTAGTTTTTAGTTTTTTTATTTTTCGTACTACTTTTGATCAAAAATATAATATATTATTGATAATAAGCCACTTAACAAATATTTATTTTTTAGTAGCTCTGAACATTTCTCTTTTTCCTGGTGGTCCGGCTAATTTTTCAACCGTAAAACCTACTTCTAACATGCTCCTTTTTACAACTCCTCTGGCTGCATAAGTCACTAAAACTCCATTACTTTTCAGTGCTGTATGCATTCTTTTAAAAATATCCGTACTCCATAATTCAGGCTGCACTCTGTAACCAAAAGCATCAAAGTAAATCAAATCAAATGTGTTATTGTCGTCAATTACTTCAAAAAACTGCTTTCTTTTAGTCAACAAAAAATCATTACTAAGCGCTATTTTCTCTCCCCAGACACTTTGATGCATTGCTATAAAAATGTCACTTTCTTGAGCAGCATTCAACTCTGTAACATAATTCATACATAAAACTTCGTCAGGAGATATAGGATATGCCTCTACGCCAACATAATCGATAGACTGATTCATTTTTTTTGCTTCTAATAAGGTAATAAAAGCATTCAATCCGGTACCAAAACCAATTTCTAAAATAGAAACCGCTTTATTTTGAAATAAGGAAAGTCCGTTTTTAATAAAGACATGTTGCGCTTCCTGAATGGCTCCATGTTTAGAATGATAACACTCATCCCATTCCTCTATTCGTATGGTTGTGGAACCATCAAGTGTTTGTATTATTTCTCTTTTCAAAATTATTATTTGAGGTTATTTGAAGTTTTATAATTATATGAGCAGTCCAAATTTAATCAAAACTAAAATGATTGTCCTAAATAAAGTACATTTATTATGCAAATCCCATAAAATTGATGCTGATTTTTTCTGTTTTTTCAAAAATAAATAAATCGTACGTAAAGGCTATAATTAATGGTGTTTTGTCAAGTATTTTAGTGATTTTTATTTAATTTTGCAATTATTAAAGTTCTTTTTGCATAATCAAGATTTTAATACCCAATTGTAGTAACATATAAAAATAAACAATACATTATCATGAGTACAACTCAAACTAGCAAAATTGAAATAATTAAAGCACCCACTTCAAAAATAAATGAAGTTGATTTTAAAAGTTTAAGCTTTGGATCTGTTTTTTCAGATCATTTATTTGAATGTGATTTTAAAAATGGGGAATGGCAACAACCAGTCATTAAGCCTTACGCACCTTTTTTGTTAGATCCATCGTCAAGAGTTTTTCATTATGGTCAAGCTATTTTTGAAGGTATGAAAGCGTACAAAGATGAGAACAATGACGTTTGGCTTTTTAGACCCGATCAAAACTACAGCCGTTTCAACACCTCTGCTGTTAGGATGGCTATGCCGGAAGTTCCAGAAGATATATTCCTGAATGGTTTAAATCAATTGCTGCAATTAGACGAAGCATGGATAAAAAAAGGAAAAGGAAATGCCTTATATATCAGACCCTTTATGATTGCAACAGGTACCGGAGTAATTGCAAACCCATCAAATGAATATAAGTTCATGATTATTTTATCGCCTGTTTCCTCTTATTATTCAGGTGATGTAAAAGTAATAATTGCGGAGCATTACAGCAGGGCGGCTAATGGTGGAATTGGAGCTGCAAAAGCAGCCGGAAATTATGCAGCCCAATTTTATCCAACTAATTTAGCAAATAAAGAAGGCTTTCAACAAATAATCTGGACTGATGATGCCACACACACAAAATTAGAAGAAGCCGGTACGATGAATGTGTTTTTTAGAATAAATGACACATTATTAACGGCTCCTGTAAGTGAAAGAATACTTGATGGTGTTACTCGAAAAACACTGATTGATTTAGCAAAGAGTGAAGGTATAAATGTAGAAATTCGTTCAGTTTTAGTATCTGAACTTGTTGAGGCATTTAAAAACGAAACTTTAAAAGAAATTTTTGGTGCAGGAACAGCTGCTGTGGTAAGTCCCATTTCAGGATTCTCCTATCAGGATGTGTATCATGAATTACCAAAAATTGAAAACACAATGGCTTTGCAACTGAAAACTAAATTAGAAAATATCCAAAATAAATTAGATGCGGATCCTTTTGGCTGGACTGTTAAAGTATAATTCAAAGATTTAAAAATTAAAAAAAAGCGATTTTCAGTGTGAAAATCGCTTTTTTATATCATACACATCATCAAAGAATTTCTGAAATTTCTACCTCTATTTACCAATTATTTTAGAGAAATCAGGCTTGAAATAATTTGGCCCTTTCATGACCTTACCATCTTCACGGTAAATAGGCTCCCCATCCTGACCCAACTTACTCATATTACTACGTTGAATTTCATCAAAAACGGCTTCTATTTTGTCTTGCAGCCCATGCTCAATAATCGTTCCGCATAAAATGTACATCATATCGCCTAATGCATCGGCAATTTCTATTAAATCATTATTCTGAACAGCCTCTAAATATTCTTCATTCTCTTCTTTCATCAAATTGAAACGAAGGATATGTTTGGTTTCAGCTAAGCCGGCTATTGGAGTTTCGCTATGCCCAATTTTGAAAGCGGTATGGAATTCTTTGACGGCATTAATTTGTTTTTGCATAATTTAAATTTTATTAAATGAAAATACAAATTAGCAAACTATTATTAAACAAATAGCTAAATTTGTCAAAAATAATATAAAGTATGTTTAGTCAGGGACAATTCATTTTTGCCGGCTTTTTTTTTGTTGCATTCAGTATTGCAATGATTTATGCCTACCGAAAAGATTTAGCGTTACACCGAAAATTTTATAAAGGAAATTATAAAATTTTAATTGGGTTTGGAGTTTTTATTGGCATTTTATTTTTGATAAAAGTCTTTTTCAAACGTTAGTTTTTTTTTAAATGTCTTCTGAAAAGAGGACTTTTTTTAATTTGTTCTTTTCTTATTTTAAAAACAAATCCTAATTGCTAATTAGTGCAAGGTGCCAAATAGTGCTACCTGAACATGTCCCCTATAAATTTTATTCTAGAAATCATTCTCCTAAAGTATTCCTTTCGTAAAACAACTATTTAATTAAAACATTCAAGTCGCGTTTTTTTATTTAACAGTTTTGGCGACTTGTAAATTAAATTTTTAACTTTACAAAAATTAATACAATTAGATATCATGAGGATTATAAAATATTTATTTCTTTTGTTGCTGCTTAGTTTAGTGGCTTTATCCATTTTTGTAGCTACACAAAAAGGGGAATTCGCTGTACAAAGAAGTCATATTATTAATTCTCCTAAATCAACGGTATTTAATTTTGTTAATGATTATAAAAATTGGCAGGATTTTGGTGCCTGGATCGTTGAAGATCCTGAAATTATAATCACCTATCCTAAAAACACTGTAGGAAAGGGAGCTTCCTTCACTTGGGAAGGAAAAGAAGTCAAAGGGGATATGCAAACGGTTTTTGTAAAAGAAAATGAAAGTATTTCTCAAAAAATAAATTACAACGGAGGGGTATCATCCGTTTTCTTGAGTTTAAAAGACACGGTTGGCGGAACAAAGGTCACTTGGAAAACCACCGGGAAAATGAGTTTCGTTATGAAGATCACTGCTGCTTTAAACGGCGGTATCAATACAGTTATAGGTGCCATGCAGGAAAAAAGCTTGGCTAATCTAGACAAAACACTAGTTTACGAGATAAATACCCATCAAATAAAGGTAAAAGGTGTGGTAAAAAAACTAGCAACTTTTTATTTGCACCAAACTTTTACAAGCAAAATTTCAAATATTACTAAAAATGCCCGAATCGTTTTTCCAAAAATCATTCTTTTTTGTGAACAAAACAATATAGAATTGAATGGAAAGCCTTTTATTATTTATCACACTTACAATCCAGTAAATGGATTGAGTAGATTGTCTTTTTGTATCCCTATAAAAAATCAAATTTTAACCAGTTCAGGCAGTGATATTTTATCCGGTAAACTCGAACCTTTCGAAGCCTTGAAAACAACCTTAACCGGTGATTATTCACACATAAAAAAAGCGCTAGATAAAACAACAGCGTACAGCAATGCTAACAAAATAAGTATTGACACTAAATTTTCACACCTAGAGAACTATACCATCGGCAAAGCGGAAATAAAAAATCCATCAAAGTGGATTACTGACATTTACTTTCCAATAAAACCAAAAGTAATTCCTGTTAAAGTCTTTGCTCCAGCAGCAATCAATAAACCTCCAGCGGTAAAAACACCGGAACCTGCACAAAAAAAGGAAGAAGAACAATCTGAATTTTAATATTATCTTTCCACCGAATTAAACCTTTTTGATAAAGAGTATTCTAAATTCATAAATAAAAAATTTGCAAGACGAACAGGAATATATAAATAACTTGTTGAACTCTAAAACACAAAATCAAGCGTTTCAGCAGTTGTTACAAGAGTATCAAAGACCGTTATACAATCACATTCGTAACATTGTTTTAAATCACGATGATGCGGATGATATCTTGCAAAATACTTTTATCAAAATATTTCAAAATTTAAAAAATTTTAAAGGAGACAGTAAACTCTTCTCTTGGATGTATCGTATTGCTACTAATGAAGCATTGACTTTTTTGAAACAAAAATCAAAAATCAATACGGTATCGTCTGAAATTTTACAAAGTAAAACTATTGATAATCTCGAAGCTGATGTGTTTTTTGATGGAAACGAAATTCAACTAAAATTACAAAAAGCAATTGCTTTATTACCTGAAAAACAACAGTTAGTTTTTAAAATGAAATATTTTGAAGAACTAAAATACGAGGAAATATCTGCTATTTTAGGCACTTCAGTTGGAGGATTAAAAGCTTCCTATCACCTTGCTGTAAAAAAAATAGAAGCATTTGTATCTACTAATTAAACCTTTTTGCAATACCACTGTCTAATGAATAGTATGAAAACATTTAAATTAGAAAACGAGCCCAAAATTGAGACTGGATTTAAGATTCCTGACCATTATTTTGAAAATTTTTCAGCAAAAATGATGAAGCAATTACCCATAGAGGAGCCAAAAGTATTTTCTATTTTTCAAAAAAGAAAAAACAGGATTCTAATGGTTGCAGCAATTTTAGTAATAGCCCTGATGATTCCTGTTTTAAGCCCGTCAGCAAGCAACCCTAACGAAATAGACACGCTCACTCTGGAAAATTATTTAACCTATCAATCGAGTGTAAACCCTTATGATTTAATAAGTGAATTAGAAACCGAAGATATCAATAATATTAAAGCAGATAATGAAGTTTTAGAAGATGAAGCTATAGAGGATCATTTATCCGAAAATGCTAATCTGGAGCATCTTCTTTTAGAATAAAAAACGCGTTCACCGATTATAATAAATAAAACAAAAATGAAATATAAAAAAATATTCCCAATACTGTTGCTACTTCTTTCCTTTAATTTTTATGGCCAACATGAAAACATGAAAGAGAAAAAAGAACAAATTAAAGCTTTGAAAGTAGCCTTTTTGACAACTGAGTTAAACTTGACCACTAGTGAAGCCGAAAAATTCTGGCCTATTTACAACCTGTTTGATGACAAACAATTTGAATTAAGACATCAGAAAATGAAAAGTTTCATGAGAAGAATGAATGATGGATCTTTAGATCAAATCACGGAGAAAGAAGCCAATTCATTTTTAGTTCAAATAGAAGAAACCGAAGAAGAATTGTTTTTTTTACGGAAGAAATTTGTTCAAAATTTGAGAGAAATATTTCCATCTGTAAAAATTTTAAAACTTAAAAAAGCAGAGGAAGACTTCAATAGAAAGCTGTTGCAACAATACCGCAACAAAGCGCATAAAAAATAACATCTTTTTTTATTAGTTCGATAAAACATCCTAAACACAAGTAAAAACTTGAGCTTAGGATGTTTTTGTTATTTAAAATTGATCCGAATCATTTTATTTTTCCCTGCAGCAACAGCCGTTTTTTTATCTATGAACCGGAGCGTATTAAGACTTTTATCCTTTGCTATTTGTTGCCATGATTCACCACCATCCGAGGAGTAATAAACCCCTGTAGTCCCCACAGTAACGAGTTTCTTACCATTGCTTTCAGGAATATATTGCACACAGGAAGCATACCCAAATCCTTGATTCTCAGCAATAAGCCCCCATGTTTTCCCACCATCCGCAGTACGGGCTTTATTGGAAAAATTCTGGTTTTGATCTTCATAATCCCCTCCTGCTACAAAACCGATTTTTGCATCATAAAAATCGGCAGTAAAAATTCCGGTCATTGCCTTTCCTTGTGCCATTGGAGTTTCAAAAACGGTCCAACACTTTCCTTTATCAGGAGAATAAAAAACCCTTGATTTTTTTCCACCAGAAACAATCCAAGTATTATTCCCTTTAATTACAATATTAGTATTGCTTGCCGCAAAAGCAGCTTCGCCTTGCATCACTTTTGGTAATTTATCGCACGGAATTTTATTCCATGATCGGCCTCCATCACGTGTTGTAATAATATTAAGACAATCAGCGATTGGATCTCCCATAGCAATACCTTCTGTATCGTCCCAAAATTGCATACTATCATAAAAGACCTTCTCATGGCTTTCCTGATATACTATTTGTGAATCCTTTTCCTCTTTTGAAATTTGATACAACACTGCAGGATTTGCCACATTGAGAATAAAAATATGATTGGCTGTTTGAGCGATACTCCTAAAATCAAGTATCAAAGAATCCTTGGTGATTTTGTGCTCTATTTTTTGATTGGTATCTAAATTATATAACCCGTATCTACCTTTATCAGCAGCATACCAGATTTTGTTTTTATCAATTTGAATCGCTCTGATACTTATTTGATCTTGAAATAAGGTATCAATTTCAACGGACTGAAAACTAACGTTATGTAACTTTTCCGACTTATAAACACTTGTTTTACAGGATACAAATCCATTTAAAACCAACAGCACTAAAGAAATATTTTTCATTTTTGTACATTTTAAGGCTAATTTACAATTAATAATATAAATACAAATAGCACCCAAATTATATTGGCACAGTAATTGGATATTGAAAAAAAGGAAAAACTTAATCCAATTAATTATGAAAACGAAACTATTACTATTGAGTCTGTTGACCGCTGTTTTCGCAACACAAATACAGGCACAAAACAGAACATACGTAAATGCTGTGAATGCCGAAATCAGTGATAATCTTGATCTGAGAGCTGTTGCTGATATCTTTGGTGATTCTAGAGACCTGCAGGATTTTGAAAGACGCCTTAATGATCCTGAGCTGCAAATATCAAATTTAGATTTGAATAATGATAATGAAGTTGACTATTTACGGATTATTGAAACGGTAGAAAACAGAACCCATCTCATCATCGTTCAGTCAGTGATTGATGAAGATATCTACCAAGATGTTGCAACAATTGATGTTGAGAAAGACAGAAACAATAAAATTCATGTACAAATAGTTGGTAATGAATTTATGTATGGCCAAAATTACATTTATGAGCCAGTTTATTACAGTACTCCAGTAATTTATGCATCCTTCTGGTCTACTAATTACCGCCCTTACTATTCCACTTGGAATTGGAATTATTATCCGTCCTATTATTATGCTTGGAATCCATTTCCCGTTTTTAGATACATAAATAACATAAACATTAATTTGAATATCAACAACAATTATAACTATGTCAATAACCGTAGAAGTAATCGTGCAGTAGTTTTACACAATTCAAGACGTTCAAACGGATATGAAAGACAACATCCAAATGCGTCTTTTTCCAGAAGAAATAGTACTGTAAATAACCGCCATGAATTAGATCAAAGAAGAGTATCCAGAAATGAAACCGGTTATTCTAATAGAAGAGCAATAGTGCAAAGAGAATATTCTCAAAACAGAACAAGTCCTTCCAGACAAGCAGCACCGCAAAGAGCTGAATCGTCCAGAGAATATTCTCAAAACAGAACAAGTCCTTCCAGGCAACCAGCACCGCAAAGAGCGGAATCTTCCAGAGAATATTCTCAAAACAGAACAAGTCCTTCAAGACAAGCAGCACCGCAAAGAGCTCAATCATCCAGAGAATATTCTCAAAACAGAACAAGTCCTTCCAGACAACCAGCACCGCAAAGAGCGGAATCGTCCAGAGAATATTCTCAAAACAGAACAAGTCCTTCCAGACAAGCAGCACCGCAAAGAGCTCAATCATCCAGAGAATATTCTCAAAACAGAACAAGTCCTTCCAGGCAAGCAGCACCGCAAAGAGCGGAATCTCAAAACAGAGGCAACACATCAAGAGCATCAGGTCCTCAGAGAACGGAATCTCAAAGAGGCAATTCTTCTTCAAAAAATGAAAATAGAAGCTCCTAAAAATCTTAAATACAAAAAAAGAAACACGGCTCCCTAAACCGTGTTTCTTTTTTATCGGATAAAAAGCGCTAATTTATTTTAAAAGTGTAAATTTGAAAAGTTTTTTAAAAATTACACATGAGCGTATCGCACAAAGACCTGCACAGTAAATGGACATTAGGAGGTTTATTAATTTCATTAGGAATAATTTACGGTGACATAGGAACTTCACCATTGTATGTAATGAAAGCCATACTTGGCACCCACATTATTAATTCGGATATTGTCTTAGGTGGAATATCGTGTGTTTTTTGGACCCTTACACTGCAGACCACAATCAAATACGTACTAATCACGTTAAGCGCTGATAATCATGGCGAAGGCGGAATTTTTGCTTTATATGCTTTGGTCAAAAAAACAAAAATTCAGTGGTTGATTGTCCCGGCTATAATCGGAGGAAGTGCTTTATTAGCTGACGGAATCATAACGCCACCCATCTCCGTATCTTCAGCGGTTGAAGGAATAAGAACGTACTATCCAGAAATCAATACCATTCCAATTGTAATAAGTATTCTTTTTGTACTTTTTTCTATCCAGCAATTCGGCACCAAGTTAGTCGGTAAATTTTTTGCTCCAATGATGCTTATTTGGTTTGGGATGCTAGCGATACTTGGAATCGCACAAATTTCACAACACACCGAAGTTTTAAAAGCAATCAATCCTTACTACGCCTATCATTTATTGACCATCCATCCAGAAGGTTTTTTTGTTTTAGGTTTTGTATTTCTGTGTACAACAGGAGCTGAAGCATTATACTCAGACATGGGACATTGCGGACGAAAAAACATCCGAATTAGCTGGATTTTCGTAAAAACTGCATTAGTGTTGAATTATTTTGGACAAGCCGCCTATTTAATTCGCCACGAAGGAGAGACATTACAAACTTTAGGAGGAAAAAATGGAAACCCATTCTATCTCATCATGCCGGACTGGTTTCAGCCTATAGGAATTATAATTGCTACTCTAGCAGCTGTTATTGCCTCACAAGCCTTAATCAGCGGGTCATTTACATTGATAAATGAAGCAATGCGATTGAATTTTTGGCCAAAAGTAAAAATAAAATATCCTACAGAATTAAAAGGACAATTATACATTCCGTCTACAAACTGGTTATTATTTATTGGTTGCGTTGGAATTGTACTGCACTTTGAAGAATCCAGTAATATGGAGCATGCTTATGGACTGGCGATCATTTTGTGTATGATAATGACCACTATTTTACTGAATTTTTACCTGATAATGAAAAGAGTGAAATTATATTTTATAGTTCCATTGATTACTATTTATCTAATAATCGAATTTAGTTTCCTCGCAGCTAATGTTACGAAGTTTGCTGAAGGTGGCTATGTAACGCTTTTTATAGCAATCACTTTAATAGGTATAATGACTATTTGGTACCTGGCCAAAAAAATTAACAAAAGTTACACCAAAATTGTTAAAATTGAGGACTACAAAAAAGTACTAGTGGAGTTAAGTGCTGATTTATCCATTCCTAAATACGCAACACATTTAGTATATATGACTAATGCCGGTAGAATTGACGAGATCGAAGAAAAAGTAATGTATTCCATCTTACAAAAAAGACCCAAAAGAGCTGATATTTATTGGTTTGTTCACGTGAATATATTGACTGAACCTTATAAAACCGAATATAAAGTAACTGAAATTGTCAAAGATGATTTGTATCGTGTAGACTTTAATCTTGGTTTTAGAGAACCTACAAAAATAAATCTGATGTTTAGAGAGGTAATCCGGGATATGGTGCAAAAAGGAGAAGTAGATATAACCAGCCGCTACGAATCTTTGAATAAAAATAATATCATAGGTGATTTCAAATTTGTATTATCCGAAAAATTCCTTTCCAATGACAGTGATTTACGTTGGCACGAAAAAATAATTATGAACTCCTATTTCTTCATTAAAAAATTAAGTTTATCTGAAGAAAGAGCCTTTGGTTTGGATAGCAGTTCCGTAAAAGTGGAACAATTTCCAATGGTGCTCCATGCTCCTGAGAACATTGGACTGACAAGAGTAAAATAATTCTTTCTGTTTTTTTAATCCTCCAAGAAACACTGTAATAATACAGTGTTTTTTTATGTCGAAAAATTTAAAAACAACATTCATTATTTAAAATATAACATTCAATCAATTAATAGTACCTTTGCACCTCAATTATTTAAAATGAGATTACACAGAAATTTAGTTTACACAACAATAGACGCTTTGAACGCCATTTTTAACGAAGGAGAATATGCGGATAAAGTAGTTGCCCGATCTTTAAAAAAAGACAAACGTTGGGGAAGTTCTGATAGAAAGTTTGTTGCCGAAACCATCTACGAAATTGTGCGTTGGAAAAGATTATACGCAGAAATAGCCGAAGTAAAAGAGCCCTTTGACAGAGACAATCTTTGGAGAATGTTTTCTGTTTGGGCTGTATTAAGAGGTTATCCTATTCCGGATTGGCGACAGCTGGAAGGCACTCCAGAACGAAAAATAAAAGGACGTTTTGACGAACTTTCAAAAGTGAGAGCTTTAAAAGAATCTATTCCGGACTGGATGGACGAATTAGGAGTTAAGGAACTAGGCGAAAAAGTTTGGGCAACTGAAATTACAGCTCAAAACCAGCCTGCTAAAGTAATCTTAAGGGTAAATACGCTAAAGACAACCAGAGAAGCGCTGCGTGCTATTTTGATGGATTTAAACATTGAAACAGAAACGTTAAAAAATCAACCAGATGCTTTGGTTTTAAAAGAAAGAGCCAATGTTTTCTTGACTGATGCTTTCAAACAAGGTTTCTTTGAAGTTCAGGATGCCAACTCCCAATTAGTGGCTGCTTTTCTTGATGTAAAACCAGGAATGCGTATTGTGGATACCTGCGCAGGTGCTGGTGGGAAAACGTTGCACATTGCTTCTTTGATGGAAAATAAAGGACAATTAATTGCTATGGATTTGTATGAAAGCAAATTAAAGCAATTAAAAATCAGAGCCAAAAGAGACGGCGCTTTCAATATTGAATACCGAATTATTGACTCTACAAAAATCATCAAAAAATTACACGAAAAAGCAGACCGTGTTTTGATTGACGCACCCTGTAGTGGTTTAGGCGTTCTGAAAAGAAATCCGGACGCTAAATGGAAATTGAAACCGGAATTCATCGACAACATCCGTAAGGTACAATCGGAAGTTTTAGAAAGCTATTCTAAAATTGTAAAACCCGGCGGAAAATTAGTGTATGCTACTTGTTCTATACTACCCTCCGAAAATCAAGATCAAATTGCTCGTTTCCTGACAACTGACATTGGAAAACAATTCAATTTTATTAAAGACCAAAAAATATTGGCTTCAGAGTCAGGTTTTGATGGATTTTATATGGCTTTATTAGAACGTAAAGAAAGCTCAGAACAGAAAGAAAAAAGAGTACAAAAAGAAATAATATAGTATCTAGATTTAAGATTCTAGAATTCAAAAAAAAATCCTCGAATAAATCGAGGATTTTTTTATGTGTTATCTGTTTTGTTTATTCTATTCTCTTTTAATATCCCTAATCATTCATTGAGATTAAAAACTCTTCATTATTCTTGGTTTTCTTGAAACGATCATTGATGAAATCCATCGCCTCTACTGGGTTCATATCCGAAAGGTATTTTCTCATGATCCACATTCTTTGCAATGTTTTTTGATCTAATAACATATCGTCACGTCTGGTACTAGAAGAAGTCAAATCGATAGCTGGGAAAATACGTTTATTAGCAATTTTTCTATCTAATTGCAATTCCATATTACCAGTACCTTTAAATTCTTCAAAAATAACTTCGTCCATTTTCGAGCCGGTTTCAGTCAATGCAGTAGCAATGATACTCAACGAACCCCCATTTTCTACATTACGGGCAGCTCCAAAGAAACGTTTTGGTTTTTGCAATGCATTTGCATCCACACCACCACTTAACACCTTACCTGAAGCAGGCTGAACCGTATTATACGCTCTGGCCAAACGTGTAATGGAATCCAATAGAATCACTACATCGTGACCACATTCAACCAATCTTTTTGCTTTCTCAAGAACGATATTCGCAATTTTAACATGCTCTTGTGGTTCTCTGTCAAAAGTAGAAGCAATTACTTCACCACGCACACTACGTTGCATATCCGTAACCTCTTCCGGGCGTTCATCGATCAATAAAACAATCAAATATACTTCAGGATGATTGGCCGCAATAGCATTGGCAATTTCCTTCAACAACATGGTTTTACCTGTTTTTGGCTGCGCCACAATCATTCCGCGTTGTCCTTTTCCTATTGGTGAAAACAAATCGATAATTCGTGTTGAAATCGTACTTTGTTTTTCTGCCAATTTGAATTTTTCTGATGGAAAAACAGGCGTTAAATGTTCGAATGAAACTCTGTCGCGAACCACTTGAGGATCGTGTCCATTTATTTTTAAAACCCGAACTAATGGAAAAAATTTCTCTCCTTCTTTTGGTGGGCGAACTACACCTTTTACAGTATCTCCGGTTTTAAGACCGAACAATCTGATTTGAGAAGTCGACAAATAAATATCATCCGGCGACGCTAAATAGTTGTAATCCGAAGAACGCAAGAAACCATAGCCGTCCGGCATCATTTCCAGCACACCTTCGCTTTCTATAATTCCATCAAATTCAAAATCAGAAGCAGCAAAATTATTTTTTTTGTTTTTGAAGTTTGGATTTTGATTCCCATTTCCATTTTGACTTGGATTAGGATTTTGTTTGTGTAATTGGTTTGGATTTATTTTTTTAACCGGAGCTGAAACTTCTTCCTTCTCTTGTGTAGTTATATCTACAACTGTATCAGTCTCTTTTGCTGTTTCTTTTCCTTCTTCCTTATCCTTTTTTAAAGCAATTTTTTTCTCGTACGCTGACTTATTAAACTTAATCACCTTTCCTATTTTTTTAGCTCCGGATTCAAGTTCCTGAACAGAAGAGGAATCGTCGTCTTTGTCAACTGGCAATATTTCAACAGAATGGTCTTCAACGGAAACAGAAGATGCTGTCAAATTTTCTTCGGTTTCAAAAAATGAATTTTTCATCGTTTTTTGAATAGCAACTTTTTTTACAGGCAGTATTCTGGTTCTTTTTGGTTTATCCTCTTCCAGATTACTATTGGTTTTTGTCTCTAATGTTAAATCAACGTTAGCCTCTTGATGCGCTAAAATCTGACTGATTAAAGTCTCTTTTTTTACACCGTTAAATTTTATGGTTTTAGCTGATTTAGCTATTTCTTGAAGCTCAGAAAGCTTCATTTCTTTTAATGCAGAAATATTAAACATGAATGTTCTAGGAGTTTAATTAATTTTGAAAATAATGTAAAAGATAGGTAGTAAACATTAAAATGAATCAACCGCAGTATGAAGTGCTTACGGTATTATGATGCAATATTACGAATAAAATTTAATGATACAATAGTATTTATAAAAAAGAAAATATATTTTTGTGGTAGATATTTAACAAATGATACAAAGAATTCAAACCATTTATTTACTACTCGTATTTGTAGTAACAGGTATTTTACTGTTTTTTATTCCATTATGGACAATGGATACCGGTAAGGCATTTTATTTTATGCAAAGTCAAGTGTATACTATACTATTGGGATTGAGTACTACGTTGACTTTATTTAGTATTGTTTCCTATAAAAAAAGACAAAATCAGTTTGTTATTGGCAGATTGAATATCATATTAAATTTGATTTTATTAGGATTGTTTGTATATCGTTCACTAAATCTATCTGGAGAAACACCTGCTGTTTCGGAGAAAGGTATTGGGATGTTTCTTCCTGTAGCTGCTATCGTATTATTGGTTTTGGCCAATAAAGCAATCAAAAAGGATGAGGATCTTGTAAAATCTGTGGACAGATTGAGGTAAACCTATAAATTTTAGTTTATTAGTGCGAAGGAAACCCGAATGTAACAATTCGGGTTTTTTTATATCTGCAATGCAATAAAAACCTTATAATTTAAAATTTAGCTGAATATTTTTTATAAATTTGGATCTGATAATTACAACATGGCAGAAAAAATACGGATTCATCTTGCTGATGACCATCAAATTCTTATTGATGGAATTAGAACTTTATTACACACAATCCCTACATTTGAAGTAGTGGGATATTCCTTAAACGGCACTAATATTTATGAGGAAGTCACTAATAATAAAGCGGACATTCTTATTTTAGACATTAACATGCCGGAAAAAGACGGCATTGAGGTCCTCAAAGAATTTGCTAAAAAAGGATTTCCATGTAAGATTATCATTTTGTCCAGTTATGATGACTTACGAATAATAAAAGAGGTCATGAAGTTAGGCTGCAGCAGTTACTTAACTAAGAAATGTGCCGGAGAAAATATAGTTGAAGCCATTCTAGCGGTTACTAATGGTGAAGAATATTTTAGTAAATCTGTTAGAGAAAAAATATTCAGTACCGTAACTAAAGACAATCCAAAACTAAACAAACAAGTCCCAAGTCCAAATTCACTTTTAACCGAAAGAGAACTGGAAATCATAATCCTGATTTCATTAGAATATAGCGGCAAAGAAATCAGTGATCAATTATTTATTAGTGTTAATACCGTAGAGACCCATCGCAAAAACATAATGAAAAAACTCAGCGCAAAAAACTCTATAAGCCTAGTGAAATATGCCCTTAAAAATAAATTAATCAAATCCTGAATGAATTTAGATGAAACTTAAATGCTGTTTTTTTAATTAAAAAAAAGAAAACCAACCAATTTAATCCTGATTTAAAGTCAGTTTATTTTGAAAAATAAGGCGGATTTAAAAAACCAGAAATAACCAATCTATTCAATTATTTATGTCTCAGAAACAAATTGCTATAGTCTTAGTTTTACTATTGAACCTCACTGGTAGTTTTGTTTGTGCTCAAAAGAAAGAAACTCCAAAAAAGGAAGCTCTAACATTAGCAAAAGAAGCTAATCAGCATATGAAAGCTGGTAATTACGAGAAGTCCTTAATACAATCGAGACTTGCTTTGAGCCAAGCAATCAAAATCAAGGACAACAACCTGATAGCAAGAGCTTATAATACCATTGCTGCTAATTTTGATCAATTATCGGAATCTGACAAAGCTTTTTTCTACTACAACAAAGGACTGGAATACGCTAATAAAACTAATAATGATGTTTTAAAAAATTGGTTAAACAATAATTTAGGAAATATCTATTGCTTTGATAAAAAACAATATGAAAAAGGAATTTATTATTATAAAAAATCACTGCATTACAGCACTAAAACAAAAGATTCAGCACAAATTATATTTACAAAACTCAATTTGACGTGGGCCTATTTCGACAATGATCGCTATCAAGAAGGGCTTCCCTATTTAAACTACATCAACAAACACCACAAAAAACATGGAGACGAGTCTACAATTGTAGCTTTAAATATGCTCAACGGCATGTATCATAGCCATACAAACAACACTAAAAAAGCCCATTATTTTTTCCAAAAAGCAATTGAAAAAGGAATTAAAGGAACTGAAAAATCTGATTTATCATATTCCCACCTAGAGTTTTCTAAATTTTTATTGAAAAACAATGATTATAAAAATGCCTATAAAAATTTAATCCGATATAATACAATTACTGAGGAACTAAACGACCAAGAAAAACACAATAAAGCGAATGTTGCTGGCATAAACCTTGAAATTGATGAGTACAAAAGAGAAATCGACAAGATCGAAACAGAATATAAAACAAAACAACTTTTTTTACTGCAAGAACAATCCAGAAATAAAAAAATTGTGATTGTACTAATTGCTGTTCTACTGCTATTTTTCATCCTTTTTTACTTCTATTCTCAAAACACACAACTAAAACAAAAAAACAAACTAAAGGACTTACAAAGCAAAGTTCAGGAAAACATGATCAACGCATCCATTAACGGACAAGAATTAGAACGAAAAAAAATTGCGGCATTTTTGCATGATAACATTAGTGCTTTACTTTCATCAGCAGGACTACATCTTCATGCGTATACCTCTAAAAATCAATATTCAGCACAAGAAATCATAAAAACTAAGGCTATTCTTGAAGAAGCACACGATCAAGTACGGGATTTATCCCACGAACTGATGCCTTCGCTTTTAGCCCGTTTTGGATTATTTGATGCATTAGACGATTTGTGTGAAAAAAACTCCAATTCCATTCTGTACTTTGAATACGCAAGTTCCGTAGATCGAAAAACCCGTTATGATGAAGATTTCGAAATTAAAATTTATTTCATAATTATGGAACTCCTCAACAATACCATAAAACATAGTCAGGCAACACGTTCAGAATTAAGCATTCACGAAGATAATGATTTTCTGAATGTCAATGTTATGGATAATGGCCAAGGTTTTGATTCTAGTAAATTTCATATCCTTGAAGGTTTTGGCATCAACCAAATCAAAGCCCGAATCAATAATCTGAAAGGAACTATTGTCATAAACTCCAAAATAGGTTTCGGTACAACCATAAAAATAATAGTACCCATCACCTATCAAAAAAAAATAATCAGACCCGTTTTTCAATCTCAATAATTTCCAAATCTTTGATTTTGTCTCCTTCAATCACAAAACGCAACATCGTTCGCACCTGATGAAAACCACTTTTTCCTGCCGCACCAGGATTCATGTGTAATAAATTATGTTTTTTATCGAATATGACTTTTAGAATGTGCGAATGTCCACAAATAAATAATTTTGGCGGATTGGATTCCAACTCCGCTTTAATATTGGGATTGTATTTCCCCGGATAACCACCAATATGCGTAATCCAAACATCAACGCCTTCACACATAAAACGGTTGTGTAACGGAAATTCCAGTCGCGCCGTTGCATCATCAATATTTCCATACACGCAGCGCAACGGTTTCAGCTTTTGTATCGCATCAGTCACGGCCAAATCGCCTATATCACCCGCATGCCAAACTTCGTCAGCCAATGCAACATATTTCAAAATGGCATCATCAATATGACTGTGCGTGTCAGAAAGCAAAAGTATTTTTTTCATATTTATAGTGTCATTACGAGGTACGAAGTAATCTGAAGCAATTTGCTTCGCCAGTTCGCTTCGCTCGTGTCCAGCTATCCGTTTCAATCTTTATTGTTTTTAAAGAAAAAACAATAAAGGATTTCCACTACAAATATTTACATTCACTGAACTCCTATGAAAATAAAAGTTTAGTGAAGTAATCTGGGCTACGATTTTGTGGTAAAAATATACATTCGAATTCCAAATAAAAAATCAAATCGAAACTTAACAAACTTTGCACCTTGGCAACTTCGTGGCAAAAAAATTAATAAGTATCTTTGTGGCTTCAAAAAAATTCACTTGAGATATTTTATCAAATTAGCATACAGCGGAACCCATTATCACGGCTGGCAATACCAACCCAATGCTGCCTCTGTTCAGGAAACGATGAACAAAGCGTTTTCGGTGCTATTGAACACAACCGTCAATCTTATGGGCGCCGGTAGAACGGATACCGGGGTTCACGCCAAAGAAATGTATGCCCATTTTGATTTTGAAACACCAATTGATATTCCAAGTTTACTGCACAAACTCAACTCCTACTTGCCCAAAGACATTGTTATTTATGACATTATACCGGTTCACGATGAAGCGCACACTCGTTTTGATGCCACTAAAAGGACCTATGAATATCACATCAATACATTCAAAGATGTTTTTTTGCAAGAACAAAGTTGGTATTTCCATCAAAAATTAGATATTGATTTGATGAATGAAGCGGCGCAACTATTATTCAATCACACTGATTTTCAATGTTTTTCAAAAGTCAACACAGATGTAAATACCTTTGACTGCACTATTTTTGAAGCATATTGGACTCGAGGCACAGCTGAACAGGGCGCAGACAAACAAGAAAACGGCAATTTGATTTTTACCATTTCTGCCAACCGTTTTTTACGCAATATGGTTCGTTCCATTGTGGGAACATTAGTAAATATAGGATTACACAAGAGTACACTGGCTGATTTTACTGCCATCATAGAAAGTAAAAACCGAGATAAAGCTGGTTTTTCGGTTCCGGCACATGGTTTGTATTTAACCAAAATAGATTACGATTACATTACACAATAGCCCTGATAGTAGTGAAAATCCTTTTATGTTTTTCTTTAAAAACACAAAAGATTGCAACGAATAGCAGGAAACAGCTCCAAAAAACATGAAAGCAAAAGCATTTGATACTAGATTATTCAAACGAATATTAAAATTTACCAAACCCTATCAATGGCGTTTTAACGGAGTGATTATTTTTGCCGTTTCGCTATCAGTATTTGCGGCATTACGCCCGTATTTATTGAAACAAACTGTAGATGGTTACATTTCGACCCAAGACCAACAGGGATTATTATTGTATGTGATCCTGATGGGAATTGTACTATTGCTGGAGGTATTCTCGCAGTTTTACTTTGTGTATTGGGCAAACTGGCTCGGTCAAGATATTGTAAAAGACATTCGGACAAAACTGTTTCAACACATTTTGAGTTTCCGAATGAAATATTTTGATCACGTTCCCGTAGGACAGCTCGTGACACGCTCGGTTTCGGATATAGAATCCATTGCTCGTATTTTCAGTCAGGGTTTGTTTATGATTATCAGTGACTTGATGAAAATGTTCGTAGTACTGATTTTCATGTTTTACATGAACTGGAAACTGACTTGGATCGTAATTATTGCAATGCCCATTCTGGTTTATTTTACCCGAATTTTTCAGCGTAAAATGCAAGTCGCTTTTGAAGAAGTGCGAAATCAAATCGCTAACATGAACTCGTTTGTTCAGGAACGTGTGACAGGAATGAAGATTGTACAACTCTTTAATCGTGAAAAAATTGAATACAACAAATTCAAAAACATAAATGACAAGCACAAAAAAGCGTGGATAAAAACCATTCTGTATAACTCCATATTTTTTCCTATTGCAGATATCATTTCGTCCTTAACCCTTGGTTTTATTGTACTATATGGCGGCATCAAGATCTTGAACGGAGATAATTTTACCACTTTTGGGGATTTATTTTCCTATACAATGTTCATTGGAATGTTGTTTAACCCGTTGCGCCAAATTGCTGATAAGTTCAACGAGATGCAACTGGGAATGATTGCGGCAAACCGTGTTTTTGACATTTTAGACACCGAAGATCAAATTCAGGATACCGGAATTATTGAAGCTCCAATTTTTAAAGGAGATATCGAATTCAAGAATGTCCGTTTTGGATATATTCCGGATGAAGAAGTAATAAAAGGAATCGATCTGGAGGTAAGTGCCGGTCAAACGATTGCCATCGTAGGGTCTACAGGTGCCGGAAAATCTACGATCATAAACTTACTGAATCGTTTTTACGAAATCAATAGTGGCTCTATTTACATCGATAATCACAATATTGAGAATTACACTTTAGGTTCCTTACGTAAACAAATTGCAGTAGTATTGCAGGATGTTTTCCTTTTTGCCGATACTATTTTCAACAACATCACCTTGAATAATCCTGAAATTAATCGGGAACAGGTTTTGGCTGCAGCCAAAAATATTGGCGTCCATGAATTCATCATGAGCTTACCGGATAATTATGATTTTGACGTGAAGGAACGCGGCGTTATGCTTTCTTCCGGTCAGCGTCAATTAATTGCTTTCTTGAGAGCGTATGTGAGTAATCCAAGTATTTTGATTCTGGATGAAGCTACTTCATCGATTGACACCTACTCTGAAGAATTGATTCAGCGTGCTACAGAAACCATTACTAAAGGCAGAACTTCGATTGTGATTGCGCACCGTTTGGCCACGATTGTCAATGCTGATAAAATTGTGGTAATGGACAAAGGACTGATTGTAGAACAAGGAACGCATCAGGAATTAATCAACCGCGAAAGTGGGTATTACAAGAATTTGTATGATTCTCAGTTTTCGGTAGCAAATTAGTTTTTGCTGCAAAGGAATAGCAGTTACAAAAACAAAGATCGATTTACACTTTTGCAATTTGTTCAAAACAAAGATGTTTTCTTGAAAATTAGTTAGTTTGCTACTTTATTAGTTTGAAACTTTCTCAAAACAGAATAAATCCTTAAATTCGCCCAATCAATTAAATAAGAAAAACACATAAAAATGAAATACGATATTATAGTTTTAGGAAGTGGTCCAGGTGGTTATGTTACAGCTATTAGAGCATCACAATTAGGCTTTAAAGTAGCCGTAATCGAAAAAGAAAATTTAGGTGGTGTGTGCTTGAATTGGGGCTGTATCCCGACGAAAGCGTTGCTGAAATCAGCTCAGGTTTTTGATTATCTAAAACACGCTTCTGATTACGGATTGACTATTTCATCATTTGATAAAGACTTCCCTGCTGTTGTACAACGCAGTCGCAGCGTAGCTGACGGAATGAGCAAAGGGGTTAAATTCTTGATGAAAAAAAATAAAATCGATGTGATTGATGGCTTTGGAAAACTAAAACCAGGAAAAAAAATTGATGTTACGGACAAAGACAATAAAATTACCGAATACAGTGCAGATCATATCATTATCGCTACTGGAGCACGTTCTCGTGAATTGCCAAACTTGCCTCAAGATGGTATAAAAGTAATAGGATATCGTCAAGCAATGACATTACCAACACAACCAAAATCAATGATTATCGTTGGTTCTGGAGCAATTGGAGTAGAGTTTGCACATTTCTACAACTCTATGGGAACCGAGGTAACTATTGTAGAATTTATGCCTAATGTAGTTCCTGTTGAAGACGAAGACATTTCGAAACAAATGGAGCGTTCTATGAAAAAAGCAGGTGTCAAAATTATGACCAGCTCCTCTGTTGAGAAAATTGATACCACTGGAGCAGGTGTTAAAGCGTATGTAAAAACAGCAAAAGGAGAAGAAGTGTTAGAAGCTGAGATTTTACTTTCGGCTGTTGGAATCAAAACAAACATTGAAAACATAGGATTAGAAGAAGTAGGAATCGCTACTGACAAAGATAAAATTTTGGTAAATGCTTACAACCAAACTAACATTCCGGGTTATTACGCTATTGGTGATGTTACGCCAGGACAAGCACTAGCACATGTAGCTTCTGCCGAAGGAATCAATTGTGTGGAGAAAATTGCAGGATTACACGTGGAACCTATCGATTACGGAAACGTACCGGGCTGTACCTATGCCACTCCTGAAATTGCTTCTGTAGGTTTGACTGAAAAACAAGCTAAAGAAAAAGGATACGAATTAAAAATTGGTAAATTCCCATTTTCAGCTTCCGGAAAAGCAAAAGCTTCCGGTACACCAGATGGTTTTGTAAAAGTAATTTTTGATGCTAAATACGGAGAATGGTTAGGATGTCACATGATTGGAGCCGGAGTTACCGATATGATTGCTGAGGCAGTTGTAGCGCGTAAACTGGAAACTACAGGACACGAAATTTTAAAATCAATTCACCCACACCCAACCATGAGTGAAGCGGTTATGGAAGCGGTTGCTGATGCGTATGGTGAGGTAATACATTTATAGATTGTAAATTAACAATTTTTGATTTCAGATTTATTAATCCGATTTGTTCATACAAATCGGATTTTTTTTATGAAATCATTTCCAACACCAAACGCTTATTTTGTGGGAATTTAACATATTAACATTTATTTACAAAGCAGGGTTATGAATCTATTCAATTCTGCTTTATATTTGTATTTCGAGGATTTTTACTCGTTTAATTCTGATTTTATTCCATTATAAATGAATACTGAAACCAACCGTTTTTCGAATACACTGCATGAAAACCAAAATAAAAGTTGGGTAAGAGCCATAGATTCCTCTAAAATCATCAATTGGATTGATGATTTGTTCAAAATATTATTTCCGGAGAAAGCTTTAGAAACGATCCAAATTGAATTGCTTTTGGACCAAAACAAAGCCTGTTTTATTGCTATCCTATCGGAAATTGTAAAAGACAAAACGTCCAATGAAATTCTAGATGATGCCGAATCTTTTTATCGCGCGCTTCCAAAACTTTATGATTCGATGCAAAAAGATGCACAAGCTATTCTGGATACGGATCCCGCTGCTGATTGCATTCAGGAAATTATCAATTCCTATCCCGGTTTTTTTGCTATAGAAGTTTACCGTATTGCTAACGCTATTGCTTCTCGTACCTCGTGTCTGCTGCCGCGAATTCTAACCGAATATGCTCATAGCAAAACCGGAATCGACATTCACCCCAGTGCCACAATTGATGTTCCATTCATGATTGATCACGGTACCGGAATTGTCATTGGCGAGACTACAATCATAGGGAAACACGTAAGCATTTATCAAGGAGTCACTTTGGGAGCATTGCAAGTAGAGAAAAATATGCAGGAAAAAAAACGCCATCCTACCGTAGAAGATCATGTAATTATTTATGCAAATGCCACTATTTTGGGCGGCAGCACCATCATAGGAAACCACAGTATTGTAGGCGGAAACACGTTTATCACCAAGAGTATGAATCCGTATTCCTTTGTTATGCAATCCAATAAAAATACGGTTCTGAATCAGCAGGAAATAAAAGATATTAATTTTTTCTCTATATAAATATTATGAAATACAATAACATACTCGAAACAATAGGCAACACCCCACATGTAAGAATCAATCGTTTATATGGTGCCAATCACAATGTATGGATCAAATTAGAACGTGCCAATCCCGGTGCCAGTATCAAGGACAGGATCGCTCTTGCCATGATTGAAGATGCCGAAACCAAAGGATTATTAAAAGCCGGAGGTACTATCATTGAAGCCACTTCTGGAAATACAGGAATTGGACTCGCGATGGTTGCGGCCGTAAAAGGCTATAAATTAATATTAGTAATGCCTGAATCAATGTCCATAGAAAGACGCCGACTCATGAGCCTTTATGGTGCCGAATTTGTCTTGACGCCCCGTGAAAAAGGGATGAAAGGCGCGTTGGAAAAAGCACAGGAATTAGTTACCGAAATACCTAATGCCTGGTCACCACTTCAGTTTGAAAATCCCGCCAACATCGAAATTCATAAAACAGCCACCGCACAGGAAATTATAAAAGCATTCCCTGACGGTCTGGATTATTTGATCACAGGCGTAGGAACCGGAGGGCACATCACGGGTTGTGCCGAAATATTGAAAAAACATTTCCCAAACCTTAAAGTATATGCAGTTGAACCTGATGCTTCTCCCGTTATCAGCGGTGGCACCCCGGCTCCCCACCCTATTCAGGGAATTGGAGCAGGATTCATACCTACCAACTTGCGTACTGATTTACTGGACGGAACCATCCAAGTAAGCAAAGACGATGCATTTACCTATACCCAAAGAGCCGCAAAAGAAGAAGGCATGTTCATAGGAATATCCTCTGGAGCATCTCTGGCAGCGGTAGCAAAAAAACTACCAGAAATCCCAGAAAATGCTAAAATATTAACCTTTTGTTACGACACTGGCGAACATTATTTAAGCATCGAAGGCTTATTTGTATAAACAAAAATCTTCATTAAAATACAAACCGATTTGTGAAAACAAGTCGGTTTTTTTTAGGCTTTTCATTTTTATGGGCGTGTCTTTGTTGCAAAACTATTGTCCAAACAGATTGATCTTAAAATAATGTTTAGCATAATGCTCCTTTTGACTTTATGACGTTTAAACTTCCGACTTACTTAGTTGGCTTTTGGGATAAAGCAGACAATAAAAATACGTAAGTTTTTGCAAACCACGAATTTGTAAAAAACAGAAAAAGTTCCCAGAAACGAAATAGCAAGAGCTAGCAAAATATTTTGAAGATAGATCAAAAAAGATAATGCCCTGACAACTACAAAATAAAAGATAAATATATCAGAAAACATTAAACGGAAGAAAGAGAAAAACATAAATATCAACTTCGGACGGATATTTAGGACGGATGATTAAAATACCAGACAAAAACAAAACTTAATTCAAGAACAATTGGGAAAACTTATTAGTGTCTCAAAAGCAAAGATTTCTATACTTGAAAGCAATACCAATAGCCCGACGATTGAAACAATATTTAAAGTGTTTAGCGCCTTAAAAGCGAATATCAATTTTAATATGACAATTAAAAAAAAGAATTTGTAATTAACTTATACAATTACTCTAAGTCCAGACTTTCAGACTAGAAACAAAAAAAGCCCCAATCTCTGGGGCTTTTCCTGTTTTATTCCTCTTCCTCCGTACTATGCGACTTTGAATAGCCTCTCCATTTCTCGATGCAGTCCTGTAAATCCTGCGGAAGTTCCGTATCAAAACGCAGCATCTCACCGGTTGTAGGATGAACAAAACCCAATGTTTTAGCGTGCAAAGCCTGTCTTGGCAATGCTTTGAAACAGTTGTCAATAAACTGTTTGTATTTTGTAAACGTAGTACCTTTTAAAATCAAATGACCGCCATACCGCTCATCATTAAATAAAGGATGTCCTATGTGCTTCAAGTGTGCCCGAATTTGGTGCGTTCTCCCGGTTTCCAGTTGGCATGAAATTAAAGTAACATAACCAAAACGCTCCAACACTTTGTAATGCGTCACGGCTGGCTTCCCTATTTCCGGATCAGCAAAAACCGCCATCTGCATGCGGTCTTTAAGGTGACGTGCCAAGTTTCCTTCAATCGTTCCTTTTTCTTCGACTACATTTCCCCAAACCAAAGCCACATACTCTCTTTCGGAAGTTTTAGCTTCAAATTGCTTGGCAAGATGTGTCATAGCCGCTTCGGTTTTAGCAATCACTAATAAACCAGAAGTGTCTTTGTCAATTCGATGCACTAATCCGGGACGTTCGCTGCTGTTCATTGGCAAATTATCAAAATGATACGCCAAAGCATGTACTAAAGTTCCGGTGTAATTTCCATGACCGGGATGCACTACCATTCCTGGCAATTTGTTGATCAATAACAAAGTATCGTCTTCATACACAATATCAAGCGGAATATTCTCCGGAATAATATGGTTTTCATAAGGAGGATGCGTAAGCATCACCCGAACTACATCATGGGCTTTTACCTTGTAATTCGACTTTACGGTGGCATCGTTTACAAAAATATTGCCATCGGTCGCCGCAATTTGTATTTTATTGCGAGTTGCATTTTGAATCAAACTCATCAAATATTTATCAATCCGCAAAGACGTTTGTCCTTTAGGAACTTCAAATCTAAAATGTTCAAATAACTCGTCTTCTAAATCTATTGTATCACTATTATTGTTCATCAACTGGTATTTCTTCTATTGGTGTTGCCAGTGTATCTGCAGCACTGGTCTCTTCATAACTCATTTTTCCGTCTCCTAAAACCAAGTCGATTTTGGAGGATTTTAAGACTCTGTCCCCTGCTTTCAGGTTTCTGCCTTTGAAACGCATTTCCAGCACCATGTCTTTTCCAAGATTGGGAACGTAGGTAATTTCTCCTTCCTCAAGCCCTAAAGCTTTCAATGTAGGTACTGCTTCGCGATACGTTTTATTGACTAAATCCGGAATACGAACCGATGAAAATCCCGAAGTATTTATTTTAATATATATTTTTCGTCCTACTTTTACTTTCGTACCGGGCGTTGGATCTTGCTTAACTACACTAAATTGCGGAAAATCACTTCTATAATCTACGCTGTCTAAAAGTACATAATCTAAATCCAGCTCATTCAGTTTTTCCTCGACTTGTTCTTCTGTCAACTTACGCAAATCCGGCACGGTAATTTCATGTCCATGATCTGTTGTAAAAGTCAACCAATGCATAAATAAATAACCCAAAGCGACAATAATGGCAAGTGCAATTAGTATTTGAACAAAGAAAACACGGCTGGTAAGATACTTACGTAAACTCATAAATTTATTTTTATATCTGGCAAAGATAAAGCTATTTCGTTTCAAAAAAAATGATAATTTTGTTTAGAATTCGTTTAGTCGGTCAATCGATTAAACGTTTAACCGATTAAACGTATATAATGAAAAACATTGCCATCATCATGGGCGGATATTCCAGCGAGTATAAAATCTCTCTTATCAGCGGAAACGTCGTATATCAATTTCTAGACAAAACAAAATACAACGGATTCCGAATCCATATTTTCAAAGAAAAATGGGTTTATGTTGATGCTGATGATGCCGAATTCACTATCGATAAAAATGATTTTTCAGTAACTGTTGATGGTAATAAAATCACTTTTGACTGTGTGTTCAACGCCATCCATGGAACACCAGGCGAAGACGGATTAATGCAGGCCTATTTTGAATTATTGCATATTCCGCAAACTTCCTGCGATTATTACCAAGCAGCATTAACGTTCAACAAACGCGATTTATTATCAGTTTTAAAACCATACGGCATAAAAACAGCCACTTCCTATTACTTAAACAAAGGTGACCGTATCAATACGGACGAAATTGTAGCTAAAGTAGGTTTGCCCTGTTTTGTAAAACCCAACAAAGCCGGTTCTAGTTTTGGTATTTCCAAAGTAAAAACTGCTGCCGAATTGCCCATTGCAATAGAAGTTGCTTACAAAGAAGACAACGAAATTATCATAGAAAGCTTCTTGGATGGCACCGAAGTTTCTGTAGGAGTAATCAATTATAAAGGAAAAGTAACCGTATTACCAATAACTGAAATTGTTTCAGACAATGATTTCTTCGATTATGAAGCCAAATATTTGGGTAAATCACAGGAAATCACTCCAGCGAGAATCTCGGATGAAATGACTCAAAAAGTGAGTGAAATTGCTAAACGTGCATATGAAGTCCTGAAAATGAAAGGTTTTTCCCGAAGCGAATTTATATTGGTAAACGGAGAGCCACACATGTTGGAAATGAACACCATTCCGGGATTAACAACGGAAAGTTTGATTCCGCAACAAGCCAAAGCCGCCGGAATTTCATTGGAAGATTTGTTTACAAATGCGATAGAACTGGCTTTGTAATAAATCACTTAATTCTTAAATACTAAACAAACGTGTCATTTAAACAAAGGAATACATTCAAATAATGTCATTCCTCCGCTGTCAGAATGACAAAACAGAAAAAATAAATGAGAAAAGCAATATTTCCAGGTTCATTTGACCCCATCACTTTAGGACATGAAGACATCATCAAAAGAAGCATTTCCTTATTTGATGAAATCGTTATTGCCATTGGTATCAATGCCGAAAAAAAATATATGTTTTCCCTCGAAGAAAGAAAACAATTCATTGAGGAAACCTTCAAAAACGAACCAAAAGTTTCCGTGATTACCTATGAAGGTTTGACGATTGATCTGTGCCACAAAATAAACGCTAATTTTATCCTTCGCGGTTTGCGCAATCCTGCTGATTTCGAATTTGAAAAAGCAATTGCGCACACGAATCGTCGGTTATCAAAAATTGAAACTGTGTTTTTATTGACCGCTGCAAAAACGTCGTACATCAGCTCCAGTATTGTACGAGATGTAATTCGCAACAACGGGCAATATGAAATGCTGGTTCCCGATGCAGTCCGAGTAAAATAATTTTAAAGCGATTTTGTCAAGTCGAGCGCAGTCGATACTAATGGATAGGTCTCGACTGCGCTCGACTTGACAAATAAACAGTCCTAATATAACTTGTAAAACGAGGCAATAATCCGTAATTTTGCCAAAAATAAAAGCCGTTAAACATGAGTATAGAAAGAGAATTAAGCAAACGCAGCGGGTCAAAATGTGAACTTTGTGGCGCAACTGAGAACCTGAAAGTGTACCAGGTATTGCCTACCAAAAAAGGAGGGATTGAGGAAAACATCATGGCTTGTAGCACCTGTATTGACCAAATTGAAAATCCGGATACCGTAGATTTAAATCATTGGAGATGTCTAAATGATAGCATGTGGAGTGAACATACTGCCGTACAAGTTGTCGCGTGGAGAATGTTAAGCCGTTTGCGTGGTTCTGGATGGCCTCAAGAATTATTAGACCAAATGTATTTAGACGAAGATACTTTGGCTTGGGCACAAGCAACAGGTGAAGGCGAAGAAGAGGAGAACAAAGTCATTCACCGTGACAGCAACGGCGTGATTCTTGAAATTGGAGATTCAGTAGTTTTAATCAAAGATTTGAAAGTAAAAGGTTCAAGCATGGTAGCTAAACAAGGAACTGCAGTGCGTAACATCAGACTGGATCATGAAAATGCCGAATATATTGAGGGTAAAGTAGACGGCCAGACTATTGTCATTATTACACAATACGTTAAGAAAATATAATGGTCAGTTGACAGTTTTTAATGATCAGTACCTGAGTTGATAAAAAAATTCAGTGGTCAGAAATAAGTGTAATCAGAGACTTCATTAAAGCAAAAAATCGTTAACAGTAAATTTAATTTACCTTTAACGATTTTTTTATTGTCAATTATTTTACGGATAACTAACCCAGAAGCTTCAGGACTGAACACTGAACACTTTTCAAAACTGAACACTAAAAAACTACTCCTCTTCTTTCTTAATCACTTTTCGAGCGACTTCGATTTTGAATTTCTTGCCTTTCATTTTTTCGTCTTTGATGGCGTGAAGTAAATCTTTCACTTTATTGAATTTCACCGCTGCAAATGAGATAAAATCTTTCACTTCAATTAATCCTAAATCGTCTTTTTCTAATTTCCCTTTTTGGGAAAAGAAACCTACGATATCAATTTTATTCAATTTATTTTTCTTTCCACCACTGATGTAAATCGTTTGAAATTCAGGTGGTTTTGGCAATGAAGTGGAATTCTCCACTTTCAAAGCTTCCATTCCGTAATCGATGTAATCCATTTTTTTCTCACTTTCATGAGCAATAATATACGCCGTACCAGAAGCTAGCATACGTGCTGTACGTCCGTTTCTATGGGTAAATTCGTCTTCTTTAGATGGCAAATGATAATGAATAACATGATTCATTTCAGGGATATCGAGTCCACGAGCAGCCAAGTCAGTTGTGATTAGATAACTTACACTTCCGTTTCTAAACTGGATTAAGGCGCGTTCTCTTTCGTCCTGATCCATTCCGCCATGATAATACGTGGCATAAATTCCTTTTTCGTTCAACGTATCGCTGATGCGCTCTGCAGCATCACGATGATTACAAAAAACAATTGCCGATTGTGATTTCAACGAACAAATCAAGTTGAATAAACTTCCTATTTTATCTTTTTCTTTCGAAACGACCATTTTCATCGAAAGATTCGTTTCGGCCACGTTTTCTGGAATAAAGTCCAAAATAGTCGGGTTTACGACTCTTGTATATCGTGGAATTTCAATATCGGAAGTGGCCGAAACCAAAACGCGTTTGTTGAGTTTCGTTAATTTTCCAATTATAAAAGACATTTGTTCATGGAAACCCAATTGCAACGATTTATCAAACTCATCCAAAATCAAGGTTTGAATTTTATCTACTCGGAAAGTGCCTCTGTCGATATGATCCGCGATTCTTCCCGGAGTTCCTATTAAAACTGCTGGAGGATTACTTAAGTTTTTAATTTCGGTATCGATGGAGTGTCCGCCATAGCACACATTTACTTTATAATCGGTTCCCATTTTTTTCCAAACCTGCTCAATCTGCAATCCTAATTCGCGTGAAGGAACCAAAATTAAACATTGAACCGATTGAATTTCGGGTTGTAACATTTCTAAAATCGGCAACAAAAAAGCCAAAGTTTTTCCGGAACCTGTTGGCGAAAGTAATAAAATATTATTGTCATTCAAGATTGCATCTTGTGCTACTTCCTGCATTTTGTTCAGGCTTTCGATGCCTAAATTCGAAAGTATATTATTGGAATGGTGTTTCTTATTCATTTTTTTTATTTGGACAAAGGTAATTTTTAATTCTCAGTTATGAATTTTGTATTTTCATTCTTTTTCAATCGGGTATTTCCTTTTCTTACATTCATATCTACAGCTGTCTAAAAAAAGCTACATTTGATATTCCATTTAAAAAACCGAAAAATGAGACTTTTCACATTCCTTTTTTTACTATTCTCCATCAGTGCTTTTGCACAAAAAAACAATAAATACGATACTTTTTTCGAAAAAGGTAATGGAAATCAATCGGCATCTTACCAAGAAACAATTGCGTACTTCAAACTTCTGGCGGATGATTTCCCTACTATCGAAATGCGAAAAATGGGACAGACAGACAGCGGTGAGCCTTTGCACATGGTTATTTTTAATCCGGAACAGCAATTTGACTTTGGAACCATCCAAAAAAACAAAGCGGTAATTCTGCTTAATAACGGAATTCACGCAGGGGAACCTGACGGAATTGACGCTTCTATGCAACTGTTTAGAGATTTAGCTTTAGGCAAAATAAAAGTGCCAAAAAACACCATTATCGTTTGTATTCCGGTGTACAATATTGGCGGCGCTTTAAACAGAAACTCCACTTCAAGAGCCAATCAGGACGGACCTGAAATCTATGGCTTTCGTGGCAATGCCAGAAACTACGATTTGAATCGAGATTTTATCAAATCAGACACCCGTAACACGAAAAGCTTTGTAGAAATATTCCATAAAGTAAATGCAGATGTTTTTATTGACAATCACGTCAGCAATGGCGCGGATTACCAATACAAACTGACGTATATTATGACCCAACATAATAAACTAGGAACTATTTTAGGGAATTTTTTAAATACTGAAATGATGCCTGCTTTGGTCGAAGATTTACAAAAAAAGAATATCGAAACTACGCCTTATGTCAATGCTTTTCAGGACACACCAGACAAAGGTTTTGGTCAGTTTTTTGAGAGTCCACGATTTGCAACCGGTTATACTTCATTGTTCAACACCATTGGGTTTGTGGTGGAAACGCACATGCTAAAAAATTATGTGGATCGGGTGAAAGTAACTTACGAATACATGCGTTCCGCAATTGATTTTACAGATGCTAATTACAAAAAAATCAAACAACTGCGATTAAAAAATGAAGAGCAGTATAAACCACAACAATCGTACACGATAAAATGGGAAATTGACAGTACAAAAACGATTCCTTTTTCGTTTTTAGGCTATGAAGCCAGTTACAAAAAAAGCGACGTCACCTCCGGAAACCGTTTGTTTTATGACCAAACAAAACCGTACAAAAAAGATATTCCGTACAATAAGGAATTTAAATCGGTAAAAGAGATAATAATACCAGAAGCGTATATAATTCCGAGAGGATTTTGGCCTGTAATTGAATTATTAAAGAGCAATACGATCTCCTATCGCCAATTAAAAAAGGACACAATAATTGAAGTTGAAAGCTACAGGATTGCGGATTTCAAAACGGCAAGTTCCGCATACGAAGGTCATTATTTACACCGAAACACTTCGGTAACCGCTAAAATGGAGAAAGTGGCTTTCGCCAAAGGGGATTACGTTATTCCTACACAACAAAAGGGAATCAAATACCTATTGGAAACATTGGAACCAGAGGCCGTCGATTCTTTTTTCAATTGGAATTTTTTCGACACGATGCTACAACAAAAAGAAGGGTATTCCGATTATGTTTTTGAAGATTCTGCAACACAAATTTTGAAAGATAATCCAAAATTAAAAGCCGAATTTGATTTAAAAAAACAAAGTGACGTTACCTTTATCAATAATCCGGAAGCGCAACTGGACTGGATCTACAAACATTCCGTTTATTATGAAAAGGCACATTTACGCTATCCTGTGTATCGTGTTTTAAAATAAAAAAACGCTCGTTAAAATGTTTATTACACACAAATTTCACGAATTCCCACAGATTAATTCGTGGAAATTAGTGAAATTAGTGTTTAACTTACTATGCCAATTTAAAAATCAGTTCAAAACTGTTCAATCAGCTTATCTTTTGACAAAATGAAGTGCTATCTCAAGTGCTTTTCTTCTTCAAATAATAATTTTATATTTTCATAGGAATTTTTCAAAGCTTCCTTAATTTGCTCCGGATTCATCCATGCTACTTTATCAATTCCTTCTTCTAATTGTCCATGAGGTGTTCCTTCAAAATCAGATTGCATTTCGAACCAATGTGTAATTTTTAGTTTGTACTTGCCGTTACGTCTAAAAACATGATACGTTTTTTGAAGTTTATGGGAAATTGTCAAGCCATTTACTCCGGTTTCCTCCTCTACTTCTCGCATAGCAGTATCCCCAATTTCCTCTCCTTTTTCGATTCCTCCTTTGGGTAAATCCCATTTTCCGTTTCTAAAAATGAATAAGACTTCTCCTTTTTTATTGTACACCAAGCCACCTCCTGCTTTAGTAACCGGGATTTTTGCTTTCAAAGTCTTCATAATCAAGCTTTCATCCGGATGGTATAAATAGGCTTTATTAATTTTATTTTGAAAGATTTTTACTATAAGTTGCTCTATATCAATGCTTTCTAGCAAAAATAATTGAAAATCGGTCTCCTTGGAGATATGATTTGTTAAAAAAAGTGGTTTGTCGTTAACAAAAACTTTATACATTTGTACTATGATTTTTAATAAAGATACAGCCGAAAAAACAGCCGAATTTCTTTTGCAAATAAATGCAATTAAATTGAATCCAAGAAATCCTTTTACATGGGCTTCTGGATGGAAATCGCCTATTTATTGTGACAACCGATTAATCCTCTCATTTCCAGCGGTACGAAATTATGTCCGGGATGAATTTTCTAAGAATATTCAGAAACAATTTGGTAAACCAGATGTTATTGCCGGTGTAGCCACTGGAGCAATAGGAATTGGTATGCTGGTTGCTGAAAGTTTAGGAGTACCGTTTGTATATGTGCGTCCGGAACCTAAAAAACACGGGAGACTAAATCAAGTCGAAGGTTTTTTACAAAAAGGGCAAAATGTAATAGTGGTGGAAGATTTGATCAGTACCGGAAACAGTAGTTTACTTGCTGTGGAAGCGTTGCGCGAAGCAGGAGCCAATGTCAAGGGCATGGCCGCGATATTTACGTATGGTTTTGATGTAGCTGAAACTAATTTCAAGAGCGCACATGTTGATTTATACACTTTAAGCAATTATCAAAATTTATTGAATTTGGCTGTAGCCAAAAGATACATTACTGAAGAAGAAGAACAAACTTTAAGAGAATGGAATGTAAATCCGTCTACCTGGAACATTTAAGTTTAAAAAAATAAAAACAAAATCCTACAAAACATGAACTTAGAAAGTCCAAAAGTTACTGTACCCAAATCCGCTCAAGAATTATTTGGTTTATTAAGCGATGTAAAAAATTTTGAAAAACTAATGCCTGAAAACATTGCTAAATTTGAGGTTATTGGTGATGATGCATTTATTTTTGGATTAAAAGGCATGCCCGAAATCAAACTTAAAATGAAAGAAAAAGTAGCGCCTGTAAAAATTGTTTTGGGAGCTGCAAGTGACAAACTTCCATTTACTCTTATAGCAAATATTGAGACTATAACAGAGCAATCCAGTGCTGTAAAACTTGATTTTGAAGGAGAATTTAACCCTATGATGGCCATGATGATAAAAGGACCAATTGGAAAATTTATAGAAACTTTAGCAGCCAATATGAATAAATTGTAAAAACTGTTTAAGTAGTAACAATATAATAATATTTTAAGTACATGACAAAAAGCTAATCAGATTGTTCTATAATAAATATTTTTGTTATGTACTAAAAAACAATTGTTTAAAATAAAGTTGTTTTTCTAAAAACAGAAAGTTAAAATTGTTAATAACTATTTTTTTTTAGAATAGGCTGAATAGTTACCAAAAAAAATAGCTAATGATTAGGTTTTTTAAACGCTTTGTCATTAGCTATTGTAATTTTGAGATAAATTACTTTTATTATAATAATCTAAATATGTTTTGATCAATTACTCATAAAGAGATAATTCCCGTTAATTGAATGAAATTTCTGATAGAAGAAAATTATGATTACTCACAATACCATTTTTGTCAAATAAGTTTAGCTTTATCAATGGCACTTTATTTTTGTAGAAAATTTCTATTAAGCCAATGTTATTTTGGATAATAACACCGCCAATTCTGTTTTTATTTGATTCAGTACTAGTCCATGTTTGGGTTATCCCGCTTGAGGTAACATCATACAATGGATACGTGTTTTTTGTATTCATTTTTGAAATCTCACCCCAGTGAACATCTCCCGAAATGAATACAACTCCGTTGGCTTTGGTTTTGTCTATTAAATCAACGAATTTTGTTTGTTCATGAGGCATATTTGTCCAAGATTCATACCCGTTGTACTCATGTCCAAATTGCAAACTTGAGGCAATGATTCGGATATTTGCTTTTTTCGACAATTCATTTTCTAGCCATTTCCATTGCTTGTCTCCAAGAATCGTACTGTCTTTTTTACTATATGGAATATAGTCATTTTTATAAACTGAATTTTTAGGCTCATTTTTTAATAAATTATCTCTAAAAGTTCTTGTGTCCAGCATTATTATCTGAAGTGTTTTATCACCTAGTTTTACATATTCGGAACCATAAATACCTTCATGGTCTCTTCTTTCAGAGTTTTGAGGAACTTCCCAAAAGTTCATAAAAATTTCTTTCGACTCTTTTTTAAAAGGGTAGTGCCTTCCTTTATCGTTTTCTCCAAAATCATGATCGTCCCAAACCGATAAAATTTTAGTTCTTTTTTTTAATTCTTGAAATTCAACTTTGGATGCTAATTTTTCATATTTATTTTTTAATAAATTCATGTCTCGAGTGTCTCCATAAATATTATCCCCAAGATAAATAAATAAATCAGGATTTAGCTTCACGGCGTTCAAAAGCATAGGCTGATCTTTGTCCTGATGGGCACAAGAGCCAAATGCAATTTTGAAACTTTCATCGAGTGAAGTCCCTTGATTCTCATTTTTTTGAGCGTTGCAAAAAATACTGTTTGTTAATATAAATAATTGCAGTATTATTAATAATCTATTAAAATTTGTCATTGTTTTTTTTTTTTAATCGGTTCTGTCATTAAACCTTAAAAGTTATCCCACCAAATTTTATTGTTAATGTTGTCTCCTCCGATTGCTTTCACTGCAGCACTATTATTTTCGGCATTTACGGATTGCTCTATACTTGGATACATTATTCTTCTGGGCACTTTACCACTATTTTTAGCTCCGGGACCAGCTTGAATAAAGCTTGGTTTTCCAGTTCTTTTCCAATCTATCCAAGCTTCTACACCAGTGTGGTATAAAGCCAGCCATTTCTGTGTATACAACACATCATTGGTGGCGCTATAAGGTGCCGTTGTGACTAAATAATTAGCAGGCATAGTGACACTCCATTGATTAAATGATGCTTCTACAGCAGTGTTGTAATACACCTGGGCAGTTCCGGTAGTAATTATATTTCGTTGACGGGCTTCGGCTAACAAGAAATTTAACTCACTATAAGTCATGAATATTGAAGTTATTTTAGTTTTTGTATAAAAATAATCTTCGGCTCTACGGGAGTATTTTGTTGGTTCCCCAATTTGATCTAAAGCAAGACCTGGCTGAACCCCTTTATAATTATTGGTTCCAGCAATTGGATCGATCCATTCATTCAGACGCGGATCATTGTTCGTGATTAATGTATTTACGATATGGGTTGAAGGCATAACGATATTATAACCATACAATCGGTTTATTCCATCAGTCATAGGAGATATATTTGGAAAAACACCAGTGTACTTGTAATTTGCATTGTCTAAGTTTGACGCAAATAAGGGATAGGTTGCCGGGTTCGAAATGATTTCACTTAGTTTCGTATTTACAACTGTCTTATTAGAAACACGCATTAACAATCGTACATGAAGTGAATTGCAGAATTTTTTCCATTTCAACATGGATCCGTTAAACAATAAATCACCTTCTATTGATTTGCTCGTTTCGATTATGGAATTAGCAGTAGTTAAATTTTCAAATATTTTTGTATAAATCTGTTCTTGAGAATCATACACTGGTTTCAAAATTCCGTCTTCTCCTTTTGATGATTCCGAATAAGGGACATTGCCATACGTATCCGTAATTACACTTATTACATAGGATTCTAATATTAAAGATACGGCCTCATAATTTTTATTGTTCAATACAATGGCTTGTTTTTTAATATCATTGATGTCGTTAAGCCATTTATACATATTCCAGAAACGGCTGCTAGCTCCCCAATTATATATGTCTAGCTCATTGTATTCATAGTTCCCGCCATATTGAGCCACAATATCTCCAAAGTCAAAAGCATTCGATACATTTTCATTTGCTAAATTAAAAATGACATTTGGTAATAATGTTTTAGGTTGGGCTGCTGTTGGCTGGTTTTTGTTGGTGTTAATTTCTTCGAATTGATCAGTACAAGAAATTGAAACACTTAATAATAGAACGAATATTAGAAATTTTTTCATGATTGTTTTTTTTTAGAATGAAACATTTAGTTTTACACCATAGCTTCTTGAAGATGGAAGTTGCATAACTTCAAATCCTGGTAATAATGTTCCTCCGCTTATAGATTGAGTTTCCGGATCGATATTAGGCACTTTTGTCCAAAGAGCCAGGTTGTTTCCTACTAAGCCAATGCTTATATTTTGCATATTTGCAGCTTTAATTAACTTTTGTGGAAATCTATAGTTCAAGCTTATTTCTCTCAATTTTACATAAGAAGCATCAAATGAATTTGCTTCAATATTATCACGACGAAAAGCATTTGAATAATACCAGTTTTCGGCACTAATGACTGTTGTATTTGGACTGTACGAACCATCTGAATTTTGTACCACACCATCACCAACAATTCCAGTTTCTCTGCCTGGTAATGATACGGCTAGTATGCCACTTTCCATTCCTATCGCATTTGTCATTGAATAAATTTTACCGCCGTGTCTTACATCAAATAAAGCATTAAGAGTGACGTTTTTAAACCTTAAATTAGTAGAAAGTCCCAACATCCAGTCTGGATTATAGTTTCCGATTTTTTTAATTTGAGTGTCTAAAATTGGAGAGCCAGTATTATCAAAAACCACTTGACCATCAGGACTTCTAAGATAACCTCTACCATACATGTCTCCCATTCTTTCCCCTACACGAGCTTCTACAGTTCCACCGTTAGGACCTTGTGCAATTATATAACTGCTAATTCCTTCTGTTAATTCTTTTACAACTCCTCTGTTTTGGCTAAAGTTAGCATTAATTGACCATTCTAGATTTTCACTTCTAACAGGTGTAAACCCTAAGCCTATTTCAATTCCTTTATTCTGAATTTTTCCTGCATTGATTACGTTTGATGTAGATCCGGTTGCTTGTGAAACATCTAAACCTACAATTTGATTTTTGGAGTTTGTAATGTAATAACTAGCATCTAGTGTTATTCTTCTGTTGAAAAACTGAGCTTCGACCCCTACTTCATAGGATGTTGCAATTTCAGGTTTCAAATTACTATTTAAAATAGTTCTTGGATTTGTTAATGTACCTGCTAAAGCTCCATTTTCATACGTTTTTACTAGACGATACGGATCAGTATCATTTCCTACAGATGCGGCATTTGCTCTAAATTTTAAAAAATCAATGTTTTTATTCATTTCAAACAATGATGTAGGTATAAAACTTAAAGATGCTGAAGGATAGAAATAAGAATTGTTATTTGCCGGAAGTGTAGAAGACCAGTCGTTTCTGGCGGTTATATCTAAATAAAGATAGTTTTTATAGCCAATATTTGCCATTCCATACGTACTATTTATACGTTTCTTATAGATATTTCTGGATTGTATAGGCATTACATTAATATTTTGTAAATTGTAAATTCCGGGGATACTGATTCCTTGTCCTTCAATTTTACCTTCAGATGTGTATTGATTCATTCGGTTTGCACCTACAGAAAACTTTGTTGAAAAATCTCCAAAAGTACGATCGTAAGTAAGTAAAGCGTCTGAATTGTACTCCGTAAAAGTGATACTTTGTTCACGGTACATTCCTTGTGAATATCTGGAAGATCCAATAGGTCTTCGTGACCAGCGGAAATCATTGGAATTGTCCATTCCCATTCGAACCATTAAAGAAAGGGTTTCATTGAAATCATACGTTGAAGCGATATTACCAAATAGACGGTCTTTTTTAAAGGCATTAATGTTTTCATAAGCAATTTTAAAAGGATTGTCTCCCCAGCTGAACATCCTGTTTTGTTTGACGTCTTTAACAATCCAATAATCCTTAAGCCAGTCTAAATCAACATTGGTATGATTCCATAATAAATTATACATAAGCCCTTGACTTCCATATCCAGTTACAGGAGTATTGTCACTACGGCTTTTTGTATAAGTAGCTATCGCTATTACTTTCCATTTATCTGAAATTTTATGGTTTAAGTTCAAACTAATATTGTCTCTTTTTAAATTTGAATTTGGGACAATATCCTCACTTGTAGTTTTTCCGTAACTCAAACGAAAATTAGTTTTCTCATCTGAACCAGTTATGGATACTGAGTTAGAAATTGAATTTCCTTTTCTGAAAAAGTCATTTAAATCATATCTGAATTGGAAAGGAAGTGCTACTCCTTGACCAACAGAATAACCTGGACTTCCGTTTTGTAAAATAGACAATCCGGAATCTAATCTAGGACCTAAATTAGTATCTGCTCCTGGATCATAGGTTAATTTTGATCCTGCACCGTAAATCCCCTGTATTTCAGGTAATCTTAGCGCTTCACTTGTCATGAAAGAGGAAGAGATGGAAACACCAAGACCTTTATTTTTTTTACCTGATTTAGTAGTAATGACAATAACTCCATTTGCTGCTCTTGATCCATACAAGGCAGATGCCGCTGCACCTTTTAATACATTCACGCTTTCTACATCTTCTTGGTTTATTTCTGATGCCCCATTACCATAATCCGTTGGTAAATCACGTTGATTGGTTGAACTGCCACCAACTCCATACGTATTGTTATTTATCGGTATTCCGTCAACAACAAATAATGGACTGTTATTATTGATATTTAACGATTTATCGCCGCGAATCACCACTCGGGAAGAGCTTGTAATCCCATTTCCGGAACCTGTTATTTGAACACCGGCAACTTTTCCTGATAAATTGGAAACAAAATTAGTGGAGTTGACTTTATTGATATCATCTGATTTTAATTCTTGAGAAGCATATCCAAGAGCTCGTTTTTCTCTTCTGATACCTAAAGCAGTTACTACGACTTCTCCCAAAGCCAATGAATTATCATCCAATACCACATCTATTTTAGACGTTTCAGAAGTTAAAATTTCTTTAGTTTTAAAACCCATAAAAGAGAATACTAAAGTTTTTTCATTTTCAGTTTTAATGGAATAGTTTCCATCTAAATCTGATATTGAGCTCAATTTGGTCTCTTTAACCATAATAATAGCTCCTGGTAATGGAAGCCCCGACTGATCGGTTATTTTTCCAGTAATTGTTTTTGTTTGTCCATTAATTAAGTGAACAGAAAAAACAAATAAAAAAAACAATAATTTTTTTCCTAAGATTTTCATTTTTTGTGAAGTTTGATTTTTGAGGGCAAACTTACTCGTAAGATGTATGGCGTATGTTATGATACTTTTAACAAAATATATTCATTTATTAACAAAAAAATATACTGTTAAATAATTGATTTATGAGTCTTTCGGTAGTGTGTGTTAAAATTTATTAAGGTCTTAAAATATTCATCTATATAGCTTTAAAGTGTCTTGTGTTTTATTTTTTGATTGTAATTTTGTTTCTATCTCAACAGATAAAAACAAAAAAATATTTTAATTAAAGTTTAATTGTGGATTTGCTAACTTTATTCATACAATTGGATAACATTAGAACCTTTATCTTAACTTATGTAACAAGTACGTAAAATTTATAACCGAGCTTTTTTTATGAGAAATCTTTTAGTTGAGTTGTGAGAGACAACATCCAGATCAAAGAATTAGAAGTTATCACTCCGCAGTTGTATCATAAGTGAAAAAGTATGAATCTTTAGGGTCTGCTGAGAAACACACATTAATTTACACTTCAATTAGATATAGCAATATTTGAGAAACTAAGTGCCTCCATTTGATGCTTCTTTATTTGTAACATTCCGAAAGCATTTAAATTTGGATGTTATCAATCCAATCACGGAGAAAATTATTGCTATAAAAACTAAACAGGAACAGAAAAAGAGTGAACCCAAAGACGATTCGGATTCAGCAAGCAATGATGAAAATCCCAATAGAGGAAGTCATTTAATGGATTAACAGCATGTTTTTAGTGCTCAATCTAGTCAAATTAGCAGGAGTGATACCCCAGTCTGATAGTTATGATATTCGAGAGTTTATCAAAAAGGGTAATGCTAGAAATTGACCAAAACCAAAACAGGTGTGATTTAAACGAAAATCATAACTATATCTTTTATGAAAATCTAGAATAAACGGGTCTCTGAGTTTTTCAGCAAACCCTATTTAGGAGTAAATTTTATTTTATGAATTTTCACATTTAATACAACATTTGAATTTCTTTGATGTCGAATTCAACGACACGATCATCTTCCAGAAGAACCAGAAGTTTCCCAGATACCGAAACGCCCTGAATAATTCCCATAAAGTTACCGTTATTATGAGCTGAAAAGGCCATGGGAATACCTTTTTTGTATAATGTGTTTGTGTATTTGTTCCAAGAAGTACTGGATTGCTGATTCCATAATGCTCTATTTTTTTCTAAGGATGTAACAATAGAAGAAAGAAGTGCTTCTTTATCAAATTCAGTTGCACAAATCACGGCCAAAGAAGAAGCTTTTGCTAAATTTTCGAAATTAGTTTGATTTACATTGAGTCCCAAACCTACAATAGAAACAATTGTTCCGTCGCTTTTGATGCTATTCTCTATCAAAATGCCACCTATTTTTTTATTGTATGACATAATGTCGTTAGGCCATTTGATACTAAGATCAGGAATCCTAAGCGATTCTAAAACCTCAATTACAGTAAGTGAAACCAAAATATTTAAGCTGAAAATCTGACAAATATCTGCTAAAAAATCCTTGACCAAAATACTCATTATTAAGTTTTTACTTGGTTCAGAAACCCAAACAGCTCCCATTTGTCCTTTTCCTTTTGTTTGACTCTCAGCGGTAACAACAGTAAAGTTTTCGAGCTCTTGTTTGTTCGATAACCCTTTAAGGAATTCGTTTGTAGAATCTATGGCATCGAGTTTGATTACCTTACTATACGTTTTTTTGTGAAACATAATTTAATATTGTGTTAAGGTTCAAAAATAATCACAAAAAATGGTAACTTTACAAACTTATATTAAAAATAATTCATGGCGAAAAAGACTATAAATAATGACGTTCTATTAGCGAACATCATTAAAGGGATAGAAGAAGTAAAAGGGAATGATATCACTATCCTTGATTTAAGAGAAATAGACACTGCAGTTTGCGACTATTTTGTAATCTGTAATGGAAATTCAAACACGCAGGTAAATGCAATAGTCAACTCTATCCAAAAAACAGTTTCAAAAGAATTAAAAGACAAGCCTTGGCATGTTGAGGGAACTGATAATGCAGAATGGGTATTAATGGATTATGTGAATATAGTGGTTCATGTATTTCAAAAACATATTAGAGAGTACTACAACATCGAAAGTTTATGGGGCGATGCTAAAATAACAACTATAGAAAACAAATACTAAAGACACATAATCCGTAGTAATGGCTAAAGAAAATAATCCAAATCCGAATAAGTTTAAAGTAAGCCCTTGGCTAATTTACGCTGCAATATTATTAATTTTCTTATTTATAAGTTTTATAACTAATGGCTCCAGTCTTAATGAACCCGGACAATTAACCTCGTCTAAGTTTAACGACTACTTAGAGAAAGGTCAGATCGATAAAGTTGTTGTAAACAACAAAACCGAAGCTGAAGTTTTTCTGAATGCGGCAGCAATGAAAGATGCAGCACACAAAAAAGTTTCGAAAGATGTTTTTGACAGACCTAATAAAGGACCACATTACGTTTTTAACATTGGTAATGATCAAATATTTCAAAAAAAGCTGGAAGAAGCAGTTGCCAAAGGTAAATTAAACGATTTTAATTTCTTGGCAAAAAGTAATTGGTCAGATATCCTAATCAGTTTATTGCCAATTATAATTATTATAGCCGTTTGGATCTTTATCATGAGAAAAATGTCTGGTGGAGCCGGTGGTGGTGGTGGTGGCCAAATTTTTAATATTGGAAAATCCAAAGCAAAACTATTTGACGAAAAAACAGATATTAAAACTACTTTCAAAGATGTTGCTGGTTTAGAAGGAGCGAAAGAAGAGATTCAAGAAATTGTTGAATTTTTGAAAAATCCTGAAAAATACACCAACCTGGGAGGAAAAATACCAAAAGGAGCTTTACTCGTAGGACCTCCAGGCACCGGTAAAACATTATTGGCTAAAGCCGTAGCTGGTGAAGCTCAAGTACCGTTCTTCTCTTTATCCGGTTCTGATTTTGTAGAAATGTTTGTAGGTGTGGGCGCATCACGTGTGCGTGATTTGTTCAAACAAGCCAAAGAAAAATCTCCTGCAATCATTTTCATTGATGAAATTGATGCCGTAGGTAGAGCCAGAGGAAAAAGCAACATGTCCGGAGGAAATGACGAACGTGAAAATACATTAAACCAATTACTGACAGAGATGGATGGTTTTGGAACAAATTCAAATGTAATAGTTCTAGCCGCTACAAACAGAGCAGATGTACTGGATAAAGCTTTAATGCGTGCCGGACGTTTTGACAGACAAATTTTTGTTGACTTACCCGATATTCGTGAACGTGCAGAAATATTCAAAGTACACCTACAGCCATTGAAAAAAGTGGAAGGACTAGACACTGACTTCTTAGCCAAACAAACTCCAGGATTTTCAGGCGCAGACATTGCTAATGTGTGCAATGAAGCCGCTTTGATTGCAGCGAGACATAACAAAACAGCAGTTGACAAACAAGATTTCCTTGATGCAGTTGATCGAATTGTAGGAGGTCTGGAAAAGAAAAATAAAATTGTAACACCTGATGAAAAAAGAGCAATCGCTATTCATGAAGCAGGTCACGCTACAGTTAGTTGGATGCTTGAGCACGCAGCACCACTAATAAAAGTAACAATTGTTCCTAGAGGACAAAGCTTAGGTGCCGCTTGGTATTTGCCGGAAGAACGCTTAATTGTACGTCCTGACCAAATGCTTGACGAAATGTGCGCTACTATGGGTGGAAGAGCTGCTGAAAAAGTAACTTTCAATAGAATTTCGACAGGAGCGCTAAGTGATTTAGAAAAAGTAACCAAACAAGCTCGTGCCATGGTAACGGTTTATGGTTTGAATGAAAAAATAGGAAATGTTACCTATTATGATTCAACTGGACAAAGCGAATATAATTTATCTAAACCGTATTCTGAAGAAACGGCTAAAGTTATTGATGAAGAAATATCATTACTAATTGAAGGCCAATACCAAAGAGCCATTCAGATTTTAGAGGATAACAAAGACAAACTGAATCAGCTCGCAAATATTTTGATCGAAAAAGAAGTTATTTTTAAAGATGATTTAGAAGCTATATTCGGAAAAAGAACATTTGATAAAAATCTTGAAGAAGTAGTGTCTTAGAAACATCTAAATATTTAATTATTTTTAAAATCTTAATTCAAAAACTACTTTTGAATTAAGATTTTTTTATCTTTGAACGTTTTCAAGTAATAAATTAAAGTAGTTGACAGCGATATGAGTCTTTTTAGAAAAATTTTTGGTTCAATTAATCCGGCTTCTGAGGAAGATAAAGAAAGTGAATTTAGTAAAACCAATGCTGATAGCACGATCTCTATAGATGAAAAATTTATCAGTAATTTTAAAAAAAATGGAGGTAAGTTTTTATACTGTGAAAATCCAGAGGAAGTAAAAGAACACTTTGAAAATATTCTTGAAGAGAATGACTGGTTCGAAAGTGAAGTTTTATGCTATGAACCAGAACTTTTCAGTATGCTTGAGGATAATAAATTAAGTTTCTCTAAACCAAAGAATCCTTCATTTTTACTGGCCAGTTGTGAAAATTTAATTTCTGAAGAAGGATCTATATTGTTTTCTTCAAAACAAATTAAGCAAGACAAACCAAACGAATTACCCACAAACATTATAATTTTAGCAAATACAAGTCAAATTCTTGAAGCCAAAAGCGATGGACTTAGCGCTATAAAAAAGAAATATGAAAGGGACTACCCTACTAATATTACTACTATAAAATATTTCGAAAAAGCCAAAGAAGAAGACTTCACGCAATACGGAAGTTCTGCAAAAAATCTTTATTTATTGCTTTTAGAAGATCTGTAAGATGAATGAAACTCTAAAACGAGGTATATCGGGAGCTGTTTATATCCTATTATTACTTGCTTCTATTTTATACTCTACTGAAAGCTTTTTTATTCTTTTTGGTATTTTTCTACTAATTGCCATTTATGAATTTTGTCATTTAATTCAAATACATAAAATTTTACCGGTTCTTTTTGGTGCAACCTTGTATACAGCTGTTACTTTAGTAAGCCATTATAATAAAATCACTACGGATACCCTCAATCAGCTATTTAATTCTAATTTAGAAATTTCAATAAACATACAGCAACTAGATGTTGTTTTATTGGTTATAGCGTTAGTTGTATCTATAAAATGTATCCTTTTCTTATTTTATGATAACATTCAAAAAATAAGCACTTCATCAAAATACTTGTATTTACTAGGTTACATCATATTGCCTTTTGTATTTATTACTAAAATTTCATTTGGAATAAATGACTATAATCCCAAAATTATAATTGGATTATTCATCTTAATATGGACTAATGATACCTTTGCTTATATTGTTGGGAAATCAATAGGCCGAACCAAATTATTTGAAAAAATATCGCCCAAAAAAACAATTGAAGGGTTCTTAGGCGGAATCATTTTTGCTATTTTAGCCGGTTATTTGATCTCAAAGTACTACATAAAAGCCAACCCTGAATTTAGTGAACGATCCATACTAATCTGGACTTCAATAGCTGTTATTGTTGGAATTGCAGGTACTATAGGAGACTTAATTGAATCTAAATTCAAACGAATTGCCGGTGTCAAAGACAGCGGAAAAATAATGCCTGGTCACGGAGGCATCCTAGATCGACTAGATAGTGTTATATTTGTAGCACCAATTATATTTTTATTCTATCAAATTTTAAACTATGTTTCATAAAGAAGGAACCCAATCTATTTTATTAGGCACTATTTTTACTGCCGTTGTGCTCTTATTGTCTGATAATTTCATAGACGCCATCTGGCTCAAAATGGCCATACAAATAGCAGCGCTGTTGCTTTTGATCATCATACTGCAATTTTTCAGAAATCCAAAAAGAACCGTAATCATCACTGAAAACCAAATTCTTGCGCCAGTAGACGGTAAAGTTGTGGTTATTGAAGAAGTGTATGAAAGCGAATATTTTAAAGACAAACGTTTACAAATATCCATCTTCATGTCGCCCATTAATGTGCATGTCACCCGTTATGGATTGAGCGGAATTGTAAAATTCAGCAAATACCATCCTGGGAAATTTTTAGTAGCATGGCACCCAAAAGCAAGCGAGGAAAACGAAAGAACTACAATTGTCATCGAAAATAAAACCTTTGGTGAAGTACTATACCGTCAAATTGCCGGAGCCTTAGCCCGAAGAATCGTAAATTACGCTGAAGAAGGAATGCAGGTTATTCAGGGAACTGATGCCGGTTTTATCAAATTTGGCTCACGAGTAGATCTCTTTTTACCATTAGGAACAGAAGTTAATGTTGAATTGAATCAAAAGGCAATTGGAGGTAAAACTATTATTGCTACCAAAAGATAATGAATGAAAAAGAATTAGAGCTACAATTTCTGGAAGCTGTAAAAATAGCTTCATCGATGACACAGGCATCTTTACCGCAAGATGTTCAATTGCGACTTTATGCCTTTTACAAACAAGCTACTTTTGGAACTTTAGATCTAAAACAAACTTCTACTTACCATTTGAGAGATGCTTTTAAAACCAATGCATGGATGCAAATCAGCCACCTTACCTCAGATGAGGCCAAAAAACAATACATAGAAACTATTTATTCTTTGTTAAAAAAATAGTATTATTATGAAAAAATTATATTTTTTAATTCCAGTTATACTGCTACTGATTGGCATAATTTCTTGTAATAAAAAAAAATTTACCGAAGTCGTTGAAGTTCCCTTACCTACGACCGAAGAGAAAGTATTAACCGGAATTCCGGAGGACGTAAAGGCTAATGAAGGTTCTTTTCAACTGGAAAAACTTCCTTACGGGTACAATGCATTAGCCCCAAACATATCAGCTACTACTTTAGAAATCCATTATTCCAAACATTATTTGACTTACACTAACAATTTGAACAAGGCTATTTTAGGAACTCCACTTGAAAATCTGACAATTGAGGAAGTATTAAGTAAATTAGATCCAAATGACCCCACACTTCGCAACAATGCAGGAGGTTTTTACAATCATTCTTTGTATTGGAAATGCATGACGCCAAAAGGGGGAGGTCAACCATCAAATGCATTGGCTGAAGCAATTACCAGAGATTTTGGTTCATTTGAAAACTTTACCACAGCGTTCAAAGTTGAAGCGACAAAACAATTTGGCTCCGGTTGGGCATGGTTGATTCTAGATAAATCCGGAAAATTACAAGTAACCAGCACACCTAATCAGGATAATCCCTTGATGCGTAATGCAGTTGTTCCCGGAACTCCAATATTAGCTTTAGATGTATGGGAACACGCTTATTATTTAGACTACCAATACCGAAGAAAAAATTATATTGATGCTTTTTTTAATGTAATTAATTGGAAAAAAATAGAAGAAAATTATGATGCTGTAACAAAAAAATAGTATTCGTTTGAGCTAAAAAAAAGCTGATATAAATTTATATCAGCTTTTTTTTATCCTTTTGCTAACTAAAAATCCTTTACAATTGATAAATAAACGATTCTGAAGGTGCTATTGTAATTTTCGCGTTTCCTTCACCATTGAATACTTTCAGCTCAACAGAACTTTTATGGTATAATTGATCCGTAAGTGTATAATTTCCGTCTTTCAAATTCCATTTTTGGATTACATCTGAAGGGATTTTTAACTCGAAATTGCTAGTAGTAAGCCAGGAAAAATTAGTGATAACGATTAATTTTTGCGTATCAGACCAGCGTGTGAATGCATAAATTCCAGAATCGTATCCTTGAGTCGTATGGCGATTCACCGTTTGTATTTCTTGGTATTTCCCCATTAAAGCAGTACTATTCAAAGAGAAATTCAATAATTTTTTATAAAAATCTCGCAAGTCCTTTTCATCCTGCGTTAACTGACCACCATCAAATTTTCCTCCGTTCATCCAGCGTTGGTGATTGGGAACACCTATATAATCAAAGATTGACGTTCTGGAATGGGTACCAAATCCAGCATTTTCATTTCCAGCCTCTCCTACTTCCTGTCCAAAATAAACCATCGTAGGCGACGTACTTATGGTTGTAGAAACCACCATCAAAGGCTTCCCTTTTTGTGGCGTTCCCGCAAATTCCGGACTTGCTAAACGTTGTTCATCATGATTGTCCAGAAAATGCAACAGGTGATGCTCAATATCTGAAATACCGTTTTGGATGTCAGATAATCCATCAGGCAATGCTTTTCCTTGAATGATATCTTTCAATTTATCATACGTTTCTACTTTATCATACAAATAATCCATTTTACCCAGATGAATATAATTTCTATATTCTTTAGGATTGTAGACTTCGGCTAATAAAAAAGCATTCGGATTATTTACTTTAATGGCTGAATTCATATAACTCCAAAATTCATACGGCACCATTTCGGCCATGTCAAATCGAAAACCATCGACTCCTTTTGCCGTCCAATACAAGGCAATGTCTTTGAATTTATCCCAAGAGTTTGGAACATCTTTTCCTTTCCAAAAATCGAAATGTTCCTGATAGGATTTGGAATCAAAACCAGTAGGAAGTTCCGGAAAATCTTTGGAACCATCCGGACGAATACCGTAATTTACTTTGATGGTTTCATACCAGTCATTTCGATCTGGTTTTGCCATACGAGAACCATTACCAGTCCATTTTGCTGGACTTTCTACAAATTTTCCATCAATTAACGGATTCTTTTCTCCATTTAATGGCTTGTCTGTGTCAGGGATTTCAAAGTGTGAATTTGGAATATAATAAAAATTATTGTCTCTTTTGTATTCAACGGTCGTGTCATCATCTGCACCAAAATCTTTGACACCAACCGGATTACTTTTTCCTTCATACTTTCGCGCAATGTGATTGGGAACAATATCGATAATCACCTTTAATCCAGCTTGGTGAGTTCGCGCAACTAAAGCTTCAAATTCCTGCAAACGATTTTCAGGATTTACAGCCAAATCTGGATTCACATTGTAGTAATCTTTTACGGCATAAGGAGAACCGGCTCGTCCTTTGACCACTTCCGGATCATCATTAGAAATTCCAATAGCGGAATAATCTCGAATCACAGCATGATGCGGAACTCCGGTGTACCAAATATAAGTAACTCCCAAATCCTTTATTTCCTTTAAGGCCGTATTTGTAAAATCGTTGAACTTTCCTACTCCATTTTCTTCAATGGTTCCCCAAGGCTTGTTGTTCGTGTTTTTATTCCCAAATAATCGGGTAAAAACCTGATACACCACTTCTTTTTTATGGGAAACTGACTCCTTTTGTTCCGTATTCATTTTTAACTCTTTCGTTTTACAGGCTGTCGCCAAAAGCACTACGCTTATACCGGCAACAATAGTTGTTTTTTTCATCATATAAAATTATTTATGCTGATTTTAATTCTTTTGATACTAAAATGAATATCAATTTTTAAATTTAATATTTTTTAAATATAAAGAACTCTATATTGTTTGAAATTATATAATCATCTCTCCATTAGAACAAACTACAACGAAGGAGTTGCCGCATTTGTTGATAACTTTAAAAAGGAAAAGTCATCGTTTATCATGCACTTTTGACTAATTATAAATAAATCCTAATATGGATTAGGATTGTATCCTTTTTCATAAATTTGACAAAAATTAAATCCATTGAAAAAATCGTTTTTTTTCCTTCGTTATTGTTTCATACTGTTCACTGCTAATTTAGTTTTGGCGCAAGCCCCAAAAAAAATTATTGTAGAAAACTCAGATTTTGCCGATGTAAATCAGGTAGAAATACCGGATGCATTATTGCTGATTGGGAACGTACGTGTCAATCATGATGGCGTGATAATGACTTGTAATAAAGCGTATTATTTTCAAAAAGAAAACTACATCAAGGCTTTTGGCAATGTTCAAATGGTGCAAGGTGACACTTTATTCCTAAACAGTAAATATGCGGAATACAATGGAAATGTAAAAAAAGCCTATGCTTCCGGAGATGCCGTAATGAGTTCCCCTGATGCGACTTTGGTAACAGAGATTATTAATTTTGACCGAAACACTCAAGAAGTATTTTACGATACGCCAGGAACAATTACCAATAAAGACAATACGCTAAAAAGCAATTCAGGAAGATATTATGTGAAACAAAAGAAATTCCAATTCCTTACAGCTGTTACTATTACTAATCCAACCTATGTAATTAAATCAAATCACTTGGATTATTTCAGTAATTCCGGGCATTCGTATCTTTTTGGACCATCCACAATTACCAGTAAAGCCAATTATATATATACCGAAAAAGGATTTTATGATACCAAAAAAAATCTGGCTCATTTCCTGAATAAATCGTACATCAAATACGATGATCGGGTGATTAAAGGCGACAGTTTGTACTATGATCGAAACCGGGAATTTGCATCGGCAACGCGAAACGTAAAAATAACGGATTCCATCAATCGCGGAATTATAAAAGGGCATTATGCTGAAGTGTATAAAAAACTGGATTCTATGTACGTAACCAAAAGAGCTGTTGCCGTGAATTTTGTCGAAAATGACTCGGTTTACATCCATGGAAAAAAATTAATGGTTACTGGAAAAGAAGGAAACCGAATTATCAGAGCGTTTAACAATGTCCGGTTTTTCAAAACTGATATGAGCGGAAAATGTGATTCGATTCATTCAAGTTCTAAAACAGCGTTGACCAAAATGATTGGAAATCCAATACTTTGGAACGCAGAAAACCAAATCACAGGAGATGTCATGCATCTCATAGGAGACAACAATACCCAAAAACTAGATTCGCTCAAAGTACTCAACAACACGTTTATAGTCTCCAAAGACACGATAGGAACTGGATACAATCAAGTCAAGGGTCAAAATCTCTATGGGAAATTTAAAGAAGGAAAACTCCATGATGTTGATATTATAAAGAATGCCGAAGTCATTTATTACATGCGCAACGAAGCTCAGGAACTCATTGGTATCAATAAGAATGTAAGCAGCAAAATCAATCTTATTTTAGAAGAAAATACGATAGAAACTATCACGTTTTTCCAGCAAGTGGATGGCGATATTTATCCAGAGAAAGAGTTGCCAGAAAATGCACGTATTCTAAGAGGACTGCTTTGGCGAGGAGAGGAACGAATAAAATCCAAGGACGATATTTTTCCTGCCGAAGAAAATGAAGACAACGATAAAATAGATAAAGCAACTAAAGCGGCAGAGGCCAAAGAGGATATTCCTATGAAAATCCGAAAAGAAACCCTGAATTACGATAAGAAGAAGAAGAAGAAGAAGTAAGTCAGCAGTGAGCAGTCCCGACACTTCGGGAGCAGTATTCAATCACCGTTCTGTCAATTTAACAAATAAAAGATTAAACAAATAACCGTGAATCCAGATTTCTTAAAATACCAAGCGCAAACCTCACCATATCCATTGGGCATGGAAGTCTCACATGCTATAGGTTCTTATATTTACGATACGAACGCTAAGAAATACTTGGATTTTGTGGCGGGAGTTTCCGCATGCACATTGGGACACCAACATCCTAGAGTCAATCAAGCCATAAAGGATCAGTTAGACAAATATTCTCATGTTATGGTCTATGGCGAATATTCACAAAGTCCGGCGGTTCAGTATTGCAAATTGTTAGCCTCGCTCCTGCCCGCACCTTTAGATAAAACTTATTTGGTCAATTCAGGAACCGAAGCCATTGAAGGTGCTTTAAAACTAGCTAGAAGAACTACCGGAAGAAGCCAATTGATTTCGTGTCATAACGCATACCATGGCAATACAATGGGTGCTATGAGCGTCATGGGATTTGAAGAACGCAAACAAATTTTTCGTCCATTGATACCTGATGTTGATTTTATTACCTTCAACAACGAAGCCGATTTACAAAAAATAACCACTAAAACGGCTGGAATTATTCTGGAAACCATTCAAGGTGGTGCCGGATTTATTCAGCCAAACGATGATTATCTCAAAAAAGTACGCGAGCGTTGCACAGAAGTGGGCGCAATGATGATTCTCGATGAAATCCAACCAGGCTTTGGGAGAACCGGAAAACTCTTTGGATTCCAAAATTATGATGTTGTTCCTGATATCGTAGTTATGGGAAAAGGAATGGGAGGTGGCATGCCTGTAGGTGCTTTTACGGCTTCATCAGCAATGATGGATTTGTTGAGCGATAATCCAAAACTGGGTCATATCACGACTTTTGGAGGCCACCCTGTCATTGCGTCAGCCTGCTTGGCTACTTTGCAGGAAATTACCGAGACCAATCTCATGGATGAGGCGATGGAAAAAGAAAAGCTATTCAGATCACTTTTGGTACATCCTTTGATACAAGATATAAGAGGAAAAGGATTGATGCTGGCTGCAATGACCCAAAGTGCCGATATAACAAACGAAGTGATTCTTAAATGTCAAGACAAAGGACTCATTTTATTCTGGTTATTATTTGAAGATTGCGCAATTAGAATTACACCTCCGCTAACCATTTCTGAAGAAGAAATACGAGAAGGTTGCAGCATCATATTAGAAGTTATGGATGGAATAATGATTGAAGAAAAATGATTAACGATTTTTGATAGCAGAAGTTGTACTATTGGATACATATTGAAATACCTATTCAAAACAATTAAAAAAATTGGGAGCTATTCCTGCTATCCGTTTTAATCTTTTACTTTTTGTCAGCAAAAAGCAAAAGGATTTCCACTCTTATCAGGGCTAGGGCATACGTTTAAACTACCCCTTTTTTTGTTAATTAAATTGTTCACAACAATTCCAACTTTCCCTCGCAGTACACGCACGATTCCCTAAATTTATTTAGGCCAAATTAAAAACACACAGTATGCAATTAAGCAACGAAGAAGAAGACTATAACTTATCATTGTCTAAATTTGAGTCCATGTTGAAAACCAACAAAGTACTCTTTTTTGACTCCGAAGAATTTGAAGAAATTATTCTTCATTACCTCGATATGGGTAAGGCCGCTTTAGCAAAAAAAGCACTCAAACTGGCATTAGAACAGCACCCAAAATCTACCGGACTAAAATTAGTTCAGGTGGAAATGCTAGTTTATGACGACAAACTCGAACTAGCCGAAAAGCTATTGAACGAGTTGTATGCCATTGAACCAACCAATGAAGAAATTTACATTCAAAAAGCCAATATCTGCTCCAAAAGAGACCAACACGAAAAGGCGGTTGAATTATTACAAACCGCGTTAAAATACACAGATGATTATGCTGATGTCTATAATTTAATAGGCATGGAATATCTTTTTATGGACAATCTTGAACTGGCAAAAGAAAGCTTCATCAAGTGTTTAGAAGAAGATCTGGAAGACCAATCCGCTTTGTATAACGTAGTGTATTGTTTTGAATTTTTAGATCAAAACCAAGAAGCGATTACTTATTTAAATAAATACATTGACAAAAATCCATACAGCGAAATTGCCTGGCACCAACTGGGCCGTTTGCATTATGGTGTAAAAGAATATGAAAATGCGATTCGTGCCTTTGATTACGCTACTTTAATTGATGATGAATTCCTTGGTGCTTTCATGGAAAAAGCAAAAGCTTTTGAACGATTAAAAAAATACGAGAAAGCCATAGAAAGTTATAGCAGAACTATTGAATTAGATGATGCAACTTCGTATGCGTTACTTCGAATGGGAAAATGTTATGAAAGATTAGGAAACAAAGCTTTAGCCTTAAAATATTTCAATCAAACAGTGCATGAAGATCCACTCTTAGATAAAGGTTGGATTGCCATCACGGATTTTTATGTACGTCAAAAAAATTACCAAAAAGCATTGTTTTATGTCAATAAAGCATTAGCGATTGACAACCAAAATCGCTTGTATTGGAAACGCTTTGCGACTATCAATAAGCAAATGAACTTCTTTGAAGAAGCTGAATTTGGATACAGGAAAGCAGTTGAATTTGGCGATACTGAACTTGACACCTGGTTATTCTGGGTGGATATTCTACAATTTTTAGGAGAATTCGAAAGTGCCATTCAAACCTTATTACAAGCTTCAGAATATTTTCCGGAAGAAAATGAAGTTGAATACCGCTTAGCAGGATTGTATTTTATGCTAACAGATAATACAAAAGCAAAATTCCATTTAAGCAATGCCCTACGATTAAATTTTGATAATTACATCCTTTTAGAAGATTTATTTCCAGTAGTTTGGGCCAAAAAAATGGTGCAAAACTACATTGCAAAACATAAAAAAAAATAATGACAGAAACAGTTAGAAAACGTTTTGGGTTACTGGGTCGCAATATTAGTTATTCTTTTTCTAAAGGATATTTTACCGATAAATTTAACAATGAAAATTTTACTGGTTGCACCTATGAAAATTTTGATATTCCAGAAATAACAGCACTTCCAGAGATACTAAAAAACACTTTAAATTTAAAAGGGTTAAGTATAACTATTCCATACAAGGAGACCGTCATTCCGTTTCTGGATAAATTATCTAAAAAAGCGGAATTAATTGGCGCTGTAAATACCATCAAAATTACCAAAAAAGGAACGTTGAAAGGGTATAATACCGATTATTATGGTTTCAAAAAATCATTAGAACCCCTGTTGCAACCGCACCACAAAAAAGCCTTGATTTTAGGCACAGGAGGAGCTTCTAAAGGAGTCGCTTTTGCTTTGGATGAACTGGACATTCCTTATACTTTTGTGTCGAGAGAAGCTAAAGAAAATGCGATTGAGTATAACCGAATCAACGCAACAACATTCGACAATTACCAAATCATCATCAACTCGACTCCAGTAGGAACAAGTCCAAATGTGGATGCGTTTCCATTGATCCCGTATGAGTTTTTCACAGGAAAGCACATTGCATTTGACTTGATTTACAATCCTGCAGAAACACAATTCCTAAAAAAAGCCAAACAGCAAGGAGCACAAATCAAAAATGGTTTGGATATGCTTATTTTTCAAGCAGAGAAAGCGTGGAAGATTTGGAATAAATAACTAAGAAGTTTATTTCTTGTCAAATCGAGCGTAATCAAGATTATTGTTTTAACTCTCGCTTAAACTAAATAATTAGTATTAAAATTTCTTTAGGTCGTCTCGTTTTAAAACAGCATCAAACTGTTTTAAAACGAGACGCTTTTTTTATATCAGCAATTTAAAAGGCAGATTGAGGTTTCCCGTAAAATAACTGATTATTAAATATGTTAATTTGATTGATAATCAAATATTTGCAATTAATTTAACGGCTTAAATTATGATCAAAAGAACAATTCTTATCGAAAATAAATCCTCAATCACGACAAAAAACCAACAGCTAATACTAAAATCAGAAATAAGAGAAAGTACCATTCCAATAGAAGACATTGGTTTTCTGGTACTCGATCATGCTGAAATTTATCTGAGTATTCCTGCTATGAACTTAATTGTAGAAAATAATACTGCTATTATTATTTGTGGTAGCAACCACTTACCCAATGGAATGTTACTCAACCTCAACAGCCATCACATTCAGCAGGAAATATTCAAAAATCAAATCGAAGCTTCAATTCCTCTGAAAAAACAACTATGGCAACAAACTATTATTGAAAAAATTAAAAATCAAGGGGAATTGTTAGCAAAAATAACTGAAAATAAAAATACGTTTGAGTTTCTGGCTAGCAAAGTATTAAGCGGTGACACCACAAATATGGAAGGCGTTGCTGCACAACAATATTGGAAAAATTTTCCGTTACCTAATCATGAAAAAAATGGCATAAAAAGAGAACGTTATGGTGATTATCCCAACAATTTTTTAAACTACGGGTATGCTATTTTAAGAGCCGCTACAGCTAGAGCACTTTCCGGAAGCGGATTATTGAATACACTTGGTATTCATCATAAAAGTAAATACAATGCTTTTGCACTTGCTGATGATATTATGGAACCTTTTCGTCCCATTGTTGACGAAAAAGTTTTTGATATTATGAACCGGTATCAAGAACAAGAACTAAACACCGCAATAAAAGCGGAACTATTACAAATGCTGACACAAACTGTTTATTTCAAAGAAGAAAAAAGCCCTTTAATGGTAGGATTGCAAAAAACGGCTAGTTCGCTCCAGCACTGTTTTACAGGTCACCGAAAAAAAATTAAATATCCTAAATTATGGAACTTAACGGATACCGAATAATGTGGCTGTTCGTGTTTTTCGATTTGCCTACAGAAACTAAAAAAGACAAAAGGAATGCCTCTCAGTTTCGAGGAAATCTCTTAAAAGATGGCTTTAGCATGATGCAATTTTCAGTTTATATTAGGCATTGTGCGAGTGGAGAAAGTGCTGATGTTCATGAAAAACGCATTAACCGACTCGTTCCTTCGTTAGGAAAAGTTAGTGTTTTACGTATTACCGATAAACAATTTGGAATGATTATCAACTATTTAGGAAAAGCCAAACAGGAAAATAGTAATGCCCCAACACAGTTGGAATTGTTTTAAACAATAATTTTATTTTTCAAAAAGCGCATCTGTATTCCACCTCTCAGGATTTGTTTCGATATAATTATAAATTCTTTCATAAGACCCATCGTTTCTAATTATATGATCATGAAAAGAACGCTGCCAGGCAAAATCAGACAAACCGGCTAAATGAATTTGTTTTGATGAGGTCGTTTTATAAGCACCAATTAGTTCCGATACTGATTTTATTTTTATTTCACAATCAGATATCAAATTACTATCAATTTCCAAAATTGCGTGGACATGATTCGGCATTACTATAAAAGAATGTAAAATAACATACGCATACTGATTATCCAACCAATTCCATTGTTTTTGTGCAATAGAACCATATTCATTCCATTCCATATACGGATTCATTGGCTCGTGTACGGACAGGTCGCGACCTGTTCCTGCCGTATTAACATTCCCAAAACAACATTTTCTATCTTGCACACAAATCGTAACGAAATATAAATTATTTTGCGAATAATCATATCCCAGCATTCTATTTCGCTTTCTATTTTTCATTATTTTTTCTTTTTCATAATTAGTACGGACAGGTCGCGACCTGTCCCTGCCCTATTCCTGCCCTATTCACATTCCCAAAACAACATTTCCTATCCTACACACAAATCGTAAAAAAATATAAATTATTTCGCGACTAATCTCTAACGTACGGACAGGTCGCGACCTGTCCCTGCCCTATTCCTGCCCTATTCACATTCCCTAAACAACATTTCCTACCCTACACACAAATCGTAAAAAAATATAAATTATTTTGCG